>JBJOKH010000048.1:0-6953 GCA_046046195.1 Actinomycetota bacterium | reverse complement strand
CGGGACAAACCACTGAGATTTAAATTCACATCGAATGACATCGTGCTTGAATCAATCGGATCTGACGTTGCAGATGCGAGCGAACAAATCGGCTGCTCACTAACAGGTGATGAAAACACGGTCTCACTTAAGCCGCAATATTTAATCGACGCCCTTTCCGGAATCGACACCGAAATGGTTTCACTGGGCTTCACATCAAACCCAAACAATCCCAACAAGCCGGGCCCAGTTTTAATTACGCCAATTGGCTCATCCCAGCACTACAAGTACTTACTGCAGCCGAACCTGCTAGTTTCCTAGGCGGCCCAAGTTGTGGGTGAGCGAAGTTCAGCTTGCTAATTTTCGAAATTACGCGGCCCTGAATCTTTCACTCCAAAAAGGCACCACCCTTTTCCATGGACCAAACGGCGAGGGCAAAACCAACCTCGTGGAGGCACTGGTTTTTCTAAGCCAGCTTTCCTCGCATCGGCCCGGGGCTCTAAAAACACTGATCAAAAACACAGAAAACCAAGCCGTGATTTCAGCCACGGCTAATCAGGGAAGCCGAAAAGTAGTAGTTGCTGCTGAGCTAAATAGAGATGAATCAAATCGCTATTTTCTAAACGCCAACCAGCAGAAAAGGGCTGCCGATTTCTTAGGCAACCTCCCAGTCGTGCTGTTTGCCCCTGAGGATCTAGACATCGTCCGCCGCGATCCAGAGGATCGGCGCTACTTCCTTGACTCAACCATGGCCCTACTCAGGCCCAGGCTCGCTCAGCTAAAGCTCGATTACGACAGGGCCCTCAAGCAAAGAAACGCACTCCTCAAAAGCGCGAAGTTCGCCAAAAACCCAGAACTCTCAACGCTGGATATTTGGGATGAACAAATCGCATCGCTCGGCAGCAAATTGACAATCGCAAGACTCGAACTAATTTCTGAACTATCACCACTGCTTCAAGACTTCTATAACAAACTTTCGCCCGCCCAAGAGGCAATTAGCCTGCGTCTAGTTTCACTAGACACCCAAGAGCAAGTTGAAGAAATAACTCAAAGCGACATCGAAGAACAAATGCTGAAGAAGATGTCGGAGCTTCGCCAACAAGAACTTGAACGCGGAATCACTCTCGTCGGTCCGCACCGAGACGAGATGCTAGTTGAAAAAGACTCAATGCTGGCAAGGTCACACGCGTCGCAGGGCGAAGCTTGGTCAATCGCACTTGGTCTAAAGCTTGCTGTAGCAGCACTGCTTAGAGACGGATCTTTAGGTGACCCCGTAGTTGTTTTGGATGATGTGTTCTCTGTTTTGGATCCTGGTAGAAGAACTCGAATTCTGGAATTTGTTTTGGGATTTGAACAAGTTTTGATAACGGCGGCCGATGAGTCTATGGCACCTGAAATAGAGTGGTCGGCATCATATTCAGTTTCGAGGGGTGAGCTAAGTGGAGATTAACTTTGGCCTTGCCGATAAATTCTTTAAGCAAACTCTCAAATCAATTGGGCGTAAAACTCGCGAAGACAAAATAAAAGAAGACAAATCTCGCGGATCAAAACCATTCGAAAAAGGCAGAGAGCCAATTTCCGCTGGCGAAGGCGTTGAAGAATTACTCGGAGAATTCGACTGGCAAAAAAGAGTCGATAAAGAATCGCTGTTTTTGAATTGGCATATTTTGGTCGGACCTGAAAATGCGGCTGCTTCGGCTCCGGATGAGCTCCGAAATGGCACCCTCAGCATCAAGTGTCGATCGACCGCGTGGGCGACCCAGCTTCGAACCCTGAAGGACCAAATATTGGCCCGGGTTCAGGAGCAATACCCGGAACTCGGGGTCAAAGATTTGGTCTTTTTGGGCCCCGCCGCCCCCAGCTGGAAGAAGGGCCCCAGGAGCGTTCCTGGCCGGGGTCCCAGGGACACCTATGGGTAGTTTTGCCCAATAAAGACGCGGATTTTGGGGTAGACTAACTGGGTTAGCTAACCCGAATCTCAGTCGCTTTTTAAGTGCATTTCTGTGGTGCTAACCCAAGTGGGAAGCAACTAAATATGTCTGAAGCAAAAAAGAAGTACGACGCCGGAGCGATCCAAGTCCTAGAGGGACTGGAAGCGGTTCGAAAGAGACCTGGAATGTATATCGGGTCCACCGGCCCCAGGGGCTTGCACCACCTGGTCTATGAAATTGTTGATAACTCGGTTGATGAGGCCCTAGCCGGCTATTGCGACTCGATTGAAGT
The DNA here is from genome assembly GCA_046046195.1 of Actinomycetota bacterium. GTDB lineage: Bacteria > Actinomycetota > Actinomycetes > Actinomycetales > Microbacteriaceae > Rhodoluna. Next base: position 4,751 of record JBJOKH010000048.1, on the reverse strand, counting down.
CACCATCACCAAAGCCGGCGACATCAAAGTCAGCGATAACGGTCGTGGCATCCCGGTTGATATGCACCCGGTTGAGAAAAAGCCAGCGGTGGAGGTTGTTCTAACAGTTCTACACGCCGGTGGGAAGTTTGGCGGCGGCGGATACTCAGTCTCCGGCGGTCTGCACGGCGTTGGTGCCTCAGTTGTAAACGCTCTTTCAAGCAAGCTCTCAGTTGAAGTTAACCGCGACGGATTTGTCTGGACCCAGAGCTACACCATCGGTGTGCCTGACGCACCATTGAAGAAGGGCGCCAAGACAACCAAGACCGGCACCACCATCAAGTTCACACCCAGCAAAGAAATTTTTGAAACTGTAGTTTTCGATTACGAAACACTCCGCCAAAGATTCCAGCAGATGTGTTTTCTAAACAAAGGTCTCAAGATCAAGCTCACCGATGAGCGAGATGGCAAAACCGATGAATACAAATATGACCTTGGCCTAATCGACTACGTGAAGTATTTAAACTCAGCCAAGAAGGTTGAGGTTGTTCACGACGACATCATTTCAATCGAGTCGCAAACCAAAGACAAGAAGATGTCGCTGGAAGTTGCAATGCAGTGGACCACCGGTTACAACGAAGGTGTTCACACCTATGCCAACACCATCAACACCCACGAGGGTGGAACCCACGAAGAGGGCTTCAGATCCGCCATCACATCGCTGCTAAACAAATATGCGCGAGACAAGGGTCTACTAAAAGAGAAAGATGAAAACCTAACCGGTGACGATGTTCGTGAAGGACTAACCGCTGTTGTTTCCGTCAAACTCTCAGAGCCTCAGTTCGAAGGTCAAACCAAAACCAAACTTGGAAATACCGAAGCTAAAACCTACGTTCAAAAGATCGTTGCCGATCAACTTGGCGACTGGTTTGAGCGAAACCCATCTGGTGCAAAAGAAATTGTTCGCAAAGCAATTCAAGCTGCTGCCGCGCGACTAGCAGCAAGAAAAGCAAGAGAAGCAACCAGAAGAAAGAGCCTGCTCGAATCTGGTGGCATGCCAGGAAAACTTCGCGATTGCTCTTCGCGCGACCCAAAGGTTTCTGAAATCTATATCGTGGAGGGCGACTCGGCGGGCGGCTCTGCAGTGCGCGGAAGAGATCCGGAGACTCAGGCAATCCTTCCGCTGCGCGGAAAGATCTTGAATGTTGAAAAAGCAAGACTCGACAGAGCGCTTGCCAACACCGAGGTGCAATCGCTGATCACCGCGTTTGGAACTGGAATTGGTGAAGAGTTCAATGTCGACAAGATCAGATATCACAAGTGCATTTTGATGGCCGATGCCGATGTTGATGGCCAGCACATCCGAACACTGCTGCTGACACTTCTTTTCAGATACATGCGTCCGCTAATTGAGCACGGCTATGTCTATATGGCGCAGCCACCGCTTTATCGAATCAAGTGGTCAAACACCGAAGACGAATACGCCTACTCCGATGCCCAGCGCGATGAGCTAATCGCCAAGGGGCAAAAAGAAGGCAAGAAGCTGCCAAAGGAAAACTCGATCCAGCGCTACAAAGGGCTGGGCGAAATGGACTACGACGAGCTGTGGGAAACCACCATGAACCCCGCCACCCGCACCCTGCTGCAGGTGACCCTGGCCGATGCCGCCCTGGCAGACGAGATCTTCTCAACCCTGATGGGCGAGGATGTCGAAAGCCGCAGAACCTTCATTCAGCGCAACGCTAAAGACGTTCGCTTCTTGGACATCTAGGAGGAACTAAGTGTCAGATCAGATAGACAAGATCGAACAAGTCGACCTGCAGGTCGAGATGCAAAGAAGCTATCTCGACTACGCAATGAGCGTGATTGTTGGTCGCGCATTGCCCGACGTTAGAGACGGCCTAAAGCCAGTTCACCGCAGAGTTTTGTATGCGATGTATGACGGTGGTTATCGTCCAGACAAGCAGTTCTCGAAGTGCTCACGTGTTGTTGGTGACGTGATGGGTCAGTACCACCCGCACGGAGACGCAGCCATCTATGACACTTTGGTACGTCTCGTTCAAGAGTGGAACCTGCGCTACCCGCTGGTTTGGGGCCAGGGAAACTTTGGGGGTCCCGGTAATGATGCCGCCGCTGCACCTCGATACACCGAATGCAAGATGGCACCGCTTGCCATGGAGATGGTTCGCGACATCGACGAAGAAACTGTTGACTTCCAAGACAACTACGACGGTAGAACTCAAGAACCAACGATTCTTCCTTCGCGCTTTCCAAATCTTTTAGTCAATGGCTCAATTGGTATTGCTGTTGGAATGGCGACAAACATCCCTCCACACAACTTCAGAGAAATTTCCGAAGCCGCCAAATTTGTTTTAGAAAACCCAGACAAGACCGGCGAGAAACTACTAACTGAACTTCTCAAGATCGTGAAGGGACCAGACTTCCCAACCGGTGCTCAGATTCTTGGCCGCAGTGGAATTGAAGATGCTTACCGCACCGGACGCGGCTCCATCACCATGCGCGCCGTTGTCACGGTTGAAGAACTGCAGGGAAGAACCTGTTTGGTGGTTACCGAACTGCCTTACCAGGTCAACCCCGACAACCTAGCCCTACGCATCGCGGAGCTGGTCAAAGAGGGCAAGCTAACCGGCATCGCAGATATTCGCGATGAAACATCGGGCAGAACCGGCCAGCGCCTGGTGATTGTCTTAAAGAAAGATGCAGTAGCGAGAGTCGTACTAAACAATTTGTATAAGTACACCCAGCTACAAGAAAACTTCGGAGCCAACATGTTGGCACTGGTGGATGGTGTTCCAAGAACCCTCACCCTCGACGGATTCATCACTCACTGGATCGACCACCAGATCGACATCGTTCTGAGAAGAACCAAGTTCAGACTAAAGAAAGCGGAAGAGCGCGCTCACATCCTGCGGGGATATCTAAAGGCACTCGATGCACTCGATGCAGTAATCAAATTAATTCGTAAGAGCCAAACCGTTGATGACGCTCGCGATGGTCTTATGAAACTGCTTGAAATTGATGATCTGCAGGCAAGAGCAATTCTGAACATGCAGCTTCGTCAGCTGGCAGCACTTGAGCGCCAGAAAATCATTGATGAGGCAGCAGCACTAGAAGCCGAAATCAAGGGCTACAAAAAGATCATCAAGGACGAGAACCTGCAGCGAAAGATTGTCGGCGAAGAACTCGCCGAGATCACCGATAAGTATGGTGATGACCGAAAGACTCAGATCGTTGCAGCCGATGGTGATGTTTCGGTTGAGGACCTCATTCCAGAAGAGGGAATGGTTGTGACTCTAACTGCGGGCGGCTACATCAAGCGCACCAGAAGCACCAGTTACCGCGTTCAACACCGCGGCGGTAAGGGCGTGAAGGGAACCTCACTGCGTGCAGATGACGTCGTGCAAAACTTCATCGTTTCAACGACTCACCACTGGTTGATGTTCTTTACCAACAAAGGACGCGTCTACAGAGCCAAGGTTCACGAGATCCAAGAGGGATCGCGCGAGGCAAAGGGACAGCACGTCGCCAATCTGCTCGCACTGCAGCCCGATGAGCGAGTGGTTGAGGTAATTGATCTGAAGGATTACAAGCAAGCCCCATACCTGGTAATTGCAACCAAGCTTGGCTTGGTGAAGAAGACCGAGCTTGAGCTCTATGACACTCCTCGATCCGGTGGCATCATCGCAATTAAGCTGCGCAAGGACGATGAGGTCGTGAATGCGATGTTGGTTGAAAAGAAAAACCGATTGCTGCTGGTTTCCAAGAAGGGAATGTCAATCTGCTTCTCGGCTGACAACGACTCCCTTCGACCAATGGGTCGCGACACCTCCGGTGTGACGGGAATGAAGTTCCGCAAGGGAGATGAGCTACTGTCTGCTCGAGTAATCGGCAAGAAGGGATTCGTCTTCGTGGTGACCGAGGGAGGCTACGCCAAGCGCACCTCCGTCGACCAATACCGAGTCCAGGGCCGTGGCGGCCTGGGGATCAAGGTGGCCAAGCTGGATGAGAAGCGCGGCGACCTGGTTGGATCAGAAATTGTTGACGAAACAGATGAAGTACTAGTTGTATTGGCTTCCGGAAAGGTAATGCGAACCCCAGCTTCTGAGGTCCCGGCGAAAGGCCGTGACACCTTAGGTGTAGTGTTTGCTAGGTTCGAAGACGGAGATGCTGTGCTGTCTTTGGCCAAAAACTCGGAGCGAAACCTAGAGACGAGTGAAGGAGCCTAGATTGGCAAGTTTATTTAATCGCAGTGCGGCAACATCATCGGAGCCGCGCAAGCAGATCAAGCTCAAGCTAAGAGGCATTGACATTTTGTCAGCCACCAAAGCCGGCTTTTTTGTTTCGCTCGCAGCAGCGATTGGAATCATCGTTGGTGCGCTACTGCTCTGGGTGGTTTTGACTTTCTCTGGCCTACTTAATTCGTTGGGTGGAATTTTCAGCAGCCTGCTAGGAGCCGAGGGCGATCTGTCCTCCGGCTTCTCGCTTCCCTCAGTGATGGCAACCGCCATCACTCTGGCACTTCTGAACATGGTTCTAACCACTTCGCTGGCCGCTGTTTATGCCGCGCTTTTCAACGTAATTGCCAAGCTTTCAGGGGGTATTTCTCTCACCTTCACCAACAACTAGGTGAGGGTTTGTTTGAGCGGGCAATCTCTAGTAAGGTTTTGTTTGCTCTACGGGCCTATAGCTCAGGTGGTTAGAGCGCTTCACTGATAATGAAGAGGTCGGAGGTTCAAGTCCTCCTAGGCCCA
>JBJOKH010000022.1:0-16211 GCA_046046195.1 Actinomycetota bacterium | reverse complement strand
CCGAGGTAGTAAAGCGGACAAGTTCTCGCTACGCGGAGTTGCGGGAAAAGCTTGAGAGTACAAACCAGTAAACTCGGGAGTATTCCAAAGTCCTTTTAGCCACCGTAGGGGGCCAAAGTTGCCGAAAATCATCGTTCAGGTAATGCCTAAGCAGGACCTGCTTGACCCCCAAGGAAAAGCTGTGGCAAGAGCCCTGGAGCGCTCAGGACACAAGGCAATCAGCGCGGTACGCATTGGAAAGCGCATTGAACTTCACTACGCCACCACACCGACCGACGCCCAGCTTCAAGAAGCCAAAAAGATCGCCGAGAGCTTCCTTTCCAACGGGGTAATCGAAGACGTTGTCGAAGTTTCAATCGAGCAAGACTAAGCATGAAAATAGGCGTCGTCACATTCCCAGGTTCCCTGGATGACCGTGACGCGGCCAGGGCAATCAGACTGGCAGGCGGCGAACCGGTAGCACTTTGGCATGCCGACAGTTCAATCAAGAAAGTGGACGCCGTTGTTCTCCCTGGCGGTTTTAGCTACGGCGACTACCTGCGCTGCGGAGCAATTGCCGCCCAAGCGCCAGTTATGAAGACCATCATCAAAAAAGCCGGCGAAGGACTTCCTGTTTTGGGAATCTGCAACGGCTTTCAGATTCTGGTCGAATCACACTTACTTCCAGGCGGGCTTATCAGAAACGAAAAGCAGCACTTTGTCTGCCGAGACCAGAAGCTAAGGGTTGAAAACGTTGACTCGGCTTGGACCAATGCTTTCCAAAAAGGAGATGAAATCACCATTCCGTTGAAAAACGGTGAGGGTGGCTACATCGCCACCGAAGACACTCTTCGAATGCTCGAGGGCGAAGGTTTGGTGACCTTTAGATATCTAGAGGTAAACCCAAACGGTTCGATGAACGACATCGCAGGGCTTCGAAACGAGCGAGGCAACGTCGTTGGCTTAATGCCCCACCCTGAGCATGCGGTTGAACCGGGCTTTGGTCCTGACTCCCCTATTGCGATGCGCTCTGGTGTAGACGGTCTAAAGATTTTCCAGTCTGTGTTGAGCTCGGTGGTTTCGGCTTGATCATCGATACCGTAAAAAACTCCAAGAAAGAACCTGAGAAGGAACAGCCCTGGCTAGAGCTTGGGCTCAAGCAAGAAGAATACCAATCCATCAAAGAAATTCTTGGCAGGCGTCCCACCAGCTCAGAGCTAGCGATGTATTCGGTGATGTGGTCTGAGCACTGCAGTTACAAATCATCAAAGATTTACCTGCGTCAATTTGGCGAAAAGGTAACTCCTGAAATGAAAAAACACTTGCTGGTCGGAATGGGTGAAAACGCTGGTGTAGTTGACATCGGTGAAGGACTTGCTGTCACGTTCAAGGTTGAAAGCCACAACCACCCAAGCTACATAGAACCATTCCAGGGTGCTGCAACAGGTGTTGGTGGAATCGTTCGAGACATTTTGACAATGGGAGCTAGGCCAATTGCGGTTATGGATCAGCTGCGCTTTGGTGCTCCAGAAAATCCAGACACCGCGCGAGTTGTGCACGGAGTTGTCGACGGCATCTCTTTCTATGGCAACTGTTTGGGATTACCAAACATCGGTGGCGAAACTGTTTTTGACAAGGTCTACCAGGGCAACCCACTTGTAAACGCATTAAGTGTTGGTGCACTCAAGCACGAAGACCTAAAACTTGCCAAGGCTGAAAAACCAGGTGACTTGGTTGTCTTGTTTGGAGCTAGAACCGGCGCCGATGGAATCGGTGGAGTTTCAGTTCTTGCGAGTGAAACTTTTGATGATCAAGGCCCAAGCAGAAGACCCGCCGTTCAAGTTGGCGATCCATTCGCGGAAAAGGTTTTGATTGAGTGTTGTCTCGAGCTATTTGCAGCAGGCGTCGTTGCTGGTATCCAGGACTTAGGTGGTGCAGGTATATCTTGTGCGACAAGTGAGCTTGCCTCAAACGGCGGCAAGGGCATGAAGGTACAGCTTAAGAAGGTTTTGCTTCGCGACGAGTCGCTAACTCCCGAGGAAATCTTGATGAGCGAATCTCAAGAGCGCATGATGGCGATTGTTCCAAAGAGGCGCCTGAAGGCTTTCAAGAAGATTGTCGACAGATACGAAGTTGAGTACTCAGTGCTCGGCAAGGTCATCAACAAGGATCGACTGCTCATCAAATGGGGCGGCAAGGAGATTGTGAATGTTCCTCCTAGAACCGTTGCTCACGACGGTCCGGTCTATGAGCGTCCAGTTGAAAAGCCAAAATGGCAGGACCCGCTGAACGTTGACAGCGTTCTATTCCGCGGCTTGCCTCGAGCAAACGAGAATTCATCCGACCTAGCAGCCCAGTTCGTTCAGATCGTTTCCTCTCCGAATCAAGCGGATAAGTCCTGGGTCACGGCTCAGTATGACCGCTACGTTGGCGGAAATACAGCTCTTGCTTACCCGGACGGTGCCGGCATGATCCGCGTCTCAGAAGAGTCAGGTCTTGGCGTAGCCATTTCAACTGATGCCAACGGCCGCTACTGCCAACTGGATCCTTACCAGGGAGCAAAGCTTGCTCTTGCCGAAGCGTATAGAAACGTGGCAACCAGCGGAGCTAAACCACTAGCTGTGACCAACTGCTTGAACTTTGGGTCTCCTGAGAATCCAGAAGTGATGTGGCAATTCAAAGAGGCAACTACGGGACTTGCCGATGGTTGCTTGGAGCTTGGCATTCCGGTCACCGGTGGAAACGTAAGCTTCTATAACCAAACCGGTGACGTTGCAATTTTCCCAACTCCGGTTGTTGGTGTGCTGGGAGTAATTGATGACGTTGCTAGACGCATTCCATCCGGCTGGCAAGACGAAGGCAACAACATCTACCTTCTGGGAACTACCAAAGACGAACTCGATGGCTCAGTTTGGGCAGAAGTTATTCACGATCACTTGGGTGGTAAGCCGCCAGCAGTGAACTTAGAGCACGAGAAGGCGCTTGCCGAATTGTTGCACGGCGCTAGCCTGCAGGGACTCATTGCATCTGCCACAGACCTTTCGGAAGCTGGGCTTGCTCAAGCGCTAACCGAGTCGGTGCTGCGCTTCAACATGGGTGCGAGAGTTTGGTTGTCTGAGATATGTGAGCGCGACGGCGTTGACAGAACCGCTGCGCTTTTCTCTGAAAGCACAGGGAGAGTGCTTGTGAGTGTGGGTCGCGAGGACGACGTCAAGTTTGTTGGTCTTTGTGAGGCAAGAAATATTCCGGTGCTTCGAATTGGTGTGACTGACAACACCGGTGAACTTGAGATTCAGGATCTAGCAACCTGGAAACTTGATGAGCTTCGTGCTCCTTGGGTTGCAACACTGCCAGAGTTGTTTGGCTAGCATTTTGTTATGACTCAAGAAATCGTTAAGCACCCACTAAGAATCGTCCTTAGAACAGGGTCTGCGGTATTTGGATTAAGTGCAGTGTTTCTGCTCAGTCTTCCGGTTTTATTTCTTGAGCTTCTCGCCCTGCCAACCGGTGATGACCAGGTCTGGTCGATGCGAATGATTGCGGTGACGCTGGTGGCTCTAAGCGGAAACATGCTGGTGGTTAGCCTCTATGCCAACATCAAGGGTGTTCGATTTGCTTCCAGAGTTATGCAGTTTGCAGCCTTTGGTCTTGGAGCACTGACGCTAGCTGTTCCAGCAGAGCTAACTTGGTTTAGCTACCTGTACGCAGCTGTTGGATTTGGTTTTTCCGCCGCCTATACCGTTTTACTCTTTAGGCGCTGATGTCGAAACAAATTGCTATCTCCGATAGCGCAACAGGTTCTAGCGCAACTGTTTCAACGGTTGGCGCTAGCTTGCTGGAATTAAATCTTTCTGGAAACCAAGTCATTGAGCCGTTAGCTGTAGATCGGCCAGAACTTTTTTGTGGTGTTGTGATGGCACCTTGGAGTGGAAGGGTAAAAGCTGGCCACTGGATTCATCCAGATGGAAGAAGCTTTCAGTTACCGGTGAATGAAACTGCCCGAAGCAATGCTTTGCACGGCATGGTTTTCGACAGGGAGTTTACTGTTGCCAGATCCACCCAAAGCTCAGTTGAACTTTCAATTGAAGTCTCCCCGAGCGATGGCTATCCGTTTCGCCTTAGGCTTGCCGTTTCATATGAGTTAGATGGTGCTGAACTTATCTGCAGTTTTGCAGTCAAGAACCTATCTGATGAAAAAGCCCCGTTTGGAATCGGGTTCCACCCATACTTTTCAACAGAGTGGCTAGGAGATGCGGTTTCTATCACCAACTCCGCCAAGACAGTATTTGTCCTTGATGAAAACTTGATTGACACCGGAGCACTATCGACCAACCAGTCGGACAAGAACTTGGCTCAAGGCAAGCTGGTTGTTGGAGCTGGTTTAGATGATGACTTTACTGATCTGTCATTCCGGGATGGGGCATCCAAGACTCTGCTTGCAAATGCAGCCGGAAGCGGTGTTGAAATCTGGCAAGAGGACATATTCAAGCACAACGTCATTTACACAACAGACAGTTTCGACGCGGCAGGCGGACCTATTACTGCTGTGGCGATTGAGCCATGTATTTCAGCAGTGAATGCATTGAATTCCCACAACGATCTGCTTTGGATCGAGCCAAATCAAACCCGCTCGGGCAGTTGGGGAGTTTCCCTAGCCTAGAACGTTGGTGATGCTGGTGAAGTCGAAGGTGACTCCAACCACAGCACAACGAAGGGTGATCTCGGCTGCAACCGGTGTGATGGCAGCAACGTCAACTGGGTCAGCTTCAAGGGCAGTTGCCAGATTCTCAATCTTTGGCCCAAAGTCAGCTCCCGCTACCGGAACAGCGGTTGAGCGAATCTGGCTTGCAAGGTTTGCCGTATCAAGCAGGTCAAGGTTGAGGTTCTCTGAAGAAGTAAGGGAAACAAGTTCCTGGCAGGCTTTGCCGTCAGCTTCAGTGTCCCCTCCCAAAATCGATGCACAACCGGTCAGAAGAAAAACAGAGGAAAGAGATAGGGCTAGAAGCTTCATGCAGCGTCTTGGTTCCTTTGCGGGCTAAGGCCTGATATTTCAAGCGGATAGTCGAGGTAGTTCGCATAGTGCGTGAGCTGTGGCTCTTTCCAAGCGTAATCTCTAGCAACTTCCGCAAGGCATGCCCAGAAGAAAACATTGAGCAAACTCACAGAAAGCGTGCTGATGGAATCTTCCGGAAATGCTCGGCCTAACATTCTGCGAAGCAGTGTTGGAACATCCGAAATGCCCTGACGGTGCAACGCGGCACGAATCTTAAACTCAAACTCTCTTGCTCTTCTTGGATTCCAGAGCATCGAGCCCTGACCAAACTTTAGAAGTTGGTGCACCTGAATTGCTTGGGAGTATCTGGCGTTATCGAGTGAGTCAAAAATGGGAATGAACCTTTCGACTTCGAAACCATTTGAGCGAAGATCCAAAACATCCGGATAGTGAAAGAACCGATAGAACGGAACATGGGGCCTCACTGCCGCATATGGCTCCAAGGTAAAACTTGCAAGCAGTGGGTCTTGACCTAAAGCTGCCGAGCCCCAGCGATCAATGGCTTCATCGTTATCGCCTGGTGAGGTTGCGTATTCTGAGCTGGTCACGTGTTCTAGTTAACCAAGGATTTGTCTTATCCGTGGCCTAGATTGGAAAACATGCGCTCCTGCCTCAAAATCATTACCTGGGTCCTGATCTTTGCCGTTGCAGCCCAGTTCTTTAGCGCTGCCCCTTGGTTAGTTTTTGTCTTCGGTGGAATGGTTGCCTTTAGTCTTTACATCCAAAAATGGCTAAGAGCAAAGCAGGAAGATCGCACCCTAGCCATCTTGGGTAATGAGCCGCTTGGAAACATTTTGGATCCAGGCAGAGCACTAACGGCAAGTGGAGCACGGCCACTTCTGGGAGATGAAAGCTTTGATTTTGAAGTTGTCGGGGAAAGCTTCTATCCACAAAACTTCTTAGCGCTTCAAAAAAATGTTGGACTTGTCGATGGTCAAGACTGGGACGATGTTGCCATCTTGATTGCTGACCCAGGCAACAAGCAGAGTGCCAACGCAGTTGGGGTTTTTGTTTCTGGGTTAAAGCTTGGCTACGTCCCAGAGACTAACGCTCCTGGCGTGTATCGGTTTCTGATGCAAAACGGCGGCTACGCGAAGGCTGATGCTGCGATTTACTTCTCTTCAGCAGATGGGCAAAACAGCATCTGGTTAGATGCTGTGGTGCCGGTTTTGTTTAAGCCCTAAGCAGGTCGTGTCGAACGATGGTCGCGTTGCGGTCAGGACCTACTCCAATTGCGGAGATCCTGGTTCCAGAAAGCTTCTCTAGAGCTAGGACATAGTCCTGCGCATTCTTCGGTAGATCTTCAAACTTCTTGGCTCCGGTAATGTCCTCGTCCCAGCCTGGGTAAATTTCATAGATTGGCTTGGCGTGGTGGAAATCTGACTGGGAAACCGGAATTTCTTCCATACGCTTTCCGTCAACGTCGTATGCCACACAAACCGGAATCTCCTTGATGCCGGTAAGAACATCGAGCTTGGTCAAGAAGATATCGGTTAGGCCGTTGATTCTGGTTGCAAAGCGTGCAACTGGTGCATCGAACCAACCGCAGCGACGCTCACGACCTGTGGTGGTGCCAAACTCAAAGCCCTTCTCGCGAAGGAATTCACCCCACTGATCAAACAGCTCGGTTGGGAAAGGCCCTGCTCCAACTCTTGTTGTGTAGGCCTTTAGGATTCCAATAACTGAGTCGATTTTGGTCGGTCCAATTCCAGAACCGATTGTTGCTCCACCTGCAATTGGTGAGCTCGATGTAACAAACGGATAGGTTCCGTGGTCGACATCCAGCAGCGTTCCCTGGCCACCTTCGAGCAGAACTGTCTTTCCTGCTTCTAGGGCGTTGTGTAGATCAAGTGCGGTATCTGAAACCATCGGGGCTAGACGCTCGGTGTAGCTGAGTAGCTCACGAACTACTTCTTCAACCTTGATGCCGGCTCGGTTGTAAACCTTAGAAAGCAGCTGGTTCTTTTGAGTTAGGGCTGCTTCAACCTTCTGGCGAAGAATGCTCTCGTCAAACAGATCCTGCACACGAATTCCAAGACGGCCAACCTTGTCGCCATATGTTGGACCGATACCTCGACCGGTTGTTCCAATCGCGCGCTTTCCTAGAAAGCGCTCAGAGACTTTATCAATCGTCACGTGGTAAGGGGTGATGATGTGGGCGTTAGCTGAGATCTTTAGCTTTGAAACGTCAACGCCTTTTTCAATCAGGCCGTCTAGTTCTTTGATCAGAACGCTAAGGTCAATCACAACACCGTTGCCAATAACTGGCACTACTCCGGGTGTAAGGATGCCGCTAGGCAGTAGGTGCAAAGCAAACTTCTTGTCCCCGATAACGACTGTGTGTCCGGCGTTGTTTCCGCCCTGGTATCTAACTACGTAGTCGACTCGATCACCGAGTAAGTCTGTGGCTTTGCCCTTGCCCTCGTCGCCCCACTGGGCGCCAACTAGGACTATTGCAGGCACGGATAAAGACTAGCAGTTTGGGGGTTTGGCTAGTTCTTTCGATTCTGCATGATCCACTGGTGCATGGTTATCGCTGCCGCAGCACTTGCGTTTATTGACCTGGTTGAACCGAACTGGCTTATCTCGACCACGTCAACCGCCGAAGCAATGGCAGCGTCCGATAAGCCAGGTCCTTCCTGACCAAATAGAAGCACGCAAGCTTCTGGGAGCTTGTAGGTTTCCAGCTGTTTGCAACCTGGAACGTTATCAATCGCGATGATTGGCAGGGGCTTACCTTCGTTGGCAGTTTTTGACCACTCTAGGAATTCTTCAACGGTTGGGTGGTGCTTGATGTGTTGATAGCGATCGGTCACCATCGCACCTCGCCTGTTCCACCGCTTGTTTCCGATGATGTGAACTTCTGCAGCCAAGAAGGCGTTCGCCGTTCTAACAATCGAGCCGATGTTTAGATCGTGTTGCCAGTTCTCAATAGCAACATGGAATTTGTGACGTTTGATGTCTAGGTCGGCAACGATTGCTTCCATCGACCAGTAGCGATACTTATCAACAACGTTTCTGGTATCCCCTTGACGCAGTAGCTCTGGGTCGTACTTTTCAGATCCAGGGCCAGTTGGTAGTTCGCCTTCCCATGGTCCAACTCCCCAAGTGGTTAGTTCGGGCGTTGGATTATCCAGAAACGAATCATCGCTATTGGTAGGCATGGAGTAAGCCTATGCAAAGCACTGAGCTCTTATGGTGCTTATTGATCTTTTGGTCGGAATGGAGAATTTGATCGCTTGTTTGGAGGTGCTCCGCGCCCAAGTTTCCTTCGGGAGTCAACGGGGAATTGTTGGATTACTTTGGCATCGGAAACTTGAGCTGCTAACCAAGGATCGATCTGGTCAACCTGAAGGTTAGTCCCTTTTTCTTTTTGCTTTCTACGCTTTGCCAAGATCAAGAACCAACGGCGTCGCGCCATAAGAACCAATAAGAACATTAGGACGACGCCAGCAGTCACCAAGGCCAAGTTCCAAAGCGGACTAAAGGCAACGGTTTCGAATGTGGGAGCTGGCAAGGCTTCTGGCTGAACAATAACTCCTAGAGATACTGATCTAACCGTCCCATTTTGGGATAGGCCATTGAGCTGCACTGTGTGCTGCCCCTCTGGAATTTCCACCGGCAGTTGTGCCCTACCGGTGAAGGTTCCGTTTGCATCTGCTCGAACGTCTGCCAGTGAGGCAGGGTCTGAGAAAAGCCAGACCTTAATGATTGAGCCTGGGGCAAATCCGGTTCCCTGGAACTCAACAAATCGATCCGGGTTGAGAATGATATTGCCATAGTCATCCAAAGCTAGCGGCGTTCCGTTTGTGTCCGTTGCTTCCAAGGCAACTTGCCATGTGCCGCCTTGCAGGAGATAACCATTTTGGTTGTTTGTGACTTGCAACACGACATCTATTGGCGAGCCATTTTCAAATGCTAGTGATTGTGTTGGATTTAGTGCCGGAAGAGAAGGCGAAGAAGATTCCTGAGTGACATACGCAAGAGGTGAGAAAAGAACGTCAACTAACTCTTCTGGGATTGGATTTGTCGGAGTGTAAACAACATTTGGAGTTGGGGCCCGTTCGGGCACAACAACAGCAATTAATCTCGGGGTTGGAGAAGATGTAGGCACTGGGCCAGCGCTATCTAGCGGGGTAGGGCTTGGGTTTGGAATTATTATCGAAGGTCGCGGTGACGGTGTCACGCGTGGCCGCGGTCTGGGTGTGGGGGTTGCTGTTGGGGTTGGGGTTGGAGTTGGGGAAGCCGATCCTGAGGAAGGTGTTGATGCAGTTTGTCTAGTTACTTGAAGCGTATACACGGTTGCGCTTGCACCAACCACTGGCCTCAGCACCGAAACTGTTATTTCGTTGATGCCGACTTGTAATCTAAGTGTTTGTGAAGTTGCCCCAGATACAACATCTCTTCCGGCCACGGTTATGGAGTTACCCGTGGAAGTTGGAGTGATTGTTATCTCATCTACAGAGCTTGAGACAGAAGCCTGGTAATTCAAAGTATTTGCGGTAAAAGTGGGCGTAAGAATACCTTCGCTAAGTCTCAAGGAGCTTAGATAGGCCGGTGCAACGGATGGCGTCACCGTTGTTACAGCAGTTGAATCGCTTCTTAGGGTCCTAAACACTGATCGGAACTGAAAATTGTAAGCCGTTCCATTTGTGAGTCCTGTTATCTCCCAGGTGCCAGACACGCTAGCGGGATTCCTCGCAACCCAACTAGTGCCGCCATCTGTTGAGTATTCAAAGTTGGTCTCGGAACTAAATGGAGTTAAAGTCACCGAGACTTTTCCGGCATCTGGGTCTGCGGAAACCAGGGTGGGTACGCCCGGTTTAGTGGAAAAAGTTACAGACTGCTGCGCTGAAAATGTAGCAGTCCCGCTGTTGTCATATTCAGTCACTATGTATGCCGTGTAATCCGATGCTGGGTTCAGCCCAGTCACCGCGAAAACACGTTCAACGTTTGCAGAAATGGGCGAAGAGCCTCTTGTTGAAACGGTGACTGATCCGTAATTCGCCTGAGCTTTAATTTCAGCGTTGGATGGAGTTGCGGAGCCAGATGGAACGACAATGTAGTAGGCGTCTCCTGTTTGTGAGAATGTGTACTTTAGGTCACCGCCTGATGTAGTGGCATTTTCAAGACCTGATTGTGAAAGCTCTGAAGCATAGTCAAGCGCTGCGGGTACGATACCCTGTACCCAGTCGTTGTTGTATTGGCCACAGCCATAACCTGAATCGTAGAAATCCCAGCCCATGTAAATTACATAGCCGGCACCATATTTGATAACCGCTACAGCTGAATTACCAGAAGCATTAACCCACATCTTTGTGAAATTAGATACTGTGCCTGCGGATATGCTGTCTGTGGCCGAAGGCGTACCGAGAGCTCTGCCCCCAGAAGCATTTGCAAATGGTGTGCCGGCGGTGTTAGCAGTTACCTCGGATGCCGAAGCTCCTGATGTATTTCCCAGGTTCCAACCGTAAATATTGTTCAGAAATTGAACATCCTTGGCACCAGAAGTACCAGTCATTACCATGACTCCACCAGAGTTAGTCCAGCTTCTAAATGCTGACTTGGCAGATTCTGGTAAAAAACTGGACGAGTTGGGGTCGGCTGAACCAGACTCCATGTCCGTCATAAAGAAGAATCGGCTGGCTGCAAGCTGGGAAGCAACTGTTGGTTGTCCTGCTCCATCAATAAAATCTACGATTGAACCGTCAACTGTATACCCTGGGATACGGTTAATAATTGAAATTAAGTTGTCATTCTCTCCATTACAGCCACTTCCATTTAGTAAAGGCATATTGAAAACAGAAACTTGAATGTTGCTGGTGGCTTCCGCCGCTTTAGGTGATATGCCAAGTCCTAAAAAAATCAATGACAGTGCTACAAGAATTGCCGACGGTCTCATACCTTGATGGCGTGAGTTTGTCAGTCTGGACAAGTAGTAGCTCCTCTTTTGCGAATTATCTGCCCCCAAGCAGTCCATGCTTACCCAATTTTAGGCACAAGTACGAAGATTGGGTTGGAACTATTCGGTAAACCGAAGCTATTGGGCCAGAGCAAGATCCCTAGCAGCATCCAGCTCCTTGTTGGCCTTGTTGAAGGAAATGAACACAGCAAGTCCCAAAACAATGCTCGCCAGGAAGAAGTAAACCGGCTGCACACCAAGTCCATCAACCGCTAGCCCCACGGCAACGGCAGTCAAGGTAGGTCCTGCACCCCAGATCGTCATTTCTATCCCAAACACTCTGCCACGCATGTTTTCAGGGATAACTCTTTGAACAACTGTGTTGAGCATTGGCATCAGTGGTCCCCAGCTAAATCCAAGTACTGCACCTAGAACTAGCAAAACGGGTAGAGGTGGAAGAAGTGACATCAAGAGCACAGAAGATCCGATTCCGATGAATCCAAGTTTCAAGATTGTCGAATACTTCAGGTGCTTCTGGAGTCTTTCAAAAAGTAGAGCTCCTGCAACCGATGCCCCAGCCATGGTTGAAATAAGAATGCCAAGGCCTTCTGGTGACTTGAGGGCATTGAAGTGTGCAGGGAGAACAACCATTTCGGTTGGAAGGTAAATCATGGCAAGTGTCATGATGAAGCTCATGCCAAGCAAAACCGCTGGGGTTTTTAGAATTGTCTTTCCACCAAGCACTGTGTCTTTTATTAAGCTTCCGGTTTCAGAAATTCCATCTCCCCTTGATTCTGAGACGCGAGCTAGGAACAAAGAAATTGCCGAAAGGCCAGAGAAAACTGCCACCACATAGAAAACGTCGTAGGGACCAATCAGTGCGATGAAGGCAGCGCCTAAGGCAGGACCAATTGCAAAACCGGTTGCGAAAACCGCTTCGTGAATTGAGTTTGCTCTTTCAAGCGAAAGGTTTGCAGGGGAAGCAACATCAGGAATGATTGATTTTCTTGCTGTCGTTGCTGCTGGGCTGACTACTGCTCGAGCTAGTGCAAGAAAAACGAGAAGAACAAAACCTATCTCCATCGAGTGATGCACAACAGGAATAAGCAGAATTGCGATTGCACCAGATGCTTCAGAGATTATTCCGCTGATGCGCCTTCCAATGCGATCAATCAGCGTTCCAAGGATTGGACCAAAGAACAAACCAGGTATTGAAGTTAGTGCAACGAGTGCTCCAGCACTCGCCGCAGAACCGGTTATCTCAAGCGCAAGCCAGGGAAATGCAATGAAGACCATCGAGTTAGCGATGACGCCAAGGATGTTAGAGAACTCAACAAAGACATACGGCGCGAAGCGCCTTTTTGATTTATTCAATTAGAGACCGAGATCTTCTAGTGAGATAGCAAAAAGGTATCTGTAACCGGCATCTTCGATTGCTTCTCTTGCTCCAGTTGCGCGATCAACAACGGTTGCAACTGCAACCACTTTGGCTCCGGCTTTTTCGAGTGCTCTGGCTGCAGTAAGCGGAGAATTTCCGGTGGTTGAAGTATCTTCCAAAACGATCACGTTCTTGCCTGAAACTTCTGGACCTTCGACCTGTCGACCCATGCCGTGATCCTTTGGAGCCTTCCTGACCACGAATGCATCGATGCTTCTTCCTTGGGCTGATGCCTGGTGAAGGATTGCGGTTGCAACTGGGTCGGCTCCCATGGTCAATCCACCCACGGAATCAAAGTCTTTAAGCCCAGCGTCATCGAGTAGCTGAAGCATGATCTGGCCAATTAATGGTGCTGCCTCGTGATGAAGAGTTGCTCGTCTTAGGTCAACGTAATAGTTGGCCTGAATCCCACTTGAAAGGGTGACTGGCCCATGAATAACCGCCAACTCCTTGATGAGCTCAATCAAGCGAGCTTTGGATTGGGGGTTTGCGGTCATGCCTTAAGTTTAAGGAGTGAAGATAGCCAGCTGGAACGTAAATTCAGTAAGAACCCGTGTAAATAGGGTTATTGGCTTCCTGGAATCCAGCGGAACCGACGTTTTGGCCATGCAGGAGATCAAATGCAAGCCAGATCAGTTCCCCTACGCTCCCTTTGAAGAAGCTGGCTATCAGGTCACTTTGCACGGCTTGAACCAGTGGAACGGGGTGGCTTTTGCTAGCCGCATCCCGATGGAAGACGTCGAAATTGGTTTTACCGGAATGCCTGAATTCAAAGACGCTCAAGAAGCTAGGGCAATTGCCGGAACCTTCGATGGGGTCAGGCTTTGGAGCCTTTATGTTCCAAACGGTCGGACGCTTGATGACCCGCACTACGCATACAAACTCGAGTGGTTGGACAGACTAGCCGGCATCACAGCAGACACCTTAGAAAATGAACCAGGGCTCCCGCTTGCTCTGATGGGTGATTTCAACATCGCGCCTCTAGATACCGATGTCTGGGACATTAACTTTTTTGCCGGTTCAACTCACGTTTCAAAAGAAGAGCGCCAGGCTTTTGAAGCCTTCGAGCAAATAGGCCTAAAGGATGTCGTTAGACCGCTGGTTCCAGATGGCTATACCTACTGGGACTACCAGCAGCTTCGCTTTCCACGAAACGAAGGAATGCGAATTGACTTTGTGTTGGGTTCAGAAGCCTTCGCCGAAAGAGTAAAGTCAGCAAGCATCGAACGAGACGAGCGCAAGGGCGAAGGCCCAAGCGATC
Source organism: Actinomycetota bacterium (assembly GCA_046046195.1). Taxonomy (GTDB): domain Bacteria; phylum Actinomycetota; class Actinomycetes; order Actinomycetales; family Microbacteriaceae; genus Rhodoluna. Next base: position 2,578 of record JBJOKH010000022.1, on the reverse strand, counting down.
ACGTTCCTGTTGTTGTTGAGTTGAACTAACTGAGCACTTCAGAAGAAACGCTTAGGTTCTCTGATCCTGCCTGGTAATCAACTTTCACCAGGCTGCCGTCGTGAATGCTGCCGGCAAGAATTAGATTCGCAAGTTGATCATCAATTTGCTGCTGCATGAGTCGTCTAAGCGGCCTTGCGCCATAAATCGGATCGTAACCCTTATCGGCAAGCCAGGCTCTAGCAGCAGGGGTCACTGCAAGCTGAAGTCTCTTCTCGGCAAGACGTTCGGTCAATCTATCGATGTTTAGCTCAACAATTTGTCCAAGCTCTGTTCTATCCAGTGCTTGGAAAACCACAATGTCATCCAGACGGTTTAAGAACTCTGGCTTGAAGTGTGCTCTAACCATTGCAAGGACAGCTTCCTTCTTTTGAGCGTCATCTAATTCTGGATCAATCAAGAATTGTGATCCCAGGTTAGAAGTCAAAATCATGATGACGTTTCTAAAGTCAACTGTTCTGCCCTGACCGTCGGTAAGTCTTCCGTCGTCCAAAACCTGAAGCAAGACGTCAAAGACTTCAGGGTGAGCTTTTTCAACCTCGTCGAGCAAAATCACCGAGTATGGCCTTCTGCGAACGGCTTCAGTTAGCTGACCGCCTTCTTCGTAGCCAACATATCCTGGAGGAGCACCTAGCAATCTTGAGACGCTGTGCTTCTCGGCGTATTCGCTCATGTCGATGCGGACCATCGACTTCTCGTCATCGAACAAGAACGCGGCAAGCGACTTAGCAAGCTCGGTTTTTCCAACACCGGTAGGACCTAAGAACATAAATGATCCAGTTGGTCGATCGGGGTCGGAAATGCCAGCCTTGGTTCTTCGAACCGCATCGGAAACTGCCTTCACGGCAGCTTTCTGACCGATCAGTCTCTTTGCTAGTTCACTCTCTAGATTAAGAAGTTTCGCTGATTCGCCGGCAAGCAGTCTTCCGGTTGGAATTCCAGTCCAGGCCGAAACAACAGAGGCGATGTCTTCCTCGGTGACGTGATCGTTGACCATTCGGGTCTTCTCACCATCGCCCGCGGTTTCTTCGGCAGTCAACTGCTTTTCTAGGGCAGGAATCTCGGCGTATAGAAGCCTGGAGGCTTTTTCCAGGTCGCCTTCGCGCTGGGCCTTTTCAGCCTCAATTCGCAATGAATCGAGCTTGGTCTTGAGATCACCAATCTTGTTGAGTTCTTGACGTTCTTTCTCCCAACGACCGGTTAGCTCCTTGAGGGCCTCTGATTTTTCTTTTAGGTCCTCGCGGAGTTTTTCCAAGCGCTCCTTGGAAGCGGCGTCTTTTTCCTTCTGTAGGGCAAGGTCTTCAAGCTTTAGACGATCAACTTTCCTTCGAAGCTCATCGATCTCAACCGGAGCAGAGTCAATTTCCATGCGGAGTCTGGAGGCTGCCTCGTCGATTAGGTCGATGGCTTTATCCGGTAGTTGGCGACCGGTGATGTATCGGTTGGAAAGTGTGGCTGCTGCAACTAGTGCACTGTCAGCAATAGCTACCTTGTGGTGGGCCTCGTAGCGCTCTTTTAGTCCGCGCAAAATGGCCACGGTGTCAACAACGCTTGGCTCTCCAACGAATACCTGCTGGAAACGTCTTTCTAGGGCGGCGTCTTTTTCAATCCGTTCGCGGTACTCATCCAGAGTCGTTGCTCCAATAAGCCTCAACTCACCTCTAGCGAGCATGGGCTTTAGCATGTTTGATGCATCCATCGATCCATCGCCAGCTCCAGCTCCCACAAGGTTGTGTAGCTCGTCGACGAATGTGATGACCTGACCCTCGGAGGCGTTGATCTCAGCCAGAACAGCCTTGAGTCTTTCTTCAAACTCTCCTCGATACTTGGCACCTGCAACCATGGCTGCTAGGTCAAGCGAAATAAGTTGTTTTCCCTTTAGGCTCTCAGGCACGTCGCCTGCGACGATGCGTTGGGCGAGCCCTTCAACAACAGCTGTTTTTCCAACACCTGGTTCACCGATTAGCACCGGATTGTTTTTGGTTCGACGGCTTAGCACTTGGCTAACTCGTCTAATTTCGGCATCACGACCGATTACCGGGTCTAACTTTCCGGACTTGGCAATGTCGGTTAGATTCACACCGAATTGCTCAAGAGCGGATTTTTGCTCCTGTTGATTCTGGTTCATCTTGCTCTCCATAGCACTACTTGAGTTGATCTGGATGGACGCTTGCCGGCAGCAATACGTTCAACGCCTTGTTCACCGGCTGCAAATACTCTTGTTCCCGGGCGATTGGTTAACTCGTTGGCGAGAGCCTGCTCTAATTCGCGAACTCGCTTTTTGAGTTCGGCGTTGTTGTTTTCAAGTTCAAGAATTCTTTTGATTCCCTCTAGCGATACACCCTCCGCAGAAAGCGCTGCAATTTGCCTTAGTTGGGCAACATTGCGCATGGTGTATCGACGCGATTGACCAAGTGTTCGCTTCGGTGAAACAAGACCAAGACGGTCATACTGTCGCAGGGTTTGAGGGTGCATAAGAGCAAGTTCTGCTGCGACCGAAATCACAAACAGCGGAGTGTTCTCGTCAAACTCTTCCATC
>JBJOKH010000030.1:0-3282 GCA_046046195.1 Actinomycetota bacterium | reverse complement strand
TCATCCAGTCGTCATTGAACACCTTGGCTAGGTATCCTCTTCCACCATCTGGCAAGATCACAACTACAACGGCGTCGGCAGGCAATTCCTTGGCAACCTTCAGGGCAGCAGCAACCGCCATTCCACAACTCGGTCCAACCAGCAATCCTTCTTCGCGAGCCAAGCGACGAGTTAGCTCAAAGCTTTCGGCATCTGGAACTGGGATTACCTCGTCAACTACCGACGAGTCGTAGGCGCCAGGCATGAAGTCATCACCGCGGCCAACACCTTCAACAAGGTAAGGCTGCGAGTTGGTCTCGGTCTTGGAATAGATCGAACCCTTCGGGTCACAGCCGATTACCTTGACCTTTCCGCCACTTACTTCCTTGAGATACTTTCCCGTTCCCGAAATGGTTCCACCAGTTCCAACGCCAATCACGACGTGAGTGACTTGACCGTTGGTGGCTTCCCAAATCTCAGGACCAGTAGACGCGTAGTGTGAAGCAGGTCCTGCAAGGTTGGAATACTGGTCAGGTTTGAATCCGCCAGGGATCTCTTTGGCAAGTCGATCGCTTACCGAGTAGTAAGACCTCGGGTCTTCGTGCGCTACCGCAGTTGGGCAAACAACAACCTCTGCCCCGTAGGCCTTCAAAGTGTTGCGCTTATCTTCAGCGACCTTGTCTGGGAGAGTGAAGATGCAGCGGTAGCCACGCTGCTGGGCAATAAGGGCAAGACCAATTCCGGTGTTTCCCGAGGTTGGTTCAACGATTGTTCCACCAGGCTTTAGAAGCCCTGCTTCCTCGGCTGCGTCAATAAGTTTTTCGGCAATTCGGTCCTTGATGGACCCCCCGGGGTTGAAGTATTCCACCTTGGCCAAGACAGTGGCCTGAATGCCCTTGGTGACCGAATTGAGCTTAACAAGAGGTGTGTTTCCGATTAGCTCAGATACGTGGTTTACATACTTCATGCTCTTAAGCCTAGAGATAGTTGGCAACAGGGCAAAACCCACCCCGCAAACAGTGAATTGACAGGCGCCAGGGTTATCCTTGACAAACAAATGCCTGAGAAAACCCAAGTCCTCGAGGTCCCAGCCCCAGACCTTATTGATCGCGAGTTCATCCACGAGGTCTTCTCCCACGATGAGTTCGGTGAGCTCCGAACCGTGGTGAACCTAGAAAACCACCAGCTGATTTTTGCCCTGGAAGCAATGGGCTTTGGTCTGGGAAGGCAATTCTCCAAGGGCAAAAACAGATTTCAAAGGCTAAAGCTAGACCGCTTCGAATACATAGCCTTCATGGCCAAGCAGAAAATGCTCGAGCATGGACTCACCGCTCCATGGGAATTTGTCTTTGACTCGGCCAAGCAAAGGGCAGGACTTTGCAATTACACCGACCGTCAAATTTCACTATCTCGATACCTGGTGCAGTATCACTCGCTCGATCAATCAGAACAGGTGATCTTGCACGAAGTTGCCCACGCGCTCGCCGGTAAAGATGCAGGTCACGGACCGAACTGGAAAAAGATAGCCAAGTCGATTGGCTACCGAGGAGAAAAGTTCACCGGCAAAGAAATTGCCGAGCAAACTGCTAAATGGGTAGGGGAGTGTAAAAACGGCCACCGCCACTACCGGTATAAATCCCCTCGGGTTCAACTTGCCTGCGGCTACTGCGGTAAAGGTTTCAACCGCAAGTTCTTGATCACCTGGACCGAGCGAGCTGCCTAGTTAGCTTGGATGTAATTGATTAGCAGAAGGCTAATCAGCGCCCCGCCTGCAAAGTTCAACCAGATGAACTTTCGCCAACCTCGGTTTGCTCTTTCGCAATCCTCATCGGTGATGTTCAAGTAAGGGGCGATTATCACCAGGTATGGAATGGCAGCTAGAGCTGCCACCATGCCGTGGGGCCCTGCGTTCATGACCGAAATGCCAGCTAGGAAATAAAGCAAGAATGCTAAGCGGACTGTGTTTCTGGCTCCAATTGCAGTGGCAATTGATTTGATGCCTGCTTCACGGTCTGCCCTTACGTCCTGAACCGCACCAAAGGCATGGCTAGCCATACCCCAACCTAGAAAAGCCAGGATGATGCTGAAGATCTTGAACTCAAAGATGTTTACTCCCGATAGGGCAAGGGCAAACAGCATCGGTCCGATGAAGTGAATGGCTGAAGTCAGCGAGTCCAGAAACGGAATCTCTTTGAAGCGAAGCTTTGGTACGGAGTAGGCAAGAACAGCGAACATAGTAATTAGAAGCCAAAAGTCTGCAATGTCGTTTCCAACCACAAGCAGATAAATCACAAACCCAAGAGAAACTCCCAAAGAGGACCAGATGGTTATCTTGTGAAGCTTTGGATCCAGCAAGGCTCCTTCAATGCCACCCTTGCGAGGGTTTCGCATGTCGCTTTCATAGTCGAAGACATCGTTGATTCCATACATCAGGAAGTTGTATGGAATCAAAAAGAACAGTGTTCCAACAATCAACACGGTATCGATGCGGTCGTTTACAAAAACGTAGGCTGCAAAAAACGGGAATGCGGTGTTCACCCAGGAAACCGGTCTAGAGGATAGAACCAGAGAAGTCAGTGCCTTCAACTACTTACCCTTCCTGGAATTGGATTGCCTTGAGCCTAGCCACCACCAAGTTAATGGAATTAGAACTGCAGCCACCAGCGTATAGGCGAAGTCCTCGATTGGAGCAAAGCCGATGTAGGCCCCGGATAATGTCTCTGGGTTGTAGGCGACTATTCCGCTACCAACAATGAAGTTGTCAAAGATTGCGGTCATGATCACAAGGGCGCTCACTGTCCAGCAGAGCTTGCGCCAGCGCACTAGGTACCTAAAGAAATAAAGCAGCGCTGCAACGGGAATCAGAAAAAGGAGATTGAGTTCGGCGTAGGTCATTTCTTGTTCAACACCTTAGAGATCCAAGTCAGGGCGATAAGGGTGCTGTAGCAAAGCAGCATCAAGAAGAACACTTCTTCGATAGGGAACTCGGGGAAGAGTTGGATGCCGGTCAACATAGTGTTGTTGCCCCTAAAGAAGATTCCCAGGCTAATTCCGGCGATGTCCCAAATGACAAAAACCACAAAGGCTGGAACCATCGACAAGAAGGCACGCTTGGGGTCAACTGTGAAGGCTAGTTTGTGGGTTCGGTCTAGCAGGTAGCAACCGATTAGGGAAACGATAAGTATCGCCAGGTAGCCACCGTACATAATTCGAGAATAGCCGTTTTGGAAAAATCTTCCGCCAGAATTGATACATGAACGATCCATTCGGCCACCACAGCGGTCAATACGTCAACAAGTTTTC
>JBJOKH010000015.1:0-7190 GCA_046046195.1 Actinomycetota bacterium | reverse complement strand
TGCGAAAGCGGGGACGTGGTTGTCAGAAACTGCTACCTACCGGAGGACGTAAGCCCCAATGACTTGTTGGCCATCGCAGCTACCGGTGCTTACTGCCACTCGCTAGCTAGCAACTACAACTATCTAACTCGGCCAGCAATCGTCGCAGTGAAGGACGGAAATGTGCAGCTAATTCTTAGAGCCGAGACGGAAGCCGACATGTTTGCCCGCGACCCTGGCTACTCGGCAGAAAAGACAGGGTAGTTTTGAATGGGTAAGGAATTGAATTTGAGTGAATATCGCCCAATCAGGGTTGCATTGCTTGGCGCCGGATCGGTTGGATCCGAGGTGGCCAGGCTTTTGCTGGAGCAAAAAAGCGAGCTTGCAGCTCGCGTTGGCGCCGAACTTGAGCTAATTGGTGTTGCCGTTCGAGACCTGAAGACCAAGCGCAACGGATTTCCAAAAGAGCTTTTGACTACTGATGCCGAGAGCCTGATCCTTGGAGCCGACATTGTCATTGAGGTTATGGGTGGGCTGCAGCCCGCTAAGGACTACATTCTTCTAGCCTTGAATTCAGGTTCTGATGTCATAACTGCTAACAAAGCACTGCTAGCTACGCACGGATCTGAACTTTTCAATGCAGCTGAGCAAGTTGGTGCACAGCTATACTTCGAGGCGTCAGTTGCCGCAGCTATTCCAATTATTAGACCGCTTCGTGAATCGCTAGCCGGTGACCGCGTAAAGCGAATCATGGGAATAGTAAATGGCTCCACCAACTACATTCTTGACCGCATGGACAAAAGCGGTGTCTCTCTGGAAACAGCTATGAAAGAAGCCACTGAGCTTGGATACCTCGAAGCGGACCCATCTTTGGACGTTGACGGATATGACGCAGCTCAGAAGGCTGCCATTCTTGCATCGCTTGCGTTCCACACCGAGGTTCCGCTAGAGAAGGTTTACCGCGAGGGAATAACCTCTGTAACTGCTGAGCAAATCGCAGCTGCCAAACGAGACGGTTTTGTAATCAAGTTGTTGGCGATTTGTGAATTCATTGAGGCTGACGAATCTGGACCTGAAGGTGTATCGGTGAGGGTTTATCCGGCACTTGTTCCACGAAGCCACCCACTTGGATCTGTCGACGGAGCATACAACGCTGTATTTGTTGAAGCCGAGGCCGCTGGCCGACTTATGTTCTACGGTTCTGGCGCCGGTGGCACCCAAACTGCCTCTGCGATCCTTGGAGATGTTGTTTCGGCCGCTAAACGTCACGTTGCTGGTGGACCGGGACTCGCTGACTCAATTCACGCCAACTTGGATGTTCTAGACATGGCGCGCGTGAAGACCAGATACGTTATCCAGCTTGAGGTGAAAGACCAGCCAGGAGTTCTAGCAAAGATTGCAAGTTTGTTCTCCGAGAATAACGTTTCCATCGAAACTGTCGAGCAGGCAGTTCTGGGCCGAGACAGCTCAACAGCAAGTTTGGAAATCGGAACACACTTGGCAAGCGATGCCGCACTTGCCGGAGTAGTGAAAGCCCTTAAGTCAAACGATGCAGTGCAGGCGGTATCTTCATTCATTCGCGTTGAGGGGATCTAAAGATAATGTCCTCAAATGCACAGTTTTTAGTTTTGTCTAACGAGAGGAGCGGTTACCTTGTTTGGTAGACCGAAGAAAGCTCACCAGTGGCGTGGAGTTATTAATGAGTACTTCGCGCGCCTAGACGTTGACAAGAACACTCCAATAATCACTCTCGGTGAAGGTGGCACACCTCTAGTTGACGCCCCGGCACTGGCCAAGCTTGTTGGTGCAGATCGCGTTTATCTAAAGTTTGAAGGAATGAACCCCACTGGCTCATTCAAAGACCGCGGGATGACGATGGCAGTTTCTAAGGCTGTCGGTCACGGGGCCAAGGCTGTAATTTGTGCATCAACCGGAAACACCTCAGCATCGGCAGCAGCATATGCTGCAGCAGCAGGCATCAAGTCGGTAGTTCTGGTTCCGGAAGGAAAGATTGCTCTTGGCAAGCTAAGCCAGGCGGTAGCTCACAAGGCACAGATTCTCCAGGTCCAAGGAAACTTTGACGACTGCCTCACCCTTGCAAGAGATCTGTCTGATAACTACCCGGTTCACCTGGTGAACTCCGTGAACCCTGATCGTATCGATGGCCAGAAGACAGCAGCATTTGAGGTGGTTGACGCTCTTGGTCAAGCACCTGACTTCCATGTGCTGCCAGTTGGAAACGCTGGAAACTACTCGGCTTACTTCAAGGGATATCAAGAAGACTTCAAGGTTCGAAGAATCAAGAAGATTCCGAAAATGTATGGCTACCAGGCTGAAGGTTCTGCACCTTTTGTTCAAGGCTCTCCAGTTAAGAACCCAGACACCATCGCAACTGCTATTCGCATTGGAAACCCGGCTTCTTGGGATCTAGCGCAAGCCGCCAGAGAGAAATCGGCCGGTAAATTCGGTGCAGTATCCGACAAAGAGATTTTGTGGATGCACCGCTTCTTGTCTCAAGAAGTTGGCGTGTTCGTTGAGCCTAGCTCGGCAACTGGGGCGGCCGGACTCTACAAAGCTTCCCAAACCGGTGAGAGTTTCGCAGGTGCACTAATCGTTGTGACTGTTACTGGACACGGACTGAAGGACCCGATGTGGGCACTAAAGGATGAAGACGGCAACGAGATAAAGCCAGAGGCTGTTTCAACAAACGCAGCTGAAGTGGCCGAGAGATTGGGATTGGCCTAGAAATGCCAGTAGCCGAGGGAACTGTTGTAAAGGTACGGGTACCTGCAACTTCTGCAAACCTTGGACCTGGTTTTGACACGCTCGGAATTGCCCTTTCTTTCTATGACGACCTTGAGGTCACTGCTGTAAAACCTGGAACCATTTCCGTTTCTGTTAGCGGTGAGGGTGAAGGTCAAGTTCCCCTAGATGAGACTCACCTTGTGGTGCGGGCAATTCTTGAAACTTTCAAGCGAGTAAAGCAGCCAGCTCCTGGACTTTCCTTGCGCGCCGTCAACCGCATTCCGCACGGTCGCGGAATGGGATCTTCAGGTGCTGCAGTTGTCTCTGGCATAATGGCAGCCAAAGGCCTGCTAACTGGAATTGCAGAAGTTAGCGACAAGATGATGTTGGATTTGGCTACCGAATTTGAGAATCATCCAGACAATGTCGCTCCGGCCTTATTCGGAGGCTTGAGCATCGCCTGGGAAGATGAGTCGGGACCTCACACCAAGAAGCTTTCGGTTCACCGAGGTGTTTCCCCGCTTGTACTTGTTCCCAGCACCAAGATGTCAACCGAGCTGGCTAGGTCTATGCAACCAGAATCTGTCCCGCATGCCGATGCAGTTTTCAACGTTTCGCGTTCTGCGCTTCTGGTGGCTGCAATGGTGCAGTCCCCAGAGCTACTTCTGGCAGCCACTGAAGACAAGCTTCACCAGAATTACCGAGCTTCGGCGATGCCTGAGACAGACGCGCTAATTCAAATGCTGAGAGGTCAAGGTCACGCAGCGGTGGTTTCCGGGGCTGGGCCATCGGTCCTAGTACTGGCCAGCGACCCAGCTGAGCGCCTGCGGGCCAAGGAATTAGTGGAAAAGAAGTACCCCAAGTGGCAGGCGCTGCTGTTGGCTGTAGACAATAAAGGTGCTACGCTTGAGGTACACCAAAAACAAGACGGCAAATAAGCGTCAAATCTAGGTGCAATCCCCGCAGAAACTAACTGCGATACCACACGGTTCAAATCGTGTTGGCGATAACCAGATTTTTTGAAGTCGGTTATCTAATCACTCAAGAAAGAGCAATCAAATAAATGGATGAAATCCAAGACAACAAGCCGGTTCGCAAGTCACGCAGAGCTGTAGCAGATACTGCCGCTCCAGCAGAGGCAACCGAATCAGCATCAAAGAAGACTCGCACTAGAGGCTCAAAGCCAACCGAAGACAAGCAAGACTCGACCGAGGCAAAGGCGCCGAGAGAGAACTCAAGCAACGATTCTTCAAGCAGCGAGTCAGGCTCCAACTCAGACTCAGGTGAGCGCCGCAGAAATAGAGACTTCGACGACGAGCGTCGTGGCGGCGGTCGCAATTCCCGAAACCGCAATCGCTACCGTGATCGTGACCGCAGGCGTGGCGGCGGCGGTAATGACCGTGAAGAAGCAGAACCAGAAATTTCTCCAGATGACGTCCTAATTAGCGTTGCCGGAATTCTTGACGTCCTAGACAACTACGCATTCGTCCGTACCAGTGGCTACCTGCCAGGTCCTAACGATGTGTACGTGTCCTTGGGTCAGGTAAAGAAGTATGGTCTTAGAAAAGGTGACGCCGTAGTTGGCGCAATCCGCCAGCCTCGCGAAGGCGAAGGTCAGGGACGCCAGAAGTTCAATGCGCTAGTTCGCGTTGACTCAGTAAACGGTCTAGACCAGGACGCTTCAGCCGAGCGCGTCGAGTTTGGCAAGCTAACTCCGCTTTACCCTCAGACCCGTCTGCGACTAGAAACCGAAGCCAACAAGCTCTCGACCCGAATCATCGACTTGGTTGCCCCAATCGGTAAGGGTCAGCGTGGATTGATCGTTTCGCCTCCGAAGGCTGGAAAAACCCTTGTACTTCAGGCCATTGCCAACGCAATCGCAACCAACAACCCAGAGGTTCACCTAATGGTTGTTTTGGTTGACGAGCGCCCAGAAGAAGTAACCGACATGCAGCGCACAGTCAAGGGAGAAGTTATTGCTTCTACCTTCGATCGTCCTGCAGAGGACCACACCACCGTTGCTGAACTTGCAATCGAGCGCGCCAAGCGCTTGGTGGAGCTAGGTCACGACGTAGTTGTGTTACTTGACTCAATTACACGTTTGGGACGGGCTTACAACCTAAGCGCACCAGCTTCCGGTCGAATTCTTTCCGGTGGTGTTGACTCTTCAGCTTTGTACCCACCGAAGCGATTCTTCGGTGCTGCAAGAAACATCGAAGATGGTGGCTCATTGACAATTTTGGCAACAGCTCTAGTTGAGACTGGATCCAAGATGGATGAGGTTATCTTCGAAGAATTCAAGGGAACTGGAAACATGGAGCTTCGTTTGTCTCGCTCACTTGCAGACAAGAGAATCTTCCCTGCGGTTGACCTGAACGCTTCTGGTACCAGACGCGAAGAGATGCTGATGAACCCAGACGAAACCAAGATCATCTGGAAGCTGCGTCGCGCACTTGCCGGTCTTGAGCAGCAGCAGGCTCTTGAGCTTGTTCTGAACAGACTGAAGGAAACCTCAAGCAACGTTGAGTTCCTGATGCAGGTTCAAAAGTCCATGCCGATTCCTTCTGGTTCCGACGGAGAATAATGCTTGATTCAGTCCAGCCCCTGCTGGCTGAGCATGCCCAGCTTCAGGAGCAACTTTCTGATGCAGCAGTGCATCAGAACCCAGCCTTGGCGAAGAAACTAAATCGACGTTATGCGGAGGTTAGTGCGATTGTCGCCGCCTACAATCAAGTCATCGAACTAAACGAAGACTTGGCTGCAACCAAAGAGCTCGCGAAAGAAGACGAGGCTTTTGCAGCGGAACTTCCTGGCGTTGAAACCAAGCTGACGGAAGCAAACGAAAAGTTGCGCCGACTGCTTATTCCTCGCGATCCAGACGATGGCCGCGATGTCATCATGGAAATCAAAGCCGGTGAAGGTGGAGCTGAGTCTGCGTTGTTCGCGGCAGATTTGTTGAGAATGTACATTCAGTACTCCAACTCCAAGGGTTGGAAGACCGAGATTCTTGACAAGAACGAATCCGACTTAGGTGGCTACAAAGACGTTCAGATCGCTATCAAGGGAAACTCGAACGATCCAGCTGAGGGAGTCTGGGCACATCTGAAATACGAAGGTGGAGTCCACCGGGTTCAAAGAGTTCCGGTGACTGAAACCCAAGGTCGAATCCACACTTCCGCGGCCGGAGTTCTCGTCTTCCCAGAAGTTGATGAACCTGAAGAGGTCGAAATCAGCCAAAACGAGATTCGCGTTGACGTATTCCGTTCGTCAGGCCCTGGGGGGCAGTCGGTAAACACAACCGACTCCGCGGTTCGAATTACTCACATCCCCACTGGAATTGTTGTTTCTATGCAGAACGAGAAGTCTCAGCTTCAAAACCGTGAAGCCGCCATGCGCGTTCTTCGAGCAAGACTCTTGGCAGCCCAGCAGGAGGCCATTGATGCCGAGCAGTCAGCTGCTAGAAAGTCACAGGTTCGTAGCGTGGACCGTTCAGAAAGAATTCGAACCTATAACTTCCCAGAAAATCGCATCGCTGATCACCGCACCGGCTACAAGTCCTACAACTTGGACCAGGTTATGGACGGAGCCCTAGAGCCGGTCGTTCAATCTGCGATCCAGACCGACGAAGAAGCCAGACTGGCAGCGCTGGGAGAGAAGTAATTGCTCATCTCGGAGCTTCTCGAGAGCGCTACCGACAAGTTATCTGCTGCTGGAGTTTTGTCTCCTAGCGTTGATGCTGAACTACTTGCTTGTCACATACTCGAACTAGATCGCTCAGAACTTGCCCTGCAGGCTATTTCAAATCAGCCATTTCCTGAGAACAAGATTCAGCAGTTTCTAGCTGCTGTTGGTCGCCGTGAAGCCAGAGAACCTCTTCAGCACATAACTGGCGTTGCCCCCTTCAGAAGGCTAGAACTTGAAGTTGGCAAGGGAGTGTTCATCCCTCGTCCAGAAACCGAGCAACTGGTGTCCACGGCGCTTTCAAAACTTCAAGAAATCTCAGAGCCACTAGTGGTTGATTTATGCTCCGGAAGCGGAGCCATTGCAATTTCACTCAGCACCGAAATTGAGGGGGCCAAGGTTTATGCGGTTGAGCTTTCCTCGGAAGCGTTCGAGTTTCTCAAGAGGAATTACCAGAGGTACGGATTAAGTTTGGCCGGAACCAGAAACGAGGATCTGGCTACAGCACTTCAGGACATGGAAGGCGCCTTCGACATGGTGGTTTCTAATCCACCGTACATTCCAGATGCTGCCGTACCGGTTGATCTCGAGGTGCAGTTGCACGACCCTAAGCTTGCGCTGTTTGGTGGGGAGGACGGTCTGGATGTGATTCGTGAAATATCTGCCAGAGCTATGTTCTTGCTAAAGCCTGGCGGTCAGCTACTTCTTGAACATGCCCACACCCAAGCCGACTCAATCAGTCAACTACTATTGACTGGAGGATGGCTTGATGTTGTTTCGAGTCA
>JBJOKH010000024.1:0-40386 GCA_046046195.1 Actinomycetota bacterium | reverse complement strand
GCCGGCTTCACGCCACCGTGACGCTCGCCCGCGTAGGCAACAACGTCAAGAGTGGACATAACAAGACCTGCACCATTTCCGATGATTCCGACCTCACCGTCGAGCTTGACGTAGTTCAAGTCCATGGCCTTAGCCTTGGCCTCTAGTGGGTCAAGTGCATCGCGCTCTAGGTCCTCGCGCTCATGACGGAACTCGGCGTTGTCATCGAATGAGACTTTTCCGTCCAGGGCAAGAATTTCACCGTCTTCGGTAAGCACCAATGGGTTAACTTCAACCAAGGTGGTGTCTTCTTTCTTAAAGACCTCGTACAACTTCACAAAAATAGGTGCAACTTTGGCAGCCATAGCATCGTCAAAGCCTCCGGCTTTGGCAATTTCTAGAGCCTTGGCAAGATCAATTCCCTTGACTGCATCGATAGCAATCTTGGCGAGCGCCTCTGGGCGCTCTTCGGCCAGCTGCTCAATTTCCATTCCACCCTCAACTGAACAAAGCGATAGGAAGGTGCGGTTGGAACGGTCAAGTAAAACTGAGAAGTAAAACTCTTTGGCAATCTTTGCGCCTTCAGCAATCATCACGCGCTTTACGATGTGACCTTTGATGTCTAGCCCTAGAATCTTTTCGGCTGCGGCCTTAGCTTCTTCAGGAGTGTGGGCAACCTTTACGCCACCTGCTTTTCCTCGTCCGCCGGTTTTGACCTGTGCCTTTACGACAACTGTTCCGCCGATCTTGGCGGCAGCTGCTTCGGCTTGCTCCGGGGTGTCTGCAATCAGACCCTGTAGGACCGGAACCTGGTATTTTTCAAAAAGATCGCGTGCTTGATACTCAAATAAATCCAACTTATTAACCCGTTTCGAGATTTGAACGAATGGCTATTGCCCTTGACTAAGAGTTTAGAGCTTTTCGATAGGGGCTATTTTGACCACCAAGGACTTGGTGGCTCCCTGGTCGAACTTCACTTCGGCCACCTGTTTGGGGCCTTCGCCTCTAGTTGAGCTGACTGTGCCTTCCCCGTAATCCGAGTGTCTGATTCGGTCCCCGACCGCTAGCTGTAAGGAGCTGTTATCCCGTACCTCTCTTATGGCACCGGCAATCGAAGTCTTGGGCATTAGCGATGGTGTTGGGGTAGACGAGCCCATGCCCCTAAATCCGCCAGCTATGTAGCCACTCGAGGCGCGCTCTGCTCCCTCGGACTGAAGCAGCTCTGCTGGGATATCTGCCAGGAAGCTACTTGGCAAAAAGGCGGTCGTTGAACCAAACAGGGTTCTTTGAAGTGCGGAAGTTAGATACAACCTGGCCCTGGCTCTAGTCATGCCCACATAAAGAAGTCTGCGCTCTTCGGCTACTCCCCCTGGTTCATCAAAGGATCTAACGTGAGGCAGAGTACCCTGCTCGAGACCCACCAAGAAAATCACTTCGTACTCAAGGCCCTTTGCAGTGTGCAGGGTCATGAGAGATACGCTGCCTGAGTCATCGTCGATTTCATCGGCGGCAGCAGCCAGAGTGATGTCAGCTAAGTATTCGGCAATTGTGGCATCAGGATTTTGTCTTTGGTACTCAAAGACCTGACCGATCAAGGCGTCGAGGTTGTCAACGCGCGCTTCGTCTTGTGGATCACGACTATCTTCCAGTGCCCCACGGTATCCAGAAAGATTTAGTGCAGCCGACAAGACATCGGCAATCTTTGACTCGACGCTCATGGCGTCTAGATCATTTAGCAACTTTGTGAAGGAATTAAGCGCTGAGGTTAACTTTGGACCTAGAGCTAGTTGATCGGTTCGACCGAGAGCTTGCCTAAAGGAAATATCTTCCTTGCGGGCAAGCTCGGCAATTTTGAGTTCGGTTTTTTCTCCGATACCCCTCGAGGGCTCATTCAGAATTCTCCTGATTGCTTCGTCGTCTCTTGGGTTTGCAATTGCTGTTAGGTAAGCGTGAGCGTCTTTGATTTCTTTGCGCTCGTAGAACTTAAGTCCCCCGATAACGGCATAGGGAATTCGCTGGCTCTTGAGTTCAGCTTCCAGGGATGGGGAGAGGGCGTTGGTGCGATACAAAATCGCAATGTCTCGATAGGCAACCGATGCCTCGTGCAGCTCCGCGATTTGGTCCACCACATAGGCAGCTTCTGATCTTTCGTCGAGACCGGTAAAGGAAATGATCTTCTCGCCATCCCCTGCGTCAGTCCACAAATTCTTATCCGGGCGATCGAAGTTCTTCGAGATCACCGCGTTGGCGGCCGAAAGGATGTTCTGAGTGGAGCGGTAGTTTTGCTCAAGCAAGATTGTCTTCGAGCCCGGGAAGTCCTTGGCAAACTCCGCAATGTTTCGCATGTCCGCGCCGCGGAAGGCATAGATGGACTGATCTGAGTCACCAACCACCGTGATCGCTGATGGGCCTGGAAGTTCCCCGGTAGCTGGGTCTGGTTCATTATGGGCATCGGCGATGGGCTTGGTGAGTTCCCGAATCAGTGAGTACTGTGCGTGGTTGGTGTCCTGATACTCATCCACCAGGATGTGACGAAAGCGCCTCTGGTAGGCGGCTGCAATGTCAGGAAAAGACCTGAACAGATAAACCGTCTCTGCAATCAGATCATCAAAGTCAAAGGCGTTGTTCTTGCGTAGCTCTTGAGAGTAGCGGGTGAAGATTTCAGCGATGGCGCGGTCTTTGGGATTTGTGGAATCAATCATCGAATAAAAATCTTGTGAGTCTTTTAGCTCGTTCTTGGCGTTAGAAATTCTCGCCGCTACGGTCTGTGGCTTAAGTCCTTCGATGTCACTTCCGGATTCGCGAATCAATCGCTTGATTAGTGCTCTGGTGTCTCCGGTGTCGTAAACCGTGAAGTTCGAATCGTGACCGAGTCGTCCAGCTTCGCGTCTAAGGATCTGTAAGCAGGCTGAGTGAAAAGTCTTGATCCACATTCCATCAGCAACGTTTCCAAGAAGTGCGTGAACACGCTCCTTCATTTCGTTCGCAGCTTTGTTCGTGAATGTGATGGCGAGAATCTGTGATGGCCAAGCTTCTTTGTTTGCCAGCAGGTGAGCAATTCGGTGAGTGAGGACCTTAGTTTTTCCAGAACCGGCACCAGCAACAATTAGGAGTCCAGGGCCACGGTAAGTCACCGCAGCGACCTGCTGCGGATTCAAACCGTCAAGAAGATTTTGGTTCATAACCTGCCAAGCCTAGGCGGTGCCATCGACAATGCTGCGAAGCAAGTCTGGCTGATCCACGAAGATCCCATTCAGACCTGCCTGGGCAACCTTGGCAAAATACTCATCGACATTTTGAGTGGCATCTTCGGCCTTGAGCGTCCAGCCGTAAACCTCGAGCCCTACTTGCCTTGCTAACTCCACCGACCCATTTGGAATGGTGTGAGTGCCGGAGTGGTCTTCGTCTAGGAGCAGAGGAAGATCAAGGCTCACACCGTCAAAATCATTGGCGATTTGCTGAAGGTGCTCTTTGGTCAATGAGTCGTCACCTTCTGGAAGGCGATCGGCCTCAGTCAAAAAGACATACTTCTTATCCGCGCCACAGGCTTGCTTCAAAAGCAGCATCATTTCGTAGTCAAAGCTCTCGATGACTAGCTTGATGCCCCTGTCAGACCAGCTGGACTCGTTGAGCTTGCGACTGAGAATGCCAGCGATATCCATGCCCTTTCGGGTGAAATGCATGCCGTGCTTGACCTCCAGAACCAAAGTCTTTCCGTCCATGAAGGGTGCAGCTAGAAGCTGGTCGACGGTTGGAATCTTGAATTGGCCATCAAACTTCGCACTTCCTGGCCGAATATCAGGCAGGCGTTCGATGGCTCGAAGGGAATCTAGCTCTTCGAGATCAAAGTCTTCGCTAAAGAATCCGTTCTCGGTTATTCCATCTGAGTAGCCAGCGCGTTCACGGTCAGCAAATTCTGGATGGGATGCGATGTTGGTCGTTCCGTTGAGCCAGTTTTCGTGCCTCAGAATCAGTTCGCCGTCTCTGGTTGGAACCAAGTCGCACTCGACGCCGTCTGCTCCTTGAGCAATTGCTAACTCAAAAGCTTCGAGAGTGTTTTCTGGTCGATAACCGCAAGCTCCGCGGTGACCCAAAACCAAAGGAACCACTGGGACTACTCCCATTCGATGGTGCCAGGTGGCTTGGATGTTACATCCAGCACCACACGGTTCACGCCTTCAACTTCGTTTGTGATGCGGTTGGAAATTCTTGCAAGCAGGTCATAGTCGAGTCTGGTCCAGTCGGCAGTCATCGCATCTTCGCTGGATACTGGACGCAACACAATTGGGTGACCGTAGCTTCGGCCGTCTCCCTGCACACCAACTGAGCGAACATCAGCGAGTAGAACTACTGGACACTGCCAAATTTCACTGTCCTTGCCGGCAGCGGAAAGTTCATGTCTTACGATTGCGTCTGCTTTGCGAAGCAAGTCAAGACGCTCCTTGGTGACTTCACCGACAATTCTGATGCCAAGGCCAGGTCCTGGGAAAGGCTGACGCTGAACTATTTCGGAGGGAAGGCCAAGTTCTTTTCCAATGGCGCGAACTTCATCCTTAAACAAAGTTCTTAGCGGTTCCACTAATTCAAACTGCAGGTCGTCGGGAAGGCCGCCGACGTTGTGGTGGGACTTGATGCCCGCGGTAGCACCGCCGCCTGACTCAACAACATCCGGATACAAAGTCCCCTGAACCAGGAACTTGATTGGACGGTTGTCGGCTTTGGCTTCGGCAATCAGGTCAGCTTGAGCCTTTTCGAAAGTCCTGATGAATTCTCGCCCGATGATCTTTCGCTTGGTCTCAGGGTCTGATACGCCCTTTAGGGCATCAAGGAAGACCTGCTCGGCGTTTACCGTGACGAGCCTTATTCCTGTTGCTGCGACGTAGTCGCGCTCTACCTGCTCGGCTTCACCTTCGCGAAGCAGGCCGTGGTCAACAAAAACCGCCACCAGCTGGTCGCCAACTGCCTTGTGTACGAGGGCTGCAGCAACAGCTGAGTCCACTCCTCCCGAGAGACCACAAATGACCCGATCGGATCCGACTTGCTGCCTGATCTTCTCAACCTGTTCGGCGATTACGTTTCCAGAATTCCAATCAGCCGGAATGCCAGCTGCTTTGTGCAGGAAGTTTTCCAGAACGTTTTGTCCGAACTGCGAGTGCTTTACTTCCGGGTGCCACTGCACACCATAGATTTTCTTTTCGCTAGAAGCAAAGGCGGCCACCGGTGTGGTGTCGGTGGAAGCAAGAACTTCGTAATTGGCTGGAGCCTTAACGACCTGGTCGCCATGACTCATCCAGCAGGTTTGTGATTGTGGCTGGCCGGCCAGAATTTCACCCGCTGCGCTCACTTTCAGGTCGGTTGCTCCGTACTCGCGCTTTCCAGTTTTGTCGACCTGTCCGCCTAGCAAGCTAGCGAGAATTTGAAAACCGTAGCAAATACCTAGCACCGGAACTCCAAGTTCCAAAATCTTTGGATCGAGCTGCGGTGAACCAGCCTCATAAACGCTCGATGGGCCGCCGGAGAGGATAATCGCCAGCGGTTCCTTAGCCTTGATTTGCTCAGCGGTGACGTTGTGGTGAACGATTTCCGAGTAGACGCCCGCCTCGCGCACGCGTCTGGCAATCAACTGCGCATACTGTGCGCCGAAGTCAACGACCAATACCGGCCGATTAATTTTTGGGCTCCCAGCCAACTGCGCGCATTTGCTTTTCCGCGATTTTCGCGTAGCGACGCTCCGTCCAGAAAGAAAGGAAAGGAACAATTCCACCGGAAGCAATAATCAAGAACCGGCCGAAACTCCAGCGCATCAGAGTCCACATCCTGAAATCGGCAAAAAGATAAAGAACATAGAGCCAGCCGTGAATCACAAGAATTGCAACCGTCAGATTCAATCCAGTTTCCGGTAGTCCTTGACCCTCGTTGATGTATGGCTCGAGGGTTATCAAGCCATTTGGCCCAAATGCCCACAGGTCATATCCAACAGTTGCACCATTTGTTACTACCTCGAGCCGGCGAAGTGCCCAGGTGGCCATTAGGAGCAGCAAAAAGCCACCGGTAATAAAGGAGGAGACCTTGTAGAGCTTCAACGCCTTCTCAATCGCGGGCAAAGATGCGGGATTTAGAGGCTTGGACATACCCTCAAGTTTACTGACTTGGCAGGACCACTACTTTGATGGCATCGCCTGACAGCACGGCCTCGATGCCTTGTTGAACATCGGCCAATGCAACCCGAGTGGTTATGAGGTCTGCAACCTTGACCTTGCCCGAGGCAATCAGGGCAAGAGCTTGCCTGTTGTGCGATGGCGATGAGCCATTGGCGCCCATGAGCATGAGTTCTTTGTAGTGAACCAAGTTTGAATCAGCTTGAATCATCGGCTTGTCCTTTGGCAAGCCACCGAAGAAGCTGATTCGCCCTCCGGGGCGAGCCATCTCGATAGCCTGCTCTTGAGCCTGTCCGGAAGGAGCCGCCGTGATGATCACCGAAGGGCCTTTTCCGTCAGTTTCGGCCTTGATGATCTCGGCAAGATTTTCAGAGGACATGTCGATGGCACGATCCGGCTTAACTACATCCGCCGAGAGCCTCAGGCGACCACCATTTATGTCTGCAAGAAAAACTTTCTTTGCTCCCAGTGCTCTAGCAAGCCGCACGTGAAGGCAACCGATTGGACCGGCGCCCATAACCAAAACTTCATCGCCTTCGCCAACGTGAACCAGTTCCTGCGCGTTCAGTGCACACGCCAAAGGTTCAACAACCGATGCTTCCTCATATGAGACACCTTCTGGGATGAGGTTCAGCCCGTCAACGCGCACTACTTCGTCGGGCACGATCATGTACTCGGCAAAGCCGCCAGGGAATTGGTAGCCCATCGAAAGTTGGTTGGGGCAGATTGTCATCTTGCCAGCCAGACAGGCCCAGCAAGTTCCGCACGGAATAGCGGCTATAACTTGAACTCGATCGCCAACTTTGACTTTGGAGACATCTGCTCCAACAGAAACTACTTCACCAGCAATCTCGTGACCGATGATTTGGGGTGGAGTTAGGCGCGGGTGGCCGTGGTTAAAAATCTTGGCGTCTGTACCGCAGGTTGCGCAGGCGTGAATTCGAAGCTTTACCTCTTTAGGCCCGGCCTCTGGCTCAGGAACCTCCTCGACCTTTAGGTCTTGTGCCCCGCGGTAGATTGCTGCCTTCACTTTTCTGGTGCCTTTCTAGACGTTTATTAGTTCGAGTAAAGCGGTGGTTGAAGTTGTTTCTAGAAGTGTTTTGTAAGACTCTTCGTCCAGAAGTTTTTCGGCGAGGTTCCCCAACAGTTCACCGTGCTCGTCCCCCTTGGCGGCGATGCCAATACAAAGCTTAACTAGCTCCCCGTCCCACGAAACCGGCTCGGCGAAACGTACGAAAACCAATTGAGCAAAGTTCACGTATTGCCTCGATGCGTCGGTGCCGTGCGGAAGAGCTACCCCCTCGCCCATGTAAGAGGAGATGATGTTTTCTCGTTCCCACATGGCATCCACATACTGCTCCTGCACAGCCCCTAGGGTGTGAAGTAGTTCACCGCAAAGACGCACGGCCTCCTCTCGCGAGGAGGCCGTGGCGCCTAAGCGAATTCCGGCCAACTGTAAAAAGTTAGTCATCCGAAATGTTGTCTCCATTTACTATGGCGTCAACAACTCCTTGGATTCTCGGGTCTCCCAGAAACATGTCAAACACCACTACTGGCGTGCTTGGCATTGCTTGTTTGGCACGAGCACCTAGACCGCGGTGACAAAGCACAACGTCTGGGTGAGCATCGGCCAACTGGTTTACCGGTGAGTGAGTGACTTCGATGCCCTGGGCTTTGAGCTGCTTTGCCAATTGCTTGGCAATCATCACACTCGAGCCCATACCAGCTTCACAAGCCACCACTAACTTTTTGACCTTTGATCCGGAGATTGATGACATGAGCTTTTCTAGCCCTTCTTCATCTTCTTGGATGCAGCAGTTGCTCCAGCTAGATCTGCGTAGTCATCCTGGCGACCGGTCTTAAGAAGCACCCAACCAACTAGGAATGAAACAGTTGCTGATAGCACGATGCCTAGCAATACTCCAACGTGGTTTCCTGGAGGGGTAACTGCTAGCCAAGCAAAGATCGAACCTGGTGATGGTGTTGCAACCAGACCAGCTCCGGTGACCATGAAGGTTGCAACACCGGTGGCTCCACCGGCGATAGCAGCCAAGATCATCTTTGGCTTTAGAAGAACGTATGGGAAGTAGATCTCGTGAATTCCACCAAGGAAGTGGATAACGATTGATCCAGGAACTGATCCGCGAAGAACCTTTGGACCAGCTAGCCAGAATGCAACTAGGATTCCAAGACCAGG
The DNA here is from genome assembly GCA_046046195.1 of Actinomycetota bacterium. Classification (GTDB taxonomy): domain Bacteria; phylum Actinomycetota; class Actinomycetes; order Actinomycetales; family Microbacteriaceae; genus Rhodoluna. Next base: position 32,052 of record JBJOKH010000024.1, on the reverse strand, counting down.
ACCAGGGTTGGTCTCAATCATGAATGCAATTGACTTTCCGGTTTCTGCAGCTTCAGCAACACCAAGTGGTGCCAAAACTCCAAAGTTGATGGCGTTGTTTAGGAACAGCACCTTCGCAGGCTCAACGAGAATTGAAACTAGTGGCAATAGCGAACTATCGACCAGGAATTTCACTCCAGCGCCTAAGGTGTCCGAAATAACGGTCACGGCAGGACCAATTCCGTAGTAGCCACCGATTGCTAGAAGCATTCCGGAGATTCCAAGGCTGAAGTTTCCAATCAGCATCTCGAATCCAGCAGGGGTCACTGGGTCTAGTACGTCGTCAATCTTCTTTAGAACCCATGCAGCCAGTGGGCCCATAATCATGGCGCCAAGGAACATTGGGATGGTGGAACCAACAATCACACCAACGGTTGCAACTGCACCAATAACGGCACCGCGCTGACCGTGCACCATGCGACCACCGGTGTAGGCAATCAGGATGGGCAGTAGGTTGATGATCATCGGGCCAACCATTGAGGAAAGCTGCTCGTTAGGCAACCATCCGGTTGGGATAAACAGGGCTGTTAGCAAACCCCAGGCGATGAAGGCTCCAATGTTTGGAATCACCATACCTGCAAGGTTTCCACCCAGCTTCTGGAGCGTGGCACGCCACCCGGTGTGGGCGCCAGTTCCGCTTGGAATGAAACTACTCATTTAGTCGACTACCTCTCTGTAGCTATTTAGGTTGAGTTGCACTCTTCACGAAGATGTTGGCCGGGTAGAAAAGATAAAAAATCTCCCGACCTTCACCTTCGTATCCTCGAGTGCAGCTGCACTCGAAGTTTTTCTGAAAGTAGAACTAGTCAAGCTAGAACCACCTCAATTCCTTTTTCCGTCAATTCCTCAACGTGTGATGGATGTGCATCCACGTCGGTGACGATGCGGTCAATCTCTTCGAAGCCGGCAAACAGTGCTGAGTAATTTGCGCCAAATTTTGAATTGTCAGCAAGCAGAATTGTTTCTGTAGAGTTTTCAATCATCACGCGCTTAACTGCAGCTTCGTCTGGATCGACAGTTGTGAAGCCAGACTCCAGATCAATTCCGTTGGTTCCCAAAAAGGCAATCTGCGCACGATAGCTTGCAAGCTCATCGACAGTTTTCGATCCGACAGCGCTAAGTGTGGTTGCTCTTACTCGTCCACCCAACATGAAAACTTGAGTAGATGATTCTGCAATCATCGTCGCCAAAGTTACGCTGTTGGTGACAACCATCAATTGAGGACGGTTGCGCAGAATCTCCGCCATAAACTCTGTGGTTGTTCCACCATCGATGAACACACAACCTTCCTCAGGAAGGTACTGACATGCAATTTGTGCGATGCGACGCTTTTGCTCAGGGTTGCGACTCTTGCGCTCTGGGAAAGTGAATTCATGAGACAAACGTCCTGCAGCAATTGCTCCACCGTGAACTCTCCGAAGCAAACCTCTGCGCTGCAAAACATCTAGATCTCTGCGAACGGTTTCGACAGCAACATGTAGTTTTCCGGCAGCGGCCAGTGCATCGATTCGGCCTTCGAGTTTCGACCACTCCACCAGCTGCATGCGTCTTTCTTCGGCTAGCACCTTGACCCCTGTCCGAATCTGCCTGATTCTGTTGCTTTGTGTCTGATTTTGAGTCAAACTAGCAGATTTTTTGACAGATTTTGGCAAAACAGGCGAATTCGGGCAAAAAAAGCCCCAAATTTAGGAGTTAGAAGTTGTAGATTCCCTCAAACGCTGGTCTTCAACCAAGCGCCACCACAAGAAAACGGCAAAGCCAGCAAACAGCACCCACTCCACGGCATAAAACAGTGTCAGCCAGTTCACCTGGGTTCCTGGCTCCTGCGGCGGCAGCTGGATTGGTTCCAGGCCAAAACCAGGATCTGAGTCCACAGCCAGAAATCCAGCAAAGCTGGCAACTGGCTCATTTGAGTAAAGGTTCACAAGCTGTGCCAGGGACAAGGAGCCAAAAAGATAAGTCTTGGAAGGATCCGGCAATTCCACCGGTGCTTCGGTCTGAAGATACCTTCCGGTGGATTCCAAAAACGCCTGAGGAAGTATCGAGTTTTGCAATTCAGCTCTGGCTTTTTCAATTGTTGCAAGGCTCTGCGAGAAGCCAAGGGCGAGAGTAAGAGATGCTGTGCTGTCGTTATCTTCTAGCAGCGCGCCCGAATTGGCAATCAACCAGTAACCGGAAACAGTTTGCTCTCCTGATTGCTGCAGTCGATTAGCAACGATGTAAACATTTGATTGATCGATAAAAGTTTTTGCGCTAACTAGCACATTGGCAGCCTCAGCAGTGATTGGTTGACCTGGAACTGCAACATCATTTAGGACAAAGACTTTTTCGTTTTGGTCAGCTGGCTCAACAACGGTGAAGGTGCGATCTAATTGCCACTGACCCAAAAGGGCGAACACAACGGCAACGGCCAAAGCAAAAAGTAAGCCAGCAATCCACTTAGGTCTTCTCGCGACCGAAAAGAAAGTTGGCGCAGTCATTAGCTCTTGTGATACGGAGCCAGCACAACCTCAACCCGCTGGAATTCCTTCAGGTCTGAGTATCCGGTGGTTGCCATCGATCTAGCAAGAGCGCCAACGATGTTGGTTGCACCGTCGGATGAAGTAGACGGACCCGTAAGAATCTGAGCCAGGCTGCCGTTAGAACCAACCTGCACGCGGTGGCCTCTTGGCAACTCCTGGTGGTAAGCCTCGGCTCCCCAGTGCCAACCCTTACCCGGAGCATCAGTTGCTCTGGCAAGAATTGAACCAATCATCACGGCATCGGCACCGCAAGAAATCGCCTTGACGATATCTCCCGAGGTGCCAAGCCCGCCGTCAGCGATGACGTGTACGTAGCGGCCCCCGGACTCGTCCATGTAGTCGCGCCTAGCTCCGGCAACGTCAGCTACCGCGGAAGCCATCGGGGCGTGGATGCCAAGCACCGAGCGGGTAGTAGAGGCAGCTCCTCCACCAAAGCCAACCAAGACGCCGGCTGCGCCGGTTCTCATCAGGTGCAAGGCTGCGGTGTAGTTGGCGACTCCACCAACGATTACTGGGACATCGAGTTCATAAATAAACTTCTTTAGATTCAGCGGCTCAGACTCTTTTGCAACGTGCTCTGCGGAAACTGTAGTTCCGCGAATCACAAAAAGATCAACGCCGGCCTTTAGAACAACGTCTGAGAACTGAGCGGTTCGCTGCGGAGAAAGTGCTCCAGCAACCACCACACCTCCGGCACGAATTTGTGCGATGCGATCACGAATTAGCTCTGGCTTGATTGGCTCAGAGTAAATCTGCTGCATGCGAGAAGTTGCATCTTTTTCTGAGAGCTTGGAGATCTCATCGAGCATCTTCTCTGGGTTTTCGTATCTGGTCCATAGTCCTTCCAGATCCAAAACTCCAAGTCCGCCAAGTTTCCCAATCTCAATTGCACTTGAGGGAGAAACCACCGAGTCCATCGGTGCCGCCAAAATCGGCATCTTGAATTCGTAGGCATCGATTGACCAAGAGGTCGAAACTTCTTTAGGGTCGCGAGTTCTTCTGGTTGGAACGATTGCGATGTCGTCGAAAGAGTAAGCCCGCTTGGCGCGCTTGTTTCTTCCGATTTCAATTTCGGTCATTGCTAACTCCTAGCGAGTTCCGTAGTTGGGAGCCTCGATGGTCATCTGAACATCGTGTGGGTGAGACTCCTTCAAACCGGCCGCGGTGATGCGAACAAACTTTCCTTTGAGCTGAAGCTCCGGAATGGTTTCGCCTCCGACATATCCCATGGAAGCACGAAGGCCTCCGATGAGTTGGTGAGTGACCGATGCCACTGAGCCGCGGTAAGGCACGCGCCCCTCGATGCCCTCTGGAACCAGCTTGTCTTCGCGAAGCACGTCGTCCTGGAAGTAGCGATCCTTTGAGTAGCTCTTGGCTTCCCCGCGAGACTGCATGGCACCTAAGGATCCCATGCCGCGGTAGGTCTTGTATTGCTTGCCACCAACGAAGGTGATATCCCCCGGAGCCTCGTCAGTACCGGCAAGCAAAGAGCCAATCATTACGGCGTTGGCACCTGCGACCAAGGCTTTTGGAATATCTCCGGAGAACTGAAGTCCACCGTCAGCGATAACCGGAACGCCAGCTGGCTTGCAAGCAAGGCTTGCTTGGTAGACGGCGGTAATTTGTGGAACGCCGACACCTGCAACTACGCGAGTGGTGCAAATTGATCCAGGACCAACTCCAACCTTGACTCCGTCGGCACCAGCGTCAACTAGTGCTTGAGCACCTTCACGCGTTGCAACGTTTCCTCCGATGACATCTACGTTTTTTGCAAATGGTTCGGCCTTCAACTTGGCAACCATTTCTAGAACTGCTTTGTTGTGACCGTGTGCTGTGTCGACAACCAAAATGTCGACACCGGCATCAACTAGCGCCATAGATCTTTCCCAGGCGTCTTGGCCAACGCCAACAGCTGCCGCGACCAACAATCTTCCGCTGGAATCCTTCGAAGCAAGCGGGTACTTCTCGCTCTTGTCGAAGTCCTTAACGGTGATAAGTCCGCGGAGTTTTCCTGCGTCGTCCACCAGCGGCAGCTTTTCAATTCGGTGCTGGGCAAAAATTGCGATGGCTTTCTCCGGCCCGATGCCAACCGATGCGGTGATTAGAGGCATAGGGGTCATGACGTCCTTGACCAAGGTGGTGGTTCTCTGAACGTCTAGGACAAATCTCATGTCGCGGTTGGTGACAATTCCAAGCAACAAGCCATCTTCGTCAATAACCGGTAGTCCCGAGACGCGGAAGGTGCGGCAAAGATCATCGACTTCTTGGATGGTGGCAAGTGGTCCGATGGTCACCGGGTGGGTGATCATTCCGGCCTCTGACCTCTTTACTAGGTCAACCTGGCTAGCCTGAGCCTCAAGTGAAAGATTTCTGTGAAGGACGCCAATTCCGCCCTGGCGGGCCATGGCAATGGCCAGTCTGGCCTCGGTCACGGTGTCCATGGCCGAAGAGAGCAGGGGAATGTTGATTTCTACCCGCTTGGTGAGCTTAGTTCTGGTCGAAACCTGGGATGGAACTACGTCAGATTCGCCAGGCAGGAGCAAGACATCGTCGTAGGTCAGGCCTACTAGGCCAAAGGGGTCGGTCTGAGCCATTTTCGAGCCTGTCTTGATGCTTATAAAGAAGTAACGACTAAGTCTAGTTTTTTAAGACTACTAAAGACAGTGCTATTCTTGGAAAACCCTGAAAAAACGGGGTTTGTACGAGATGGGCATCGTTGCCTAGAAATGACCTGGAGGCAATGTGACCCCCTCAAAAAGCCAAACCGCTTCCAAATATTGGATACAAATTGGTCTTCTAACCACTGTCCTAACACTCATCTTCGGGGGTCTGTTCTCAACCAGCGCTTCCGCCGATGAAGTTGGCGAAGACCTTCCCTACCGGGTCCAAGGAAACGTAAAGAACGAAGGCACCCCGCTCGAGGGTGTTCGCATCGTAGTTTCCGGAGGCGGCTACACCGCTGAAACCGTGACCGACGCTGATGGTAAGTGGCTTATCGGGGTTCCCGAGAAGGCTGGATACAGCGTGAGCCTTGACCAGTCAACCCTTCCTACCGGAATTGCGGTTATTGAAGAAGGTGGAGCAGACCAGTCGGTTGAGATTGGTCCGTCCGGTGCAGTCACAAAGAACTTCTTTATTGGCGAAGGTGAAAGAATCACCGTCAGCTTGTTCGATCAAGTTGTCGCCCGAATAATCTACGGACTCAACTTTGGATTGATGCTAGGTCTTGCTGCCGTTGGTCTTTCTCTTGTCTTTGGAACCACCGGGCTTTCAAACTTCGCTCACGCCGAAATGGTTACCTTCGGTGCGATTGCGGCATTTTTCATCGGCGGTATCCTGACACTTCCAATCTGGGTAGCCATCCCAGCAGCTGTTCTCATAAGCGGTCTGATGGGTTGGGGTCTCGACTCAGGACTTTGGCGACCGCTTAGAAAACGCGGGCTTGGCTTGGTTCAGCTGATGATCGTTTCCATTGGTTTGTCGCTAGCGGTTCGCTACCTCTTCCAGTTCTTCATCGGTGGAGGCACCAACCAGCTACCTGGCTTTGATGCCCCAAAGATCAAGCTCTTCGGTGCTACTTCCTTGAGCGTTATCGACATGGCCAGCATGGTGCTAAGCCTTGTGGTCATCATAGGTTTTGCTTGGTGGCTAATGAACACCCAGACCGGAAAGGCCACCCGAGCCATCTCGGATAACCCAGATTTGGCTGCTGCCTCCGGTATCGACGTGGACCGCGTGATCCGCACCGTTTGGATTGTGGCAGCCGGTCTCGCAGGTCTTGCCGGTGTGCTGTGGGCATACTTCCGCCCCGGAATCAAGTGGGACATGGGTGCCCAGATCTTGCTACTCATCTTCGCGGCCGTAACCTTGGGTGGCCTTGGAACCGCTTTCGGTGCGCTCCTTGGTGCCCTGGTGGTTGGCCTCCTGGTAGAAGTTTCCAGCCTTGTCATTCCATCTGATCTGAAGTACGTAGGAGCCTTGGTCGTTTTGATCGTGATTCTGCTCGTCAGACCGCAAGGAATCCTCGGGCGAAAAGAACGAATAGGTTAGGGAAAAACTTATGGACTGGTCAGCAATTCTTTCAAACACCGCTCAGGGTTTACTGAGCCCAGCCACCATGGCTTTCGCCCTGGCAGCTCTGGGTCTTGCAATGCACTTTGGTTTCGCAGGACTTCTGAACTTTGGTATCGCAGGCTTCATGGCTATCGGTGCCTACGGCTACGCGATCTCTATTCTTACCTTCGGATTCGAATGGTGGCAGGGAATCTTGGTTAGCCTGATTGCCTCGGTAGTCTTTGCGTTAATCCTGGGTATTCCAACTCTTCGACTTCGCGGTGACTACTTGGCGATTGTGACAATTGCAGCCGCTGAAATCCTAAGGTTGCTATTTCTAACCAACGCCTTCGTTGACGTCACCGGAAGCGCTGATGGACTTTCTGGATATCACAACAGCTTCCGCGCTGCCAACCCATTCCCAGAAGGCTCCTACGGATTTGGGCCTTGGACTTACAACAACAACGAGTTCTGGGTACTGATCCTTGGTCTTATCACCTTGATCATTTGTGTCACCTTGCTACTTCTTCTTATGAAGAGTCCTTGGGGACGAGTCATCAAGGGAATCCGTGAGGATGAGGATGCAGTTCGTGCCTTGGGTAAGAACGTCTTTGCCTACAAAATGCAGGCCCTGATCATCGGTGGTGTCTTCGGTTCACTAGGTGGAGTGATTTACGCTTTGCCATCGTCGGTAAACCCTGGTGTCTACGTGACCTCATTGACCTTCTTTGTTTGGACAGCACTTTTGCTTGGAGGTGCAGCAACAATCTTTGGTCCAGTTCTTGGAGCAGTTATCTTCTGGGTGCTGCAGGCATTCCTTTCCAACGTGCTACCCCAGCTGGTCTCCAGCGGCATCGTTCCATTCATCAGCAGCATCCAGGCTTCAACCATCAGGTTCATCCTGGTGGGTGTTGGCCTGATGCTGCTAGTTATCTACCGCCCCCAGGGAATCCTTGGAGACAAAAAGGAGCTGACCTTTGTCAAGTAGCGCGAAACCAACCGGTAAGACCCCGACCAAAACTACCGGTCTACACAAAGGCGAGATTCGCCCAGGTGTGGCAAAAGTTGACCCGATCGTCACCATCGATGGTGTCTCACGTCGCTTCGGTGGTCTAACCGCCGTTGACGTAGAACACCTGGAAATTCCAAGAGGCGCGATCACAGCTCTGATTGGTCCTAACGGTGCTGGCAAGACAACTCTGTTCAACTTGCTTACAGGCTTTGACAAGCCAGACACCGGAACCTGGTCTTTCGCAGGTAAGTCACTTGCGGGAGTTCCAGCATTCAAGGTGGCTCAGATGGGTCAGGTCCGCACCTTCCAGCTAACCAAGGCGCTAAGCCTGCTGACCGTTCTTGAGAACATGAAGCTGGGCTCCAAGGAGCAAAAGGGTGAGAGCTTGCTATACGCAATCTTCCCTTTCCTCTGGAAAGCCAAGGAAGCCGAGATCGAAGCTAAGGCCATGGAGCTACTAACCCGCTTCAAGCTGGATGCCAAGAAGGACGACTTTGCTGCCAGCTTGTCTGGTGGTCAGAGAAAGCTTCTTGAAATGGCGAGAGCTTTGATGACCGATCCAGTTCTTGTGATGCTCGATGAGCCAATGGCCGGTGTGAACCCGGCTCTTACACAGTCACTTCTTGAGCACGTACTTGGGCTCAAGAAAGAAGGCATGACCGTGCTTTTCGTTGAGCACGACATGCACATGGTTCGTCACATCGCCGACTGGGTAGTCGTTATGGCCGAAGGTAAGGTCGTTGCCGAGGGTCCACCGGACCAGGTAATGAAGAACCCTGCCGTTATTGATGCCTACCTAGGTTCTCACCAAGACACCGACCTGGGAGCAGTCACCGGTCGCATCACACTTCCAAAGGGAAAGAAGTAAGCCATGGCAAAGACCCACGTTATTGAGACCAAGAACTTGGTCGCTGGCTACCTGCCGGGCGTAAACATCCTGAACGGCGCGAACTTCTTTGCCGCCCAGGGCGAGCTAGTTGGAATCATCGGACCTAACGGTGCCGGTAAGTCAACCCTGCTCAAGTCAATCTTCGGTTTGGTGAAGGTGCGCGAAGGCGACATCCTCCTAAACGGCGAATCAATCGCTAACCAGAAGGCCAACCAGCTGGTAGCCAAGGGAATTGGTTTTGTTCCTCAGAACAACAACGTGTTTCCTTCTCTCACCATCGAGGAAAACCTTCAGATGGGTCTGTTCCAGAACCCAAAGAGTTATCCCGAGCGCCTTGAGTTCGTGACCAGCATCTTTGCCGAGCTTGGCAAGAGACTAAAGCAGCGCGCTGGATCGCTTTCCGGTGGTGAGCGTCAGATGGTTGCCATGAGTAGGGCTTTGATGATGGACCCGAAGGTGCTACTTCTGGACGAGCCATCAGCAGGTCTTTCCCCTGTTCGTCAGGACGAGGCATTTATTCGTGTTTCCGAGATCAACAAAGCAGGTGTGACAACCATCATGGTTGAGCAGAACGCTCGCCGTTGCCTTCAGATCTCAGACCGTGCCTACGTTCTGGATCAGGGTAAAGATGCCGTGGTTGGAACTGGCCGCGAGCTACTAAATGACCCAAAGGTCATCGGTCTTTACCTAGGAACCCTAGGCGAGTAAAAACTAGAGCAAGAGAAAACCCCCGGGATTGCTCCCGGGGGTTTTCCTTTAACTTATTTGGTGAATTACTTGAATGGAACGTAGGTGTTGTCGTCCTGGTAGACGTATACACCGATGCTCGCCTCAGTTGGGTCACCGAACTCGTTGAATGTGATTGGACCAGAAACACCATCGTAGTCAGCGACGCCGCCGCCGTTGATGATGTCAGCACACTCAGCAAAGCTGGTGCACTTGGTTCCGCCACCTGAACCACCAGAAACTTCCTGGAGCTTAGCGGCCATGTCAACACCCTCTACTGATCCAGCAGCAAGAGCTGCTAGAGCTAGTAGAACAACTGCGTCGTAGGACTCTGGACCGTAGGAGTAAACTCCTGCAAGGTCAGCGTTTCCTTCTGCAACCCAGTTAGCGTTCATGGACTCTAGGAACGCAGGAATGGTCTCGATGTCCAAACCTGGAAGAGTTCCCTTAGCACCGGTTAGGGTGCCTGGCTCGAAGTCCTCTGAGAAGTTAGCAAGGTTTCCGTCAACGAAGTAAAGCTTGTCCGCTGGGAACTGGCTTACTAGCTGAGGGATGATTGTCTTTACTTCTTCGAAGGTGATTAGAACGATTGCGTCTGGGCTAGCTGCAAGTACCTCAGAAATCTGAGCACTGAAGTTAGTGTCACCAGTGTTGTAGGTAGGGGCTGCAACAACTTCTCCACCAGCAGCTTCGAAAGCTTCGGTGGTGAACTGTGCTAGACCGGTACCGTATGAGTCGTTAAGAACGATCATTGCAATCTTCTCGTGACCGTCAGCAGCGATTAGGTTACCAAGAACCTCACCCTGTAGTACGTCTGAAGGAGCGGTACGGAAGTACAGACCCTTGTCGTCGTAAGTGGTCAACGCTGCAGAAGTGTTGGCAGGTGAGAACTGGATTACTCCAGCGCCTACAACCTGGTCAATGAACTGCAATGAGGTACCTGATGAAGCAGCACCGATGATTGCCTTAACGCCAGCGTTTAGAAGACGAGGAATCTCAGTCTCATAAGCCTTGTTGTCGGTGTCACCAGAGTCGCCCCACTCAACCTCGACCTGAATACCCTTGTCAGCTTCGTTGATCTCCTTGATAGCAAGAGCAACACCAGCTTCTTCAGGTGGGCCAAGGAAGGCAAGGTTACCGGTCTGCGGAAGTGCAGTACCGATCTTTAGTGATAGTTCGCCGCCTGCAGAGCCACCGTCGGTAGCTGCGCAGCCAGAAAGAACTAGAGCAGCAGCAGCAAGAGTTGCAACTGCAGCAGCGGCCTTTCTGTTACGACGAGAGAATGAAAATGAGCTCATTTTTCTCCTTAATTAATGGATTGGAGACCCGGCCAAAAAGCACCAAGCCTCACCCGACCAAGCTTAGTTTGACAAGGGCTAAAAATCCCAGCGAATTCGGGACCTGCGGGCTGGTTTGACCGGCCCTGCAACGAAATCCGCAGATTTAGGCAGAAAAAGACTCAAAATCAAGGCAAAAATACCAATTTATCAACGGAATCGGTTGCCTTGGAGGCCCAAAAACACTACGTAACAATTGGGTTTCGGAAACTTGAGGTGTCGACCCTAGGCCACCGGTGCCACCAATTTGGACCTGTTTCTAAGCTGCCTCAAGGCGTCGAAAGACAGGATCGAAAGGGCAAACCAAACCATCGCAAATCCCGCCCAGCGGGCGGCAGGCATGGGCTCTTGAAAAACCAAAAGACCGAGCAAGAACTGCAGCGTTGGGGTCAGATACTGCATGAAGCCGATGTAGCTAAGCGGCACCCGCTTCGCAGCAGCCCCGAACAACAAAAGTGGAATGGCTGTAAGAACTCCATAGGCTGCAAGTCCCAGGGTTGGAATCAATCCAGCGTAGCCAAATTGAATCTGCATCATTCCAGATAGAACTACCAGCTGAACAATTCCTAGCGGCAAGAGCAATGTGGTCTCCACGGTGAAGCTGCTGAGGGCTGAAACCTTTCCGCCGAGTCGGTTTTTTGCTAAACCGTAAATTCCAAACGAGAGCGCCAGGGTGATCGCGATGATTGGCGGTTGGCCATAGTTGAAAGTTAGAACCAGAACCGCCACTGCACCTAGACCAACCGCAATCCACTGCAGCACATTTAGTTTTTCTTTGAGAAAAATAGTTGCGAGCGCGATTGTTACAAGTGGGTTGATAAAGTAACCAAGGGAAGCTTCGAGAACGTGATTGTCTGCAACTGCGTAAACATAAACTTGCCAGTTGATGTAAATCACAACTGCTGCAAGCGAGATCCAAAGCAATTGCTTTGGCTGTTTGAACACTGAAAAGTATTCGGAGAACTTTCTAGTCAGCAGTATGACTGCAAGCCCAAAGGCAAAACCAAAGATCACTCGCCAGACCACAATCTCAAACGGGTCGGCAAAAGAAAGCATCGCGATGACAAGTGGGAAACTTCCCCAGATCAGATACGCGGAAAGCCCGTATCCGATTCCCTTGGCTTTTTCGTTCACAACCTAAATCTAGGGGTTAATGCAATAACCCCAAGCCGTTCTGGCTTGGGGTTATTGGAAGTAAAAAGAATTACTTGGTGATGATGGCTAGTACGTCGCGGGCAGAAAGCACTAGGTACTCCTCGCCGCCGTACTTTAGCTCGGTGCCGCCATACTTCGAGAAGATGACCTTGTCGCCAATTGCAACGTCAACAGGAATGCGGTTGCCCTTGTCGTCAACACGACCTGGACCAACTGCAACAACCTCGGCCTCCTGAGGCTTCTCCTGAGCGGTGTCAGGGATTACTAGACCTGATGCGGTGACCTGCTCGGCAGCCATTGGGCGGACAACAATACGATCTTCAAGCGGCTTGATTGAAACCGACATACTGACCTCTTCTTCGTTTTCTAAGTTTTAGGTGATTAGCAGACTCGAGGTGAGAGTGCTAACCACAACATTAGCACGGCCTGAGGCCAAGAGCCAAGGCGGCCGGTTGGTAGCCTTGAGCGGTGGAGCGCGAGGACTTTATTAGGCTGGCTGGCCAGGCCGGGCAGGCTCTTTTGGCCAAGATCGACTACTCCTCTTCTACAGACGTTTTGGCTCTGGTCTCCAAGCTTCGCTCCGAGGGCCATGACCCTGCCACGGTGGCGGCCGTCCTAACCCAGGCCAAGCTACGCAAGAGGGCCAAGGCCAAATTCGGGGAATTTGCCGACCAGATGCTCTTTACCGAAGAAGGTCTTGAGCAGGCCTCCAGGCTAAAAGTTGCTGCCCTCCACGCTGGGAGATTTAGGTCGGCTGGCATAGAGCAGGTTGCGGATCTGGGGTGTGGGATTGGGTCAGAAGCGATGGCCCTGGCATCACTTGGCATTGCAGTACACGCTTTCGAAATAGATGAAGTCACCGCGGCAATTGCAACCTATAACCTGGCTCCGTTTGAAAACGCAACAGTTGAACTTGCCGATGTTGAACAAATTGATCTCTCAAGATTCGAGGCGCTGTTTTTTGATCCCGCAAGAAGAGATTTGACTGGACCTAAACGTGCCTCTGCCCAGCGCCACTTTGACCCAGTCCACTACTCCCCGAATTACAATTTCTGCATTGAAGCGGCCAAAACCAAACCAACTGGAATCAAGCTCGGTCCAGGTCACGACAAAAGGCAAATACCGGAAGGCTGCGAAGCGCAATGGATTTCTGTTGACGGTGATTTGGTGGAGCTAGGTCTTTGGTTTGGCAAAGTTGCCCGCGAGAAAATTACGCGCTCAGCTTTGCTGATTGATCAACAGGGCCAACATGAGATCACTTCTTCCGAAACCGAGAGTGCTAATGCCCAACTTAGCAATCTGGGCAGATACGTTTACGAGCCAGACAACTCGCTAATTCGATCGAGACTGATTGCAGACTTTGCTGCACCGCTAGGACTTAGTCTGATAAGCCCAGAGATTGCCTACCTAAGCTCAGATGAAAAGATTTTCTCGCCTTGGCTCAAAGGCTACGAGGTAATTGACAACCTGGTGTTTGACCGCAAAAAGCTAAAAGCTTATGTGAGAGAGAACAACATTGGAATTCTTGAGATTAAAAAGCGCGGGTCCGATATTTCTCCCGAAGAGCTAAGAAAAGAGTTGAGCCCCAAAGGGGAAGGCGCCGCCACCCTGGTGGTTACCAGAGTGGGCGACGCCCACCGAGTGCTAGTCACTCAACCTATTAAGTGACTTTTCCGCTTGGACTAGTAGTCCCAGTCCATGCGAAACTTGTCCATGCCATCCATGCCGTACTTACCCTTTAGGTAGGCTCCGGCAACTGCAAAGGCGATGCTTCCCAAAATCCAGAGAGCTATTGTCAGGTAGCCAATGATGGTTCCGGCAAGAGCTAGACCGCGGCCTGATTCACCGGACTTCTTGATCTGAGTTAGGGCAACGTGTCCTGTGATGATTGCGGCAACTGCTCCAATTGAGGTCAGTGCTGTTGCGATAGAAACTACCGCGAGGGTGTTCAGCTGAGTGAAGTCAAACTTCTTGGTCTTGGTATCTGCCATTTTTGGCTCCTTTGTTTGGTGGTACCTAGGACTAGTTCACCATGTTCGGCTGGCTAAACGGTGAGCCTAGCCTGTGAGCTGGCTGTGAAAGTAAAGAACTCCCCCGCCATTGGCGGAGGAGTTCTTTGTTGGAGCTATTTGGAATTACTTCTTGGCACCAATTCCCTTAGCAACGAGTACTAGCAGCGCAGTGATTACTGTACCGATAGCAATTGCTAGGACGTAGGTGTACCAGTTGCTGGTTAGACCAAACACCATGAAGCCACCGTGCGGTGCACGTAGCTCGTTGCCGAATAGAGCAACTAGGGCACCGGTGATACCGGAACCGATCATGATTGAAGGAATAACGCGTAGTGGGTCAGCAGCTGCGAAAGGAATCGCACCTTCGGTGATGAAGGTGGCTCCAAGTAGCCATGCAGCCTTACCGTTTTCCTGCTCAGCCTCAGAGAATGCCTTCTTGCGTAGAACAGTTGCAAGAGCAAGACCTAGAGGAGGAGTCATACCGGCAGCCATAACGATTGCCATTACCTGGAACTCAGGAGCTGAAGCTGCAGTACCTGCAGCTACTAGACCAGTGGTAGCGAAGGTGTAAGCAACCTTGTTAACCGGTCCACCCATGTCGAAGGCCATCATTAGACCAAGGACTAGGCCAAGAACTGCAAGGCCTGCAGCACCTAGACCAGAAAGTGCACTGGTTAGAGCGGTCATAAGAGCAGCGATAGGAGAACCTAGAAGTAGCAACATCAGTGCACCAGTTACGGTGGTTGCAAGTAGTGGGATGATCACAACAGGCATCAGAGGCTTCAGCCAGTTTGGAACTGCCCAGCGGCTGATCCATAGAGCTACGAAACCAGCGATGAAACCGGTCAAGATACCACCAAGGAATCCAGCACCGATCGCTGATGAAATCGAACCACCGACGAATCCTGGTGCGATACCTGGGCGGTCAGCAATTGCGAATGCAATGTAACCGGACAGAACTGGCACTAGGAAGCCGAATGCAGTTCCACCAATCTTGAATAGCACGTAGGCGTATTCCCTAATGTCGCCAGCCTGGAAGCCATCGGCTAGAAGGTCTTCAAAGACGATGTCATAGCCACCGAGCATGAAGGAAAGCGCGATAAGGATACCGCCACCCGCTACGAACGGGATCATGAATGAAACACCGGTCATCAGCCACTGGCGGACGCGGGTTCCTGTACTTACTTGAGCCACTTAAGGCCTCCTTTTTATCTTTTCTTTTTTCCCGAGTCACAAGCCGTGACTAAGGAATTATTTCTTGCCGAAAAGTCCTCCGAAGAGTCCTTTCTTTTCGCCAGCCTGTTTTGGTTCCTTGGCTGGCTTCTCGGCCTTGGCTACCGCGTCGCCCACTTTAGGGGCGGTGCCGTTTGCTACCGACTCGAGAAGTTTTTCAATCAGTGCCTCGGCACCGTTCATGGCTTTCGCAACTGGAATCTCCATGTATGGCTTTCCAGCGAAGCGATCCCGTCCGTTGACCTCTAGGTCAACTGCAAAAATTACCGCATCTGCTGCATCGATGACAGACTGCTTGATTGGGTTTGAGCCAGCAGAGCCTTGAGTTTCAACGACAAGCTCATGACCCAGTTTTTTTCCAGCGCGCTCAAGAGCTTCGGCTGCCATGTAGGTGTGTGCGATTCCGGTGATGCAGGAAGTTACTCCAACGATCTTTGCCATTTATTTCTGGACCTCTCTATTGACGATTGCAGCGACCTTTGCGCTGTCTGATTCAGCCCGTAGTTCGTCTCTGAACTCTTCGTGCATGACCTTTCGAGCAAGCGCCGCCAAAATCTCAAGGTGAGCATTCTCACCGGAAGCTGGTGCGGCGATTAGAAAAATGAGATCTGAAGGACCATCGTCGGCTCCGAAGTCAACGCCTGACTTAGAAATTCCGACGGCAACCGATGGGGTGGTGACAAAGTCCGACTGGGCGTGAGGGATGGCAATGCCACCTTCGATGCCGGTTGGGAAGTGTTCTTCACGGGCAGCAACGGCCTGGAGGTAAGAATCTAAATCAGTGACTCGGCCGTCTTGGACCAAAAGCTGGGCTAACTGCCTGGTGGCATCTTCCTTGGATGAGGCCTCTAGGCCAACCATCACAATTTCTGGTGATGTCACTGCTTTGGTCAAGGTTTTCCCCCTTGCATGTTCAAAACATGCGTCATGCTTTCTGAAAACCATACTCAGGTTTTTGTCAGGAATCGCCATAAACAGACCCATATCGGTATAAAAAGTGGGGGGATTTTTGTAGGAGTCATACAAATGGCCCGATTTGGCGCCTTTTGGCCTATTTTGGGCCAAGGGGCCATAATTAGAGCTTCCGCCGCAGAACATCCAGCTATCAGGAGACCCTATGTCCGTGATTCAGGGCCAAGTCCAAGTCCTAGACCCCATCGGCCTACATGCCAGGCCTGCCAGCCAGATAGTCAAGCTGGTCAAGGAATCTGAGCTGGAAATCACCATTGGAAGGCCAGGCGAAGAATTCGCTAAGGCAAACTCAGCGCTAAGGCTAATGGCCCTCAAGATCAACACAGGTGAGACCCTAACCGTCGAGATTCCAACCGATGACCAGGCACTAGCCGACGGGATCATCGCCCAGATCCAAGAATTCCTAAAGGGCGAGTAAGTTGGCCTCACAACCTGGAGCCATTCTCAAAGGCCTAGGCGTCGGACTTGTCTCCGCCGTTGGGGATGTGATGGTTGTGAAGCAGTCTCAGCCACTTCCAGAGTGGACCAAGTCGACAAAAACCAAAGAACAAGAATTGTCAGAGCTCAAATCTGCAATCGAGTTTGTTAGCCAAACTCTCGATGAGCTTGGAGCAAAAGCTGGTGAGACCAGCGCAGAAATATTTGAAGCGCTCAAGATGCTCATCGAAGATGACGAGCTCATGGAAGTTGCAAACTCACACATCGAAGATGGCTGGGGCGCAGCTGCAGCAATTGGAAAAGCAGTCGATGAGTTTTCCGAACTGCTAAGCGGTGATCCTACTTTCGACGAGCGCGTTGCCGACTTCCAAGATTTATCAAAGCGTGTTCAAGCAAGGCTTGCCGGAATCGAGATGGCACTTAAGATTCCGGAAAAAGGAAGAATCGTTTTGGTGGGAGATGACTTCTCACCTGCCGACACCGCACAGTTCACCGACGCTGTTGTTGGCGTAATCACACTTAAGGGCGGTCCAACTTCGCACACCGCAATCATCTGTCGATCAAAGTCAATCGCCGCAGTTGTCTCCTGTCCAGATGCTGCGCAGCTAGAAAGCGGCGACCGTGTTCTGGTTGATCCAGTTGGAGATCGAGTTGTGGTTAGCGATGACGAATCTCTTGCCACAAAATCAATTGAGTTCATTGCAGTAAACAGCGAGCCGCTGGTTCCAGTTCGCGCCAACATCGGATCTCTAGAGGATGCCAAGGCCGCCAGCGAAACCAGGGCCAACGGTGTTGGTCTTTTTAGAACTGAGCTTTTGTATCTATCTGCCAAGACCGAGCCAAGCCTTGAGGACCAAATCGCCAGCTACACCGAGATCTTGAAGGCGGCCCCGGAGGGTCCGATTGTGGTGAGAACAATCGATGCCGGAAGCGATAAGCCGGTGCCGTTTTTACACATGCCAGAAGAGGAAAACCCATCCCTTGGGGTTCGCGGATACCGCCTAATCATTGACCACAGGGGCTTTATCGAAGGTCAGCTCAAGGCCCTTGAAACCGCCCGAGTAGCCTCCGGGCGCGAGGTCTGGGTGATGGCCCCGATGGTGGCAACCCTGGAAGAAGCCAAAGCCTTTGCTGATTTGGCCCGCTCAATCGGAGGCTACAAAGTCGGCATTATGGTCGAGACCCCTTCTATTGCCCTGATCGTCGATCAGCTTGGTGGAATCGTGGACTTTGTCTCGGTTGGCACCAACGATTTGTCGCAGTACCTTTTTGCCGCCGACCGAATGAACCCATCTCTTGGAGCATTGCTGAATCACTGGCAACCAGCACTAATCAAATCTCTTGCCCGCATTGCATCGGGTGCGAAGTCCGCAGGAATTTCCTCTGGTGTTTGTGGCGAGAGTGCTTCTGACCCAGCCTTTGCTGTTGTGCTGGCAGGTCTCGGATTTGATTCTGTGAGCGTATCTAAGTCTCAGGTGACCGCCGTACACAATGCATTGTCTTCACTTTCGCTGGCCGACGCCAAAGAAGTTGCCAACGCAGTGCTTTCGAAAACTACCGCAGAAGAATCCAAGGCGACTGCCCTTACCGAAATAGCAAACAGATAGCTCATGGAGTTTTCCAACTGGCTGATTTACTTTCTGGCAGTTTTGGGACTTACCTTTACTCCCGGACCTAACGGTTTATTGGCTCTGACTCACGGAGCAATTTACGGCAGCAGAAAAACCATCGCTACCATTCTCGGAGGATCAGTTGGTTTTGCTACCGTGATTGGACTTTCGATGTTTGGAATCGGTGCCTTGCTTGCAGCTTCAGCGGAGCTTCTAATCGTTATGAAGTTTGTTGGTGGTGCATATCTGATTTGGTTGGGCATCCAAGTCTGGCGTTCGCCATCACTGGGAGAAACAAAAGCTGCAGTCTCGGTTGACGTCTCAAGTTTTTCGCTGTTTAGGCAAGGCGCCCTTGCGGCCCTAACTAACCCAAAGGGAATTTTGTTTTTTGTGGCATTCTTGCCGCAGTTTATTGACCCGACAATTTCGCTACTTACTCAGTTTGTTGTTATGGCAGCAACATTTGTGATTATTGAGTTTCTCTATGAATACGCGGTGGCCTCACTGGCCAACAAGATCAAACCCTTCCTTGCCAAGTTTGGCAAAAAGGTTAACCGCGTCTTTGGCGGCATTTTCATGGTTATCGGCGTTGCCCTGCCGCTTCGCGGCTAGACCGGAAGCGTCGAGTAAACCCCAAAGTCCAGAGCACTAGGGGCTTCGCCGGACATGATCTTCTGGGCCGCAAGAGATGCAATCATGGCCCCGTTGTCTGTGCAAAGGCTAAATGCAGGAATCCGAAGTTCGATCCCAGCCTCGCTGCAGCGCTCGCTGGCTACGTCTCTAAGTCTTGAGTTGGCAACGACTCCCCCGCCAAGAATCAGTCTTGGGACGTTGTGGTCTTGGCAGGCGTTGATGGCTTTTGTCACCAGCACATCAACAACGGCCTCTCGGAAAGAAGCTGCAACATCCGGAATAGAAATCTTCTCACCCTTTGATTCGGCAAGTTCAACATGTCTTGCAACCGCTGTTTTTAATCCCGAGAAGCTGAAGTTGTAGCGGTGCTTTTCTTGGTCCTTAGGAAGGGTAAGTCCCCTTGGGAACCTAATCGCTTTTGGATCGCCATCTTTTGCAACTCTGTCAATTTCAGGCCCACCTGGATAGCTAAGTCCAAGCACGCGGGCAATCTTGTCGAATGCTTCACCGGCGGCGTCATCAATCGTCTCGCCAAGAAGCTCAACATCAGTTAGTAGATCTCTAACCAACAGCAAAGAGGTGTGCCCACCGCTTACCAAAAGCGCAACAGTTGGAGTTTCTAGTTTGCCTCGCTCGAGTACATCCACTGCCACGTGTGCAACCAAATGATTGACAGCGTAAATCGGTTTATTGAGCGCAACAGCCAGTGCCTTTGCTGCACCTACTCCAACCATCAACGCTCCTGCAAGGCCCGGGCCGTTGGTAACCGCTACAGCATCTACTTCGTCGAGAGTAACTTGCGCATCACTCAATGCTTTTTCTAGCGTGGCATCGAGAGCTTCGAGGTGTGCTCGGGCAGCAATTTCTGGAACCACACCACCAAAGCGTGCGTGCTGATCCATCGAAGAAGATATGACGTTTGCAAGCAACTTGGTCCCTCGAACAATTCCAATTCCGGTTTCATCGCAACTGGTTTCGATTCCCAGAACCACGGGTTCAGCCGGATTTCTTGTAAGCGTTAGGCGCATAACTATCGCCGCTACCCCGTCGGGACGGTAGTAGTTTTCCCGCCTATCTATTTGCTCAAACCCCAAAGACCGATAAAGCTGCTGCGGGGCGGGCCTGTCTTCCCTGACCTCCAGGTAAATCTCTTCAGCCGATAGCTCGGAAGCCTTCTGAATCAGGGCCTGCATGAGGGCCTTACCAATGCCGGTTCGGCGCTGGGACGGGCTAACCGCTATGGTCTGGATGTCTGCGGAGGTGGCCTTCGTCACTTTGCTAAGCCCAGCGTAACCAACTAGTTCCTCACCGATCCAGGCGGCCAAGTAATGGGTATGAGGGGCAACAAGCTCTGATCGCATCGTGGGCCTTGCCCAGGCATCGTTTCCAAAACATGCCTTTTCTAACTGCATGATTGCTTCCAAGTCCGCCTCGGTAGCAATCTTCAACTGGAAGCTCATCCGCTTACCTTCTTGCCTTTGGCGGGAACTGCATCTGGGGCCCTGAGGTAATTAGCAATCACAGATTGCTCAGCCGTTCCTTCACTTTGTTTTGCAAGCGCAAGTAAACCAATGCTGGAGGCTCTAATCGAGGAAGGAGCAACCTGGTACTTTTGTCCACTTGCCGCAAGCTCGGCTTCTAACTCGGACTGCTTTTTGACTCCCGGTCCCAAAACTACTTTCGGAACTCCCGCTGTTGTTTTACCTGAGTAAAGACCGAAGTAAACCTCGGAACGTCTGGCGTCAGTCAAGACTAGCTTTGGTTCAGAAAGAGACTCGCTGTATGCAATTGCATCGAGTGATCCAACACCGATAAGTGGAACACGTGCTCCTTGCGCAAACATTTTCGCCGCCGCAATTCCAACTCTCAGTCCTGTGAATGGTCCAGGCCCAATTCCAACAGCAACAGCTGTGATGTCAGAGGGCTTCACTTTCGCAGCTTCCAGCGCCTTGGCAATCTGGACACCGATTTGTTCGGCGTGCTGCATCGAATTTGCCTCGTATAGGTCAACTGCAACTTTTCCGTCGACTAATACCGAAACGGCCGTTCCGGCACTGGTGTCAATTGCAAGGAGCACGCTAGTCATTTAGTGCTCCCCGAAAAACTCAGAAGCGTTGGCAAAACGACCTTGACCTTGGAGGCTCAAAGTTCGAAGGTCCGATTCCAAATCTCTTTCGATATCGATCGTGAGAAGTGATTCAGACAATCCTTCGGCAAAACCCTTGCCCCATTCGATGACCGAGATGCTTCTTGCGAAGTCGATGTCCAGATCGTCCAGTTCGGCTTGCGATGAAAGCCGGTAGGCGTCGATGTGGTGGAAAGGTGTACCTGAGGCGGTCGGATGGGTTCTGGCAATCAAAAAGGTAGGTGAAGACACGTTCCCCCGCGCTTCCAAACCCTCACCGATGCCACGGGTAAGCGTGGTTTTGCCTGCCCCCAATGGGCCATTTAGGGAAACTAGATCCCCCTCAATAAGTAAAGATCCAAGGCGCACGCCGAAGCTGTGCATCTGATCCTCGGTGGCAATTTCCAAAACTAGCGGCGCAGTTGCACCACTCACTTGAATACCCGCTTTGCCCGTCCGCCGATTCGAGTCACGATTTCATAGTTGATGGTTTCCGCAGCCAAAGCAAGTTCCTCTGCAGTTGGTTCACCTTTTGCTGCGTTTCCAAAAATGACAACCTCATCGCCGACGCCCACCGGGTCATTGCCAACATCGAGGATAAATTGATCCATCGCGATTCGGGCAAGAATGGGATAGCGCTTGCCGTTTAGCAAAACGCTGGCACGCCCAGTTGCAATTCTTGGCATACCTTCGCCGTAACCAAATGGAACAAGAACCAGAGTGCTTGGGCTACTGGTTTTGTGTAGGTAGCCGTAGCTAACTCCATGACCTGCAGGCACTTGCTTGACCGATACAACTTCCGAACTAACTCGCATCGCTGGAACCAAACCAAAATCGGATGCCTTGAGGTGAGGATTTGGATCCAAACCGTAAAGCGCGATTCCGACTCTCACCATGTCTAAATGAGCAGGTTTTTGACCTAGCGTTGCAGCAGATGCTGCCAAGTGCCGAAGTGAAAACTTCGCACCCAAAGACTCAGCAAGTGCTACCGCTTCTTCAAAAATCTTAAGTTGATCGTCATCGTCTTTAGCACTTGTTCCAGAAAGGTGACTAAAGACACCAACGAGTTCTACTAACCCTTCGTTCCGAAGCTCAACAGCTTTTTTAACGACTGCTGGCCAGTCGCTTAGCGCGGCACCGTTTCTACCCAGACCGGTATCTACTTTGAGATGAACCTTGGCGGTTCCAGAAACTTTCTTGGCTGCCTGCGCTACCTTTTCTAAACCTGCAACCGTTGAAATACCAATTTGGATGTTGTTCTTTATTGCCGACTCAAAGTCGGTCTCTGAACCGTGTAGCCAGGCCAAAATCTCAGACTTTACCCCTGCTTCCCGAATCTGCTTAGCTTCCTCAAGATCCGCCGTTGCCAGCATGTCGACGCCAATGGATTCCAGCTTTTTTGAGACCTCGATCATGCCGTGCCCAAAGGCGTCGGCTTTGACGATGGCCATTACTTGGGCGTCAGTTAGCGACTTTAGCTTTTTGTAATTCGAGGCAATTGCCTCAAGGTCAACTTCGATTGTCCTCAATTGGCACCTTCGGCAATCACGTAGGCGATGGCCATCTGACCGTCGTGACTCAGAGAAAGATGAAGCTTTGATACTCCCTTGGCTGAAACGGTTTCTTTGCTTTCGCCAGTTAGCTCGAAGCTTGGCTTGCCAAAAGAGTCCTTGATTACTTCAACTTCTTGAAAAGAAAGTCCCTGGGCTTTTCCGATTGCCTTCATGAGTGCTTCCTTTGCGGCGAAGCGGGCGGCCAGTGAGTAACTGTTTAGGTATTTCTCACCTTCGGTGAAGAGGCGGTCTTTGAGTTTTGGAGTGTTTGCAATCGCCGTTTCGAATCTGGCGACATCGACTAGGTCGACCCCGATTCCAACAATCATTACTCGACCGTGACCGACTTAGCTAAGTTCCTCGGCTGGTCAACATCAAGACCCTTGGCGTTGGCAAGTTCCATAGCAAACGCCTGCAGGGGAATAACGGTCAGCACCGGAGCCATCAACCAGTTGGTTTCTGGAACGTACCAAACGTTCTCGGCATACTTAGGAGCTTCAGAGTCACCCTGCTCAGCAATTGCAATAACCGTTGCACCGCGCGCTTTGATTTCCTGAATGTTTGAGATGACCTTCGGGTGAAGCGGGTCGGCAGGCGAAGGCAAGATCACAATCACGGGTTGACCTTGCTCAATCAAGGCGATCGGTCCGTGCTTTAGTTCTCCCGCTGCAAATCCTTCGGCGTGGATGTATGCAAGCTCCTTGAGCTTTAGGGCA
Organism: Actinomycetota bacterium; assembly: GCA_046046195.1. Taxonomy (GTDB): domain Bacteria; phylum Actinomycetota; class Actinomycetes; order Actinomycetales; family Microbacteriaceae; genus Rhodoluna. The sequence goes on along the minus strand of JBJOKH010000024.1, from coordinate 9,027 downwards.
CCCTCCATTGCAACCGGGAATCCGACGTTTCTTCCTAAGAACAAAACAGTTCTAGCGTCTGCCATCTTCTTGGCAAGGGCAGAGACTTGATCCAATGTTGCAAGCACTTCGGTCACCTTGGCAGGAAGCTTTAGTAGCTCTTTGCCAAGATCTGAAAGCTCTTTGGTACGTAGCGACTTGCGGCCGGTAGCCAAGAACAGAGCCAACAAGTAGACGGCAGTCATCTGAGCGGTCAGAGCCTTGGTTGAAGCAACCGCTACCTCGGGACCTGCGTGGGTGTAAACAACTGCGTCTGATTCACGAGCCAAGGTTGCTCCCTGGGTGTTGCAAATTGCCAATACCTTGGCGCCTTGCTCCTTGGCGTAGCGGGTGGCCATCAGGGTGTCCATGGTCTCACCGGATTGGCTGATTGCGACAATCAAAGTATTCGGGGTAAGGATTGGGTCGCGGTATCTGAACTCGTGAGCTAGCTCAACCGAAACAGGAATCTTCGCCCACTTCTCGATTGCGTATTTTGCAATCTCGCCAGCGTAGCTTGCTGTTCCGCAGGCAACCACAATGATGCGATCGATTGCCATTAGGTCTTTGGAATCAAGGCCATCAACTTCTTGAAGCTTGACCAGACCATCGGAATTGATGCGACCCATCAAGGTGTCGGCAACTGATTGCGGCTGGTCGGAAATTTCTTTCGCCATGAATGATGGCCAACCACCCTTAGAGGCCTGAGATGCATCCCAGTCGATTGTGAATTCTTTGGAGTCAACTGGTTTTCCGTCAAAGCCTAGAATCTCAACACCGGTAGGACGCAGAATTACAATTTCGTCTTGGCCAACTGAGATTGCTCGCTTGGTGTGCTCGACGAAAGCAGCGACGTCAGAGCCAAGGAAGTTTTCGCCGTCCCCTAGCCCAACAACCAGAGGAGCGTTTTTTCTGGCTGCAAGGATTAGGTCTGGAAAGTCTTCATGAATTACAAGAATCGTGAACGCTCCGTGCAAGCGGTTTACTACCTTGCCGAAGGCTTTGACTAGGTCTTTGGATTCTTCATACTCTTTGGCAATCAGATGAGCTGCTACCTCTGAGTCGGTTTCACTAGCGAATGAGGTACCCGAATCAAGTAACTCTTGCTTTAGTTCGGCAAAGTTTTCGATGATGCCGTTGTGAATTAGGGCTAGCTTGCTGGTTGTACCGCCCAGGTGAGGGTGGGCGTTCTGGTCGGTTGGGGCACCATGGGTTGCCCATCTGGTGTGGCCAATTCCGATTCTTGATTCGGCAATTGGATTGGCGTTGATGTCAGCGACCAGGTTGTCTAGCTTTCCGGCCTTCTTGCGCGTGGCGAGGTGACCTTCGCTGATCATGGAAATACCGGCTGAATCGTAACCTCTATATTCCAGACGACGCAAACCACCCAGAAGAACATCCTGGGTTGATTTAGGCCCTACGTAGCCAACGATTCCGCACACCCTACTAATTTACGGCAGAATGGCTAGTTGTGAACGCTTCCGGCTCCGCCAACAGCAAACAAAGCGCCAACCCAACGCCTTTTGTGGAGATTTCCCGCGCCGATTGGGCGGCCCTTGGAAATGCAACCGAGCTGCCACTTACCGAAGACGAGATCGCCCAGATTCGAGGCCTCGGAGATTTTCTAGACCTCAAGGAAGTGCGCGAGGTTTACTTGCCGCTGTCTCGTTTTCTAAACATCTACGTCTCAGAGTTTTCAAAGCTGCACAAGGCAACCAGTGATTTTCTAGGCGAGCGAAGTGCAAAGGTTCCATTCATAGTCGGAATCGCAGGATCGGTGGCCGTTGGTAAATCCACCGTTTCACGATTGCTTAGAGAACTGTTGGCTCGCTGGGAAGGCACACCAAAAGTTGCCCTCATCACAACCGATGGATTCTTATATCCAAACGCCGAGCTTGAAAAACGTTCGTTGATGCACCGCAAAGGATTTCCAGAATCCTATGACCGTCTAGCTCTTCTGAACTTCGTGGCGGATATAAAAAGCGGCAAGCAAAACGTTCAGGCTCCGGTTTATTCGCACCTCACCTACGACATCGTTCCAGGTAAGTTCGAAACTGTTTCTTCACCAGATGTGGTAATCATCGAAGGCTTGAATGTTCTGCAGTCCCCTGGTCCTGATCAAGAAACCACCCTTAGCGACTACTTCGACTTCAAGATCTACGTCGATGCAGAAACCAGCAACATTTCTAAGTGGTTCCTAAACCGTTTCCATGAGTTGCGGGAGTCTGCCTTCACAAACCCGGAAAGCTACTTCCACCGCTACGCAGAGATGCCGCTGGAAAAAGCTCTTGAGCGTGCCAATGAGATTTGGAACACCATAAACTTGCCGAACCTGACAGAGAACATCATGCCCACGCGCTCTCGGGCAACTCTGGTTCTAAGAAAAGGCGATCAGCACGCCGTTGAAAGCGTTCTGCTAAGAAAGCTTTAGTTCGCGCTCAACCACTCGGGCAATTCGCTCGGCCCAGCTCTGAGCTGTTCCTGCCTCCATGGCCTCAACCATCACTCGAACTAGTGGTTCTGTCCCAGAGGCGCGAAGCAAGACGCGACCGTTTTCTCCAAGTTCAGCTTCTGCTTCCTTGACGACTTTTTGTAATTCGGCATTGCTATCGACGCCATCTTTGTTCACCCCGGGAACATTTAGTAGCACCTGCGGGTAAAGCTTCATAGCTTGAGCTAGCTCTTTCAAGCTCTTTCCAGTTGATGCCAGCTGGGCTGCAAGCTGCAGGCCAGTTAGGATTCCATCGCCGGTGGTGGCAAAGCGCGAGAAGATCAGGTGTCCTGATTGTTCGCCGCCAAGGGTGTAGCCGCCCTCACGAATTTCTTCCAGAACGTATCGGTCGCCAACTTTGGTTTCGATTAGCTCGATGCCGGCTTGCTTCATGGCAAGTCGAAGACCTAGGTTGCTCATCACGGTTGCAACCAAAGTGTTGCGAGCTAGGTCTCCGCGTTCTTTGGCCGCAAGAGCGAGAATTGCCATAATCTGGTCGCCATCAACTACGGCTCCGGTGTGATCAACGGCGAGAGTTCTGTCGGCATCGCCATCGTGCGCAATCCCCAGGTCGGCTTTGTGCTCAACAACCGCTGCTTGCAGGGCACTCAAGTGAGTTGAGCCACAACCCTGGTTGATGTTGTGTCCGTCTGGGTCGTTTCCGATTACGAAAACGTTGGCACCTGCATCCTTGAAGGCAGTTGGTGAAACCGCACTTGCCGCACCGTTAGCGCAGTCAACAACAACGGTTATCCCCTTCAGGGTGTTGGGCAAAGTTCCTAGCAGGTGAACCAGGTAGCGATCCTCGGCATCTGCGAAGCGCTGCACATGACCGATTTCAGTGCCAACTGGAGCAAGCGGCTTTTCGTTTAGGGCAGCCTCGATTTTGTCTTCGACCTCGTCGGGTAGCTTGTGTCCGCCGCGAGAGAAGAACTTGATTCCGTTGTCGGGAGCGGGGTTGTGGGAAGCGGAGATCATCACGCCGAAGTCGGCGTCCAAGTCAGCGGTTAGAAAGGCGGTTGCAGGTGTTGGCAAAACTCCTGCGTCGTAAACATCGATGCCGCTGGAAGCAAGTCCTGCCGAAATAGCTGCTGCTAGAAATTCACCGGATATTCTTGGATCGCGGCCAATAACTGCCTTTGGCTTTTGGCCTCTGCTTCTGGCTTCTTGACCCAAAACGATTGCTGCTGCTTGAGCGAGCTTTAGGGCGGAATCGGAAGTGATGTCTCGGTTAGCGAGACCTCTTACTCCGTCGGTGCCGAATAGGCGAGCCATGATAAAAAGGTTAGCGAAATCTGAACGAGATTAACGCTTCGAGAACTGAGAAGCCTTTCGAGCCTTCTTAAGTCCAGCCTTCTTACGCTCCTTGATGCGAGCATCCCTTGAAAGGAATCCACTCTTCTTTAGAGTCGCGCGGTTGTTGTCTTTGTCGATCTCGTTTAGTGCACGAGAGATACCTAGACGAAGCGCACCTGCCTGACCAGCTGAGCCTCCGCCTGAAATCTTTGCGATTACGTCGTAGCTACCTGATAGGTCTAGAACTGTGAAAGGGTCCTTGATTAGCTGCTGGTGCAACTTGTTTGGGAAGTAGTCAGCTAGTTCGCGACCGTTTACCTTGATGACACCGGTACCTGGAACCATGCGCACACGTGCGATTGCTTCCTTGCGACGACCAAGACCAGCACCAGGAACGGTGAGTGGCTTGCGAACCTTCTTGGTCTCAGTCTTTACTGACTCAGCTGGAGTTTCAGTTGAGTAGTTAGAAACTGCTGCTTCGGTTTCGTTCTTAGGCAAGGTATTCCTCTAGTTTCTTTTTGTGCCAGTTATTACTGGGCTACCTGATCAATAACAAATTTGGTTGGCTTCTGGCTTGCGTGTGGGTGCTCTGCACCTGCGTAGACCTTAAGCTTTGCAAGCTGGTCGCGGCCTAGAGAGTTCTTTGGAATCATTCCGCGGATGGCTTTTTCAACGGCCTTCTCTGGGCTCTTCTCTAGAAGTTCTGAATAAGTAGTAGCGCTTAGTCCACCTGGGTAACCAGAGTGACGGTAAGCCTTCTTCTGTGAAAGCTTTGAACCGGTAAGAGCAACCTTGTCGGCGTTTACGATAATGACGAAGTCACCGTTGTCCATGTGAGGAGCAAAGGTTGGCTTGTGCTTGCCGCGTAGCAGCGTTGCTGCCTGGCTTGCCAAACGGCCTAGGACTACATCGGTGGCGTCAATGATTAGCCACTTGTTATCTAGCTCGTGAGCCTTTGGTGAATACGTACGCACGCTAATTTGCCTTACTTTTTCTTTAGTCGATTTCGTTTATCCAAGATCTTGCAAACCCTGGAATCTAGGGGTCCTAAGACCCGCAACAAGTTCCAAGTTTAGCCCCTGCCAAGGACTGGGGTCAAACCCTAATTTTCGTCCAGAGACCGCAATCTACGGGCTTTTTCGGCCTGTTTTGCCAGCTCAGAATCCCTCGGATAGCCCACCTCAATAAGGCTCAATCCCCTGGCTCCCAGCACCTTAAATGACCCCACCCGGCTGGTCGATTCCAACCGGTCCTTGATGTCCTGGACGCTGGCTCGACCCCGCCCGACGGCAACCAAGGCCCCGGTTAGCGACCTGACCATGTTGTGACAGAAGGCGTCACCTTTGAGCTGGATCTCGATGATTCCGCCTTCTTTGCGGTTTCTTGTAATTCGGATGTAGCGAAGGTTTCTGATTGTTGTGGCCCCAGCCCGCGGCTTACAAAAAGCCCCGAAGTCATGAAGCCCAACAAGTACCTTTGCAGCCTGACGCATAGGACGCAGTTCAAGATCAACTTTGAGCCTTAGTACGTACCTCACGAGCAAGGCATCAAGGATGGTTGAGTTGTCCGCAATGCGGTAGCGGTAGCGCCTGAAGCTTGCCGAGTATCTGGCATCAAATCCGGCGGGGGCTTTTTCGAAGCTGAAGACTCTAATGTCCTCGGGCAAAGTGGTGTTTATTCGGCCTGCAACATTTAGGTTGCGGCCGATGCGCTTTAGAGCTGCCTCGGACAAATCAACATGAACCACCTGGTGCTGGGCATGAACACCGGCATCGGTTCTACCTGCTACCCGAAGGCCAAAGTCTTTGGGGTCTTTGCCAAAAATCACCTCGAGGGACTTTACGAGCTCACCCTGAACTGTTCGAAGCCCTGGCTGCTTGGCAAAGCCTGCGAAGTCGGTTCCGTCGTAACCTAAATCAATCCGGTAACGACTAAACCCGTCGACCGATAGGTCAACGGGTTTTGTCATTGCTTGGTACTACTTGCTCTCTTCTTCAGAAGCAGGTGCTTCTTCTGCTGCAGCGGCAGCCTCAGGAGCCTCTTCGGCTGCTGGTGCTTCCACTGCTGCTTCGGTAGCTTCGGCAACTGGTGCCTCAGCTGGCGCTTCCACTACAGCCTCGGCAGCTGCAGTTTCAACTGCTGCTTCCTCAACTGGAGTTTCGGCTACTGCTTCCTCGACAGGAGCTGCTGCTTTTGGAGACGCTTTTACAGCGTTCTCAAGCTTTGGCTTCTTGTTCATCTTCTTGGCCTGGACTGGGTCCAAAACCAATTCGACTACTGCCATTGGAGCATTGTCACCCTTACGGAAGCCAAGCTTGGTTATGCGGGTGTACCCGCCCTGGCGTTCTGCTACTAGGGGTGCGATGTTCACAAAGAGCTCGTGAACTACGTTTTTATCAGTGATCGACTGCATCACTCGACGGCGAGAGTGCAGGTCACCGCGCTTTGCGAAGGTAACCAGTCTTTCGGCAACTGGACGAAGGCGCTTGGCCTTGGTCTCGGTTGTGGTGATCGACTTGTTGATGAACAGCGAACGAGCCATGTTGTTAAGCAGCATGCGCTCGTGGGCTGGACCGCCACCTAGACGTGGGCCCTTGGTTGGGGTAGGCATCTTGTTTCTCCTCTAGTTTTCTAGGCGCAGGTACTAGACCTGGTCGTCCTCTTCGTAAGTTGAGCTGAAGTAGGCAGCGTCGAAGCCAGGTGCTGACTCCTTGAAGCTCAAGCCCATCGAAACCAACTTGTCGCGAACCTCGTCAACCGACTTGGAACCGAAGTTTCTGATGTTCATTAGCTGCTCTTCGGTTAGCCCGATTAGCTCGGCAACGGTGTTGATGCCTTCGCGCTTTAGGCAGTTGTAAGAACGAACGGTTAGGTCTAGTTCTTCGATTGGAAGAGCTAGCTCAGGAGAAAGGGCAGCCTCAACTGGTGCTGGACCGATCTCGATACCCTCGGCTGCCTCGTTTAGCTCACGAGCTAGACCGAATAGCTCAACCAGGGTTGAACCAGCCGATGCAACTGCATCGCGCGGGGTCATTGAAGGCTTGGTCTCCACGTCGACGATTAGCTTGTCGAAGTTGGTGAACTCACCGGCACGAGTAGCCTCAACGCGGTAAGAAACCTTCAGTACTGGTGAGTAAATGGAGTCGATTGGGATAACGCCTGGGTCAGAGTCAGGGTTTCTGTTCTGAGAAGCCTGCACGTAGCCGCGGCCACGCTCGATGGTTAGCTCAACCTCGAACTTGCCCTTACCGGTAAGGGTTGCGATCACTAGCTCTGGGTTGTGGATCTGAACACCGCTAGGAGCCTGGATGTCGGCAGCAGTTACTGTGCCGGCGGTTGACTTCTTTAGGTGAGCAACAACTGGAGCGTCGTTCTCGGAAGAAACAACTAGTTCCTTGATGTTCAGGATGATCTCGGTGACGTCTTCCTTAACTGCATCAACAGTTGAGAACTCGTGGCTAACGCCATCGATTCTGATGTTGGTGACAGCCGCTCCTGGGATAGAGGAGAGCAGGGTGCGACGGAGAGAGTTTCCTAGGGTGTAACCGAATCCCGGCTCAAGTGGTTCTAGGGCGAACCTTGAGCGGGTCGGAGAAAGAACTTCTTCGTTTAGTGTGGGGCGCTGAGCAATTAGCACTTGCGTTGGTTCCTTTCAGCTGGACATCCGCTATTTGATGCCCAATTTTTTAGGCTGCCAAGTGGCCACTTGGCAGTTTGTTGCTGGGGTTAAAGCTTTTGTAGTTAGACGCGGCGACGCTTTGGAGGGCGGCAACCGTTGTGAGCCTGTGGGGTCACATCCGAGATTGAGCCAACCTCAAGGCCAGCTGCCTGAAGTGAGCGGATTGCAGTCTCGCGACCAGAACCTGGTCCCTTGACGAATACGTCAACCTTCTTTAGTCCGTGCTCCTGAGCCTTCTTGGCTGCGTTTTCTGCTGCCAACTGAGCTGCGAATGGAGTGGACTTACGTGAACCCTTGAAGCCGACGTCTCCTGATGATGACCAAGAGATGACTGCGCCTGATGGGTCAGTGATCGAGATGATGGTGTTGTTGAAAGTCGACTTGATGTGAGCCTGTCCAACCTGGACATTCTTCTTCTCTTTGCGACGAGGCTTACGGGCTGCGCCCTTTGCTGGGGTCTTCGCTGCGGTCTTTGCCGCGGTCTTCGCTACTGCCATGATTTTCTCCTAAGTCCTTTGGCGCCCGCTACTTAGCGGCCTTCTTCTTGCCGGCTACGGTGCGCTTTGGTCCCTTACGGGTACGAGCGTTGGTCTTGGTTCTTTGACCGTGGACTGGAAGTCCCTTGCGGTGACGGATTCCCTGGTAGCTACCGATTTCAACCTTGCGGCGGATATCTGCTGCAACGTCACGACGAAGTTCACCTTCGGTCTTGTAGGTACCTTCGATGTGGTCACGAAGAGCAACTAGTTGATCGTCGGAAAGGTCCTTGACTCGGATGTTCTTGTCGATTTTGGTTTCTTCTAGAGTCTTGATCGAACGAGTGCGACCAATTCCGTAGATGTAGGTTAGGGCGATTTCAACACGCTTCTCGCGTGGAATGTCAACGCCGGCAATTCTTGCCATTTGGATTACTCCTGTTTGTTTAGAAGGTCTGTAGCTTCCCGTCCTAAATTTCTTTAGGCTCCGGCCTTCTCCGGAGGTACCAGCTATTTCTAACTGTTTGGAAAACTATTGAAGATATTCAGTTGTGGTGTTGCAGGTGCTTCTTTAGCCCTGGCGCTGTTTGTGGCGAGGGTTGTCGCAGATGATCATGACGCGACCGTGGCGACGAATAACCTTGCACTTGTCGCAGATCTTCTTGACGCTTGGGTTAACCTTCATGTCTCTTACTTTTCTTAAGGGTTTTTTGCAAAACCGATTTACTTGTAGCGATAAATGATTCGACCTCTGGTGAGGTCGTAAGTGCTCAGTTCAACAATGACCTTGTCCTCAGGAAGAATACGAATGTAGTGCTGTCGCATTTTTCCAGAGATATGTGCCAAGACTTTGTGTCCGTTGGTCAACTCGACTCGAAACATTGCGTTCGGTAGAGCTTCCACCACCGAGCCCTCAATCTCAATGACGCCGTCTTTGTTGGCCATAGCCTCACTTATCTTCTTGTCTTTTAGGCACCAAAAAACCAATCCGAAAAAGGGATTTTGCCTTTAGGGCCAAAAGTCCAGCTTAGGCGAAAACACGCCGAAATGGAAATTTAATTTCTAGG
>JBJOKH010000033.1:0-11215 GCA_046046195.1 Actinomycetota bacterium | reverse complement strand
CCAAACTCTTTTAGGGCTTGAGCTGCATCAGACATAACCGACCAGTCAGAGTCTGAGCCCATGACAACGCCGACCAATGGATTGGTCATTTGGACTCCTGTCGGATTGAATCAAGCCTGCTCGCCCAATTTTACTGAGGATTGGGGTTTAGTGAACACCCAAAACTTGGGCCCTGGCCGCTACTGCGGTAGTTAGCGCCTTTTCCTGCGAGGAATCTACGACTGTGATGTGACCTAGCTTTCGGCCAATTCGAGGCGACTTCCCGTAGGAATGAAGCTTCGCGGTTGGAAACTGTTTCATAACACTTTGGTAGTTCTCAACAAAATCAACCTCGTTGGAAACCCCAAGCAGATTCACCATCACAGCTTTACTGGCAAGTGTTGTGTCGCCCAGTGGCAGATCAAGAACTGCTCGCAGGTGCTGCTCGAACTGTGAAGTGATGGATCCTTCAATACTGAAGTGACCTGAGTTGTGTGGTCTCATGGCAAGTTCGTTCACAAGCAATTTACCGTCTGCAGTTTCAAACATTTCCACTGCAAGGTTTCCTGTGACGCCAAGAGATTTCGAAATAAGTTCGGCAATATCGCTTGATTGCTGAACTAGCTCATCAGAAACACTTGGTGCAGGAGCAAGGACTTCTGAACAAACTCCGTTTTTCTGTCTAGTTTCAACTACTGGCCAGAACTTGAATTCACCACTTGGATTGCGTGCAGAAAGCTGCGCCAGTTCGCGTTTAAAATTCACTTTTTGCTCGACCAGTAGCGATCCACCGAGCTTGGCTAGATTGTCACTTGCCAACCAGTTACCCACCTGCTCTGAAGAGCTGACGACTCGAACACCCTTGCCGTCATATCCGCCGATTGGGGTCTTGACGATTACCTCTGGTCCATGCTCCGCGATGAAGCTATCTAGTTCCCCAGGCGTACTTACTTCTTTCCAAATCGGGTTTGGGGCTCCAATCTCCTGGAGCGCTTTTCGCATAACTAACTTGTTTTGGGCATGAGCCAATGCCTTGGAGGGCGGCTGGACGCTGACGCCCAAATCTTCTAACGCGCGCAGAATTTCCAGAGGCACGTGCTCGTGGTCAAAAGTGATTACATCTACCGTTTTAGCGAAATCGAGCACGGTCTGAAGTTTTGTGTAGTCGCCAACTTGAGTTGTTGCCAAACTGGCTGAAGAGTTTTCCGCCTCCGCTAAAACTTTCAGGTCGATGCCAAGGTTTATTGCGGGCACGGTCATCATCCTGGCCAGTTGTCCGCCACCTATTACTCCGACCCGATAAGCCAAATTAATCTACGACCTTTTCTAGATTGCTACTTTGGCCAAGGCCTCGATTTCGGCTGCCAAAAGCTTGGTTCTAGCGTAGCCCTCCACTCGAAACTCGGTGCCGTCGACAGACAGGATGGAAATCACCTTGCCAGCCAGGGCACCAGATTTTTGTATTTCGATAGAGGACAGATCTGCCAAACGTAGCTGCCTCTTACGAAGCCCAAGAAAACCAAAGCGGTAGATCAGCCTTTGATTGGTGAGCTTTAGGTACACCAGCGCGAAACTAAGAAGTGGCACCAGCCAAAAAACTGCAACGATTACGCCGCCAAGAATAAGCGCGTAGTAGTAGTCGATGTCGGAAAGAACGTCTGCAAAAAATGACAAGCCGAAGCAAACGCCAGCTAGCACCAAGGTTGGCAGAAACATTCTGCTGGCACGCGGCTTTAGCTTGAGAACTTCAAATTCGGTTGCTTGACTCACCTGACTATCTTCCCGCTAAGCCTTTCGAAGGTGCAGCACATCGCCTGCTGAAACGGAAAGTGTCTGGCCTTGATAATCGAGCACCAAACGCCCAGTCGAATCGATATCTTTGGCTAGGCCAAAAGACTTCTTGCCGTCTGGAAACTCAACAGAGACCTCTGAGCCGACGGTGGCCGACAACTTGATTACCGCTTGCCGAAGTCCGCTAACGTCGGCATCGCCGTCAGCATCAACTAGACCCTGGTAGTAAACCTTTAGGTTCTGAATCACCTCGGCCAGGAGCTGGTCTCGATCAACAGGCTTCGATGTTGCAATCTTCAAAGATGTTGCTGTTTCAACGGGGAGTTGCTCTGGGGTCTGTGAGACATTGATGCCAAATCCAATGACCACACAGGTAAGGTCAGGAGCAGCCTCAGCCAAAATGCCGCTTACCTTTTTATCTCCAATCAGAACATCGTTTGGCCACTTGATCATTGGGGCAAGCCCCAGCTTGGCTATCGCCTCGGCTATGGCGAGCGCGGTCATAAGAGATAACCATCCAATGCCTGAGCTATTGGTGAATTTTGGTCGAAGTAAAACCGAGGCCATGATCGATGATTTAGGAGCAGCCTCCCAGCTGCGATCCATTCGACCTTTTCCAGCAGTTTGAAAATCAGTTGCCAAAACAAAAAACTCTGGCAAATCGGCAGATTTGGCCAAAAGGTCGCGGTTGGTCGAGCCAGTTTGTTCCGAGTGTTCAAATCCGGCTGCGGCCTTGGCAGATAAGAGGTATTCCATAGCTAAAGCCTAGGCCAGGGCTTGTTTGTAGGAATCCTCACCAAATCGACTCGATGCTGTGTGAGAACCTGCAATAGCATCGGTTTAGGCCTTCGCTAAAGTTGGTCCGATAGCACCCGAAAGACAAACGGAGAGATCTTGACTGACAAGCCAAAGGCCGACTTTTCTACTACTGCCGGCAAGATCGAAGACCTTCGCGACCGCTACTACCAGGCGGTTCACGCCAGCGGCGATGCCGCAATTGAAAAGCAGCACGCCAAGGGAAAAAAGACCGCTCGCGAGCGCATCGAGATGTTCTTGGATCCAGGGTCCTTCGTTGAAGTTGATGAGTTTGTAAGGCACCGCTCAACTGCCTTTGGCATGGAAGCCAACCGTCCTTACGGTGACTCTGTAGTAACAGGTTTTGGGACCGTCCACGGCAGACAAGTAGCTCTGTTCTCACAGGACTTCACAATCTTTGGTGGATCTCTGGGAGAAGCAGCTGGAAACAAAATCATCAAGATCATGGACCTAGCCATTTCCACCGGTGTTCCTCTGGTTGGAATCCTGGACTCTGGTGGCGCCCGCATTCAAGAAGGTGTAATCGCACTTGGAAAATACGGCGAAATCTTCAAGCGCAACACAATGGCAAGCGGTGTCATCCCTCAGATTTCGATCATCATGGGACCTGCCGCCGGTGGTGCGGTTTACTCCCCCGCCTTAACCGACTTTGTGATCATGGTGGATAAAACATCCAACATGTTTGTCACCGGCCCTGACGTAATCAAAACAGTCACAGGTGAAGACGTCGGAATGGAAGAACTTGGAGGAGCCAGGGCTCATAACCAAACCTCCGGTGTGGCTCACTACCTGGCAAGCGACGAAGAAGACGCCCTGGATTACGCCAGGACTTTGCTTAGCTACCTACCCGAAAACAACCTCTCGGAAAGCGTGGTCTACGACTCAAGTGCTGAGCTTGAAGTGACCGAAGCAGATCGAAAGCTCAACACCCTGATTCCAGACTCACCGAACCAGCCATACGACATGCACACTGTCATCGAACACCTAGTTGACGACGGCCAGTTCCTGGAAGTGCAGCCACTATTCGCGCCAAACATTCTGATTGGTTTTGCGCGCATCGACGGAAGAAGCGTTGGTGTCATTGCCAACCAGCCGTCTCAAATGGCTGGAACCCTAAACATCGACGCCGGTGAAAAGGCGGCTCGCTTTGTTAGGTTCTGCGATGCCTTCTCGATTCCAATTTTGACCCTGGTTGATGTTCCTGGCTACCTACCAGGCACCGACCAGGAATGGGCTGGAGTTATTAGGCGCGGTGCCAAACTTCTTTACGCTTACGCGGAAGCAACCGTTCCTTTGGTGACTGTCATCACGAGAAAGGCCTATGGCGGCGCATACATCGTTATGGGATCCAAGCAGCTTGGAGCAGACATCAACCTGGCCTGGCCAACGGCTGAGATTGCCGTAATGGGTGGTCAAGGAGCAGTCAACATTTTGTTCCGCGACAAGATCAAAGAAGCAGAAGCTGCCGGTAAAAACATCGCTGAAGTTAGGGCGCAACTAGCAGCCGAATACACCTACAACGTAGCTTCACCGTTCTTGGCAGCTGAGCGCGGGGAGCTAGATGGAATCATCGAACCAGCCCTTACTCGAGTCTCTGTAATCAAAGCCATGCGCGCCCTTAGAACCAAGCGAGCTAATGTGCCTCCAAAGAAGCACGGAAACATTCCGCTGTAATGACTAGGCCGGATGATTCTGAATTTGCCGAAGCCATCGAGGTGGTTTCTGGAAACCCAACACCTGAAGAACTAGCAGCAGTTGTTGCTGTAGTGATTGAAGCAAGCAAGCAGCAAGGCGTAGCTTCAAAGCTTCAACGATCGACTTGGGCAAAAAACGACAGCCTGCTCCGCGCGGGAATCGTTGTTGGAAACGGTCAATGGGGATCTCAATACAAGCCAGGCCTCTAGAGCAAACAAGCTAGTTGTGCCAAATTCCTTTAGAAATACTGACTCTTTCTTCTAGGTCCCCCGAAGTGGGGACAGTCGATTTAGCCAAACCCAGGGCCTTATCAAAACCCAATCGATATCGTTGAAGAACGCCATCAAAATGCGCTTCCAGGGGAAAGCAAGATGGTCTTGGGGGATAGACCCGGGTCGATAAGGCCCGGGCCTTCTTACTTTAAAGCTTTAGAAAAACATCAGGCTTAGCGGTGCCTTTGCGACTTGCAACAAAAGTTGCCCGCACGTTTTCCATCTGAGGCGAGCGGATAGTGACTCTTCCTTCTTGGATAGCATCTAGCTCCTGCGCAAGCCTTGTGCGAAGGGCTTGCTTCTCTGACTCACTAGCTTGATTTAGGCCTCCTTCGTCAAGCACCACGACCTCTACTCCCCGAGAGCGCGCCGCCCTTACAGCTGCCTTGAGAGTTGGATCGATAAGTGCACGACCTCGGATTTCATCGCGCAGCTCAGCTTCCAAAAGGGCAGCTTCTGATCGATCCGCTTCCGAAAGATTGCCGGCAGCAATTGCTTGAAGCATCGGCAGAGCACCCTGAAGGGTTGCGGTTAGTCTTTCGGATCGCTCTTGCCTGATTGCCGACTCTGCTGCCGAAGCGGCCTGAGTTTGCTTAGCCGTTTCCAGATATGCAGCAGTCTGCTTAGCTGATGCTTCCAGTCCAACTGAAATCACGTGCGATGCGGCAACCAGTGCAACTGCTCCCCCAAGTCCAGACACAAAAAGCGAATTTGTTCCACCCCATGTAATCAGTTCAATTGTTAGGACAACTAGTCCAGTCCAGGCTAAGAACCTCTGCTGTCTAACTGCGCAGATTGCCAAGAGCGTGGAGACGGCGGTGACATACCAAGTTCCAGGGGTTCCTATAGCCGAGGAATCTAAATCCAAGTTGACAAGTTGCGGAACAGCGATCGAAACGATGACCATAAGAATTGCAAGAGCCATTGGCATCTTTAGCTGACGGTAGGTATAGATCGAAGCAAGTCCAGTCGCGAAGTAGAGCCCTAGGGCAACAACCGCTGGCCAATGAATTCCAGCACGCAAGAACTCAATGGTTCCAATCACTACAGGGCTTGCCACAAACAGTGTTGCCACTGTGAATACGAACCATCGAGGAAGCCTAATCATGGTCGCCCCACTCAATTACTACCGTGGTTCCAGCCCCGGGGCTTGAGTTTAAGAAAACTTTGCCTCCGATGTTTCCCACTCGGGCAACGATTGATGAGGAAATGCCCATACGATCTTTTGGCACCTGAGAGGGTCTAAAACCTTTTCCGTTATCAGTAATCACAATCTTGAGCCCGGACTTATGTCCGCGAAGCCTAACAGAGCGGTCAGTTGCTGTGCCGGCGTGCTTCAACGAGTTGTCAACAGCCTGCAGAGTGGACTCGGTCAAAGCTTGTGCCACATCGGATGGAATTGGAAGATCATTGAGCCTGTCCACCGAAACCACAAAATCTGGTGCAGCCTCCAAAATTCTTGCTTCTAAGGCTTTGAAGAAACTGGTGAGTGTTAGTTGGCCGGGCTTCTGTTTCGTATCATTTGCATTGCGCAACTTAGCGATTGCGTCCTGAGCCGCTTTACTGGCTGCCTCTTTTTGATCCGAAGATTCGGCTCGCGCGGCAATCAACAAAGTAGTAAGGACGCTGTCATGCACCAGAGCGTCTAGCCTTGATCGCTCTAGTTCAACCGCTTCAACTCTGGCACTTTCAACTACCGATGCTATTGCCACCTGATTTGCAGAGTCCGTCTTTCCAGCTTCCCAACGAAGTGCCAGCACGAGAGCAATCAAGACCGAGCTAAAAACAAATAAATGGAAGGCCTCCTGCGTTGCCAATAAAACATCTTCGTTTCCTGCAAATCCAAAAATCTTTAGCGCTGGCCACAACAATGCCACCAGCACCAGATATGCAACTCCAATTGCAAACCGAAATGTCGTTCCTGCTGCAATTGCAGCAATTCCAAGTGGCCACCAAATCCAGGGCTGGAAACCGGGTGAAACCACTTGAGAGGTATCGAAATGTAATGGCCAAGTCACAAGAAGTGCGAGCGCTAGCAAGGCTAGCGTCCTTACCCAAAAATCACTGTGGCTCGGTACCAGCCATTGCGATCCGACAATCCCAATTACGGTTGCGCAAAGCAAAAAAGCAGAAACAAAAAATACCGGCTGATTCAGGTAGCCAATCTGACTGAATCCATTTACCAGAGCTTCGGAGGTAATTGCTACCAGTGCTATTGCATAAACTCGGCCGAGCATCTTGTTCACTCTTGCGACCGAAAAGCTCTTTACCGGAGCTGACCTTGAAAAAGGCAACTACAAAGTCCCCTCATCGATAAGGCCATCTTCGATGGCCCTCATGAGAAGTTCGGTCTTATTCACTGCTGGCCTGCCAATGGTTGCGTATTTGCTTCTGACCCTGTCGATGTGTTCTTTAGCGGTGTGAACAGTGATGTTTAGCTCGTAGGCGACTTGCTTCAGTGCAAGGCCCGAGGCATACAGCGAAAGAACTTCTTGCTCCCTCGGAGAAAGCTTCGCCTTCTTGAAATCTGAGTCAGCATCGATGACTGCAGTGGTCTGCAGGTTGTTTACCAGTACGCCCGCAGACACCATGCGGATAGCGTCTATCAGCTCGGTCATGCTGTGAGACTTCGGAACTAGGGCCGCCGCACCTGCCTTCAAGGCGGACCGCACCAAATGCGACTTGTCGGCGATGCTAAAAATCAAAACTGGAATGCCAAGACTTACAAACTTCTCAACATTTTCTTGAACGCTCGAACCATCTGCAAGAGAAAGATCGAGGACGGCTACGTCTGGCTTTTGCGAACCAAGCTCTGTAAGTGCTGCATCGACTGTGTCAGTTGATGCCATTAGCTTCAGATTGTTTTCTTGGCACACGCTGGACAAGGCAATTCGAATTGCCTCGTGGTCATCGACAATTACAACCCCTAGCTCGCCAAGCTCGGCAAGCTCTGTAAATTCGATGGCCTTACTGTTCACAGAACCAAACTAGCAATGGTCTCGAAGTGATGGGTATGAGGAAAGAGGTCGTAGGCCTTGAGCGCTTCGAGACGATAACCGCCGGAAGTCAAAACCTTTAGATCTCTAGCCAAAGACACCGGGTCGCAGGCCACGTAGATTATCTTGGCTGGACGAAGGAACAGCAGCTGGTCAATAACTGCCTTGCCGGCTCCCGCTCTTGGTGGGTCGAGAACAACTGTTGCTTCACCAAGCTGAAGTCCTTGCTTGATCTGAGATTTTAGAAAACCTTCAACCGGTGCCGATACGGCTTTGTGTTTAGCGAGGTCAACAAGATTTGCTCCAGCGTCCGCTGTAGCAACTTTGGAAGATTCAACCGTTGTTATGTTTAGAGATTTTCCAAACTTGGTTGCGAGCGCACCCGAGAACAAACCAACCCCACCGTAGAGATCCAAGTTGTTGGCAGCAGGGTCTAGCCCTTCCGCCATTTGAATCACTTCCCCAGCAAGCAGTTCGGCTGCCCCACGATGGACCTGCCAGAAACCTCCGCTTGAAATTCGAAACGAACGCCCAAGAGCGCGCTCGACAAGTTTTTTGTCACCCTTTACTTTTTTGTCGATTAGCCACTGGACACCACCGGTGGACGCAGTTGAAATCTCGATGCGCTTTACGTCTTGCCAGTTCTTGAGGTGAATTCCAAGTTCATTAATCTCTGGCACCGCCAGCGGCAAAGTCTTAACGGGAACTACCTCGTGGGTTCGTTCTTTGAAAGGTCCAGCAATACCTTCTTCAGACACGTGCAGTTGAATTCTTGTTCGATAGCCCAAGCCATTGGTGATTTCATCGCCAGGCACCGGAAGCACTTCGATTTGACGCTCAATTCCGCCCATGCGGGATAGCGACTCGGTTAGAACATCCGACTTTAGATTGCGCTGATAATCAAGTTTTAGATGCCCAAACTCCGCTCCACCGGCACCAAGCTTCTCGGCCTCTTTCCAGATGTGTTGAACGCGTGAACCAGAAGCGTCCAGGACTTCGATGGTTTCAGCTCGACAAAAAGATCCACCCTTATCTTCGAAGACGCGAGCCCTGACTTTTTCGCCGGGGGCGGTGTGTGAAACAAAAACTACTCGGCCAAGGTGACGGGCTACAAAGATCCCACCGTGAGCCACCTTTTCAATGTTTAGCTCAATTTCGGTGTTTAGCCAGTTTTCAGTTTTTGTCATCTGACAAGTGTTTCACAGCTACAAAGTAGTCTTGTCAGATGACCCGTTTAGTTCTGGCATCTAGCTCCCCAGCCAGGCTCACGCTGCTTCGATCGGCAGGCATTGAGCCTGAGGTGGTCTTGCCAGATGCCGATGAGCCGGCCCTGGTTGCAAAAGCCAAGCTCACCGAACCTGAGCTAAGTGCCGAGTCGATGGTTGGGATGTTGGCCAAGGCTAAGGCTGAGTCGGTTCTGTCCATGGAACAAACCCACGGCGCACTGGTGCTTGGTGGGGATTCAGCACTTGAGTTTCAGGGCGAGATTTTGGGTAAGCCTCACGAGCCAGAAGTTGCCATTGAGCGCTGGAGCAAGCTCAGTGGAAACTGGGGAATCCTGCACAGCGGACACTACCTGGTGGACAATCGCAATCCGGCAAGTCCAGTTGGGGCGCTTCAGGTGAGTTCAACCAAAGTGTTTTTTGCCAAGCTTTCGGAGCAGGAGATTAGGGACTACGTCGGAACCGGAGAGCCTCTGAAGGTTGCAGGTGCCTTCACAATCGATGGACTGGGAGGGGCCTTTATTGAACGCATCGAGGGTGATTCCCACACCGTGGTTGGGCTGTCCTTGAAGGTTCTGCGCGAGCTAGCTGCTGGTTTTGGGGTTCATTACCCAAGTTTTTGGCGCTAATCACAGCCAATCTGACTTCTTTTTGTAGCTAACCGCCAATTACCCCGTGGTTAATGCCAATAGGCTTTTGTCTTATGACAGGACCGATCCGGAAAGTCCTCATCGCCAACCGCGGTGAGATTGCAGTCCGAATAGCTCGTGCGGCCAAGGACAGTGGGCGACTATCGGTTGCCGTTTATGCCGATCAAGACCGAGACAGCCTGCATGTCAAAGTTGCCGATGAGGCCTACGCGCTAAACGGCATCACCTCGGCAGAGACCTACCTGGTAATCGACAAACTTCTTTCGATTGCAAAACGCAGCAATTGCGATGCCGTTCATCCAGGATATGGATTCCTCGCAGAAAATGCAGATTTCGCTAGGGCGGTAATCAAAGCAGGGCTTACCTGGATTGGTCCATCCCCTGAGGCCATCGAGCGTCTCGGTGACAAAGTTTCGGCTCGCCACGTTGCAGAGAAAGTTGGGGCTCCACTTGCGCCTGGGACTCTGGATCCAGTTTCTAACGCAAAAGAAGTTTTGGACTTCGTGGCCCAACACGGTTTACCAGTTGCCATCAAAGCCGCCTACGGTGGTGGCGGACGAGGTATCAAAGTCGCATACAAAGAGTCTGAAGTCGAAGAACTTTTTGAATCGGCAACCCGTGAAGCAATTGCTGCTTTTGGTCGCGGTGAATGTTTTGTTGAAAAGTACTTAGAGAAGCCAAGGCACGTAGAGACGCAGTGCCTGGCTGACTCACAAGGAAATGTAGTTGTTGTTTCAACCAGAGACTGCTCGCTGCAGAGAAGACATCAGAAACTTGTCGAGGAAGCACCGGCACCGTTCTTGACGGAAGAACAAAATCAGAAACTCTATGCAGCCTCAAAGGCAATTTTGAAAGAGGTCGGCTACCTAGGGGCTGGAACTTGCGAGTTTCTTGTCGCCCAAGACGGAACAATTTCTTTTCTCGAAGTCAACACCCGTCTTCAGGTTGAGCATCCGGTCTCCGAAGAAGTGACCGGAATCGATCTTGTGCGGGAGCAATTCAGAATCGCCGAAGGTGGCTTACTGGATTACGATGACCCCAAAGTCTCTGGACACAGCTTTGAGTTCCGCATCAACGGCGAGGACCCAGGTAGGAACTTTATGCCAGCTCCCGGTGCTGTGCACGTCTTCCACGCCCCAAGTGGCCCAGGCGTCAGGGTCGATAGCGGTGTTGAGTCAGGGGATGTAATCTCTGGAAACTTTGACTCAATGATTGCAAAACTCATCGTGACAGGAAAAGACCGAACCCAGGCCTTAGAGCGCTCCCGCAGAGCGCTGGCCGAGCTCGAAGTACTTGGGCTTCCTACCGTTATTCCGTTCCACCGCAAGATAGTCGACGACAAGGCTTTTGTTGCAGCCGATGGAAAGTTTGGTGTCTACACCCGCTGGATTGAAACCGAATGGGTAAACGACTTAGAGCCGTGGGGAGGCCAAGCGGATCAGAATGATGTCGGTTCGGAAACCAGGAACTCGGTAGTTGTTGAGGTCGAAGGTAAGCGAATCGAAGTTAGCATCCCAGCACGCTTGCTGCACTCAGGGGCCGGCGCAGCAACAGCAGGTCGCGCACCTAGAAGAAAAGTTTCTGCTCACCATGCATCGGCAGGAGCCTCCGAGTCTGTAATCAAGGCCCCGATGCAGTCAACTGTTGTGAAGCTTGCTGTCTCTGTTGGTGACAAAGTTGTTGAGGGCGATCAGATTCTGGTGCTCGAGGCCATGAAGATGGAGCAGTCCATTACAACTTCAAGAGATGGTGTCATCAAGGCCATCAAAGTAGCGGTGGGTGAAACAGTTCCA
>JBJOKH010000007.1:0-7062 GCA_046046195.1 Actinomycetota bacterium | reverse complement strand
GCTGCGCGGTATTTTGCCCGCTGGACAATAGGCTTTGTGCTTAGGAGAGACACTAAATGGTTGACAAGATTTCGAGCTGGAAATTCACCGAGGACTTCATCTCGGAGAGCCCAGCCATTGTTGAGGCAAGGGCCAGAGCCGAAGAGCTCGGCATCGAGTGCATCACTCCTAACGCCGGAGCTCACCTGGCCGTTTTGGCTTCAGCTCTTGGAGCAAAGGCCATCGTCGAAGCTGGAACCGGTGCCGGGGTATCGGCTCTATGGATGCTAAGTGCCTCGGACGATTCGGTTCTTGCAACCATCGACTCCCAGCCTGAGTTTCAGGTTGCTGCCAAGCTTGCCTTCAAAGATGCCAAGATTGCACCGACCAGGACCAGGGTTATTTCCGGTAAAGCCACCGAAGTTATGTCGAACATGGCCGATGCCGCCTACGACCTAGCGTTCTTGGATGCCGACCGATCAGACCTAGAAGCACAACTTAGCCAAGCGTCAAGACTTTTGCGCCCAGGTGGAGTTGTTGTTATCGCTCACGCGCTATGGCGCGACCGTGTTCCAGACCCAGCCATGCGTGATGATGCGACAGTAATCTACAGAGATGTTTTGAGATTTTTCTCCGGGCAGCAAGACTTTGTCTCGACTTTGTCCCCGGTTGGAGATGGCTTGCTCATAGCGAGCAAGCGAATTACTTCTTCTTCTTAACTACGCCTTCTAGAACCTTGTGTAGGTTCTTGGCCTCTTCTTCGTTGACTGAAACCACAAGTCTGCCCCCGCCTTCAAGAGGCACGCGAAGAATGATTAAGCCGCGTGGCTCTCGTTCTGCTTCCATTGGGCCATCGCCAGTGCGTGGCTTCATTGCTGCCATAAGAAGGACTCCTTGAATTCCTTGGGCTAAACCGCCCAGACTCTCAAGTTTATCAAAGATTTGGAGCTAGAAATTTTCGAAGGCCCACTTCACAGGCGTAGATCTGGCTAACCGGCACGTTTTCGTCGTCGGCGTGCGCTTTGTTGGGGTCGCCTGGGCCATAGTTCACAGCCGGAATGCCCATTTCGCTAAACCTTGATACATCGGTCCACCCATACTTGGGGTTCACGCTCGCATTCACGGCTCCGACGAATTCTTGTGCTTCGGGTGAATTCATCCCGGGTCTTGCTCCCGGAGCACTGTCTATAACAGTGAAGGGGAAATCTGGAAAAATACTTCTTAGGTTTTCGGTGGCATCGGCAACGCTTCGAGAAGGCGCGAATCGATAATTCAAAGTCACACTCGCCTCATCCGGAATCACATTCGAAGCAATGCCACCCGAGATTCCAACCGCGCTCAGGCTTTCCTTGAAAACCAATCCATCGACTTCAATCTCCTGTGGGTGAAACTCGTTCAATCTTTCAAGAACGCCCCCGAGTTTGTGGATTGCGTTGGATCCCATCCAGGGCCTAGCCGAGTGGGCCTTTACTCCCGATGTCGAGATCTTGATTCTCATGGTCCCGTTGCAGCCACCTTCAATGGTGGCTGAGGTTGGTTCACACAAAATCGCAAAGCTACCGGTTATAAGCTCCGGATGGTTTCTAACCAGCCGGCCCAGGCCGTTTTTGGAAGCCTCAACTTCCTCCTGGTCGTAAAAGACCCAAACCACGTCAAAGTTGGGATTGGTTAGCTCAGCGGCAAGCTTTAGCATTACCGCTACCCCGGCCTTCATGTCCACAGCCCCTCGACCCCAGATAACCTGCTCACGCTCAAAGGACATCAGCTTGGATGGAAGGTTATCTGCTACCGGAACGGTGTCGATGTGACCTGCAATTACCACCTGCTGAGAGCGGCCCAGGTTGGTCTTGGCAACGATGGCATTTTCGTCCCTCAGGACTGTTAGGTGTGAAAAGGGCTTTAGGGCCTGCTCGATAGCATCTGCTATTTCGCCTTCGGCACCTGAGACACTCTGGATATCGCAAAGCGCACGAGTTAGCTCAGCTACATCACCCAAGAGATTTAGTTTCATACTCGCCACAGCCAAGAGCCTAGCTTGTAATCTTGAGGGATGACTGATTTCACCATGGCTTGGGGACACGGGCTCGCAACTTCCGATTCCCGCGGAAACGTTCTAGACGTTTGGTTCCGCGAGCCAAAGTTGGGTCCTGCCCCAGTCACCGATGAACTCTGGGTTGTTCCAAGAGAGCTAGATGCCCTCGTTGGCGAAGATAGCCGCCGACTTGTAAAGACTCACGTGGTCAGAACCGAGTCTGACCTAACCCAACCGGTTAGCTCAGTTGAAGATGCTTACCTGAGACTCCACTTGTTGTCGCACCTACTGGTCGCCCCAAACTCGATAAACCTAGATGGTCTTATTGCCCAATTGCCAATCGTTGCTTTCAGTTCGATTGGCTCGATTGCCCTCGAAGACCTTGACCAGCTAAGGCCCCAGCTAACCAAAGCTGGAGTCACAATTCACGCCATCGACAAGTTCCCAAGAATGATCGACTACGTCACTCCCAAAAAGGTTCGAATCGCCGACGCCTCAAGAGTTCGCCTGGGTGCTCACCTATCTCCTGGAACAACCGTTATGCACGAAGGCTTCGTAAACTTCAACGCTGGAACCCTGGGAGCCTCAATGGTCGAGGGAAGAATTTCCCAGGGCGTAATTGTTGACGATGGCGCCGACATCGGAGGCGGAGCTTCGATTATGGGGACTTTGTCCGGCGGCGGAAAAGAAAAGATCCGCATCGGAAAGCGTGCCCTGCTTGGAGCAAACTCCGGCATTGGAATTTCGATCGGCGACGACACAGTTGTTGAAGCAGGACTTTACGTGACAGCAGGAACCAAGCTGACTCTGATTACCGACGAGGGCGAAAAGAACCTGAAGGCCATCGAGCTATCCGGTGTTCCAAACCTGCTATTTAGGCGAAACTCAGTTTCTGGTCGCGTCGAGGCACTTTCTAGGTCTGGTGCCGGCATTGTCCTAAACAAGGACTTGCATCCCTAGTAGTTTCCAAACTCGTTTCTTGCAAACTCAATAAACTGCGGGTTGTGTAGCGGGGAGCCCTTCTGGCGATTTTTACGGATTAGCTCAACAGCATCGTCAGTTGTCAGACCGTTTTTTTGCAGAATAAGCAAGGTAATTAATCCGGAACGATTCTCGCCTGCAGCGCAGCGAACCAAGAGCTTTGAACCTGATTGCCACTTGTTGTATCCCCAAACAGCAAGCTCAAGAATGCGGTCTCGATATTCGCCCTTTACGCCCGCGACCAAGTCGTCCGGGAAACCGAAGCGTAACTCCTCAACTCCGTAGCCTGCCGGGAATGCCTTTGGGAAGAGTGTGATTATTGCATCAAAGGGTTTTGGGTCATGATCAAAACCCCGCATCTTGAACTGACGATCTTCGTCATCGACCCTGGTGTCAAAAGGGGTTCCGCCCATAAACAGATTCGGCAATATCTCGTGGTGGTCATCGTAGGGAGTTGGTTGCACAGCGTTTCACCTACTCACTGCTTCCGTTGATTGAATCCCATCCAGAATCAGCAACCGGCTTGCCATCTAGTAAAACTCCGTGATTGGATTTTGCAACTACTTTGCCAATTGCTTTGAATGAACGAGGCAAGTTGGCGGTCGCGGGGAAAGTGGCAAGCAAGCTGTGGTCTTCCCCGCCCTGCAGTACCCAGTCAAAAGTATTGGCGCCAAGGCTTTGAGCAGGTAAATCAAGCATCGCCTCGTAACCGGCAAGTTGCTTGCGATCAATCTCGATTGTTACCTCCGATGCCTTTGCAAGGCGACCTAAGTCTTTGATCAAACCATCAGAGACATCTAGCATTGCCGTTGCCCCAGCTTCGTTGGCAACTACGCCTTCAGCAATTGGTGGCTCGGGCCTTAGCTGGGCATTGACCCATTCGTCATAGGAGCGAATCAAATCCTGATTGCCGGATTGCAGCAGTGCTAGGCCGCAGGCTGCCTTACCGAGCGGTCCGCAAACGGCAACAACATCTCCCACCTTTGCACCACTTCGTAGCACAGGTGCTAATCCTTCGAGGCTTCCGTGAACAGTCACAGATATCACAACTTGGTCACCGGAGGCAAGATCTCCCCCGACCACTGAAGTTCCAGGAGCTAACTGATCGCAGGCTGCCTGCAGACCATCGGCAAAGCTTTCTAGCCAAGAGATCTTTGTGCTTGCAGGCACTACCATCGCAACAACCAGTACGGTTGGCTTGGCTCCCATGGCAGCTATGTCAGCCAAGTTGGACGCGATTGACTTGAAACCCAAATCAAAACCGGAGGACCACTCAAGTTTGAAATCGTGATTTTCAACCAAAGTATCGGTGGAAACAAGAAATGAGTCCTTGGCGGAAACTACAGCTGCGTCATCGCCTGAGCCAACTAGGGCAGCGGTGCCAGGCTTTAGCCTTGCGACGGTTCGCCGAAGGCTTTCTATTTCACCAAGGGTGGCAAGGCTCAAATCGTTCACAAATCAAAGGTAGCCTTATTTTCAAGATGAAAAAAACACTCCTGCCAGCTTTCGGCCTGCTACTCGGAAGCTTTGTCTTGACTGGATGTGCCCCAATGGTCGCCCTGGAACCAGCTGATTTGGCCAACGACCCGGAGTGTGCCGAGATCATCGTGCGTCTTCCCGATGAGCTAGCGGGAGAAGCAAAAAGAAGAGTGAACGCCCAGTCAACTGCAGCCTGGGGTGAGCCCGTGTCGGTGATACTTCGCTGCGGCTTAGAACCAGTAGAAGTTTCACCTCTTCCTTGCGTCACAGCAGGTGATATCGACTGGTTGGTCGATGATTCTCAGGCCCCAAGCTTTAGTTTTATCAGCTACGCAAGAACTCCCGCCACCGAGGTCATTATCGACTCAACCAGGTTGGCGGGAGTGACGGTATTGGAGCAGCTGGCCGCATCAGTTGGAACACTAGAGGCAACTAAGCGTTGCACCGAGATAGCGAACTAGTTTTCTAGCGCCAATTCAATTAGCTCATCAACCAGCTCAGAAAACTTTATTCCCGATTTGCTCCAGCAGCGCGGGAACATCGAGATTGATGTAAATCCTGGCATCGTGTTGATCTCGTTCAACATGAAGCCGTCTTTGGTAAGGAAGAAATCAACTCGGGCTAGGCCCTTGCAGCCGAGCGCACGGAAAGCCTTCCTTGCGATCTGATGCATTTGCTTAAGCTCTGCTTCTGACACGTCCGCTGGGCAAGTGAGCTTCGCGGCATCGGAGTCTAGATACTTAGCCTCAAAGTCATAAAACTCTCTGCCAGTCATGATGATTTCGCCAGCAACCGAGACTCGCTCTGGTTCGTCGGCTCTACCATCCAAAACCGCACACTCGATCTCGCGACCGACAACGCCTTCTTCAACGACCACCTTGTCGTCGTGAGTAAGTGCCTCGGCAACGGCGTCAGCCAATTTTTCCTGGTACTTTACCTTTGTAATTCCAACCGAAGAACCGGCCCTGGCGGGCTTCACAAACACCGGAAGCTTCAGCTCCGAAAGTTTTTCAAGAGCAGATTCAGGATCGTTCACCATCTGCTTCGCGGTGATGATCCTAAAGTCGGGGGTTGGAATACCGGCAGCCTTAAACAATGCCTTGCTGAACTCTTTGTCCATCGCAACAGCAGATGCGAGAACCCCGTTACCTACGTAAGGAATGCCAGCTAGCTCTAGGTAGCCCTGGATGGTTCCATCTTCACCAAACTGACCGTGCAGAACTGGAAAAACAACGTCGATTTTTCCAAGACTTGTTTCCTTGCCTGACTTATCGACCTTGAACAATTCCCTGGTTCCATCCAGAGCGAAGCGAATGGTTTCGCCCTTGGCCTCGACGGTCTTTAGCCCTTGAGATAAAGCAAGTGATTTCGGGTCTGCCTGGAAAGGAATAAACTCGCCGGTTTTTGTAATTCCAACGGGAATCACTTCATACTTTTCAAGGTCCATGGCGCCCATAACTCCGCCTGCGGAAGCCACCGAGATTGAGTGCTCGTTGGATCGCCCCCCGAGCAAAACAGCAACGCGAATCTTTTTCGCCATTACTCCCCCTGAGGCTCTTCGGTTTCGTGAGTTAAGTGAGGCGCGATGTCCTTAGGGCTCATTTTGCCCTCAATAACTGCTTCCACCTGCTCAACAATTGGCATGCTGATGCCCTTGGCCCTAGCAAGTTCTAAGACGGTTGAAACAGAAGCCAAACCCTCGGCGGTTTGAGAAAGTCTTGCTAGCACTTCGCGCTTGGAGTATCCCTTGCCGAGCATTTCACCGGCTTTGTGGTTTCGAGATAGTGGTGATTCGCTAGTTGCAATCAAGTCGCCAAGCCCAGCAAGACCAACCATGGTGGTTGGCTTTGCTCCATAGGCAACGGCGAATCTGGAAATCTCGGAAACACCTCGGGTCATGATCGAGGCCTTGGTGTTTTGTCCGTAGCCAACACCGTTAACGATTCCAATCGCAACAGCAATCAGGTTCTTTAGGATGCCACCGAACTCGGTGCCGATTACGTCGGTGTTGGTAAAAGTAGTGAAGTATGAGTTGCTGGCTGCCGAGGCAACCGCCTTGGCAGAGGCTAGAGAAACAGATGCAGCTACCGACGCAGCAGGTTCTTCCCCGGCAATTTCGAGTGCCAGGTTTGGTCCTGAGATAACAACGATTCTGGAAGGCTCAATTCCTGATTCAGCAATAACCTGACTCATGCGCAAACCGCTGTTTTTCTCAACGCCCTTCATAAGGCTGACAACCAGAGCATCGGATGGAAGCAAACTGCCCCACTCGGCAAGATTTGCGCGCAAGGTTTGGGATGGAACCGAAAGGTAAACCTGGGTCGCACCGGTCAGAACATCTTCGATGCTGGAAGAAGCAACAACCTTTGCTGGCAGGTTGACCCCTGGTAAGTAGTCACCGTTTCGGTGAGATGAGTTGATCTCATCGGCAAGCTCTGGACGCCTTGCCCAGAGGGCTACGTCTGCTCCGCCGTCAGCCAAAACCTTGGCGAAGGTGGTTCCCCAACTTCCAGCACCGATTACAGCTAGCTTGCTCATTTGGCCTCCTGCTGCTTGGCCTTCTTGATGAAGTTTCCTGTGGTTGCTTGGCC
>JBJOKH010000040.1:0-6040 GCA_046046195.1 Actinomycetota bacterium | reverse complement strand
CTTCCCAAAGTCCACGGAGCTTTTTCTTTGGTTTTCATGGACGAGCAGACTCTGTATGCAGCCCGTGATCCGCAGGGCGTTAGACCACTTGTGCTTGGACGATTAGAGCGCGGTTGGGTGGTTGCTTCTGAATCAGCAGCGTTGGATATTGTTGGCGCATCGTTTGTTCGCGAAGTAGAACCTGGCGAACTGATCGTGATTGACGAGAACGGACTTAGATCGTCGACCTTCTCTCAGACCAAACGTGCAGGCTGCGTGTTTGAGTATGTGTATCTGGCAAGGCCAGATACCTCTATTAATGGCCGCAACGTTTACGACGCCAGAGTCGATATGGGTAGAGCCTTAGCAAGAGAGTATCCAGTAGATGCGGACCTAGTTATTCCAACTCCTGACTCTGGAACCCCTGCGGCCATTGGCTTTAGCCAAGAATCTGGCATTCCATTTGGTCACGGCCTAGTAAAAAATGCCTACGTGGGTCGAACCTTTATTCAGCCAAGCCAAACCATCAGGCAGCTTGGAATCAGGCTAAAGCTCAATCCCCTAAAAGAGGTAATCAAGGGAAAGAAAATTGTCGTCGTTGACGACTCCATCGTTCGAGGCAACACCCAGCGGGCACTTGTTCAAATGCTTCGCGAAGCTGGAGCCAAAGAAATTCACGTGAGAATTTCTTCGCCACCGATTACCTGGCCGTGTTTCTACGGAGTTGATTTTGCTACCCGCGCAGAACTAATTGCAACAGGACTTGCTCCAGATGATGTTCGCGCATCTATCGGCGCTGACAGCCTCGGCTACCTTTCTAAAGAAGGAATGATCGCTGCTTCTGAGCAAGAAGAATCTGAACTTTGCACCGCTTGCTTCACGGGTCAATATCCAATTGAACTTCCAACAGCTGACCGCTTGGGTAAGAACCTGCTCGAGAAGGGTGTGGCATCAATTCCGGTGGATGGCAGCTTCAATAAGGTCGCAAATGACTGAGCCCTACGCCGCTAGCGGCGTAGACACCGAAGCCGGTGACCTAGCGGTCTCACTAATGAAAAAAGCGGTGAGTGCAACTCACAACGACAAAGTATTTGGTTCGCTCGGTGGCTTTGCAGGTGCAATGGATGTTTCGTTTCTGAAGTCATACAACCAACCACTTTTGGCAACTTCAACTGATGGTGTTGGAACCAAGGTTGCAATCGCACAAGCCATAGATAAACACGACACCATCGGCCAGGACCTAGTTGGAATGGTTGTTGACGACATCGTGGTGATGGGCGCCAAGAGTCTGTTCATGACCGACTACATCGCCTGCGGAAAACTTGTTCCAGACCGAATCGCTGACATTGTGCGTGGTATTGCTGAGGCTTGTCAAAAAGTTGATGTTGCATTGCTCGGCGGAGAAACCGCCGAACACCCTGGACTGCTTGGGCCTGAGGACTACGACGTCGCAGGAGCTGCTGTCGGTGTTGTAGAAGCAGCCAAAGTACTCGGCCCTGAGAAAGTTCAGATTGGTGATGTTGTTCTTGGACTGGAATCCTCGGGGCTTCACTCCAACGGCTACTCATTAGTCCGCAAGATTGTTGCCGACAGCAAACTCGATTACAAAAAGCCAGTTCCAGAGTTTGGATCCAAGTCTTTGGGTGAGGTTCTGCTTGAACCGACCATGCTCTACACCGGTATCTTGAACCAGCTTTTGGAATCAGAACTTGGAAATTCTGTTCACGCTCTCTCACACATCACAGGTGGCGGCATTGCCGCCAACCTATCTCGGGTGCTGCCGGCAGGCGTTGCGCTCGAAGTCGAAAGATCTTCTTGGTCACCACAAGATGTCTTCAAGGTTCTGGCCGAGTGGGGCGCTTACTCACTCGAGTCGCTTGAAGGAACTTGGAACCTAGGGCTTGGATTTGTGGCGGTTGTATCTCAAGACAAGGCAACCGAGATCGCTAACAAGTTGAACGCCAAGGGACTAAAGACCTGGCAGCTTGGCGTGATTGAAACTGCAAGCGATGTTTCAGGATTCGTGACATCAGCCAAGGGCGTTGAGGGTGGAGCGGTCAGGCTAACTGGTAGCTACGCCTAGCCTTCGGGATAGAAGTTAACGGCCCCGCGAACCCAGACGGTCACTTTCATGCCAACCTCTGGTGCGAATGGGCCGGAAGATCTAGCGCGAATCAACTGATCGGGAGTCTTCACCTCAACAACCGCATCGTGGCCGAAGAACTGTCTTCCAACCACGATTGAGTCACCTTTGAGGTCTGGCTGCAGATAGAAGTTCTCGGGTCTAATGGCGACCTTGCCCTTGGAGCCTTCTTTTGCTGAATTCAAAAGCGTTAGCTGACCAAGAGTTGTGCTGACCTTGCCAGTGCTAATGATGCCATCAACAATCACCGAGTCCCCAAGAAATGTTGCTACCCCTAGATCAACTGGAGCTGAGTAGATCTCTCTTGGGTTTCCAACCTGGGCGAAGTTGCCATCGCGAAGCAGAGCAACACGGTCGGCAATCGATAAGGCCTCTTCTTGGTCGTGGGTGACCAAGATTGTTGTGCAGGCCACCTTGTCTAAAACAGCTTTCATCTCTTCGCGAATGCGTGCACGAAGCTCAGCATCTAGAGCAGCAAAAGGCTCATCCAGCAGAATCAATTCAGGTTCAGGCGCTAGCGCGCGAGCTAGGGCAATTCGGTGTTTCTGGCCACCAGAAAGTTCGGTTGCACTGCTGTTTTCAAAGGCCTCCATGGAAACGAGTTTTAGAAGCGCCCTCACCCGATCTGCCCTTGCAGACTTGCTCAATCCCTTCAGACCAAATGCAACGTTCTCAAAAACGGAAAGGTGTGGGAAAAGAGCAGCGTCTTGCGGAACGTAGCCAACTTTCCTGGATTCGGCAGAAACAAAGGTTTTGTCGGAGGCAACAACTTTGTCCGAAATGGATATTTGACCAGTGTCTGGCTGATCAAATCCTGCAATTAGGCGAAGCAGTGTTGTCTTGCCTGAACCAGAAGAACCGAGAACGGCAACGAATTCGCCGCCAGCAACCTCGAGTGAAAGGTTCTTCAAGACAGCTTGTTTGCCAAAGGACTTGGAAACGTTTGAGAGAGCGAGAATCATTAAACACGCTCCAAATCGTTAATTGGTTCAAGATCTTTTCTAATTGCTCGATTTAGCAACCAGGCTGGAATTCCCGCCAGCAATACCAAAAGTAATGCATAGGGTGCCGCGGTTGAAAATGCAGCTACTCCGGTCTCGGTCCAGAGCCTGGTTGCCAGCGTCTCAACGCCAGTTGGCCGTAGCAAAAGAGTTGCCGGGAGTTCTTTCAGCACAGTCAAGATCACAAGTGTTGTGGCGGCAAAGATTCCAGGGCCTGCAATCGGCAGAACTACTCTTCTAAGCGTCTGCAGTTTGGTTAGCCCTAGCGAAGCCGAAACTTCATCGAGTGAAACAGGCGACTGACGAAGTGGTGTTGAAATTGCCGAAAGTGCGTTCGGTAAGAACAGTGCAACGTAGGCAATCAAAACCAGAAACAGAGTTTGGTAAATCCAAGGAGCCACTTGGTTCGAGAAGAACACCAGTGATAGAGCAACAACGATTCCAGGTGTTGCGTGGGTTAGCCAAACCGATCTTTCGAGAACAAAACCGAGTCGAGATTTGTATCTGACGACAACCAAGGCCACCGCGACCGCGAGCAATGCCGTAAGCATGCCTCCGGAAACCGAAAGGTAGATCGAGCTAAACAATGCCTCAAAAACTTCTTGCCAATCGGTTTCGGGTAGTCCGACAATCGACCAACGGGTCAAGCTTGCAAGTGGAACGATGAGACTCACGCAGGCAATTCCTGCAAGTAGTGCTACCAGTGGAAACTTCCAGACGCGAAGATCAATCCGGTTTAGGCGGTTGGCAATAACGGTTCCTACCTGCTTTTTACCTCTGGATCTTGATTCAACAACCAGAATCAACACCGTCACGGCAACCAAGATAAGTGCGAGGGTCGCAGCCAAGTTTCGATCAAAGCTTGCTCGGTAGGCGTTATAAATAGCTCTAGTAAAGGTGTCGTAGCGAACTATGCTCACCGCACCAAAGTCACTGAGTACATAAAGCGCTGACAGTAAACCACCAGATAACGTTGCACCTTTGATGTTTGGCCAAGTGACTTTTCGAATCACGGCAAACTTCCCAGCCCCCAAAGAAGAAG
Organism: Actinomycetota bacterium; assembly: GCA_046046195.1. Taxonomy (GTDB): domain Bacteria; phylum Actinomycetota; class Actinomycetes; order Actinomycetales; family Microbacteriaceae; genus Rhodoluna. Next base: position 1,875 of record JBJOKH010000040.1, on the reverse strand, counting down.
CCACCTCTTCGGTTGCCGAGTCAAACCTGGCAAGAGCAGCTGATACAGAAAGGTAAACAAGAGGCGCTGTTCCAACAGTTAGTAGTAGCCAAGCGGCAAAGAAGCCACTAAAGCCAGGAATGACAGCAACCCAAGAGTAAGCGGCAACATAAGAAGGTATCGCAAGCGGCAACGCAGCCAAAACCGCAAAGACTTTTCTACCTGGCAAGTTGGACCTAACCGCGATCCAAGCCTGGAGAGTTCCAACCAGCATCGCTGAGACGGAAACTGCCAGCGCCAATAGCAGTGAGCTTGCTAGCAGCTCTAAAGTTCTGGTTCTTTCAATTAGTTCAAGAAATGACTCGAATCCGGCTCCGAACACTCGGACCAAAAGGTATCCAAAAGGGATTAGCGACAACAAGACGGCCGAAACCGCCACTAACCAAATGGCTAGCGGCGGTCTCGCACCCTTGTTTTTTATCAGAGCAATCCGGCCTTACGAATCAGCTCGAGAGTCTCAGCTAGCGAATCAAGATCCGATAGATCAATAGCCGGAGCCTTAATGTCTTTCAGTGGCTTCAGCCCTGCAACTTCCGGAATTCCAGTTAAAGAGTATTCGCGAGTTCTCTCAACGAAGTAGTTCTGAGCAGTTTCACCAAGTAACCACTTGGCAAACACCATGGCGCTTGGGTTATCGCTCAGTACTGCAACGCCTGCAACATTGATGAGGTTTCCGGTGTCCCCGTCTTTGAACCAGGCAATTTCTGGCTTCATGTTCTCTTCGCCGATTTCGGCAGCAAGTTCCCACCAGTAGTAGTGGTTGATAAGTCCTGCATCAACAACGCCGTCTTGAACTGCCTGAAGAATGATGCTGTTCTTTTCAAACAGCACACCGTTTTCCTTCATGGCGTTTAGAAAATCAATGGCAGCCTGTTCGCCTTCCAATACACGAATTGCCGTGATGAACGCTTGGAATGAAGCGTTGGTGGGGGCAATTCCGATTCGACCCTTCCAACTTGGACCCATTAGATCCTTATAAGAGGTAGGAATTTGAGAAACCTTGGCTGGGTCATAAACGAAGACTCGTCCACGACCTGAAACGCCAACCCACTGACCATTGACGGATTTGTATTCGGTTGCAACCAGGTCGGTGATGTCAGTAGGAAGAGTTTTGGTGACACCTTCGTTGGCTAGGGCACCAAGCGCACCGGCATCTTGGCCGAAGTAAACATCGGCTCGGATATTGTCGCCTTCTTCGAGAATTTGAGCGGCCAGTTCAGCGGAGTCGCCGTAACGTACTTCTACTTCAATGCCGGTTTCTTCGGTAAAGGTAGTTAGAAGATCTTCAATCAGTTCTTCGCTTCTACCCGAATAGATAGTGATGGATTCAGCTGAATCAGAAGGCGCTGGTGTTGCACAGGCACTTAAGGTGAGTACTCCTGCTACTGCCAGTGTGAGCGGCGCTAGCAACTTAGTTTTCTTATTCATTTATATTTGTATCTTTCAGTTTCGGATCGAATGTCATTTCGACCGTCTGGTTTGCCTTGAAGCGGTTGCCTCTAGGACTTATTGGGTTTTTAGGACTTTGGCTTCTGGTCCTCTTCGGTCTCTTCATCGTCGTAGAGATCCGCCCACTTGTCTTCGTACTCAGGCTCAGTTGAGCTTGAGGTGGAAGTAAGTTCTTTTTCTAGCGCGCTGTAATCAGTTGAAGGGCTGAAATACTTCAGCTCGCGTGCAACCTTGGTGTGTTTTGCCTTTTGACGGCCACGCCCCATGGCGAGACCCCTCTTTCGTATCTTGTCCGCATAACTAACTGCGGGAAATATAAGTCAAGTTTAGCATCCGGCCTATTGGTTTTAGCTAGAGCAAAAATGAAGCTGTTAGCAGGGCAACAGC
>JBJOKH010000031.1:0-3378 GCA_046046195.1 Actinomycetota bacterium | reverse complement strand
TTATCGCTAACGCGGAAGGGTTTAGAACCACACCTTCTATCGTTGCTTTCACCAAGGACGGCGAAATCCTGGTCGGCGAGACCGCCAAGCGCCAGGCCGTCACCAACGTTGACCGCACCATTGCCTCAGTCAAGCGCCACATGGGCACCGACTGGACCTTCAAGGTCGACGACAAGAATTACACCCCGCAGGAGATCTCAGCTCGCATCTTGGCCAAGCTAAAGCGCGACGCCGAGACCTACCTAGGGGAGCCAGTGACTGACGCCGTCATCACTGTTCCTGCTTACTTCAACGACGCCGAGCGTCAGGCAACCAAGGATGCCGGAGAGATCGCAGGTCTTAACGTCCTACGTATCATCAACGAGCCAACCGCGGCTGCTTTGGCCTACGGTCTAGACAAGGGTCAACAGGATGAACTCATCTTGGTATTCGACTTAGGTGGTGGAACGTTCGACGTTTCACTACTCGAAGTTGGAAAAGACGATGACTTCTCAACTATCCAGGTTCGTGCAACCTCAGGTGACAACCGCCTAGGTGGAGACGACTGGGACCAGAGAATTGTTGATCACCTAGTCAAGAAGTTCAAAGAGACTACCGGTGTTGACGTTTCCAAGGACAAGATCGCCCTACAGCGACTAAAGGAAGCAGCCGAGCAGGCAAAGAAAGAATTGTCGCAGTCAACAACTGCGAACATTCAGTTGCCTTACCTATCTCTAACCGAGAATGGTCCTGCAAACCTAGACGAGACAATCACTCGCGCACAGTTTGAGCAGCTAACCGCTGATCTACTAGAGCGCACCAAGAAGCCGTTCAACGATGTCATCAAGGAAGCCGGAGTTAAAGTTTCTGACATCGCACACGTCGTGCTTGTTGGTGGGTCGACTCGTATGCCAGCCGTGACTGAACTTGTGAAGCAGCTAACCGGCGGAAAAGAACCTAACAAGGGTGTAAACCCTGACGAGGTTGTTGCAGTCGGTGCTTCTCTTCAAGCAGGTGTTCTAAAGGGTGAGCGTAAAGACGTTCTACTTATCGACGTCACACCGCTATCTCTTGGAATCGAAACCAAGGGTGGCATCATGACCAAGTTGATCGAGCGCAACACTGCTATCCCAACCAAGCGAAGCGAAACCTTCACCACCGCTGACGACAATCAGCCTTCGGTTTCGATTCAGGTTTACCAGGGAGAGCGCGAGTTCACTCGCGACAACAAGTCGCTTGGAAACTTCGAGCTAACTGGTATCGCACCAGCTCCACGCGGCGTACCTCAGATCGAAGTGACATTTGACATTGATGCCAACGGTATCGTTCACGTTTCTGCAAAGGACAAGGGAACCGGTAAAGAGCAGTCGATGACTATCACCGGAGGATCATCTCTTCCGAAGGAAGACATCGAGCGCATGGTTCGCGAAGCCGAAGAGCACGCCGCTGAAGACAAGAAGCGTCGTGAAGAGCAGGAGATCAAGAACACTGCCGAGCAGATGGTTTACCAAACCGAAAAGTTAATCAAGGACAACGACGAGAAGCTTCCTGAGGACGTGAAGACTGAGGTCCAGGCTGACGTTGACGCACTCAAGACTGCACTTCAAGGCGAGGACATTGACGCCATCAAGGCAGCCAATGACAAGCTGATCACCTCATCGCAGAAACTCGGTGAAGCGATTTACGCAAGTGCTTCAGAGGAGCAGCCTGCCGAAGCCCAAACTTCAAACGAAGACGTAGTCGACGCAGAAGTTGTTGACGAAGAGCCAGCTGACGAGAAGAAGTAATGACTGAGGAAAACACTTCCCCAGAGAGCCAAGCCGAGGACATCGAGCAGCAACAAAAAGCTGCCGATGGTCCGGCTGAGCCCGATGCACTTGACCAAGAACTTGCTGATCTAGTTGAGGAAACTGGACCGGTAAGCAAGGAAGCCGAGCTGCTGGCTGATTTGCAGCGCCTGCAGGCGGAATTTGTGAATTACAAATCCCGCGTCGAGCGCGACCGCGATCAGTCCAGAAACGCAGCGATTGCTGAAGTTCTGAGGTCGCTACTTCCAGCCCTCGACGATCTAGAACGCGCTGAAGCGCACGGCGATCTCGAAGGCTCACCATTTGTTGCGGTCGTCACAAAGCTTCGCGCAGCAGGGGAGAAGTTTGGCCTGAAGCGCTTTGGCGCTCCAGGTGAGAAATTCAGCCCCGAGCGACACAACGCACTAGTTCAAACCCCGAGTGCTGAAGTGAAAGAGCCAACTATCAACGAAGTAATTGAAGCTGGCTACGAAATTGAGGACAGGCTGCTAAGACCAGCAATGGTTTCGGTATTCGTTCCTGAAGGAAGCTAGAAATGGCGTCACAAGATTGGCTCGAGAAAGACTTCTATAAGATCCTTGGCGTAGCCAAGGACGCTAGCGAAGCCGACATCAAGAAGGTCTACCGCAAGCTGGCTCGCCAGTATCACCCGGACTCAAATCCAGGAGATGCGAAAGCCGAAGCTAAGTTCAAGGAAATCAGCGAGGCCTTCTCGGTTTTGTCCGACCCAGAACAAAGAAAAGAGTATGACGCCGTTCGGGCCATGGGCGGAGGCGCCAGGTTCACAGCCGGTGGCCCAGGGGGAGCAGGCGGCTTCGAGGATGTCTTCTCGAATTTGTTTGGAGGAGGCAGAGGATTCCCTGGCGGTTTCGGTGGCGGCTTCGACTTTGGTCCAACTCCGGGTGTTGACCTAACCGCTCGAACCTCGATCGACTTCATCGATTCGATCAAGGGCGCAACCATCAAGCTGTCTTTGCAAGGCATGGAACCACTGAATGTAAAAATTCCTGCTGGTGTCCTCGACGGACAAAAAATCAAACTGCGCGGCAAGGGAAGACCCTCACCAAACGGTGGACCATCGGGGGACTTGATTGTCACAGTGCGCGTAAAGCCACACCCAGTATTCATTCGTGACGGAGCAAACCTTCGAGTCACAGTTCCTGTTACCTTCACTGAAGCAGCTCTCGGAGCAACCATCCAAGTTCCAACTTTGGGTGGCGAACCAGTCAAGCTAAAGATTCAACCTGGAACTCCAAACGGTCGTGTCCTGCGCATTCAAGGACGCGGTGTGCAAGCAGGAAACTCAATGGGTGATCTGCTCGCAACTGTTGAAGTTGCAGTGCCATCGCATCTATCTGAAAAAGCCAAAAAGGCACTTCAAGATTTCCAAGAGGTAATGCCGCTTGATGACCCAAGAGCAGAGCTGCTTGAAAAAGCAGGATTGCTCTAAACAAAGTGAAAGGGGTGAGGGATGGAAGAGTTTGACGAGAACACTCCGCTGTTTGTGATTTCGGTCGCAGCAGAACTTGCTCTTATGCACCCTCAAACCCTGCGACAGTATGACCGTCTTGGTCTTGTTTCACCGAAGCGA
>JBJOKH010000023.1:0-9330 GCA_046046195.1 Actinomycetota bacterium | reverse complement strand
AGCCACAACAGTCACAACGTCGTGCTCAACGCTTAGAAAACCATCTTCGGCACTGAACTTCTTCACTTCGCCTTCAGGAAGAGTCACACGAACTTCACCGCTTGCCAAAATGGCAAGCATCGGCTCGTGTCCTGGAAGTAGACCAATCTCGCCCTCGACGGTTTTGGCAACGACCATCTTGGCGCTGCCTGACCAAACCGACGAGTCGGCGGAGACTAGTTCTACTTTTAGGTTCTTCTCAGACAAAGTTAGTTACCAGATTCCTTCTGGATCTTCGCCCACTGACGCTCTACGTCCTCAAGGCCACCGACGTTGAAGAATGCCTGCTCGGCTACGTTGTCGAAGTCACCAGCAGCAATCTTCGAGAAGCCTTCGATGGTCTCCTTCAGTGGAACGGTTGAGCCTGGAACACCGGTGAACTTGGTAGCCATGTAGGTGTTCTGCGATAGGAACTGCTGAATACGACGAGCTCTGGATACGGTGACCTTGTCTTCTTCTGAAAGCTCCTCAACACCCAAGATGGCGATGATTTCCTGAAGCTCCTTGTTCTTCTGAAGGATCTGCTTCACGCGAACCGCAGTGTCGTAGTGGTCCTTCGAGATGTAGCGAGGGTCCAAGATTCTGGAAGTTGATGCCAGTGGGTCCACAGCAGGGTAAAGACCCTTGGAAGCAATCTCACGGCTTAGCTCAGTGGTTGCATCCAAGTGAGCGAAGGTGGTTGCTGGGGCTGGGTCGGTGTAGTCATCCGCAGGAACGTAAATTGCCTGTAGCGAAGTAATCGAGTGACCACGGGTGGAGGTAATTCTCTCCTGCAGTAGACCCATCTCATCGGCAAGGTTTGGCTGGTAACCCACGGCAGAAGGCATACGTCCTAGCAGTGTGGAAACCTCAGAACCTGCCTGAGTAAAGCGGAAGATGTTGTCGATGAACAAAAGCACGTCCTGCTTCTGAACATCACGGAAATACTCCGCCATAGTTAGGGCAGAAAGTGCAACACGAAGACGGGTGCCTGGTGGCTCATCCATCTGACCGAACACGAGGGCGGTCTTGTCAATAACTCCAGACTCGGTCATTTCGTCGATCAAGTCGTTACCTTCACGGGTACGCTCACCAACACCTGCGAATACCGAAACACCATCGTGGTCTTCAGCAACGCGGTAGATCATTTCCTGGATAAGAACTGTCTTACCAACACCAGCACCACCAAAAAGACCAATCTTTCCACCGAGCACGTACGGGGTTAGAAGGTCGATGACCTTGATACCGGTTTCGAACATCTGAGTCTTTGACTCCAGCTGGTCGAAGGCTGGCGGGTTGCGGTGGATTGGCCATCTCTCGGTGACTTCAATCTTTTCGCCTGGCTTGCCGTTTAGAACCTCACCGGTCACGTTGAAAACGCGTCCCTTGGTGACATCGCCTACTGGAACAGAAATCGGAGCTCCGGTGTCGGTCACTGTGCCGCCACGAACCAAACCATCGGTTGGCTTTAGCGCAATAGCACGAACTAGGTCATCACCTAGGTGCTGAGCAACTTCGAGGGTAAGAGTTGTGGTCTCCCCCAGCAGCTGGATCTCGGTGGTTAGGGCGTTGTAGATCTCAGGGATGGCATCGTGCGGGAACTCGATGTCAACAACTGGACCGTTTACTCGCGCAATGCGCCCGGTTCCTGCCTTTGGAGTGGTCTTTGTCTCGGCCATGTTCTTTTCTTTCTCTTAGTCCTCGTCGCCGGAGGTGGCTAGTGCGTCCGCACCACCGACGATTTCGGAAATCTGTTGGGTAATTTCTGACTGACGTGCCTGGTTGCTCAAACGGGTGTAGTTCAGGATCAACTTCTCTGCGTTGTCGGTAGCGCTCTTCATCGCCTTCTGGCGGGCGGCGTGCTCCGACGCTGAAGACTGAAGCATTGCGTTGAAGATACGGCTCTCGATGTAAACCGGTAGCAGTGCGTCTAGCACCTTGTTTACGTCAGGCTCGAACTCGTAGAGCGGGAAAACTTCACTCTTAGTTGGAGGCTCGACTCCCTCTACGACCTCAAGTGGTAGTAGTCGAACTACCTCAGGTACCTGAGAAATCATCGATACGAACCGGTTGTAAACCATGTGAATTTCGTCGACTCCACCATTTTTGGCATCGGTGTTGAAGTCAGCAAGAACTGCATCGGCAATTGCCTTCGCGGTTGCAAACTCCGGTAGGTCAGTGCCTCCAATCCACTGCTGACGCGATGCACGGCGACGGAAGTTGAAGTACCCAACGGCCTTGCGACCAACCAGGTAGTAGACGACGTCTTTTCCTTGGGACTTGAGCAGAGTTGTGAGCTGCTCAACTTCCTTGAGGACGTTAGACGAGAAGGCTCCTGCAAGACCGCGGTCAGAGGTGAAGATAACAATCGCCGCGCGATCAATAGTTTCAGGCTCTGTAGTTAGCGGGTGATCGATGTTTGAGTAGGTGGCCACCGCGGAAACTGCCCGGGTGACTGCCCTGGAGTAAGGAGTAGAGGCGGCAACGCGCTGCTGCGCCTTGTAAATGCGAGAAGCCGAAATCAACTCCATGGCGCGAGTGATCTTCTTTGTGGTTTGTGCCGACTTGATTTTCTGTCGGTAGACCCTTAGCTGTGCTCCCATTTCTCTCCTTTCCTCTTTCTCAATGCTTAGCTTTGGGCGACTAGCGCTTCTGCTTTACGATCTTTTCCTGGTTTACTTCTTCTTCTTCCAGAGCAGCAACGCTTTCGTTGCCGACGGAAGCCAGAGGGACACCCTGTCCGGTCTGGAAGCTCTTCTTGAACTTCTCGATAGCACCCTCAAGCTCGCGAATGGTGTCATCCTCAAGGTTGTTGGTCTCACGAATAGTTGTAAGAGCCTTGCTGTTGCGCTTTAGGTAGTCCAAGAACTCAGCCTCGAAGCGAAGCACGTCTTCAACAGGAACCTCATCGAGCTTTCCTGAAGTACCGGCCCAGATAGAGACTGTCTGGTCCTCAACAGGGTATGGAGAGTACTGAGGCTGCTTTAGAAGCTCCATCAGTCTTGCTCCACGTGCCAACTGCTGACGGGAAGCTGCATCCAAGTCGGACGCGAACATGGCAAAGGCTTCCAAGGAACGGTACTGAGCTAGCTCTAGCTTCAGGGTTCCAGAAACCTTCTTGATGCCCTTAACCTGCGCAGCACCACCAACACGAGAAACCGAGATACCTACGTCAATCGCAGGACGCTGGTTCGAGTTGAACAAGTCGGACTGCAAGAAGATCTGACCATCTGTGATCGAGATCACGTTGGTTGGAATGTATGCAGACACGTCGTTTGCCTTGGTCTCAATGATTGGAAGTCCAGTCATGGAACCGCCGCCAAGCTCGTCGTTTAGCTTTGCGCAACGCTCTAGCAAACGAGAGTGTAGGTAGAAAACGTCTCCAGGGTAAGCCTCGCGGCCTGGTGGGCGACGTAGAAGTAGTGATACGGCACGGTAGGCCTCGGCCTGCTTTGATAGGTCATCAAAAATAATCAGAACGTGCTTGCCGCCATACATCCAGTGCTGACCAATTGCGCTACCGGTGTAAGGAGCTAGGTACTTGAAACCAGCTGGGTCAGATGCTGGGGACGCAACGATTGTTGTGTACTCCATGGCGCCTGCTTCTTCCAAAGCAGCCTTCACACCAGCAATGGTGGAACCCTTCTGACCGATTGCAACGTAGATGCAGCGGACCTGCTTCTTTGGATCTCCGGTTGCCCAGTTGGACTTCTGGTTAATGATGGTGTCGATTGCAATTGCAGTCTTACCGGTCTGACGGTCACCAATGATCAGCTGGCGCTGTCCACGACCAACGGGAATCATCGCGTCGATAGCCTTGATGCCTGTCTGTAGAGGCTCGTGAACAGACTTTCTTGCCATAACGCCTGGAGCCTGAAGTTCAAGAGCACGACGTGCCTCAGCCTTGATTTCGCCCTGGCCATCGATTGGGTTACCCAGTGGGTCAACAACGCGGCCTAGGAAAGCGTCTCCCACTGGAACAGAAAGAACCTCGCCGGTGCGCTGTACTTCCATACCTTCTTCGATGCCCTCGAAGTTTCCGAGCACAACGGTACCGATCTCACGCTCGTCAAGGTTCAGAGCAAGACCCAGGGTTCCGTCAGCGAACTTCAATAGCTCGTTGGCCATCGCACTTGGAAGGCCTTCGACGTGCGCGATACCGTCACCGGCGTCGATTACGTGGCCCACCTCGTTTCGAGAAGCCTTGTCTGACTCATATGAGTTGACGAATCCCTTCAGGGCGTCGCGAATCTCATCTGGGCTGATTTTTAGATCTGCCATGTGCTTCCTCTACTTCTGGGGCGAACCCCGGTTAGATGCTGGCCTAAGCCAGCATCATCCTTGCTTGCTTGAGACGGTTAGCAACGCTGCCGTCAATAATTTCTCCAGCGATTTGTACCTTTACGCCACCGAGGATTGCTGGGTCTACCTCAATGTTCAGTCTTAGTGCGTGGCCGTAGTCTTTGGCCAGTGCGGTTTGAAGTGCTGTTGCCTGCTTTTCGCTGAGCGGAGTTGCAACTGTCACGTTGGCAACTAGGCGATCAGCAAAGGCTGCCAATAGCTTGCCAAACTGCTCAAGAACTACCGCCAGACGACGCTTGGCTGAGCCAACCACCGCGAAGCGAATCAATAGGCCTGCCTCTGGACCGAACTTGCCTGCCAACAAGTTGTCAACCAAAGCAATCTTCTGATCGCTAGAGGCCTGCCTCGAGGCCAGCGCAATCTGAAGGTCCTGATCTGAGTCGACAACCTGCCCAAACTCAAATAGCTCTGCTTCTAGGGTCTCCAACTTGTTGTTCTTTGATGCAAGAGCTGCCACGGAGTGAACTGCGAGCTGCTCTAGGGCATGAACTAGGTCCTGGCCGCTAGACCAACGAAGCTCAACTAGCTTCGCAACGAAGTCAACACTCTTTGAAGATACGCTCTTGCCAAAGACAGCCTGCAGGGCTGCCTTCTTGGAAGCGATCTCGGCGGAAGGGTCCGAGAGAATGTTGCGCAGTTGCTTAGACTCGGAAACGGCTGAACCAATAGCAAAGATTTCCTCTGCAAACTTCAGGTCAGCGTCAATTAGCAGAGGCTTGATGAGTTCCTTAGCCGCTGCTACCGCTTGTCTAGTTGAGCTGGACATGTTCTTTAGTTGCCTGCCTTTGAAGACTCGATGTCTTTCAAGAAGTCGTCAACAACCTTGGCGGCTGTTGCGCTGTCCTTCAGGCTCTCGCTAACCACTTTCGAGGCTAGGTCGATTGCCATCGAACCAACTTCGGCACGAAGAGAAATAAGTGCTGCCTGACGCTCTGCTTCAATCTGCGCTTTGGCAGTTGCGGCTATGCGTGCAGCCTCGGCCTGAGCTTGCTCTTTCATTTCAGCAAGAATGGCTGCGCCTTCAGCGCGAGCTTCTTCCCGAATTGCACTTGCTTCGGCACGAGTGTTCTCTTGAGCCTTTGAAATCTCATCAGTTCTTGCGGCAGCCTCAGCCTGTGCCTTTTCGGCAGCAGCCAGGCGTCCCTCAATCGCTTCGGTTCTTGCATCCAGGGTCTTCTTGAAGTTTGGAAGAACCTTGAACCAAAAGAACGTCAGCATGATCGCGAAAACTACAGACGACCAAAGGATGTCGTAGTCAGCAGGTAGCAGTGGGTTTTTTGCTTCACCCTCCGCTGCCGCGACGATAATCCTTGAAATCATTGCTATTTCCTGACTTGATTTAGGCGAAGATGAATGGGGTTGCTAGACCAATTAGAGCTAGAGCTTCCGTGAAAGCAATACCAAGCCACATTGTGACCTGAAGCTTAGAAGCTAGTTCTGGCTGGCGTGCGATGGATTCGATGGTCTTTGATACAACAAGACCTACACCGATTCCAGGACCAATTGCAGCTAGACCGTAGCCAACTACAGCGATGTTGCCGGATAGCTCGGCGATGTTAGTGATGTCCACTTGTTTTTTCCCTTCCGTGGTTTTTCCCTGACGGTTGTCAGTTTTCTTTAGTGCTCGTCTGCCAAGGCCAACTGGATGTAAACAGTTGTTAGCAGGGTGAACACGTAAGCCTGTAGGAATGACACCAGAATCTCAAAGAGAGTAAAGGCGAATCCAAAGATAAATGTTCCCAAACCGAACAGCTTGAAGAAGCCGTCGGCATAGAACACGAAGAACTGGGTGGCGGAGAAGCAAAGCACCAGCAAAAGGTGGCCAGCGACCATGTTCATAGTCAGACGAAGAGCGAGTGTCACTGGCCTCAAAATGAAGGTCGATAGGAACTCAATCGGGGTCACCATCACGTAAAGAGCCGGTGGAACGCCCGATGGGAAAAGCGAGCTCTTGAAGAACCCAAAGCCATGCTTTTTCATACCCGCATAGATAAAAGTCACGTAAGCAGCAACAGCCAAAACGATTGGCAAACCAATCAACGCGCTCGAAGAAATGTTCAAGCCTGGGATGATTCCGGTTATGTTCATGCCCAAAACCGTGAAGAAGATTGTTGTGAGAAGAGGTAGGAATCGATCGCCGTCCACTTTTCCGAGCTGACCGTGAGCGATTCCAGTTCTCACGAAGTTAAGGGAGATCTCCCCCATCAACTGGAACTTGGTTGGAACGAAAGTCTGGTTGCGGTAAGCCTTTTGGAACTGTCTGGTCCAGAGGTAGAACAAGATAAGGAGAATTGAGACAACCAGCAGACGAATCAACATGATTCGGTTTAGTGCAAATGGAGTTCCCTCAAACGCGACGATTTCAGGGTAGAACTCCATGATGGAGGGGCCCTGGTAATTACCCGACTCATCGGTTACCGCTGCCTTGATAAGAAGGCTAAGTGCGTTATCTAGCAGGGCAGGCTCCTGTTTCGGGGCGATTTCTCGCGGCGATTTACAGTGTCAATGCCCCAGACGTTGCGGCATCATCAAAATTGTAGCAAGAAAAAAACTAGCCCTCGACCACAGGAATTCGGGCTGAAAGCACGGCAATGCTGTCAATAACGAGGGACCCCAATATGGCTGCCACGAGAGTAAAAAACAGCACAGGGCCATTTATGAACTCGGCCCCCTGGAGTGACCTGGCCAAGAGAGCAAATCCGATCAGCTTCACAAGCCATCCGCCCATGACCACCCCAAAAAAGCCAGCCAGCGAAAGTCTCCTTCCAACCAGCATGCTGATGACAGTTAGTGCCCCAAAGACGAATGCAAGAGCAGAACCGATGAGGGCGCTCACGACACCGTTGATACCCTCAGCAAGAAAACCGGCCAAAGAACCCAGAGAGGCAATAAGGCCAGTTAGTAAGGCAGTCTGTCCCAGTACTCTCTTGAAAAGTTGATCAGCTGACGTTGAAGGTTTCACTTTGATTTCGCTCTCTTTCTTCGGCGCTCGATTACCGGCCAAGCGGTGAATACAAGTAGGGGAACTCCGGCTGCAATTGTGAGAACCAGAACAAGTTCGGCTGGGATAAACAACAGAGCAAGAGTGCTAAGAGAAATAACCGCAGTCCACAGGTAGAACACCATTACCGAACCAATGTGACTGTGTCCAAAGTCTTGAAGTTTGTGGTGGATGTGCTTTCTGTCGGCAGAAAACGGTGACTTGCCGGCCCTTATTCGACGCAGCACAGCCAGCGTTAGGTCAAGCAGCGGAAGCAAAAGAATTGCTAAAGGAAGCACTAGCGGTAGGAAAGCTGGTGCCAGCAGCTCATTTGAAACAGCTCCCGGGTCTATTTGACCAGTCACGGCCAGCGCTGATGTTGCCATCAGCAGTCCTAGAAGCATGGCGCCACTATCGCCCATGAAAATCTTGGCCTTGTGCCAGTTCAAAGGCAAAAAGCCTAGACACATACCGATAACTATCGCCGAAAGCAGTGAGGCTAGGTTGAAGTAGTTAGTGGGAGAGGTCTGCTGGACCAGTAGATAGGTATAGATAAAGAAGACGATTGTGCCAATCAAAACCACGCCGGCAACCAAACCATCAAGTCCATCAATGAAGTTCACCGCGTTCATGACCAAGACCGTGACAAAGATTGTCACAACTATTGAGACGCCATAGCTACCAATCACCAGTCCCCCGATTGGCAGCGAAACGATTTGCACTCCCTGCCAGGCCAAGATTCCGGCAGCCATGAACTGACCAGCTAGCTTGATAGTCCAATCCAAATCGAGAATGTCATCCAGCACTCCGATGATTGCAATCAAGGTCGCAGCAGCAGCGATAGCCAGTATGTGAATTGGGTCTTCAAAAACTGATCGGAACCAGCCAAGCGAAGCAGCTACAGCCAGCGAGACCAAGAAGCCAATCAGCATCGCAAGACCTCCGATGCGCGGAGTTGGGTCAGTGTGAACATCGCGTTCCCTGATCTCAGGCATGATCGAGTGCTTACGGCTTAGTCGAAGCGTCAAAAATGTTGCGGCAAATGTGACTACCGCAGCGACGGCCATGATTAGTAAGTACGCTCTCAAGGTCTAGCCCTCCAAGAACTCGCCGAGAACAGTCAAGAGCTTTTCGCGGCTTAACGCCCCACGTCGAAGAATCTTTGCTTTTCCGCTAGTCACAATCTCGCCCGATTCAGAAACACTCTCCGTCAAGTCTGTCATGTCGACGATGGTGGAAGCTTCCCCTTTAGGGCTTGAACCGCCATCCAGGTAGATCTTGACCTTGCTGCCGAGAGCTGCTTCAGCTTGTTGACAGGTTGTTGCCGCCGGTTGACCAGATAGATTCGCGCTGGAAACAGCTAGCGGCCCAGTTTCCTGCAACAGAGCAAGTGCGATTTTGTGATCTGGCATCCGAAGCGCAACTGTGCCTTTGGTTTCACCCAAATCCCAGGTAAGGGAAGGTTGGGCTTTCAAAATCATCGTCAGTGCTCCAGGCCAAAATGTCGCAGCTAACTTGTGCGCCAGTTGTGGAACCTCTTGGGCCAGACCATCGAGCGCAGAAACGTTGCCGATTAGTACTGGAGGAGGAGATTGCTTGTCCCTACCCTTGGCCTCAAGAAGTTTCTCGACAGCCTCGTGAGAGAACGCATCGCAAGCGATGCCATAAACGGTGTCGGTGGGAAATACAACGAGTTCTTTTTTCCCAATTGAATTTTTTGCAAGTCTCATGCCAGTTAGCAAGTCTGTGTCAACGGAACAGTCGTAGATGCGCTCCACTCAACACCGCCTATGTTCTTACTCGCTATGGTCTTGTTGCAGAAATGATTCGGTCTTTGCCGGTTAGGTCTTGACTCGAAACAACATCAAGCCATCCTCCAGTCAATAGTAGTTGACTGATTGAGTCGGCTTGGGTGTGGGCATGTTCAAGAAGTAGCTGACCGCCAGGCTTTAGCAAGAACATAGCTCTGG
>JBJOKH010000014.1:0-12100 GCA_046046195.1 Actinomycetota bacterium | reverse complement strand
CCTTACTTTGCCTAAGCCAATCGTTCTCATCGCCGAAGAGCTTTCGCCTGCCACGGTATCTGCCTTGGGTCCTGACTTTGAGATCAAAAACGTTGACGGTACCGACCGTCAAGCGTTGCTTTCTGCCCTGGCAACAGCAGATGCCATCCTGGTTCGCTCCGCGACCCAGGTTGACGCTGAGGCAATTGCTGCTGCCAAGCAACTAAAGGTTATTGCTAGAGCAGGTGTTGGCTTAGACAACGTAGATATAAAGGCAGCTACCAGTGCTGGTGTGATGGTGGTTAATGCACCGACATCAAACATCATCTCGGCAGCTGAGCTTGCCATTGCGCACCTATTGTCTCTAGCTCGTCACATCCCAGACGCTAATGCTTCCCTCAAGGGAGATAAGTGGGAAAGAAACAAGTTCACCGGTGTTGAGCTATACGACAAGACGATCGGAATCATCGGTCTTGGAAGAATTGGTTCACTGGTAGCTGAGCGTCTTTCGGGCTTTGGAGCAAGGCTTATTGGGTTTGACCCTTATGTGACTCCTGCAAGGGCTGAGCTTATGGGTGTTGAGCTAGCGTCTTTGGAAGAAGTGATGAAACAAAGTGATTTCATCACCATTCACATTCCAAAGACTCCTGAGACCACAGGCCTGATCGGCAAGGCTCAGTTTGCAATGGCTAAGAAAGAGCTTCGGATTGTGAACTGCTCGAGGGGCGGCATCATCGACGAAGATGCCCTGTTTGAAGCGTTGAGCTCAAAACAGATCGCCGGAGCAGGTCTTGATGTGTTCAATAGTGAGCCCCCTAAGGGCTCACCTTTGTTGGGCCTGTCTAACATTCTTGTCACCCCGCACCTTGGAGCCTCAACAGACGAGGCTCAGGAAAAAGCCGGTATTGCTGTTGCCAAGTCGGTTCGTTTGGCACTTGCTGGTGACCTAGTTCCAGACGCTGTGAACGTTGCTGGCGGTCAGATTGATGACTCGGTGAAGCCTGGTATTTCCTTGGCCGAGAAGCTGGGCCAGGTGCTGTTCGGCATGGCCGATGCTTCTTTGGTCTCTGTTGAGGTTGAGGTGCGCGGTGAGATTGTGGTGCACGACGTATCTGTTTTGAAGCTTGCTGCCCTAAAGGGTATTTTCCAAAGCGCAGTTGACGATCAGGTTAGCTACGTGAACGCTCCACTGCTAGCCGAAGCTAGGGGAGTCAAGGTCACTTTGACCACCGACAAGGTCTCCGAGGAATACCGCAACATGACCACCCTTAGGGCAGTTTTGTCTGACGGCAACGTGATCTCGGTTTCGGGTACTGTCATTGGTCCAAAGCGCCACGAGAAGATCATTGGCATCAACGGCTACGACGTTGAGCTTGCCTTGGCTGAGCACTTGGTGCTCATGATCTATACCGACCGTCCTGGCATTGTTGCCGTATACGGCAAGGCCTTTGCCGAGAACAACGTCAACATTGCTGCCATGCAGATTGCAAGGCAGCAAAAAGGCGGTAAGGCCCTATCTGTTATCACGGTTGACTCACCGGTGGAGCAGAGCGTCCTAGACAAGCTCAAGACTGACATTGATGCTGAGGTCATGAAGGCCATCACCATCACTTCAAACTAGCTTGGCCTGGAAACACTCTCCACAACTTAGCTAATTGCTTGAAGTGAACTAACCTTTCAGGTCTATTCTGACCTCATGAAAAAAGTCCTTAACATGCACGAGGCCAAAACTCACCTATCAAAGATTGCCCTTGAGGTTGAACAGGGTGAAGAAGTTGTCATTGCCAGATTCGGTAAGCCAATCATGAAGCTAGTTAGAGTCGACCCAGAGACTCCTAAGAAGGTCATCTTCGGATTGGGTTCGGAGATCCTGAAGGACTTTGACTGGGATGAAATTGAAGCTGAGGGTCATTGGGTTTGGCAAGAGCGTGGCAAGTGCACTTGTCTAGATCAAACAAGTTTTCCACAACCTCTCCAGTCACCTCCAACCAACCACTAAATTCTTCTAGCTTTAGTCCATGAACAAAAACTCTCTGACACAGAAAAAACTTAGTTCCGAGCTATTGTCTAGACCCCATGCGCAGGCTTATGCTCAAGTCATGACGCGGTCAGTGGATATCAACGATTCGGCGAACAGCTTGCCCAACCTCGCAGATGAAGTTTTGTCTGGGCAGGAAGTTATCTTTTCACGCGACGGCAAGCCAGTCATGAAGCTTGTTTCCCTTAAGGCTGAAGAAATACAAGCTCCACGTGTGAAGGGGCACTATAGGAAGCTCGGTGAAGGAGCTAAATTCCTGGAGGACTTTGACTGGGGCCGGTGGGAAGAGTCCGATAAGGACATGGAGAGAGTCTGGAAAAAGTTCGGGTACATGCAGTAGTGATTGTCCTCGATACAAGCGCTCTTCTTGCCGTTCTTAGCAGACCTGGCCGACTAGGAAAGAAAACTGATCGGTTGTTGAAATCTTCAATAGCTATCTTTTATCTACCAATTTCAGTATTTGAAATCGTCATAAAGAACATGCTGGGAAAGATCAAGCTAAATCAACCCTTGGGTGAATTGCTGGAGCAGCTAAATTTTGGCAGTTTGCCGTTTAGAGTCGAGGATGCCCTGGAGACTTACTCTCTTTCCAGCCTTATTGGGCATGACCCCTTTGATCGCATGATCCTCGCAACTGCAAGGGCACATGGTGCCAAATTGATTACATCGGATCAGAAGATTCTTGAGCTGGGCTTTGATTGGGTCTTGGATTCGTCCGAGTAGCCATCGATTGAAGAGTTAGTTTCCAGACCTAGCCAAGGAATCCATCCCAGCCCTCCAGGTGGTGTATCCACCGGAAAGGTTTCTAGCCTTGATGCCGTATCCGCGAAGTAGTTGAACTGCGGTGTGGCCGCGCTGTCCAACGGCGCAGTGAACCACAATCTCCTTACCCTTAACTTCATCGATTCGATCTCTTAGGTCATTGACTGGAATCAGTACCGAACCTGGAATGGCCCCAGCCTCGTGTTCATTGTCATTTCTGACGTCAATCAAAACTGTTCCGGACTTCTGAAGCTGTTCAATCTCGTGCCACTGAACAGTCTCGGTCTTACCGGTAAAGACGTTGTCGCCAACGTATCCGGCTTGGTTGATAGCGTCCTTGGCTGAGCCAAAAGCTGGCGCGTAGGCAAGTTCTAGGTTCATGAGGTCCTGAATAGTTAGTCCTGCGTAAACGGCAGTTGCAACGATGTCGATGCGCTTATCGACGCCATCTAGACCCACGGCTTGAGCACCAAGCAGCTTTCCGGTTTTGCCGTCAAACAAAACCTTCATGGATACCCTTGCTGCTCCTGGGTAGTAGCCAGCGTGTGAGCTTGGGTGAAGGTGAATAATCTCTGCCTCGATACCCAGTTTCTTTGCTCTGCCTTCGGTAAGGCCAGTAGAAGCAATTGCCATTCCGAAGGCTCCGATGATGCCTGTTCCGATAGCAGGTTTGGCAGAGACTTTTTCTCCAGCGATCACATCGGCAACTAGCCTTCCGTGGCGATTGGCTAGGTTGGCAAGCCATATCTGTTGGCCGCTGCCAGTGAACGCTGAAGTTTTCTCAGCGGCATCGCCAACGGCGAAGATGTGCTTGTCGGATGTTCTTTGGTGTTCATCGACCAAGATGGCTCCGGATTCGCCAATTGCTAGACCGCCATCGACTGCAAGCTGGTGATCTGGCACCACACCAACTGCCGACACCACAAAGTCAGCTGGCAGCGTTTCACCATTTGTTAGCTTGACTGAGTGCGGACCTATTTCTTCTGCTGTGGCGTTTAGCTTTAGCACCACACCCTTGGCTTCTAGGTGCGCCTGGAAAGGCTCAACGATTTCTGGATCGAACTGCGGCAGGATGGTTGGCCCCTGCTGAACGACGGTTGTCTTTATGCCTCGGAGAACTAGGTTCTCAGCGACCTCGATGCCAATGAAGCCACCTCCTAGAACTACCGCCGTTTGACCTTTGTAGTTATCAACCTGGAGCTTTAGCTTGGCGGCATCCTCTACGTTTCTAAGTACGAAGGCTCTTTGGGAGCCATAGATAGGTAGTTCCCTTGGCTTGGCACCGGTTGAGATAACAAGATTGTCGTAGGACTCTTCGTAAGTGTTGTTTGATTCCAGGTCCAAAACCGTGACGGTTTTGGAGTCCTTGTTTATCTTGGTGACGCGAGATAGCACCCTGACATCTAGGTTGAAGCGGTCCTTGAGAGATTCTGGGGTTTGCAGGAGCAGTGAGGTTTCCTTAGGGATCACTCCACCCACGTGATAGGGAAGACCGCAGTTAGCGAAGGAGACGTGTGGGCCTTGCTCGAAAATGACTATTTCTGCTTGCTCTTGGAGTCTTCTGAGTCTTGTGGCGGTAGACATGCCGCCTGCGACTCCACCAATGATTACTGTTTTCATCTGTTCCCCTGGATGGCTTTACGCAAGTGACATGAAAGCTTTTTCAAGCTCTGCTCGGTTGGCTGTTCCCTTGGCATCTGTTCCACACTTAGCCATGCCGGTAGCGATGATGGCAAAACCTGCCTTGGTAAGTGCTGAGTTAGCAGCCGAGAGCTGGTTCAAGATTTCTACGCAGTCTCTTTGCTCGTCGATCATCTTGATGACTCCGGCTAGTTGGCCATTAGCTCTGACTAGTCGGTCGCGAGCTTTCTTGAGGTCCTGGGGATCAATTTGCATGGCTTTTGTCCTTTGGTTGATTGCATCGATGTGAAATTTAGTATACCCTAGGGGGTATACGAAAGGAATCACCAATTGACCAAAGTTTTCAAACTTCTTGCAGCGAGTTTCATTGCACTCTTCGCAGTGACATCACTTTCTGCTTGCACAACCCAGGAGCCACTAGAGATGAGCCAGTTCGCAGCCGTTATTGACGTTAGAACCCCAGAGGAAACCTCAGCAGGTTATCTAGAAGGTGCTCAGTTGTTCGACATCCAGAACGCAAGCTTCATGGAAAACCTTGCAACCTTGGACAAGGCAGCTAACTACTACATCTACTGCCGCTCAGGAAACCGCGCTGGCCAGGCCATCGACATCATGAAGCAGGCAGGGTTCACCGGTGAGCTAGTAAATGGTGGCTCGTTGGAGAACGCTGCTAACCAAACTGGTTTGACCGTAGTCAAGTAGTTTTAGCTTCATGGACAAAGCATTCTGGGATAGCAAGTACTCGGTTGACGAGTATGTCTATACCAAGGATGTAAACCGCTTTGTCAAAGAACACTTATCTGACCTCGCTCCTGGCAAGATGATTGATCTTGCTGGGGGCGAAGGTCGTAACACCGTCTTCTTTGCCGAAAAAGGCTGGCAGGCAGAAAACATCGACCTCTCCTCGGTTGGTTTAGAAAAGTGTCAGAAACTTGCAGCCGAGAAAAACGTTTCCGATTTAGTCTTCACAACCCAAGGCTCCGCCTTGGAGTTTGAATCCAAGCTGGCTCCAGTTGACCTAGGTGTCATTGCTTACCTGCAGATCCCTCAGGCTCAACTTGCCTTGGCAATTGAACGACTGGTTTCCAACATCAAGCCAGGGGGAGTGTTCTTTGGGGTTTGGCATGCACTGGAAAACCTCAAGGATGGCTTTGGTGGGCCACAGGATCCAGACGTTCTGCCTTCTGCTACCGCCATCAAATCTTTGCTTTCTTCGCTGCCACTAGAAATACAGTTCGTCACTAACCGAGATGGACAGGTGCAGACAAGAGATGGCCTAAAGCCCTCGATTACCCTGACTGCCATGGCTGCCAGACAGTAGAAAGCTGAAACTTTACATTCTTGATTTCGGCTAGCTTTGGGTGTTTTATAGAGGCATGATTTGGGGGCAGTCACGGGTGCGAATCACTGGATCGATAGCACTTGTTGCGATTTTGTTCCTGCAGGGTTGTGCCGCAGAACAATCGTCAGCCCCCGAGAGTACTCAAGAACAGGTTGCGGAGAAGCCGCACAAATACAACGCTGAGCTCTCTCCTGCTTTCGCAGAACCATGGCCAGAGCTAGTCACACGTGAAGAAATGATCAATACGGCGTTGTATAAGGCAAACAATTACTTCGAAAACCTAGTGGATTCCCAATGCGAAGTTAAGGCCACCATGTTTTTCGAAGACATAATGCCTCCTGAGTCAATTGAACTTGCTGGTGACGTTTCTCAAAAGACGCTGAATTCTCTCTGCGGTTTCCTAACTGAAGACATTCACATCATTGCTGGAAACTACGACTTCGTAAAGGAGACCATGGCTGCAGAAGGCCTGCCAACCGACGAGTTTGGCGGAGTGTGTGGATACGATGTCAAGTTTGATGATGGTACAGCCTGCGCTACCAATGGTGTTGCGTGGATTGGTTCTCAATTCGGTACAGTGCGACGTGGATCGTTTATCCCAGAGCCACGAAGAATCACTTTCATTACACATGAGCTATTTCATTTAGCTCATGATTCAGTTGACCCAGATGCAAATAGCCAGATTCCACCGCCAGAACATCCGTTTTTTAGACCCGGTTGGCTAATTGAAGGCGGAGGAGAGTTTTTCGGGGCCTTACTTCCAAAAGTGTTTGAAATTCAGGACTACTTGACCATGCTCCCCTATGACAGAAGCGGTAACTTCTACGAGGTTGAGTACCTGTCAGATCTAGAATCACTGGAGCGCATGAAGGGAAGTGAAAACTACTACAGCGGCCAAGTAGCCCTTGAATACATAACGGCCAGCGTAGGGATTCAGCCACTTCTAAACATATGGATTGAGATGGGCAAGGGCAAAAAGTTTGCTCAGGCCTTCGAGAAATCAATTGGGCTCACGGTTGAAGAGTTTTATGAGAAGTTCGCGGTCATGCATGACAACCTATACGAAGGCGAAATGGTCAAGCCATAACTGACGCAAATCACACCTAAGTCCCTAAACTGGAAAGCAATGGTAAAGCCTTCCAAGAACCCAAAGCCACTAGCTCCAAATCCTGACGATCCGTCAAGCTATGACGCCTTCGATGGTGAGTGGCGAGCAATTGGTCTAACAGGGCCTGCAAGAAGAGCGCTGGTGAATGCCAAGCTATACAAAGTCTCTGATCTTCGAAAGATAACCGCTGAAGAGCTTTCAGCTCTGCACGGAATGGGTAAGTCGGCAATTGCCAGATGCAAACAGATCATGGCCGCCAAGAAGATTCGCTTTCGCATCTAGCCAGCAATTTAGCCAGAACCCAGGCCACATCTAGCAAGCGGTGGAGCCAGTAAAGTTGAGTCATTGACTGGTTTTTAGGAGAAGTAATTGGCGAAAACGGTAAAGCTTGGGGTAATCCCTGGCGATGGCATTGGTCCTGAGGTGACCAAGCATGCCGTTGCAGCCCTAGAGCTTGCAGCGCCAAACGTTACCTTTATACAGACCGAGTATGACTTTGGCGCTAGGCGCTATAACGCAACCGGTGAAGCGCTAACCGATCAAGACCTAGATGACCTTGCCAAGCAGGATGTACTTTTGCTTGGTGCAATCGGCGACCCAAGTGTTCCTTCAGGAATCTTGGAACGAGGGTTTTTACTAAAGCTTCGCTTTGGTTTTGATCACTTTGTGAACCTGCGTCCAACCAAGCTTTTGCCAAGGGTTAAGTCACCGCTTGCCAACCCAGGTGAAATTGACTTTGTTGTGGTTCGTGAGGGAACTGAAGGGCTTTACTTAGGTCAGGGTGAAATCAAACACCAGGGCACCGACCAGGAAACCGCACTTGAGTACTCGGTGAACACCGTGCACGGTGTTGAGCGGGTAGTTCGCTACGCCTTTGAGCTTGCTGCCACCAGGGCTCGCAAGAAGCTCACCCTGGTTCACAAGCACAACGTGCTGGTTCGCGCTGGGAGTATGTATCAGGACACTGTAAACAGGGTCGCCATTGAGTTTCCAAGCGTTTCACACGACTATCTGCACATTGACGCCGCGACTATCTTTATGGTCACAGACCCAGCTCGCTTCGATGTGATTGTTACCGATAACCTATTTGGAGACATCATCACTGACCTAGCCGCCGCCATAAGCGGAGGCATAGGGCTAGCGGCAAGTGGCAACTTGAACCCAACAGGGAAGTTCCCATCGATGTTTGAGCCGGTTCACGGTTCAGCTCCAGATATTGCCGGCCAGAACAAGGCCAACCCAACCGCAGCAATTCAATCGGCTGCAATGCTTCTTCGTCACATCGGAGAAGCAAGTTCCGCAGATCGGCTAGAAGCCGCTATCGCAACTGCACTGGCCAACGGCCAAGCAGGCAAATCAACTGATGAGATTGCTCAAGCAATCTTTGCGGCCCTATAGAAGTATTTAGCTGAAGGAAAATCATGAGCCTATCTTTCGAGGTGACCAGAAACCCTAACCCGACTCCGGACGCTGAGCGCGAAGCGATTATCGCTAACCCAACTTTCGGAACTCACTTCACCGACCACCAGGTGGTTGTGGTGTGGGAAAAAGGTAAGGGCTGGATCGATGCCCAGGTGATTCCTTATGGCCCAATGCTGATGGATCCTTCCAGTGCTGTTTTGCACTACGGCCAGGAAATCTTTGAGGGCATCAAGGCCTACCGTCACGACGACGGTTCAATCTGGACTTTCAGACCTAAGATGAACGCTGCTCGCCTGCAGCGGTCAGCTCACCGTATGGCACTACCTGAGCTACCGGAAGAGATCTTCATCGAGTCTTTGAAGCAGTTGATTGCTGTTGACGGCGCCTGGGTTCCAAAGCCAGAAAACGAAAAGACTTTGTACTTTAGACCGTTTGAGATTGCAGCCGAGAACTTCCTTGGTGTTCGAGCAGCTCACCGCGCCGAATACCGCGTTATTGCATCTCCGGTTGGACCATATTTCACAGGTGGTGTGAAGCCAGTGTCAATCTGGATCGCTTTGGATTCTGCACGTGCCGGAAAGCATGGAACCGGTGAAGCCAAGACTGGTGGAAACTACGCGGCTTCCTTGTTGGCCCAGAACGAAGGCTACGAGCAGGGTTGCTCGCAGGTTATGTTCTTGGATGCCGAGACTGCCACCTACATCGAAGAACTAGGTGGCATGAACCTGTTCTTTGTTCACAAGGATGGCAAAGTGTCAACACCATCGCTTGATGGGACCATCCTGCGCGGTATCACAAGAGATTCCATCATCACCTTGCTGAAAGATCGTGGCCACGAGGTTTCTGAGCGCAAGATCAGCCTTGATGAGATTCGAAAGGGCTTTTCTTCTGGCGAAATCACTGAGATCTTTGCCTGCGGAACAGCAGCTGTTATCACCCCGGTTGGAATGCTCAAGAGCAAGCTTGAGACCATCGGTCAAGAAGATGCTGCTCCTGGCAAGCTAACTGTTGCCCTGCGCGAAGAGCTAACCGGCATTCAGTATGGTCGGTTAGAAGATAAACACGGATGGATGCATAGACTTTCAGCATGAAGATAGCCAGATTCAGCAACGGCGCTGAACCGAGATTCGGTATTGTCGACGGACCCGAGCTTGTAGTTCTCAAGGGTCACCCGTTAGCCGTAGGCTACGAAACCACCGGTGAGCGCATTCCGCTCAAAGACGTAAAGCTACTTGCCCCAACCATTCCTTCCAAGATTGTTTGCATCGGTAAGAACTTTGCTGATCACGCAGCCGAGATCGGCGAGGATGTCACCGCTGAACCTTTGATTTTCTTCAAGCCCTCAAGCGCAATCATTGGCCACGGCGAAAAGATTGTCATTCCACCTCAGTCAAGCCAAGTTGAGCTAGAGGCTGAGCTCACCATCGTGATCGGAAAGCTAGCTAAGAACGTCAGCGAAGCTGACAGCCTGGACTACGTCTTTGGATACACCATCGCCAATGACGTGACCGCTAGGGATCTGCAGTTCAATGATGGTCAGTGGGCAAGGGCCAAGGCCTTTGACACCTTCTGCCCACTGGGCCCATGGATCGAAACCGAGTTCTTGCCAGATGAACAGGTAATTGAATCTCGCATCAATGGTGACGTTAGGCAAAACGTCTCGATTTCCAAGATGACTCACAACATCCGCTCAATCGTTTCCTACGTCTCCAAGAACTTCACCCTGCTTCCAGGGGACATCATCTTGACCGGTTCTCCTGCTGGAATCAGCAAGATTCAATCAGGGGACCTGATTGAGTGTGAGATTGAGGGAATTGGCATCCTGGCCAACTCCGTTATTTGATTCGTCTTCTAGACTTATCCCATAATGACAACCCAAATCACCGCCCCTTTTTCTACTGCCACTGGCAGCGATATTCGGGTTAGGTTTTGCCCTTCTCCAACCGGTACTCCTCACGTAGGACTGGTTCGAACAGCACTTTTCAATTGGGCCTACGCTCGTCACACCGGTGGAACCTTCATTTTCCGCATCGAGGACACCGACCAAGAACGCGACAGCGAAGAATCTTACGAGCAGATCATTGAGGCACTGTCTTGGCTGGGTCTGGGCTGGGACGAGGGAATCAATGTTGGCGGACCCAACGAGCCTTACCGTCAGTCACAGCGGATGGACATCTACAAACAAGTAGTAGAAAAGCTAAAGGCCGCAGGACACTTGTATGAAAGCTTTCTAACCGGTGAAGAAATTGACGCCAGAAATGAAGCTGCTGGTCGAGCCAAGCAACTTGGCTACGACAACTCAGAGCGCGATCTGGATCAGGCCACCAAGGACAAGTATTTGGCTGAAGGAAGAACTCCAGCGCTAAGGCTTAGAGTTCCAGACTCAGACATAACCTTCACTGACCTAGTTCGCGGAGAGATCACATTCCCAGCTGGTTCTTTCCCAGACTTTGTTGTGGTGCGTCCAAACGGTCAGCCTTTGTACACACTGGTGAACCCGGTTGACGATGCACTGATGGGAGTGACCCACGTGCTTCGCGGTGAAGACCTACTTTCTTCGACACCGCGCCAGATTGCTTTGTATAACGCGATGGTCCAAGCCGGAATTACAACCTTCATGCCGCAGTTTGGACACCTTCCTTATGTGATGGGTGAGGGCAACAAGAAGCTTTCCAAGAGAGATCCAGAGAGCAACCTGTTCCACCACCGCGACCGCGGCTTTATTCCAGAAGGTCTTCTGAACTACCTGGCTCTTCTGGGCTGGGGTCTAAGTGCCGACCAAGACATCTTTACCCTGCAGGAAATGGCTAAGGCCTTTGATGTTCACGACGTGAACCCAAACCCTGCAAGATTTGACCTGAAAAAAGCAGAGGCAATAAACGCAACTCACATCAGGAACCTTTCCCCAGAAGACTTCAAGGCAAGACTTGTCCCTTACCTTCAAAAAGCAGGTGTTATCTCAAGCCCTGCGGAGACTTCAGAACTTGAAGTTTTGACTAAGGCCGCGCCTTTGATTCAAGAGCGCATCACGGTCTTGTCTGAGGCCGTTGGCATGCTTGGCTTCTTGTTTGCGGACTCGAAAAATATCTCTATTGAAGAAGATGCCCGCAAAGGCTTGCCAGAAAACGCGAAGCAGATTGTTGCAGCTGCTGTTGACTCACTAAGCAAGCTCGATGACTTTACTACCGCTGCCATCCAAGAACTCATGAATGCAGTCTTGGTTGAGCAAATGGGTGAGAAGCCAAAGAATGCATTTGGACCGCTTCGCACTGCAATCTCAGGTCGCAGAGTTTCACCACCGCTATTTGAGTCGATGGAAATTTTGGGAAAGGCTACAACCCTTGAGCGCCTTGAGAAGTTTGCCCGCAGCTAAGTCCACAGCTAGGATTGGAAGCTGGGCCAGGGCCCAGTAAAAATCCCTTGGGGTATGGTGTAATTGGCAACACGGATGATTCTGGTTCATTTGTTCTTGGTTCGAGTCCAGGTACCCCAGCAGTAAGAAAGCCAAAATGTTAGCGACAATCTCTTCCGGGTTTCTGGTCGCAACCACTCTTTTAGTAGCAGCCTTTCAAGTAGCTCTTGCCCTCGGCGCACCCTGGGGCGAATACGCCTACGGGGGAGCAAGGGTTGGAAAGCTACCGATTGGCTTCCGAATCAATTCAGTTGTTGCAGCCGTTGTCATGGTTGCAATTTCAGGTCACTACCTAGCTCAGCTTGGAGTGTTCACCCCGCTACTTGATCCAGCAGGAAACTCAGTTGTGAACTGGGTGTTAGTTGGCTTCACAGGTCTTTCCGCACTAGCCAATAA
>JBJOKH010000003.1:0-10440 GCA_046046195.1 Actinomycetota bacterium | reverse complement strand
GCAAGGGCTATGCGCTCAGCCACCAGAACGCTTTTGACGTTCTTGTCCTTGAGACTTGCGGCCTGGGATAGGTGGTAGCCAGAGACCAGGAAGGCCAGTGTGAACACCGCCATAGCTGCGTAAACAACTAGCAGGGACAGCTGGGATAGACCCTCATCTAGAACAATTGCGTTCAATTCATCATCCGTTTCTTATTGCCTTAGTTAATTCTCTAACAACTTCTTCAAGCCTTGGATCATCGCGCTTGGACAAGGCAGCAACCTCAAAGCCAGCTGTAGTTTTCTTCACCCAGACTCTTCTTCTAGGGGTGGTGAGTGAAATAATCACACCAGCTAGCGATAGCAGTGCGAAAATCAAAACCCAAACCTGACCCGGGTTATAGGCGATGTCCAAGGATGCAAATCGCTTGATGCCGTCGAAGGTGACAGTACCTAGACCATTTGGAAGATCTTTGGTTTCACCAAGCTTTAGTTCAATTGCTGGATTTGCAGTTCCGCGACCAGCAACCTGAGTTAGGCGATCGGTGTCGAGTGCGTACACGTTTAGCGGAATACCGCTATCAAGACCTAGGTCACCGGTATAGATGTTCATCGAAACCAGTGGATCGATGACGCCGGGGAAGATTGAGGTGTAGGCACCGCTAGCTAGTTCGATTGCAGATGGATAGAAAAAGCCAACGATTCCGATTTGCTCTGGAAGGTTGTCTGGCACTTTGATGATTCCAATGGAGGTCATGTTGCCATCCTGTGGCAAGAAGACAGTTGCACCCGAGTAGCTAATGTCGCCATTGGCATCTCGAATGGTGATTTCGGGTGCGTAGCCGTGACCGGTTAGATAAACATTTGCTCCAGGTCCGTCGAGTGGATCATTAACCCTTACCACCTCGGTATGGCCGGTCTCATCCTGAGAACTCCTGACAGTCACAGTGGCCCGGAAATCAAGCGGAGCGCCGATGTTGGTTTCATTTTGGAAGTCGTAGTCAACTTCAAACTTGTCGAGAGTCACACTAAGAGGAGCCAGCTTCTCGGGATCAAAGAACACTCCTGGTGACAGCGAGTCAAAGCCCGCCAGGTTGTTCACAAAGGTGTCACCTTCTGCAAGCACGCGTTGACCTGAAAAACTCAATCCCCCACCGATTCCAACGGCAATCAAAACACCAACCAGTGAGAAGTGAAAAACCAAGTTACCGGTTTCACGCATGTAGCCCTTTTCAGCGCTGATCGAGTTTCCGCGCTGAATGACTCGATAGCGCTGCTTGCTAAGAATCTCTTTGCCCTTGGCAACTGGATCAATTCCCTTAGGGGTTTTTGCAGATTCGAAAACCGGCATGCGGGAAAGGTTTGTTGGGGTTTGTACTGGTTCGGCTCTCAGAGCTTCGAAGTGAATCTTGGTGCGCGGAAGTACACAGCCAACAAGAGATGTAAACAGCAAGATGTAGATCGCCGAGAACCAAACCGAGGTGTAAACGTCAAACAGCTGGAAGAAATCGAGGACCTCTGCAAGTTCTGGTTGATCGTCAAAATACTTCACGACTCCATTTGGGTCAGCAGAGCGCTGCGGATAAATCGATCCTGGAACCGCAGCTGCTGCCAAAAGAAGTAGCAGTAGTAGAGCGGTGCGCATGCTGGTTAGCTGACGCCAAATCCATCTGGCCCAACCGGTTAGGCCTATATCTGGAGACTCATAGCGCTGGGACGAAGACACCGAACACCCCCTGAAGCCAGGTAGCAAAGCCAACCCAAACACCGGTAGCAAGAGCAATTCCAAGAGCTATAAGAAGCACACCACCTGCGATGTTGAAGGTTCGGATGTGCTTTTTCACAAATGTAACTGAAGCTGTAGCCCAGCTAAAGCCAGCAGCGATAGCAATAAAAGGTAAGCCGATGCCAAGTGAGTAAAGAAGTGCGAGCAGTGCACCCCTTGCAGGAGACCCTGCATCAGAGGCCAAGGTTAGAACGGCCGCCAAAGTTGGGCCAATGCAGGGCGTCCAACCAAGACCAAATGCCACGCCCAGGATCGGTGCGCCAACCAAACCAATTTTCGGCTTGATGCCGGTCTTGAAAGTACGCTGCAGGAACGAGAACTGGCCAACCAATACCAAGCCCATGATGATTACAACCACACCCAAAACCTGCTGAACCCAAGTCAAATTGTTGATGTAAATCAACATTCCTAGTCCGCCAAATAGCGCACCGAACGAAACGAAAACGGCAGTAAATCCCAATACAAATAGCACTGAGCCAAAAACGATCTTGGACTTTTTTGCTCCACCTTCGGCGACGCCAGAAATGTATCCGAGATAACCTGGGATTAGCGGAAGCACGCAAGGGGAGACAAATGAAATGATCCCGGCCAGCAGCGCAAGTGGCATTGCTGCAAGAAGTGAGCCGTTGAGGATTATTTCACCTGGGCTCATTTTCTTTCCTCAATCACGGTTTCAACAAGTGTGGTGAGAATTCCTTTGTCAATTCGGCCAAGCACGCGAGCTGAAACATTACCTTCGGAATCAATCACCAAAGTAGTTGGTACTGCCTGGGGAGTTACAACTCCGGTGAATCCTAAAACAACCGAACCTGTTTTTGCATCCATCACGGAAGGGAAGTTCAGGCCAACTCTTCTAGCGAACGCCAGAGATGTCTCGGCACTATCGCGAACGTTTACCCCGATAAACTGAACACCCTCGGGTAAGAATTTTTCCTGTAGCTCAATTAGCTCTGGCATTTCGATTCGACAAGGAGCACACCCCGCGTACCAAAAGTTCATTACGGTAATCACGCCTTCAAGCTGCGAACTTGAAATTGCTTCACCGCTTTCGGTGACGCCCTCCCACTGCGCTGCTTTCGGTCTTGATCCAAGTGCGAATTCAGTTACCGTTCCATCGCCTGCGATGTAGTTCTTGTTGTCTCCTGAGCGGAACTGCTCGGCAAGCGAATCATTTGCGCAAGCAGATGTCGAAAGAACAAGAGCCGAAGCAAACAAAACCGCGAGAAGTTTTTTCACACTGCACCGCTATCGATGGCTTTAGATCTGAGCTCCTTGGCGGGGTCTAGATAAGAGACCTCTACGAACTTGCCGTTTCTTTTCTCGAAGCTTGTGACGCTGGAGAGGTCACACCTTCTGGTTTTTGGGTTATGCCAGAGTGGCTTTCCGGAGGTCTTTAGGTGCACTGACCAGATCGGAAGCTGGTGCGAAACCATCACTACTTCGCCGGACTCGGTTTCGTTCCAGGCTTTTTCCATGGCCAAAAGCATGCGTTTGGCGATCTTCTTGTAGGGCTCTCCCCAAGAGGGACGGAAAGGGTTGTAAAGCCTTAGCAAAAGCGACGGGTTCTTTAGAACTGTCTCAAGGCCCACTTTTTTACCCTCGAAGATATTGGTCGGTTCGATAATCAACGGTTCGGTGTTTACCGACAGGTTGGTGTGTAAGGAAATCGGCCTTGCCGACTGCAGTGTCCTCTGCAGTGGAGAGGAATAAAGCCTCGTGATCTTTGCTCCCGAGCTTGTTAGGGAAGCGGCTGTCGCCTCAGCCATTTGTCGCCCGAGGGGCGAGAGTACAAAGTTTGGAAGCCGTCCGTAGAGCACTCCGTTGGGGTTATCAACTTCCCCGTGGCGTACTAGATGGAGGCGGGTGGCGGGCATGCTACAAGTCTAACCCCGCTAAACTTGGGCCCTGAAGCCAAAAAGAGAGCAAGAACAATGCGCGAACGCCATCTAGTTAAAGATTTAGCAGCAATGCAAGATGGGCCTGTCGTACTCGGTGGTTGGGTTGAAAAACTTAGAGATCAAAAGCGCATTCAGTTCATAATTCTCAGGGATGAAACAGGCGACGTTCAGGTAACCTACCCAAGACCTGCCGACGAAGACACTCTTGCCGACACCGTCTCAACTCTCACCAACGGATCTTTTGTTTGGATTAAGGGTCGCCTGGTTCACGATGAGCGAGTAAAGCTTGGTGGTCTTGAAATTCAGCTCGATGAGCTAGAAATCGTGACCCTGGCAGATCCCGAAACTCCGATTGCCGACGACACCTCAATTGACAAGCGCTTGGACTGGCGCTTTTTGGACATGCGCCGACCAGAGATGAATCTGGTGTTCAAGGTTCAGACCACTATCGAGGCAGCCTGGAGAAAGTACTGGCTGGAAAACGGCTTCACTGAGATTCACTCCCCCAAGCTGATGGCCTCAGCATCGGAGTCGAACGCTGAGCTTTTCAAGCTCGAATACTTTGAAACAGTTGCTTATCTTGCCCAGTCGCCACAGTTCTACAAGCAGATGGCGATGATGGCCGGCCTTGGTCGCATCTTCGAAATAGGACCGGTGTTCCGCGCCGACCCTTCTTTTACTTCCCGTCACGCAACCGAGTTCACATCCGTGGACATGGAAGTGTCCTGGATCGATTCACACGAAGACGTGATGAACTTCCAGGAAGAACTTATGGTTGCTGCCATCAGCGCGGTCAAAGAGCACCACGGTGAGGAAATCAAACGACTATTCGACGTCGACGTTGTTGTCCCAACTCGCCCGTTCCCAAGAATCCCACTTGCCGAAGCAGTCGAAATTGTGAAGGCCCGCGGCCACGACATCGTTCGCGGCGGAGACATGGACCCAGAGGGTGAGCGTCAGATCGCAGCTCACGTGGCTGAAACTTTCAACCACGAGTTTGTCTTCTTGACCGACTACCCCGCAACCGTCCGCCCGTTCTATCACATGCGTCATGCTGACAATCCAGCTCTAACCAAGAGCTACGACTTGATCTGGCGTGGAACAGAAATCACTACCGGAGCTCAGCGCGAACACAGAGTCGATGTTCTTATCGAACAGGCTAAGCAAAAAGGACTAGACCCAGAAGGTCTAAAAACTTACATCGACTTCTTCCGCTACGGAGCTCCAACCCACGGTGGTTTTGGAATGGGACTTCTTCGCGTGATTATGCTCATGCTTCACCAGCCAAGCATTAGGGAAGTTGGGTTCTTGTTCCGCGGACCTAACCGCTTGGAGCCCTAGTTCCTG
Source organism: Actinomycetota bacterium (assembly GCA_046046195.1). Lineage (GTDB taxonomy): Bacteria > Actinomycetota > Actinomycetes > Actinomycetales > Microbacteriaceae > Rhodoluna. Next base: position 5,431 of record JBJOKH010000003.1, on the reverse strand, counting down.
ATTGCTTGATTGATTCGCTGCTCTAATTGTTCAGCGTTCTTAGTGCCCAGGATAAGTCGTTGGAATTTGTGACCTTCGAGCTCGACAACGACAACCGATTCACCGACGGCCCAAAACACAAATTGCTTGTCGAAGTTCTTTATAAATGTTCCAGCCGCAATTAGTCCTGGAAAGCCAGTGCCCGGAATCCTGAGCCCTAGCTGATGGGGAACTGCACCGCGATCAACGGTGGCGCCCTTAATGGCTTTCAGGGGAACAGACACTCCCCATCGCAAGCTGGCCAACTTCTCTAGAGGGTTTAGACGGACCTCAAGGGTTTCTTTGTTGATCTCATACTTGGGCATTACTTACCTTCTACTTTCCGAATTAGTCGCGACCCCATTAGATTCGCCGCCTGGGACTTTGAAACAGTCGCTAGCGCGCTCCTGCACTTTCTGCGCAGAACGCGATCTTGGTCAACCACATCTCTTAAACAAACAATTACCAAGTCAATACCGAGTTCTGACTTGGTCCAGTCCTGCTCGACTGCATAGCGTTCGAAGCAGATCGAAAATAGGTTCAACTTAGAACCGAAAGCTTTGTATAGGGAGCCCCGCTTTAGTCCAGTTTCGATTACCAGATCATCAACAGAGGTTGCGTTGTAGCCCGCCCTAGCAAAGAAATGCGCCGCTTTCTCGACTACTTCATCTTCTTTGAACTGTCTTGGTCTTGCCATGGTGCAACACTAGCAGTTATTGACTAAATAGTCAATAACTGCCTAATTGCGCTGAATAGTCTTTCGGAATCTATCCGCCAATAGGCGTGAGTCTGTCCGTTAATCTGCAGAACAGGAATTTCTTCAGAGTATTTCTCAATTAACTGAGGATCTTCCAGAATGTTCACTTCAGTCAGTGAAACCTCAGCATCGTGATCCGATGCAAAACCTTCAATTACCGAATCAACCACTGTTTTAGCCTCATCACAAAGGTGGCAACCTGGCTTGGTAAATAGGGTGAGTTCGATGACCTTGGACACAGGTTAAACTTACTTGGTGCCCGCAACCCGTAAAGTCGTCAAGCCTGTAAAGGCAGTGAAAAAAGAGCAGCCTAAGAAGGCTGCCGCTTTCTTCGATGTTGACAACACCATATTGCGTGGATCTAGTTCATTCCTATTTGGGAAGTCCGCCTTCGAAAGAAACTTCTTCAGTCGTAAAGACTTCTGGCGCTTTGCCTGGGCTCAGTTCCGGTTTATCTGGAAGGGCGAAAACAACAACAAGCTTGCGGCTCTCAAGGACCGAGCACTTTCGCTGGTTGAGGGGCACCGAGTTCGTGATCTACAGATTCTTGTTGATGAGGTTTACGACAGACATATCAAGCTAAAGCTTTGGCCGGAAACGGTTCGACTGGCAAAAGATCACATCGCCGAAGGAAGAGAAGTCTGGCTGGTAACAGCAGCTCCTCAAGAACTAGGCGATGTCATCGCCAAGAGATTGAAGCTAACCGGTGCAATCGGGACCAAGGTTGAAAGAAAGAATGGGATTCTGACCGGCAAGTTGGTTGGAAAACCGATTCACGGTCCAACTAAGAAAAGTGCGATCAAGGAATTGGCGAAGACCAGAAACCTGTCTTTGAAGAAGTCTTACGCTTACAGCGACTCACACAACGACCTACCGATGCTTACTGCCGTTGGGCATCCGGTCGCAGTTAACCCAGACAAAGTTTTGACTAGATATGCGAAAGCGGCCGACTGGCCGATTTATGACTTTAAGAAGCGCGAGTTAAAAGCAAACCGCGACTAGCGGTTTACTTCTTATTGCGGCGCTGGTGGCGAGTCTTACGAAGTAGCTTGCGGTGCTTCTTCTTCGACATACGCTTGCGACGCTTTTTGATTACTGAACCCACGAAAACCTCATCTTGTTGTTTGCCGCCAATTCCGGCAACCCCAAAAGCTTATCCTTTAGTTTTCAGGCGCTCAACTTCAGCATCAATATCTGCGGAGGTAATGGGCTTTCCGCCAAGTTTGCCCGCTGCATCCAGGCCAGTAAGTACGGCAGCGATACCCATACCGAATATCACCCAGATCGGCCAGAAATAGCCAGTTGGGGTTGTGAAGAACCAGATGCCAACGGTCAGTGCTGTGACGAAGGCATAAACAATCATGAATTCACGAAAGTCCTGCTTTTTCTTTAGGGACTTCTGCGCATACTTACGCATTTCTTCGTCAGCTGTGGTCTTTGCCATGATTCTTTCCTTATCTATTGGTGCTTGGTCTAATTATCTCAGTTCGCTTATTGCTTGTGGGTCAATAGCATGGGTGTATGACCCAACAGCAGCCCTACACAGTCCTTGCCCAGCACAAGGGCTTCGAGCTGCGAAAGTACCCGGCGGGAATCCAGATTGAGACCACCGTAGGTGGAGACTTTATAAATGCAGGGAACCTGGGCTTTAGACCTCTGGTCCAATACATCTCGGGAAACAATTCAGCCCGGAAGTCGATCGCAATGACAGCCCCTGTGATTCAGGAATCAGCAAGTGCTTCCAAACACATGGTCCGGTTCGTACTTCCCGAGGATATGAAACCTAGCGATGTGCCAGGAGCTAACAGTTCAAACGTCAAGGTCATTCAGGTGCCTGAGCACCTGGCAGCCGCGAAGCGGTTTTCTGGTTCCTGGAATCAAGAGAAGTTTGACCTCGAAGGAAAGAAACTAATTAGCGAGTTGTTAAGCTCCGGTTTAGAAACCGTGGGTAGCTTGTATTTCGCCAGGTTCGATCCACCCTGGAAGCCAGGCTTTCTAAAGCGCAACGAGGTTCTAATCAGGGTCAAGGGTTAGGAGAAAAGATGTCCACACTCGCAACTGTTCTGTTTGTCTGCGTACACAACGCTGGAAGATCTCAAATGGCCGCAGGCTACCTAAAGCACCTAGCGGGAGATCAGATCAAGGTTCTTTCTGCCGGAACTGATCCCGGAACCGAGATCAACAAGATGGCCATGGCGGTGATGCTTGAAGAAGGCATTGACTTATCCCTTGCCAAGCCCGAGAAGCTTTCCGATGAAAAGGTTTTGGAATCGGACTACGTAATCACAATGGGTTGCGGCGACGCCTGTCCGTTTTTCCCGGGAAAGACTTATCTCGACTGGCCACTAACTGACCCTAAAGATCAACCGATTGAGGTTGTGAGGGAAATTAGAAACGAAATCAAACAAAAAGTTGAAGCACTGATTGCTGAAGTAAAAGCTAGCGCTTAACGCTCTTCTTTACTTTGTTCACAACAGCCTTGGCTTCGCGCTTTACTGCCTTTACTTCCTTCTTAGCATCTCGCTTAACGTCAGCGATTCTGCGACCAACTGTCTTTGCAACCTTCTTAGTGTCAACACCGAGATTTTTCTTGACAGTCTTCGATACCCATTCCGAACCGTCAGCAAGACCGCGACCAACTTTGCCACTTAGATCAGCAAGTTGAATTTCCAACTGGGCAGCAACTTGATTCTCGGCAACCTTGGCTAGCCAAGTTAGGTAAGGGGCAAAGCCCTTGCCGTTTAGTGAAAGCTTCTTGCTGGTTCCAGAACCAGTTCCCTTAACTAGCTTTGCTTCGACGAGGCTTGCAACCAGGGTTGTTACCTGTTCAGGCTTTAGCTTGGAGGCGGTTGCGACCTTAGCTACAGTCGAACCTGGCTTACTGGCCAGAGTCTCAAGCACTAGGCGGGCTTTTGGATCTGCGATTACCTTGAAGATATCTGTCATGGTTTAACTTTACCTAACTCAATTGCCCGAGCCAACGCGGCTTCGGTGGCTTCAATGAAAACCTTCTCTAGGTTTGCTTCATCAAACTTGGCAGTTGCCTGCATGGTTGTTCCGTTAGGCGAAGTCACCTGAGCCCTCAGGGTCTCAGGAGTTTCACTGGAGGCAGCAAGCAAGGTGGCAGAGCCTAAGAAAGTGGCGCGAACCATCAGGTTCGCCTCCTTCTCGCTAAAGCCTAAATTCTTGGCAGCAGTCATTAGTTTCTCGGCGAAGTAGAAAACGTAAGCTGGACCAGATCCTGAGATCGTGCTCAGGGCGTTGATCTTGTCTTCCTCCACAATCAAAACCTGTCCGACAGTTTCGAAAAGCTCCTTGGCGGTAGCAAGCTGGGCATCGTTGGCCGATTCGCCCTTGGCGATGCCGGTGACGCCATGGCCAACAATCGACGGAGTATTTGGCATTGCGCGAATCACTGACGCCTTGGATCCAATGGCTTGTTCCATCGCGCTTGTTGTGATGCCTGCGGCAACTGAGATAACTAGTACGCCGTCCTTGACCGCACCACTTACCTCTTGCAAGGTTTCGATTACCTTTGCTGGCTTTACTGCAAGTAACAAAATGTCAGCATCAGCAACTGCTTGGGCATTTGCTGAAGCAGTAGTTTCTTGATCAAAAGCTTTGATGGAAAACTTCTCGGTTAGCGCTTTAGCGCTTGCGGCAGAAGCGGTTGAAGCGGTGATGTTCTCCGGGGAAGATCCGGCTGCGATGAGTCCGCTAAGGATTGCCCCTCCCATGGAGCCCGCGCCAAGGATGGCAATTTGTTTGTTTTCCATAGCCCAAGCTTAACCTTCATTGGTATCGGCAGGTCAGGGTAGTTTGGTACTCATGGCAAAGACAAAAGCTGAGTACTCCTGTGTTGAGTGTGGCTGGACCACGGCCAAGTGGGTAGGTCAGTGTGGCGAGTGCCAGTCCTGGGACACCGTCTCGCAAACCGCCCTCGGAAAGGGCCGTGGCATAGGTATTGTCAGGTCGATTCGTCCAGCTTCCATCGCAGACAGCTTTGCCGCTAAGCCAATCACTTCGGTGTCGACCGATCAGGTTCACTCTCGACCAACCGGAGTTGGAGAGTTTGACCGAGTCCTTGGCGGTGGCATAGTTCCAGGTGCCGTTGTGCTTCTCTCTGGTGAACCAGGAGTTGGTAAGTCGACACTGCTTTTGGAAGTTGCAGCAAATAGTGCCAAGTCTGGGCTCAAGGTTTTGTATGTAAGTGGCGAGGAATCAACCGGCCAGATCAAACTCCGCGCGGATAGGACTGGCGCGCTCTCAGACAATCTTTACTTAGCTTCGGAGAACGATCTTGCGACCGTCCTCGGGCAAATCGATCACCTGAAGCCAGAGCTTTTGATTGTTGACTCCGTGCAGACCATCATCGCTGGCGAAATCGATGGGGCCGCAGGAATGCCATCTCAAGTTAGAGAAGTGGCGGCAAATCTGATTCGAGTTGCCAAAGAATCAAACCTCCCGATCATTCTGGTTGGCCACGTGACAAAAGACGGCACGGTGGCAGGACCGCGTGCGCTGGAGCACCTTGTTGACGTGGTTTGCCACTTTGAGGGCGATCGTCAAACTAGCCTTCGATTCATTCGCTCTTTCAAGAACCGTTTTGGTCCAACCGACGAAGTCGGCTGCTTTGAGATGACTGGGGACGGAATC
>JBJOKH010000005.1:0-23683 GCA_046046195.1 Actinomycetota bacterium | reverse complement strand
ATAAACACTGAGGAGATAGCGTCAAGCTCAAATCCGTCTCCGGCCTTAGGAACCGCAGAGTTCATACGAGCGGTGATTAGGACTCCAGAGAGAGCTGCAAGAGCTCCCATGTTTACAAACAGGAAGAAGTTCACGATTCGAACGTTGATACCGCTTAGCACTGCTGCGTTTAGGTTTCCACCGATTGCGTAGATGTAGCGACCAAACGGAGTCTTGTTCATGATGACTGTGTATAGCAAGATCAGGAAGACCAAGACCACCAGGGTGATTGGGATTCCGTTTGCCTGAGCAAGCTGGAAGCCTACGTAAGCAACCATGATGCTCAAAATCACGTTCTTGCCGTAGAACCAGAAAACTGGTTCTACCGGCTGCTCGTAGCGGAGCTTGCCCGCACGAGTGCGAAGCTGTGAAATCCAGATTGCGACAATTCCCAAAACGGTCAAAATCAAAGCAACCGCGTTGAACTGTTCTGGAATTCCAATGAGACTATTTAGAGACTTCTCCTTGTCGATGAAACCGTTTCCAATAGCACGGAACTCATCTGGGAAAGGACCGATGTTTGAGCTCTGAAGAGTCATAAGTGCAAGACCACGGAACAAAAGCATTCCGGCAAGGGTCACGATGAAGGCCGGGATGCCAACGTACGCTACCCAGAAGCCTTGCCACATTCCAACAATTGCACCGATCAAGATTGCCCCGATGATGCCTGCCCACCAAGGAACTGCAGGAAGCCATTCCCAGCCGTCTTGCTCAATTGGTCGAACGGTGAGGATACCGGCGACGGCTCCAATGAAGGCAGCTATGGAACCCACGGACAAGTCGATGTGACCGGCGATGATGACCATGACCATGCCGATTGCAAGAACCAAGATGTAACCGTTTTGCACCACAAGGTTTGAGACGTTGGTTGGGCTAATCGAGGCAGCGTTTGGAGTGGTCACTGCGAAGAACAGAACGAGTCCGATTAGCGCTAGGAAGATACCGTTCTGACGAAGGTCGACTCCCTGGAGCCTCGACTTGATTGCATCAAGCGGGCTTTTCTTCTGAGTGGTTGCAGTGCTCATTTTTTCTTACTCTTTTCCATGGTCATGTAGCTCATAAGTAATTCTGGCTTTGCGTCTTTTCTTAGAACTTCTCCTGTGATGCGGCCTTCTGAGATTGCGTAGATGCGGTCGCAAATACCGATCAGCTCGGGAAGCTCGGAGGAGATAACTACTACTCCCTTGCCCTCGGCAGCAAGTCTCTGAATGATTAGGTAAATCTCATATTTAGCACCCACGTCGATGCCTCGGGTTGGCTCGTCCAGGATCAAGACGTCAGGATTCACGTTGATCCACTTCGACAACACAACCTTCTGCTGGTTTCCACCGGATAGCTGTCCAACAACAGAAAGCACCGAAGGAGACTTGATGTTCATGCTCGAGCGGTACTCGCTAGCGCGCTTGTATTCCTCGTTGTCGTTTACAAGACCAAATTTCACGAAAGACTTCAGTGACGCCAATGAGATGTTGCGCTTCACGTCTTCAATTAGGTTCAAACCGAAACGCTTGCGGTCCTCGGTGGCGTAGGCAATACCGTTTGTAATCGCCTCAGAGATGCTTTTAACAGAGATTTCTTTCCCGTTTTTGTAAACCTTGCCGCTGATGTTGGTGCCATAAGAATGGCCAAAAAGGCTTCTTGCGAACTCTGTGCGTCCGGCGCCCATGATTCCGGCCAAGCCTACGATCTCGCCCTTCCGGACATTCATCGAGACGTTATCGACTACCAAGCGTGAGCTGTCAATGGGGTGATAAGCGGTCCAGTTCTCAACTCGCAAGATCTCTTCGCCAATGTCGGCCTTACGGGCTGGATAACGATTGTCCATCTCACGTCCAACCATGCCCTTGATGATGCGTTCCTGAGAAACCTTGGAGCCTTTCATGTTCAACGACTCAATGGTCTTTCCGTCGCGAAGAATGGTTGTGGTGTCAGCAATAGCTTCGATCTCGTTCAACTTGTGGGAAATGATGATCGAAGTGATTCCCTGTCCCTTTAGGTGACGAAGAAGATCCAAAAGGTGAGCCGAGTCCTCATCGTTGAGTGCAGCGGTTGGTTCGTCAAGAATAAGAAGCTTTACTCGCTTGGAAAGTGCCTTGGCAATTTCAACCAACTGCTGCTTACCAACACCGACGTCCTTGATCGGAAGGTTTGGGTCTTCTTTGAGACCAACTCGAGCCATTAGGCTCGAGGCTTCCTTGTAGGTCTTGTTCCAGTTGATCAGACCGAAGACGTTCTTGATTTCGTTGCCCAAGAAGATGTTCTCGGCGATTGAAAGGTAAGGGCTAAGGGCTAGCTCCTGGTGAATGATTACGATGCCTTCGGCTTCGCTGTCGCTTATGTTGGAGAACTTCTTTAAATCGTTTTCGTAGACGATGTCCCCTTCGTAACTTCCAAAAGGGTATACGCCTGAAAGCACCTTCATGAGGGTTGATTTGCCGGCTCCGTTTTCACCGCAGATTGCGTGAATCTCGCCGCGCTCGACCTTGAGTGTTACATCGTCGAGGGCCTTCACTCCTGGGAAGGTCTTGGTGATGTTTTTCATTTCCAGAATGGAGTTGGACGCCATTGGTTTCTCCCGACTCTGAGTTGGTTATTCAAATCTACTTTAGAAAATCCTTACCCGTGAGCCCAAGGGCCCACGGGTAAGGATTCTAGTTTTCTACTACGGAAGTACTAGGTCGGCCTCTGCGATGTAGCCAGAGTCGATCAATAGCTCCTTGTAGTTGTCAACAGTTACGATGTATGGGGTTAGAAGGAATGATGGAACAACCTTAACTCCGTTGTCGTAAGTGGTGGTGTCGTTAACTTCAGGCTCTTCACCGTTCAAGATAGCAACTGCCATTGCAACTGCAACCTTTGCTAGTTCGCGAGTGTCCTTGAAGATGGTTGAGTACTGCTCGCCATCAAGCATTGACTGAACAGATGCGGTTTCTGCATCCTGGCCAACGATTGTAGGAAGAGTGTCCTTGGTGTAACCTGCGTCAACCAAAGCTGCGATAACACCGCGGCTTAGGCCGTCGTATGGAGATAGAACACCGTGTAGTGTGTCGTCAGCGTAGTTTCCGACCAAGATGTCTTCCATACGCTTCTGAGCTACAGCGCCGTCCCAACGAAGGGTTGCAACCTGCTCGATGTCAGTCTGACCTGACTTAACAACTAGAACTCCAGAGTCAATTAGTGGCTGAAGAATGCTCATCGCACCATTGAAGAAGAAGAACGCGTTGTTGTCGTCTAGTGATCCAGCAACAAGCTCAATGTTCCATGGGCCTGCTGCGTTAGGGCCGTCAGCTGAGGTTGATTCCTCAGATGCGTAAACGCCCATACCAACTAGTAGTGAGGTAGCCTGCTGAACTCCAACCTTGAAGTTGTCGAAGGTTGCGTAGTAGTTCACGTTGGCGCTGTCACGAATCAAACGGTCGTAAGCGATAACTGGAACGCTTGCGTCAGCTGCTGCCTGTAGAACGTCAGTTAGCTGAGTTCCGTCGATGGCTGCGATGATTAGAGCCTTTGCGCCCTTGGTCAACATACCTTCAAGCTGTGATACCTGGGTAGGAATGTCGTCTTCTGCATACTGCAGGTCAACGGTGAATCCCTGTGCTTCTAGCTCAGCCTTGATGGACTCGCCGTCGCTGATCCAACGGGTTGATGACTGGGTAGGCATCGATACACCGATTAGACCGCCTTCAGCGGAGTCTGTGGTTGTGGCTGCACAACCAGAAAGAACTAGTGCAGCAGCGGCAGCTACAGCAGCAATTCTTGTGATTTTCTTAAGCAACTGTGTTGTTCCTTTCGATTTGCCGACCGGACTAGCCGAACACTTTTTTCTCAGTCGCGTCCATCCCGACCAAGTTGACTGACATAATTCCTAGGAACTAATCAATCGCCTCGTAAAGAATTTGGCTTCCACCTAGCTCGAAAAACGGGCCTAGGTGAACGCTAACATTTTGAGGTCCCCCCTAGTTTGGCACCTTTTTAGGCTTAGGTAAGCGGTTTTTGGTTACTGTCCGTATACGTTTTGGTAACGATTGAATAACCGGTCAATAGACTCCTGGGGCAGCCGCTTGGGCGTCCCCAGCTGCCTTGCCAGATGGGCCGATTTGGCCACGTCTTCGCACATAATCGCGGCCTTTAGGGCCGATTTGGCATCCTTGCCTATGGTGAACACCCCGTGCTGGGACATTAGTACCGCCTTGGAGCGGTGCCCAGCCAGGGTAGAAACTATCCCTCGGCCAATCGAATCATCGCCGATTTCGGCGTATGGCCCGACCGGGATATCTCCCCCGAATTCATCGGCGATAGCGGTCAGGATGCAAGGGATCGGCTCGTTTACCGCCGCAAAGGCGCAGGCGTAGTTGGAGTGGGTGTGAACCACACCCCCAACCTCAGGCATGTTCTTGTAGACGTAGGCATGGGCGGCAGTGTCACTCGAAGGAGCAAACTCCCCTTCGAGCACATTTCCGTCGAGGTCGCAGTAAACCAGGGATTTCTCAGTCAGCTGCGGATACATCAATCCACTTGGTTTGATTAAAAAGCCACCGTCGACGCGTTGTGAAATATTTCCGCCCGACCAAACAACTAAACCGGCATCGAAAAGTTGGTGGTGCAGATCAAGTAAAGTAGCGCGCTCTTCCAGAAATTTAGCCGACACGTGATGCCTCTCTTCTTAGTTTCTTTAAGCGCTTCATGACGTCGTTGGCTCCTCGACCGAAGTAGTCGTGCAGAGTCTCGTACTCCTTATAAAGCAAATCGTAAGCCTTAGCTCGCTCCTCGTTTGGTTTGTATAGAGCGGGAGTGACACTGCCCATCGCATCAGATGCTTCGAGAACGGACGAGTATGCACCGGCAGCAACTGCTGCGTGAATTGCAGAGCCTAGGGCAGGTCCCTGTTCGGAATTGATAACACTAAGAGGCAGTCTGGTCACATCGGAGTAAAGCTGCATCAAGAATTTATTCTTCAGCAGTCCGCCCGCGACAATAAACTCGGTGACCGGAATTCCAGAGTCGCGGAAAGTTTCAACAATCTTTCTGGTTCCAAAAGCAGTTGACTCAAGCAGCGCGCGGTAACCGTCTTCGGCCTTGGTGGTAAGTGTTGCACCAATCAAGACTCCGGAGAGTTCATGATCAACCAAGACCGAGCGGTTTCCGGAGTGCCAGTCAAGGGCAACCAAACCATGTTCGCCGACATTCTGATCAGCAGCTAAATCGGTCAAGTACTCGTGAATGCTCTTTCCGAGCTTTTTGGCCTCGTCGAAATAGTGACCTGGTACTTGGTTGTTTACATACCAAGCGAAGATGTCGCCAACTCCGGACTGACCGGCTTCATAACCGAAGTATCCAGAGACGATACCTCCGTCAACCACCCCACACATTCCCGGAACTTCGGCAAGCTTGTCACCGTTCATGACGTGACAGGTCGAGGTTCCCATGATTGCGACCATTTGTCCTGGCTTGGTGGCCTTGGCTGCCGGAGCAGTCACGTGAGCGTCGACGTTGCCAACGGCAACGGCAATTCCTTGGGGAAGGCCGGTCCAAGCGGAGGCTTGGGCAGTCAGCGTCCCGGCCTTATCCCCGAGTTGGCCAATTTGATGATCGATCTTCTTAGCGAAGGTGGCAAAGTCTGGGTTTAGGGCGGCGAAAAATTGTTCTGATGGGTACTTGCCATCCTGCAAGTTGCCTTTGTAGCCTGCGGTGCAGGCGTTTCGGACGTAGTTGCCGGATAGCTGCCAGATGATCCAGTCCGCTGCTTCCACAAACTTATACATGTGGTTGTAAATTTCTGGATCTTCCTCAAGAAGCTGCAAACCCTTGGCAAGTTCCCATTCAGATGAAATCTGTCCGCCGTATCGAGGCATCCAGTATTCATTCATATCTCTGGCGGTTTGATTGATTCGGTCGGCATGAGGTTGTGCGGCGTGATGCTTCCAAAGCTTCACGTAGGCGTGTGGTCTGTTCTTGAATTCTGGGAGTGCACTAAGTGGTGTGCCGTCTTGCTCAACTGGAACCATGGTGCAAGCTGTGAAGTCGGTTGCGATACCAATTACTTGAGAAGGGTCGATTCCGGAAAGCTTCACTGCTTCAGGGACGGCGTTTTTCAAAACCTCGACATAGTCGTTAGCGTCCTGGAGGGCCCAGTCCGGAGGCAGTAGCTCACCGGAGGAATTAAGTTTTTGATCCATCACGGCATTCGGGTAATCGTATGCAGCACTTGCTAGTTCTTTACCATCTGAAACACGAACAACAACTGCCCTGCCGGAAAGAGTTCCGTAGTCCACACCAATTACAAACTGCTGGTCTTTCATCGCTTTTCCTTCTTCTGATAAATCATGTTAGCGATAACAGCCCGCGGCCGTTGGCCCAGGTGATTACTAGTAGACCGAAGGCGGCGCGGTGGAATCCCGAACAACAAGATCTGGAATCAAGCGGTCATGTCCGATGCGCCGCTCCCCACTTATGGTTTCAAGCAGCAATGCCATGGCCCTAGTTCCCAGGGACTCGAAGTCTTGTCTAACGGTTGTTAGCGGAGGTGAAAAGTAAGGAGTTTCGGGCAAGTCGTCGAACCCAACGATGCTTATGCGATCCGGAACCGAAATCCCCCGCAACCTGAAGGCATGGAGCAAGCCCATGGCTAAGTAATCGTTAGCTGCAAAGATGGCCGTTGTCAGAGGTTGGTCGATATTAAGCTGCATTCCAACTCGATAGCCGGTGTCGATGCTCCAGTCGCCGTCGATGATGTTTGGAGTTAGTGATGCGTTCAGCATCGCTGAGCTGTATCCGGAAATTCGCGCGTTGGTTTCAAACCACTGCTTCGGCCCACTGACGTGAATGATTTGAGTGTGGCCTAAATCAATCAAGTGGTTTGTGGCAGCCGTGGCACCGGTGAAGTTGTCCATTGAAACCGCTTGCTCATCCATGCGATACATGCTGTCGATTGTGATTACTGGAATTCCACGCAGCCGGTCTCTCGCGATGTCGACCGCAGTGGTTTGCGGGGTCACCACTACTAGCCCCTCGATTCCCAACTTCTGCAGGTAGCTAATACCCTCGACGATCGAATCTGGTGATTCCGGGTCGATGCTTGCTGTGACAGCGAAGAAACCAGCCAAGCGGGCGGTCTTTTCCATTTTGTGAACAATCGTTGCAGGACCGGTGAAATCGGTGTCGGACGCCAAAACTCCTACGATGTTGGATTTCGAAGTTACAAGCGCTCTGGCTGCAAGATTTGGTCGATAACCAAGTGCCTCCATCGCCTGTTCAACTCGCTCACGAGTTGCTGGCCTCAAGCCCTGATGATTGTTTATGACTCTTGAAACGGTTTGGTGCGAAACTTCTGCAAGTTTTGCTACGTCGTAGATGTTTGGTTGCTTGGGACTACTGGGCATCGTTCAACGCCCTTTCAAATCTTTCTAGCACTCCAGCGACCAACAGCTCCCAGTCAGGTTTTTCTGAATCATTGAGGGTCTTAGTGCAAGACACATATACGTCCGTGCCATCCTTTTTCTCAGTTAAACGGAAGTCAATTTCTCCGTGCAGTTCCGTCAGAAGAATCACACGCTTTGGGATGTCGATTCGGGAGAATGTACCGCCGTAGTTCTCCTCACCAACCGAAAACTTAAGCTTTGCCCCAAGCCTGGCGTCAAATTTTGTGAACGGCACCAGCCAGCTTTCGACTCCGGATTGGGTTGTCAGTAGCTTCAAGACCTTTGCAATAAGCAGTTTGCTGGTTAGTTCTGCGCTCTTGCTAGCGGTAGGTCTTGATTCATCTCGCTTTGGTGATGGGCGGAAACCAACCCAGCTATCGGTCATCAGTTGACCTTTTCAGTGGCCTGGTAGGTGTATCCAGAAACCGCAAAAAGCATTGCAAGTGCTGCGTGTGACAAGAAAATAGTTGGCCCAAGCTGGCTAAACCAGTCGCCGCCCAAAAGTGGATTCAACCAGATCAATGACACAGGTATAAACAAAAGTGAAATCAAAGCCCTGGCCTGAATTCCCATGACAACTGCCCATGCGCTAGCGCCAATTGCAAGAAGTGACATGTAAGCGGGGTATTGCCCGGTGACTGCAACGAAGGTTTCAAAGGCGAGCAAGAATGACACCACAAGTGCGATCACATTTGGTCGAGGTTTAGTAGGCCTTTTGCCAAGCAGTGACCAGCTCTGTTTTGAATCCATACTTCAAACTTTACGAGCTAAATCCAAAGCAAGCGAGGGATTTAGCGAAGCGGTTCGGCAAGGCGATGATACGCACTGGAAAAGGCCAACTCTTTGCGGAAAGAACGAAGATTTGTGTCCTTGTCAATTTGCACAAGTTCAGTTCTTGCAATTCGAGCAAAGTCCTCCAGGGTCTCGTTAGAAACCGAGTTGGTCAGAACTGTGTGGTGGCTTCCGCCAGCTAGCATCCAAGCTTCAGCCGATTCGGCCAACGATGGCTTCGGTTCCCAAACGGCCCTGGCAACAGGCAGCTTAGGAAGGTCCTCGGTTGGTTCAACAATTTCAATCTCGTTGGAGATGATTCTGAATCTGTCACCTAAGTCAACCAGGCAAACTACTCGACCTGATGCAGGAGTTGCGGTGAAGACCATTCGAACTGGATCTTCCTTGCCGCCGATTCCGAGCGGGTGGACTTCAATCTTTGGCTTGGCTTTTGTGATGGTTGGGCAAACCTCAAGCATGTGTGCGCCAAGGACCTTCGGGGTGCCAGGGCCAAAGTGATAGGTGTAGTCCTCCATAAAGGAGGTGCCGCCACCTGGCTTGGTCATCGACTTCATGATTGCCAGAAGCGCAGAAGTCTTCCAGTCACCCTCGCCACCAAATCCATAGCCATCTTCCATTAGGCGCTGAATTGCCAGGCCTGGTAGTTGACGCAAATCTCCTAGATCTTCGAAATTGCTGGTTAGGGCATCAAAGTTTCCGGCTTCCAAAATCTTTCTCAGGGCAAGCTCAATCTTTGCTCCGTACACCAAAGACTCGTGGCGAGCGCCACCCGACTTGAGCTCGGCTGAGACTTCATACAGCTCTTCATACTTTTTGGTCAAAGCCTCAGCGTCCTGGTTGGACACTTTATCCACTTCGTCAACCAGAGTGTTAACGCCAAACTGCTCAATAGACATTCCAAATTGCATCTGGGCTGAAACCTTGTCGCCGTCTGTGACAGAGACGTACCTCATGTTGTCGCCAAATCGAGCAAGCTTTAGGTTCTGAGATTTGTTCCAACCAATACATGCGTAGACCCAGGCATCGACGCGGTCCTTCACGGCAGCCTCGGTTGGGTGACCCACGACAATCTTTCTTGCAATTGCCATTCGGGAAACCATGTGTGCGTACTCACGGTCACCGTGGGCGGCCTGGTTCAAGTTCATGAAGTCCATGTCAATCGTGGCCCAAGGCAAGGACTGTCCTGCCTGTGTATGCAAGTGAAGAAGTGGTTTACCCAGAGCATCAAGGCCCGCGATCCACATCTTCGCAGGAGAAAAAGTGTGCATCCATGTGATAACACCGATGCAGTTGTCATCGGCGGTTGCATCCAACATGGTGCGTCTAATGGCGTCGGGGGTCTTTAGAACCGGTTTCCAGACCAGCTTCACTCCCGAGCTGATTCCGGTAGCCAACTCTGAGGAAACCTTCTCGGATTGCTGCGCTACTTCTTTTAGGGTCTGTTCCCCGTAAAGGTTCTGGGATCCCGTTAGAAACCAAATCTCTTTAGCTGATGCTGGCAAAGTGCTAGTCCTTTTTCTCATGGGGCTTCGGTTGGCTTGCTTGGAAGTCATACTAACCCGCCTAGAAGCCCGTGCTCTAGCCTTCTTGCAAGCGGCTGATTTTTGGGCTATCGTTTTGCCTAACACCTTCAACCCAAGGAGTCTCACCATGTCAGAACTGCGAATCTCGCAATCTGCTGGTTTTGCAATGGGTATGTCAATGATGTCTATGGAGCGAATGCTCTAGACGCTTAGCTTCTAACGTCTTAATCCACGGTGAACTAAGCCGCGAGGGTGAAGCCTCGCAAAACCCCTTTTCAACCAAATAGGTCATAAACATCAAAAGGTGATTTCAATTGGCTATAGCGCAATCAATCCAACCGGATGCCCCGAAGGTCTCCCCCGCCTCAGTGACTATCTCTGAGGTCAACAAGCACTTCGGAAAAGGCGTCAAGAGGGTAGATGTTCTGCGGGACATCAACCTAGACATCCGAGCAGGTGAAGTACTTGTTCTACTGGGTCCCTCTGGCTGTGGGAAGTCAACGCTGTTGCGCCTTATCGCAGGTCTCGATAGCCCAAGCGAAGGAAAAGTAGAAGTTGACGGTCAGCAAGTAACAGGTGTTGATCCGCGCTGCGGTTTTGTATTTCAAGAACCAAGGCTTTTGCCTTGGCTTAGCTTGAAGGACAACGTAGCTATCGGCGCTAGAGGAAAAAGAAGTGAAAAAGAAATTCTTAAACTTCTTGCCAGCGTTGGACTTGCCGGTTTCGAAAAGCACATCCCGAGACAAGTTTCCGGTGGAATGGCACAGCGCACAGCTCTCGCAAGAGGGCTTGCTGGTCACCCTGGTGTTTTGTTGCTCGATGAGCCATTCGCCGCCCTTGATGCCTTGACCCGTTTGTTGATGCAAGATCTGTTGCTCGAAGTGGCTGGCGCCACTGGAGCAACAGTGGTCTTGGTAACACACGACATTGACGAAGCACTTCACCTAGCCGACCGAATTGTGGTTCTGGCTGAGCGTGGACGTGGAATTGATGAAATTGTGAAAGTAAATCACCCAAGGCCGAGAGATCGCTCTCACCCAGGACTTGCACCACTAAGAACTGAACTCTTGTCCAAGTTCGGAATACATCCATAAACAAGAAAGTAGAAACAAATGTCATCATCAAGAAAACTAGGTCGACTGAGTAAGTCAGTTGCCGCACTATCGGTTGCGCTGTTCGCGCTAACCGGATGTGCAGCTGGCGAATCAGCTCCAGCAGAATCAAAAGTTCTAAAGATCGACTACGCGTACTGGAACCCTCTAAGCCTTGTAATCAAGGACCAGGGTTGGCTTGAGGAAGAACTTGCCGCCGATGGTTACTCTGTCGAGTGGATTCTCTCGGCTGGATCTAGTAAAGCAATTGAAAACTTAAACGCTGAGGCTGTCGACATCGCTTCTTCAGCCGGTGCTGCGGCCGTTGCCGCTCGCGCCAATGGTGTTGCACTAACTACCGTTGGTGTCTTCTCTCAGCCGAACTGGGCATCAGTGGTTGTCGGTAAAGACAGCGACATCGCTTCCGTTGCAGATCTAAAGGGCAAGAAAGTTGCCGCTGCCTCAGGAACCGACCCTTACTTCCACCTTCTTCAGGCACTTGCTGAGGCTGGTCTATCCGCCTCTGACCTAGAGATTGTGAACCTTATCCACGCCGATGGCCAGAAGGCTCTAGAGGCTGGAGACGTTGATGCTTGGGCAGGTCTTGACCCGCTAACAGCAACGAGTGAACTAACCGCCGGAAGCAAGATCATCTACAACAACCCAGCCTTTGCATCATGGGGCGTTCTAAACACAACCGACAAGTTCCTTGCTGAAAAGCCAGAGCTGGTTGAGCTTGTTTTGGGTCAGTACGAAAGAGCCCGTCAGTGGATTCTCGACAACCCAGATGACGCTGTAGCTATTTTGGCTAGAGATGCTCAGTTAGATGCTGAGGTTGCCAAGAAGGTATTGCTTGAGAGAACCAACATTGCTGTCTCGATTGTTCCAGGGTCAACCCAGTTGGCTGTTTGGACCACAATCTCTACAGTTCTAGTTACTGAAGGCGCCATCAAGTCTCAGGAAGCTGCAGATGAGGCGCTAGCAACCATCATCAACGATTCAATCGCAAAGAAGATTGGCTAACTAGCAAATGTCAGAATTCAGAGTCGAGCAGCAAAACACCAAGCAACAGCGTCAGTCCAAAATTCGCAAGAATTTGGTGACTCTTGCAATAGGTGCTTTGCTGCCGGCTCTGATTCTGATCGTCTGGCAAGTACTCAGCACCAACGGAACTTTCTCCGCAAGCCAACTACCACCTCCGATTGAAGTGATTCAAGCTGCGGTTGGACTAATTGAGCGCGGAACACTTTGGCAGCACGTTGGCATCAGCGTTCAGCGCGTTTTCTCAGGCTTTGCCATCGGATCGATTCTGGGAATCGTGCTTGGTTCCGCGGTTGGTCTTTCAAAGACAATTGGACGACTGCTATTGCCAACCATCGGAGCCGTGCGAGCAGTTCCATCTTTGGCTTGGGTGCCACTACTTCTTATATGGATGGGCATCTACGAAGAACCAAAGGTGACTCTGGTTGCAATCGGTGCCTTCTTCCCTGTTTTCACAACAGTTGCTGCAGGTCTTGCGGCAGTAGATAGGAACCTAATCGAGGTTGGTCGCACCTACGGACTCAAGGGCGTGAAGCTCATCAGCAAGGTACTTCTGCCGGCAGCTGCTCCCGTGATCTTCTCAGGCCTTCGCCTAGGTCTAGCCCAGGCTTGGCTGTTCCTGGTGGCGGCCGAACTTATCGCCAGCTCCATGGGACTTGGCTTCTTGCTGCTGGATAGCCAAAACACAGCAAGAACCGACATCTTGTTTATGGCGATAATCATGCTTGCCCTGCTCGGCAAGCTCAGCGATGTCATCATCGCGACCATCGAAAAGCGCGCCCTGCGCTGGATTTAGACTTTGAAAACACAAGGAGAAACCATGTCAGAAAAGAAGTTTGGGTTTAAGACCAGAGCGCTTCACGCCGGCAGTGTTCCAGACCCGGTCTATGGTGCAAGGGCTGTGCCTATCTATCAGACCACTTCATTTGTTTTCGAAGACACCAAAGACGCCGCCAATCTTTTCGCCCTTGAAAAGTACGGAAACATTTACTCGCGCATCGGAAACCCAACCGTTGCAGCCTTCGAAGAAAGAGTTGCCAGCCTAGAAGGCGGCATCGGAGCGGTTGCAACTGCCAGCGGTCAGTCCGCTGAGTTCATCACCTTCGCAGCACTTTGCGCCGCAGGTGACCACATCGTTAGCTCATCACGTCTTTATGGTGGAACTGTAACTCAGATCACTGTGACCCTAAAGCGCTTTGGTATTGAGAGCACCTTCGTTGACTCATCCGATCCCAAAGCCTTCGAAGCTGCGATAAGACCCAACACCAAACTTATTTTTACTGAATCGATTGCAAACCCCTCCACAGCAATTGCCGACATTGAGGGTCTCGCTGAGGTAGCTCACCGAAACGGCATTCCGTTAGTGGTTGATTCAACAACCGCTTCTCCATATTTGGTTCGCCCAATCGAGCACGGTGCCGATATTGTGATTCACTCGGCCACTAAGTTTTTGGGCGGTCACGGAACAACTCTGGGTGGCGTCGTGGTTGACTCCGGAAACTTCCAGTGGGACAACGGAAAGTTCCCGTTCATGACTGAGCCGGTTGCAGCTTACGGTGACCTCGAGTGGTGGGGAAACTTTGGTGAGTATGGATTCCTGACAAAGCTTCGAAGCGAACAGCTTCGAGACATCGGTCCAACGCTTTCTCCGATGGCGGCTTTCCAATTGCTCCAGGGAATCGAAACCTTGCCGCAGCGTATGAAAGATCACGTGGCAAACGCCAAAGCGGTTGCCGAGTGGCTGGATTCTGACAAGCGAGTTAGCTGGATTTCATATTCGGGACTCAAGTCTCACCCGGACCACAAACTTGCCAAGAAGTATGCCCCGGAAGGCCCAGGTGCAGTTTTCTCCTTTGGGGTCGAGGGCGGCCGCAAGGCCAGCGAAAAGCTGATCAATCATGTTCAGCTGATCAGTCACCTGGCCAACATTGGAGATGCCAAGAGCCTGATCATTCACCCGGCCTCGACCCTCTATCGCCAGCTGGGTCCAGACCAGCTGGCTGCTGCCGGAGTCCCTGAGGACCTAATCCGCATCAGCGTAGGCATCGAAGATATCGAGGACATCCTCTGGGATCTAGACCAAGCTCTTGAGGCTGCTACCGGGAGGTCGAGATGAGTTACCAGGAGTTGACCGCCAAAAAGCGCCTTGAAATTCTTCAGTCCTCAAAAGTAGTAGCTATGGTTGGAGTTTCTTCCAACCGATCTAGGGCAAGCTACTTTGTTGCTAGCTATCTAAAAGGTGGCGAGTACTACAAGGTCTACTACGTAAACCCGATGATTGACACCTTGTTCGACGAGAAGGTTTACAACTCTCTTGCTGAGCTTCCTGAAAAACCAGACATCGTCGATGTGTTTAGAAAGCCATCGGACACTCCAGGAATTTTGGATGAAGCAATCGCAGTGGGAGCAAAAACCATTTGGCTGCAGCTTGGTGTTTACAACGACGAAGTCGGAGAACGAGGAACCGCAGCCGGCCTGAATGTTGTGATGAACCGCTGCCTAAAGATTGAGCACGCTAGATTCCACGGCGGTCTTCACCTTGCTGGATTCAACACCGGAGTAATCAGCTCAAGAAGGGCATTGAAGTGACCAAAGCTCCCGAGCTAATCGGTGACACCTGGTTTGGAACAGAGAATCCTCGACTAGGTATTGCGGATTTCAAAGGTCGATTTCTGCTTCTAGATTTCTGGACTCTTTGCTGCGTGAACTGCCATCACGTTCTTGCCGAGCTTCGTCCGGTGGAGGAAAAGTTCAAAGACGTCTTAACTGTCGTTGGGGTTCACTCACCAAAGTTTGAATACGAAAAACTTCCTGCTTCTGTGGCGGCTGCTATCGATAGGCACGAGATTCACCACCCTGTGCTAAATGATCCAAATATGACAACCTGGCAAAGCTACGGAGTTCGGGCTTGGCCAACACTTGTTTTAGTAGACCCAAGAGGCGAGATTATTGCCACCTACTCCGGCGAAGGTCACGCTCACGCGATTGATGCCCTGCTGGAAAAACTCGTCCCAGACTATGAGGCAAGTGGTGACCTGATAAGAGGCAAGGGCCTCTACCTCGCCCCAGCTCCCAGCTCTATGGCCCTGAAGCAACCAGGCAAAATCGTTGCTGTTCCAGCTATCTACCAGCCATTGCTTGGGGGTGCCGAACTGCTCGTAAGTAACAGTGGAGCGCACACCCTGGTTGGACTCACGTCCGAAAACCTAATCGAACCGACAATCACCATCGGTGGTGGTACCAGAGGCGCGAAAGACGGTGGCTACGACCAGGCTACATTTGCTGAACCCTACGGAGCTGTCTTTTTGGAAGCGGACCTTGCTTCACAAGTTGGGGCTCACTTAGTTATTGCTGACACCGCCAATCACTTGATTCGAGCAGTGAACATAGAAACCAAGGCCGTTTTCACAATCGCTGGAACCGGCGCCCAGTGGATGCAAGCCGATGCCACAACTGGTCCAGCTCTAGAAGTTAACATCTCAACTCCTTGGGACATCGAAGTGCTAGATGATGTCTTGTTGATAGCGATGGCTGGTGAGCACAGAATTTGGAAGTATGACTTCCAATCAAAGACGCTTGGCATTTTTGCTGGAACCACCAATGAAGGTCTCGTTGATGGCGACCTCGACAAGGCTTGGTTTGCTCAACCATCGGCTCTCGTTCAGTCGAAAGTAAATCCTGGCAAGGTTTGGATTATTGACGCTGAGACCTCCGCTGTACGGTCGGCCGAATTTGGAAAAATTGCTTCACAGGTAGGAAAAGGTCTTTTTGATTTCGGTCACGTGGATGGCCCAGCAGACCAAGCCCTTTTGCAGCACCCGCTCGGAGTTATCGAACTTCCTGATGGCAACTTGCTGATAGCAGATACCTACAACAGCGCAATAAGAAAGTATTCACCTTCAACAAATCAGGTTGCGACAATTGCTAGAGACCTTTCTGAGCCCAGCGACATGGAACTGATTCAAACCGAAACTGGTCCAAAGCTCGCGGTTG
The DNA here is from genome assembly GCA_046046195.1 of Actinomycetota bacterium. Taxonomy (GTDB): domain Bacteria; phylum Actinomycetota; class Actinomycetes; order Actinomycetales; family Microbacteriaceae; genus Rhodoluna. Next base: position 7,786 of record JBJOKH010000005.1, on the reverse strand, counting down.
TTGAAGCAAGCGCTAACAGAATTACACTTCTTCCCATTGAGAAAGAAGCGTTGGTGCAAGGCTCGGCAATGAGAACCGCAAGGCCAGCACTGGCTGTTCTGCCAGGGGAGTTAACTATTGATGTAACTTTCAGCGCTCCCCCAGGGCAAAAGTTAGACGATAGATATGGGCCATCAACCTTCCTTGTGGTTAGCTCAACCCCTAAGGAACTACTTCTTGAGGGCTCCGGGAACTCACAGGAGTTGACCCGCAAGATTGTCTTGAATCCAGCTGTGTCAGAGGGTGTTTTGCATGTGGCGGCAAAGGGGGCCTCTTGCGATGAATCAAGCGAGGGAGCTCAGTGTCATATCCACCAACAGGACTGGGGAATTCCAATCAAGGTAAGCCCAGAAGGATCATCAACTGTCGAGTTGGTGCTCTCAGGTAATAAGGGTTAGTAGCCGCGCTTTAGCAATGCTGGCAGACCTAGAAGCGTAGCTGCAATCCAGACACTTCTTGGTCGATAGGCAATTCTCCAAAGGCCGCCGTGAATCGCCGAGAAACACTGAAGCTGGGTTGTGGTGTCCAGGTCTTGATAGGCGTTTGGATCCAATACATCTCTAACAAGCGCGGCTGCAGATGCCGACTTGGCAACATCGACCTCAAATGGCTTCACTCCAAAAAGCGGGGCGCCCATGTAGCTCGCCCTAAGAATCCTGTGTCGAAGAACTGAATTAGTTCTAGCCGGAGGCGAGATTTGATACGAGACTCGAAATCCCGCGTAGTGAGCCAAGTATGCGCGCCAGCGCTGCGTGCGCTTTGAGAAAGAATAGCTCGGTCCTTGCTGCTGAACCGAGGCATCAATCAGCATAAGTTTTTCACCTGACTCAGAATCAAAAAACTTTGGATTGGCTGGCCTAGCAGCATTCAGAATCCCCAAGAAACTGTCCCTAATGATTCTGGAAGCTGATCTCTTAGCAAATCGCGCCAGCTGATCTTGTCCAATTGATGCAGGCCCCGCTGTTGAGTCGGTTGGAGTAGCCAGCCAGCTGAGAACAAGCTTGTCCTTTGCAAAGTTTTTGCAAGCGATACCGGCGAGTGTTTCTTGAACTCCCTGAACCCTTATGTGATTGACCTTTGGGGTGTATGCGTAAAGACCCAAAATGAACTTGGATTTTGTTTCCGTGTAGAGCTGATTCATCCAGCTGGCAATCTCTGCGTAGTGCTCGAGCATGTCCAGGCCGGCTACTTTAGAGAGCTCTTCGTCGGTCAGTTCGCTTACTGGAACACTTCGGTCGGCGCGAATAACAGGAACCAGCATGGTTCCTCCTGTTGATCTTGCAAGGGCTATCAAACGCATCCAGGTTGCCGAGTTGTTGCGCGCTACAACCGCAACTTTCCCGCCCCAGCGAAGCCAGTGCTCGGTCGGTGCAAACTCGGCAGCTCCAGCAACCGCAAACAACAAGTTCCCATCCAGTCGAAGTCCGTGGTTTTGATCCAAGAATCTAAAGCTCTCAGCAAGGCCTGGTTCAGCCCAACCCTGCTCATCCCAAGAGGCAGCTAGGGATTCCAGTGAACCGGAGTGACCGGCAACAGAAACTTTCTCTACCGAACCAGAACCAGTAATCGCGACTGTTTCGACTAAGTCTGAAGCGAACCCTGCCGCTACCGCATCACTCAGTTTTTCCCCATTACTGGTGTGAAGGTGAGAATTGAATTCAGCAAGCCCTGCTGTGGCCATCTTGGCAAGCTGTGCAGGTGATCGACCTTCTTCTATTGCTAACTCGGAATAGAGACGGATGTACCACTTACGCCAGTCCGGAGCACCAGCGATGTTTTGAAAAAGCTCCCGATTGTCTTTCGCTGCTGCGGCCAAGGTGATGCGGGCAAACTCAGTCGACCGCACATCCAAGCCGGTTATTGGGTCAATGAATCTTATGGACACCGCTAAAGCCTATTGGCTTAAGCGGGAATGGATAAAGCTTCGCTATTGTTAGAGGACTCAAGGAGAAAACCAATGTCAGATTTGAAGTCTAGAAACATACTCGTGATGGGTGCCTCGGGCGTCCTGGGATCGACCATCGCCACCAAGCTTGCCGCGCAAGGCGCCACGGTTATGGCAACGTCTTCCTCTTTGGAATCTGCCGAACGAGTCCCCCAAGCCGGCAACCCCAGAGTGCTTGTGGACCTGACAAACCCAGAGTCAATTCAAGTCTTGATCAACTACCTTTTGGATTCAGACGCCAGAATCGACGGAATCGTAAATGCAACTGGTGTGGTGGCTTTTGGAAACTACACGGACTTAACTTCCGAAACCCTACAAAAGCTATTTGCGGTGAACACCACTGGACCTATCGCTCTAATCCAAGGTTTACTTCCACTTTTGAAAGCTTCTGCAGCAGCAGGAAATGATCCATTCATCGTTAACATTTCTGGAGTCGTTGCCGAATCTCCGATGGCAGGTCTTGCCGCATACTCTGCAAGCAAGTCCGCGCTTTACGCGTTTGACCAGGCAATCTCCCGCGAACTTCGTCGTGACGGAATACGAGTTGTCGATGCCAGACCAGGTCACACCGAAACCGGTCTAGCTGGACGAGCAATTGAGGGAGTGGCTCCAGCTTTCCCTCAAGGGATGACAGCTGAGCACGTGGCCGATCGAATCGTCAAGGCAATCCTTGAAGACGAGAAGGACCTGCCTTCCAGCTCGTTCTAGGCGCTCCAGCTCGCAACCAAGCTTGTTAGTAAACTTTGGCAGGTGAGCCAAATCAGAAAAGTGTCCGGCAAGTTGTTTGACGGTCGAGACATTCATTATTTCGATGATGCTGGATCAAACCTTCCTTCCGAAAGAAAACCAGACCGCAGGCAGGCAGCCGATAGGCCAGAACTTGCAGAACTTCGGCAAGATCCACTAAACGGCGAGTGGATTGCGGTTGCTGCCCACCGTCACAACAGAGCCTTCCTGCCCCCAAGTCACCTCTGCCCGCTCTGCCCTAGCAGTGACGAAAACTTGAGCGAAATTCCAGACAGTTTTCACGTTGCAGTTTTTGAGAACAAGAACCCAGCCTTTGGTGCTCTGCCCGCGGGAGTTTCAAGTCCAGAGCTCTCTTCGAACGACAGATTTGAATTGGGCAAAACACTTCCAGCAGTTGGAAAATGCGAAGTTGTTGTCTTCAGTCCTGAACATGAAGGATCCCTCGGCCAAATGCCGGTAAGTCGCGTGCAAACGGTTCTTGAGGCACTTGCGGATAGAACCGATGAGCTTCAGGGGCTTGCTGGGGTTAAGCAAGTTTTCCCCTTCGAAAACCGTGGACAAGAAATCGGTGTGACACTGCACCACCCACACGGACAGATCTATTCCTATCCGTACGTGACCCCAAGGACCCAGAAGATTCTTGAGTCGACTGCAAAAAACAGTTCTTTGTTTGAGGAAATCTACGCCTTTGAGAAAGCTTCCGAAAGAGTTCTCGTAAGTTCCGAATCCTTCTTGGCATATGTGCCATTCGCTGCCAGGTGGCCAATCGAGGCACACCTTCTTCCCAAGCGCCACGTCAAGAATCACACCGAGCTCACCGACGACGAAAGAGCTGAGCTAGCTGAGGTCTATTCAAAACTGCTGAGTGCATTTGAAACTGTTTACTCAACCCCCTCGCCATACATCGCTGCTTGGCATCAAGCTCCGTTAGTTGCAGGGGGCGAAAACTTGAGGCTCCAGTTGCAGATAACTTCTCCTAGGCGAGCAGAGGACAAACTGAAGTACCTGGCTGGATCTGAGTCGGCCATGGGAGCTTTCATCGCAGACATTCCGGCAGAAACAATCGCAAACCAGCTAAGGCAAGCACTGTCTTGAGCGGTGCAACAAGCAATTTAGCGGCACGGGGTTTCGCTTCCATATTTGGTGAGGAACCAACGGCTGTTTGGTCCGCTCCAGGACGAGTAAATCTCATTGGAGAGCACACTGACTACAACGAAGGCTTCGTGCTTCCTTTCGCAATTGACCGCAGAACCTACGCTGCTGTTTCGCTTAGAACGGACGGAATTGCCCGAGTAGCGTCAGCATTCTCAAAAGATGTAAATGAAATTCCTGTATCGAAGATATCGAAAGAGACGGTACAGGGCTGGTCGGGATATCCACTTGGGGTTGCCTGGGCCCTTAGCCAAGCCGGAGCAAGCCCCGTTGGATTTAACCTGTTTGTTGAATCCAGCGTGCCGGTCGGCGCAGGGCTTTCTTCTTCGGCAGCAATCGAATGTTCAGTTGCAATTTCACTAAATGAGCTTTGGAATTATGGTCTTGACCGCAAGCAATTAGCCCGAGTTGGCCAACGTGCGGAGAACGAGATAGTCGGTGCACCAACTGGAATCATGGATCAAACCGCTTCCCTATTTGGAGTTCTAGACCACGTTGTTTTTCTAGACTGCCGATCTTTAGAATCTGAAGCCATACCTCTGGGCCTTGAAAGCAATCAGCTTGAGATAGTGGTAATGGATACCGGAGTTTCGCACCGATTGGTTGATGGCGGTTATGCGGCAAGGCGCGCGGCCTGCGAATTAGGGGCCAAGACCATGGGAGTTTCTTCGCTCCGTGATTTGAAACTTGAGGATTTGGAAAAAGCAGCTTCCCTGCTTGATCCAACCGTACTCAAAAGAGTCAGGCACGTAGTGACTGAAAACGACAGGGTTTTAGAAACCGTTGAATTGCTAAAAACTGCCGGGCCGCTTTCGATAGGAAGCCAACTGCACGCCTCTCACGAATCGATGAGGGATGATTTTGAGATTTCCATTGATGAATTGGATTGCGCTGTGGAGGTTGCGATGGGCATCGGTGCGGTTGGTGCTCGCATGACCGGCGGGGGTTTCGGCGGCGCTGCCATAGCCTTGATTGCCTCATCCAAGGTCGGGCAATTAACTGAAGCGGTGGAGAAGGAATTCTCTGATCGAGGTTTTGGAAAACCAACGCTGTTTAGCGTGCGAGCCGATGCCGGCGCCAGGCGCGAGTCCTAGACGCTAGGAACTACCTCGATACCTCTATCAATCATTTGATCGATTGCAGCCTCGGTGGTTGCTGCTGAGACACCAGCGGTCAAAGAGCTAATTACTCGGACCTTGAGGTCGTGCCTTTTTGCATCGAGTGCCGAAGCCAGCACGCAGTGATCTGTTGCGATTCCGACGACGTCAACCTCAGTTATGTTGTTGCGTTTCAGAACATCGGCAAACTTTTCGCCGTTGACAGTTACTCCATCGAAAATGGAGTATCCGTTTTGACCCTGCCCTTTAAAGATGTCTAGATCTATGTGACTAGTTTCAAGATTCGGATGATAGTTCGCTCCATTTGTGTTTGCGACGCAGTGCACTGGCCAAGTGGTCAAGTAATCAGGCTGGGTTCCCGCTTCAGCAAAGTGACCTGCGTTGTTGTTGTCGGCATCGTGCCAGTCTCTGGATGCAACCACAAGATCGTAGCTCGAAGACTGAAGGTAGTAACTTATCTTGCTGGCTACCGCAGCTCCCCCAGCAACCGCAAGTGCTCCGCCTTCGCAGAAATCATTTTGAACATCGATTACTAGAAGAGCGCGAGACATAGAACTTACTCGTTCGAAAGATCGTTGCCACAGCGATAGAACGCCGTTGCCAGAGTATCAATCGCGGTTCGCACGTCAGCACCGGTATCCCCCAACGCATAGATTGTGAAGGTAAGAGTAGTACCATCCTTGGCATTGATTATTCCGTTTAGGGTGTGGACGCCAACGATGTATCCGTTCTTGGCCAAGATGTCTCCAGCGGCATCGGCAATGTCACCCTTGAAACGAGAGCCCAAAGTTCCTGATTCACCAGCGATGGATAAAGATCTCTTGATCTGACCAAAATCCGCAAACTCCGAGTTCACCAGTCTCATAAGCTCGGCCATGAACTTTGGGCTCACCATGTTCAACTGGGACAGTCCCGAAGCATCACGAATTCTCACTCCAGTGAAGTCAAGACCTGTTGTTCCGAGTGCCCTTTTGAAGGCGCCGTCGAATGACTCAAAAGAGCCGTCAAAACCAAGATCTTTCGACACGTGTTTGGCAAGCATCTCAGATTCGATGTTCTCGGAAGTCTGCAGAATGTGAGTTATCCATCGGCTCATCGGCTGAGACTGAACCGAACCTATCTCGATGAATCCTGGGGGTGTTGGGCTCTCAACTAGAAGTGCATTCTTAGCAAAATCTCCAAGCTCTTTCTTGAAAGCTTCACCGGCGCTTAGGACCGGTCTGCCAGTTCTAGCAGAAGTAAAGTCACCGGGTCTGATTCGGTCACCGTCGGTTTGTAGTGCGGTAACTTCTGAAATCCAACCGTCTCGCTGATCCTTGCGAAGCCATGAGCTCTCCCAAGCTGAACCACCAAAGTAGCTGGAGTCGAGAATGATTTCGTCAATCTGAGTGACATTGTTTCGCTCAGCCCAAGTACGCACCTGGGTTGCCAAGGTTGCTAGTTTTGGCGCATCTTTATAGACCGACTGAGCGCCCAGTTTGGTTTTCGACAGGGTGACGTCACCGCCGCCAACTAGAGATATAACGCTCTTGGACTGTGGGTCAGACATCACTTTAGTTGTTGCTCGATAGTTTGGACCAACGGTCATCAAAGCTGCGGCTGCAGTTAGCGTCTTCATTACAGATGCAGTTGCCGCGGGTTTGTTAGCGTCGCGGTCATACAAAACCTCGCCAGTCTCGGCGTTCAACACAACCGCTTGTAGGGTGCCAAGCGAAGGGTTAGAAGCCTGCTCTGCAACAGAGCAGGTTCGGAGAGTTGTTGCAGTTGGTGAAGCTGAAGGAGTTGCTGATTCTGAAGCAGTTGGGGAATCGGTTGGGGTAGGAAGAGCGCTATTGCCGCCGCTTGAAACCGCAAAACCGCCGATGATTAGAGCTAGTACCAATAGTCCTGATCCGGAACCGATTAGAACTTCTCGGATGTAAGGGAACTTGTCTGCTAACTTGGCCAACTGCCTAGACTCCTGAATACTCGATACCGGTTTGCTGCCTAATCTGATCCATGACTTCCATCACTTCGATGGTTTCATCAAGGCTCATAATTGGGGACTGTCTTAGTCCAGCTCGAATGCAACGTTCGACCTCAAGGGCTTGGAACTGCATGCCCCGCCCTTCAATATTACCGTCGTACCTAAATGTGACGTTGTCATCCATGTCGTAAGCCGTAAACGCACTGTGTTCATAGAAAGGCTTTTCCAATTCAATCCTTCCCTTGTCCCCAAGGATGGCGGCACGAATTGGACCGTTGACGCGAAGGCTTGAATGTACCAAGGCCTGACGACCACCGGAGTATTCGAAAATTGCGGCAACTGACTCGTCTATGTTTCCAGTCATCAAACTTGCAGAAGCCTTTATGACTTCAGGCTTCCCAAAAACTCGATGGGCGAACGAGATCGGGTAAATACCCAAATCAATCAGCGAGCCTCCGCCCAGGGCAGAATCATGAAGGCGAGGGGCTCGTTCCTTTGGAATGTGCTGGTTGTGATCCGCAATGACATAAAGCGGTTTCCCGACTAGGCCCTCGCTAATCTTTTCAAAGATTGCCATGTGGTTGGGTAAGAATCGTGTCCACATCGCCTCCATGAGGAATACATCATTTTTCTTTGCCAAAGCAGCCAGCTGCTTTGCTTGGTTAGCGTCTAGAGTGAATGGTTTTTCCAGAAGAACGTTTTTTCCTGCCTCAAGAGCAAGAGTGGCATTTTCGAAATGTGCGTTGTGAGTGGTCGCGATGTAAATCACATCTAAATCTGGATCTGCAACTAATTCCTCGTAGCTGCCGTAGTGCTTAG
>JBJOKH010000021.1:0-5856 GCA_046046195.1 Actinomycetota bacterium | reverse complement strand
GATCGTGCACACTCTCAGCATGAGCCAACTACCGAGGCCGTAACTCTTTCAACGATTCACGCAGCCAAGGGTCTGGAGTGGCCACTGGTTTTCATAATCGGAGTCAATGAAGGTTACCTGCCAATTAGCTACGCCAAGACACCGGCTGCAGTTCAGGAAGAAAAGCGATTGCTCTATGTCGGAATCACTCGTGCCATGAAGCAGCTAAAACTTTCCTACGCAAGCTTTGATTCCGGAAGACCTAGAACCGCTTCACGTTTTTTGGAGCAGCTGGGTGCAGGCTTAACCAAGTAGGTCGCGAAGTGCTTGATCCATGGCATCTTCAGAATTTGGATTCTGCAGTTTAGCTATGAGCGCTTTTGGATTTGCGATGTCGGCATCGGTTGGCAGTAAGTCAGGGTGCGACCAAATGGCATCACGTTTTTCGATTCCAAGCGCCTCGGTCACCTCATTCCACATCGCCGATGCCTCGCGAAGTTTTCTAGGTCTTAGTTCAAGTCCAATAAGCGTTAGGAAAGTTTTCTCGGCGGGCCCTCCAGCAGAGCGCTTTCTGCGAACCACTTCTGCGATTGCGGAAGATCTTGGCAGACGAACAGTCGCACGTTGAGTTACACAATCCACCCAACCTTCGATGAGTGCCAAAACGGTTTCAATCTTCTCCAGGGCCTGGTTTTGTGATTCGGTTCTTGGGGCTATCAAGGCACCTGTTTCAAAAGCCCGCTGAATGCTGGCGACATCGTTCGGGTCAAAAGCTTCGGACATCTCGATAATTCGAGAATTGTCAATTGTGATTTCCCTGGCGTAGGAGGTAATTAGATTCACCGTGTAATCGCGAAGCCATTTGCTCTGTTTGAACAACCTGGCGTGGGCTAGCTCTCGAATTACAAAGTAGAAGTAGACCTGGTCAGCTTCCTCTTCCAGAGAAGAGACAAAGGCAGCTAGGTTTTGAGCAACGAATGCAGGACGCGGTTCCTTGAAGATGGGTAGTCCAATGTCACCCGCACTTAGCACCTCTTCGGAAAGCTTGCCGAGGGCTTGTCCCATTTGCATCGCAAACATCACAGAGCCAGCTGATTTCATGATTCCGCTGGCCTGTGACATAAATCCTGAAAACTCCTCCGGAAGGTTTTCAGTGAAGTTTTCTGTGAGCGCCTCGGACATTCGATTAGCAACCGGAGTTGCAAGATCTCTGAACAAGCTGAGTGAATCGGCTACCCAGAGTTCGCGCGATAGAAGTTTTGGTTCGGTGGTTAAGCTGGCGACCTCCGTGACTTCGTCCAACCAGAGGCTGCCGGTAGCAACGGCTTGATCGATGGCGGTTCCGACTGACTCAGGAACTTTCTTCGCGGATTGCTTGGCTATGGTTTTTGCCTGCGACTCAACAAGTTGCCAGTTGATTCCCTCTTCCTGACCACCAGGTGAGATTGCGGAAGTTAGTTTGGCCAAAAGGTTTTGGAGTGCGGCAGGGTCCTGGGGAAGACCTGCGGCCTTGGCAAGCTCCTGTGGATCTAACGGCTCACCGGAGAGAAACTTCCGAAGCAGTGCTTCGAAATCCTCGGGTCTTGGCTCGTCCAAAATCACTCCTTAGCGCGATTGCAGTTCAAGGGTACTTCGTGAATTTGGCAATTGCTAAGGGGTTAGCTACCAGCTTTCTGGGTGTTCGCCGAGAGCGTGGCTCAATGAGCCAGTTTGAATCCTTAGCTCACCTAGGCTTGAAAGCAATCCAAGCGTTCAGGGCGGTAATGACTTTTTTTCAAAAGCAACGGGGTAGGTCCAAGACCATAGCCCGAGCCAAGCGCAGCGTCGGATACTTCGCGGGCTTTTCGGTTTTTCTAGCCCTAGTGACTCTGGCTATTCTCCCGACGCCATACTTGATCGAACGCCCGGGTCCGACATTTGACGTTTTGGGAGAAATCTCGGGCGAACCGGTAATTCAAATCAACAACAGCCAAAGCTACGAATCTGAAGGTCAGCTTGACGTTCTGACCGTGAGCATCGTCGGAAGACCCGAGCGCACCCCGAGTTGGATTCAAATTGCATTGGCATGGATAGATCCGACCCAGAAGGTAGTTCCGGTTGAGGCGCTTTACCCACCCGATCGAACCAGCGAGGAAGTTCGAGCTGAATCAAGCGCAATGATGGAAGTTTCACAGCAAGACTCGATTGCCGCCGCTCTTAGCTACCTGGGATACGAAACTCCTCGAGAGATTTACATCGCGGAGGTAACGGCTAAATCACCATCGAGTGGAAAGTTAGTTGCCGCGGATTTTGTTAAAACAGTGAACGGCCAAGCCCTCACCAGCATCGAGCAACTTCGATCGATAGTTGGCGAATGGGATGGGCAAGGCACAGTTGCAGTAGAGGTTGATCGCGACGGTCAGCTCATCACTCAGGAGATCACACCAATTAAGGACGCGGAAGGAAACTACCGCCTAGGGATTCTTGTCGGCTATAAGTACGACTTCCCAATTGACATCGAGCTCCAGCTTGGCGATGTTGGTGGACCCTCGGGAGGCATGATGTTTGCCCTCGGAATCATTGATCGACTAACTCCTGGAAACCTAACTGGAGGACTTCACATCGGCGGTACCGGAACCATTCAAGAGTCCGGTGTTGTGGGTCCAATTGGCGGAGTGGTCCAGAAGCTTCACGGAGCAAAAGCTGCTGGGGCCACAGTTTTCCTAGCCCCAGCTGGGAATTGCCCAGAAATTGTTGGAAATGAACCATCTGGGTTGAGGGTTGTTAAAATAGAGAAACTGTCAGATGCAGTTTCGGCACTCGAAAAGATTTCAAAGAACCAAGACTTGGCAAGCCTGCCTATCTGCACAAAATAGACACGGGGAGAAAAATGACTCAAGCAACAGCTGCACCACTTGGCCGACCGAAGGTATCGCCAGCAACAATCGCTCTGATTGTTCTAGTTGGTATCGGAGCCATTTTGTTTAGCGTGGCCGATCTATACACAGACATCCTGTGGTTCGACCAGCTTGGATTCTTACCAGTACTCACCACCCAGATTTTTGCTCAGTCGGCATTGTTCGCAGCTTCTGCGATCACATTCGCTCTGATTACTGGAGTTAGCCTTTGGCTGGCATACCGATTCAGGCCGGTGTACATTCGCTTCCCGGACGAGCGCTCCCCATTTGAGCAGTACCGTCAGTTGCTTGAGCAACTTCGACGTGTTGTGATGATTGGTGTTCCTGTAGGTCTTGGAATCTTGGCTGGACTTGCCGTTTCACCTTCCTGGGGAATCGTACTTAGCTACCTAAACCGCACGCCATTTGGCGAGACCGATCCACAGTTTGGTTTAGACATCTCCTTCTACATCTTTGAGCTGCCGTTCCTGGTTGGTCTAGTTGGGTACCTATCGGCTGCACTGCTAATTGGACTTCTGCTTACCGCTGGTGTTCACATCATTTACGGAAGCATTCGATTCAACGGTCGTGAGACCTTTGTTTCGAAAGCTGCTCGAATTCAGATTGGCCTTTTGGCCTTCCTTTACCTGTTAGCTCAGGGTGGATCGCTTTGGCTGGATCAGTACCTAACCATGACTAGCTCAAGTGGTTTGTTCACCGGAGCTACCTATTCAGATGTGTTTGCAACAATTCCTGGTCTTCAGATTCTTGCGCTGATCTCTGTTGTTGTTGCACTGCTGTTCTTGCTGGCAGCCTTTGTTGGAAAGTGGCGTCTACCGGTGACCGCTACCGGTTTGATGATCGTTAGCTCACTGGTTCTTGGGGGACTGTTCCCTTGGGCAATTCAGACTTTCCAGGTAATTCCAAACGAGCGAACTCTTGAAGCTCCTTACATCGAAAGAAACCTGCAGGCCACTCGCGCAGCCTACGGAATCGATGCCGTTGAAAGAATCGAGTACAACGCGGTCACCGATGCCACCCCTGGTGCTTTGCGTGAGGATGCCGAAACAACAGCTCAGATTCGAATCATCGACCCAGCACTTGTTAGCGCCTCCTTCAGGCAGCTTGAACAGTTCCGTCAGTACTACAACTTCCCAAACCAGCTTGACGTTGGTCGCTACGAAATCGATGGCGTTGTTCAGGACACCGTTCTTGCTGTTCGCGAGTTGAACCAGGCAGGTCTTGGAGACTCGCAGTCTTGGTACAACAACACCGTTGTTTACACCCACGGCTATGGCGTGGTTGCAGCTTTTGGAAACCAGAGAACCGTTGACGGACAGCCAGTATTCATGCAGTCCGGAATTCCCACCACTGGAAAACTCGGGGACTACGAGCCACGCGTTTACTTCGGTGAAAACTCACCCGCCTACTCAATCGTTGGTGCCCCAGCAGGTGCCGAGCCACTAGAGCTCGACTTCCCAGCCGGCGAGGGTGAGAACGACCAGACCTACAACACCTTCTCGGGTGATGGTGGACCAAACATTTCAGGAATCATTCCACGCTTGGCGTACGCTCTGAAGTTCCAGAGCGAGCAGATCTTGCTTTCGGATGCAATCAACTCGGAGTCACAGATTCTTTATGACCGTGACCCACGTCAGCGCGTTGCTGCAGTTGCACCATTCCTGCAGTTGGACTCGGATGTTTATCCGGCAATTGTTGACGGAGAACTTCTTTGGATAGTTGACGGATACACCACTAGCAACAACTACCCGTACTCCCGCTCAGAAAACCTGGGTCAAGCAGTTGCTGACAGCAACTCTCCTGGAGTTTTCCTCCGTGGTGAGGCGAACTACATCCGAAACTCGGTCAAGGCAACTGTGAACGCATACGACGGCAAGGTGACCTTGTATGAGTGGGACGAAAAGGATCCAATCCTGAAGACCTGGATGAAGGTATTCCCAGACACCATTCAGCCGCTTTCTTCGATGTCTGGCGAACTGCTTTCTCACGTTAGATACCCGGCTGACCTATTCAAGGTTCAGCGTGCACTTCTTGGTAGCTACCACGTTGACGAGGCCGGCGCCTTCTACTCTCAGCAGGATGCCTGGATGACTCCAAATGATCCTGTTGGCGGACAGGGAATCGGAACCCTGCAGCCTCCTTACTACTTGACCATGCAGGTTCCAGGTACTGAGAAGTCGCAGTTCTCGATTTACTCAACATTCATTCCAAGGTCCACCGGCGAGTCATCGAGAAACGTTCTAACCGGATACCTGGTGGCAAACGCCGAGGCTGGTAACGAAGATGGAAAGAAGGCAGCCGACTACGGAAGGCTGACCCTGCTAACTCTTCCAAAGAGCACAATTGTTCCAGGCCCTGGCCAAGTCCAAAACAACTTCAACGCAGATTCGGAAGTATCTAGGTTGCTGAACATTCTTAGACAGGGTTCAACCCGTGTTCTAAACGGAAACCTACTTACCCTTCCTGTCGGTGGTGGATTGCTTTACGTCCAGCCGGTTTACATCCAGTCCACTGGTGAAACCAGCTTCCCGTTGCTTCAGAAGATTCTTGTTGCCTTCGGTGACCAGATCGCTTTCGAAGACACCTTGGATCAAGCGCTAACTTCACTGTTCGGTTCATCAGGCATGACACCAACTCCAACTCCTACCGATCCAGCTGACCCAGCTGACCCGGGTACGGAGGCGCCACCTGCTGCAAACCTAGAACTTGCTTTACAGCAGGCTCTGGAAGCAATTCAGGAAAAGGAGGCAGCAATGGCCGCCGGTGACTGGAGCGCATTCGGTAAAGCAGAAGAGAAGCTTCAGCGCGCAATTGAAGCAGCCTTGGATGCAACCCGATAGGAGTTGGCAACACACGCTCTATAAGTGGTAGATTAGAACTTCGCCGCGGGGTGGAGCAGTTCGGTAGCTCGCCGGGCTCATAACCCGGAGGTCGTAGGTTCAAATCCTGCCCCCGCAACCACTTGAAGAAAACCCCATCC
>JBJOKH010000010.1:0-67231 GCA_046046195.1 Actinomycetota bacterium | reverse complement strand
TACCCGCGAAGTAGTTTGCAATCTGCTTTTTCGCAAGTGTAAGAACTGGTGAGGAGCCAACTGCTGCCGCGCGCTTACCGAGAACTACTTGAATGATCTTTTCATTCTGGGCAATGAGTGTGATCGGTCCGATTGGGGTCTCAACGCTCATCACAGCTTTGGGGCTGGAACTCATGACCTAATTGTCTATCAATTTTGAATGGGAAGACTGCTCTTAGGAGAATGTGGAAAACCCCCGAACCAAAGGCCCGGGGGTTTTCACTTTATTGTGGCTTTAGATCTTGCTCATGGCGGGCGTTAGAACCTTACGAAGCATCTGCTCGATTTCGTCAAACTCTTTTGGACCAATAGTTAGCGGCGGAGCCAGCTGAATCACTGGGTTTCCGCGGTCATCGGCTCGGGCATAGAGGCCTTCTTTTAGCATCGCTCCGGCTAGGTAGCCGCGAAGTAGCTTTTCGTTCTCTGCAGGGGTGAAGGTCTGCTTAGTTGCCTTGTCTTTGACTAGCTCGATGGCGAAGAAGTAGCCATCGCCGCGAACGTTGCCAACGATAGGTAGGTCATACAGCTTCTCAAGGGTCTTGCGGAACTTGGCTGAGTTGCGAGCCACGTTGCCAACCAGGTCTTCCTCGTCGAATACGTCCAAGTTCTCAAGTGCCACAGCACAAGCAACTGGGTGAGCTGCGAAGGTGTAGCCGTGAGCCAAGATGTTGGTTCCGGTCTTGAACGGCTCAAACAGGCGCTCTGTGATAAGTAGCGCACCAAGTGGCTGGTAGGAGGAAGTGATTCCCTTAGCGGTCACCATCATGTCTGGAACGATGCCGTACCTTTCGCAGGCAAACATGGCTCCGGATCTTCCGTAGCCGGTGATGGTTTCATCGGCTACCAGCAGAACGTCATACTTGTCGCAAATCTCGCGGAGTCTCTTCCAGTAGATCGGGGGAGCGGTGAAGCAACCACCGGAGTTCTGAATTGGTTCCGCATAGATAGCCGCAACGGTGTCTGGATCTTCGAACAGAATCATTTCTTCGGCACGGTTCGCAGCCCAAAGAGCGAATTCGTCCTCAGTCTTGAACTGAGATGGTGCGCGATACCAGTTTGTGTTTGGTACGCGGAAAGTTGACGGAACCAGTGGCTCAAACATCTTCTTCATCGCAGGGATTCCAGTTATGGAAAGAGCTCCCTGGCTGGTGCCGTGGTAGGCCACGTGGCGCGAGATGACTTTGTGCTTGGTTGGCTTGCCGGTCATCTTGAAGAACTGCTTCGCGATCTTCCAGGCTGTTTCAACTGCTTCACCACCACCGGTGGTGAAGAAAACGCGATTTAGGTTCTCCGGTGCGTAAGAAAGAAGTCTCTCGGCAAGTTCAATTGCTCTAGGGTGAGCAAACGACCAGAGTGGGAAGAAGTCCAGCTCCTGCATCTGCTTGGAGGCAGCATCCGCGTAGCGCTTTCTTCCGTGACCTGCGTTTACCGAAAACAGACCAGACAGGCCGTCAAAGTATTTCTTGCCGTTCACGTCGTAGATGTGGTGACCTTCGGCGCGGGCAATGATTGGCATGTCCTTGTTCTCAAAGGTGCTGTGACGAGTGAAGTGCATCCAAAGGTGAGCCTTGGCGGATTTCTGAAGCATGGCAGGAGAGATTTCGGTGCCGGCCTTGCGAGCGGCGACCAGCGGCAGCTTGGCCCTGGTTCCGGTCTTCACTTTCTTGAGAGGAGACTTGAGAAGGGACTTGATCCCAGCAACAAGTTTCTTAGCTTTGCTTTCGACTGCCATTATCTATCTTCCATTTTCTTGGGGTACTACCTTGTTCCCCAGTTGTATAGCTGTTTTTGAAGCTTTAGGTAAACGAAAGTTTCTGTCGCCGTGACTCCAGGAAACTTTCGAATCTTGTTGTTTAGCAAGTTGATCAGTGAGTCGTCATTCTCACAAACCACTTCAGCTAGCAGGTCAAAGCTTCCAGCCGTAATAACAACGTAGTCAACTTCTGGCAGTTTAGAGAGCTCATCGGCCAAGTCGGTTGTGTCACCGCTGCACTTGATGCCGATCATCGCCTGGGTATAGAAGCCAAGCTGCATGGGGTCAGTTACCGCGACAATCTGGATAACGCCCTTTTCGGTTAGCTTCTGGACACGTTGCCTAACGGCTGCTTCGCTAAGGCCCACGGCCTTACCGATGTCTGCGTAGGATCTTCTGCCATCTTGCTGGAGCTGCTCCACGATTAGCTTGGAGAGCTCGTCAAGGCCCGAGACCAGGGTCCTACCGGTTCTTGACATATATGGATTTTGCCAGCGGTTGATGCATTTAGCAAACGAATCCGAAGCCGATAGCTCATTTGGCCACTGATTCCCAATCCTGGTTGGCTTTTTGGGCCGATTTTTGAGGGTTAGAATCTTCGGTAGCGGTAATCAACAAAGGTGTTGGTGCCTGGTTTCTAAAGGAGCAAGAAAATGGCAGTGAAAGAACTCAAGAACTTCATCAACGGTCAGTATGTAGAGGCCAAGGGCTCAGAGCGCTCCGACGTCATCAACCCTGCTACCGGTCAGACCTATGCCACAGCAGCGGTTTCCTCAGCTGCTGATGTCGATGCTGCATACAAAGCAGCCGAGAAAGCGTTCGATGTTTGGAGCAACTTCACTCCATCCGAGCGTCAGCTGGCACTTTTTAGAATTGCAGACTCACTAAAGGCCCGCGCCGAAGAAGCAGCCGACGTCGAGTCAGAAAACACTGGTAAGCCAAGACCAACTCTTGTTGAGTATGAGATGGACCCGAGCGTGGACCAGATCAGATTCTTTGCTGGAGCTGCAAGAAACCTTGAGGGTCGCGCAACTGCAGAGTATGCAAGAGACCACACTTCTTCAATTCGTCGTGAGCCAATCGGTGTCATTGGACAGGTGACCCCTTGGAACTATCCATTGAACATGGCGGTTTGGAAGTTTGCCCCAGCCCTTGCTGCAGGTAACACCATCGTGTTGAAGCCTTCTGACACCACTCCGGCATCAACACTGCTGCTTGCCGAAATTGCTGCCGAGCACCTGCCTCCAGGTGTTTTCAACGTCGTCACCGGAGACCGCGACACCGGTCGTGCTCTAATCGAGCACGAAATCCCACAGATGGTTTCCATCACCGGTTCGGTTCGAGCCGGAATGGAAGTTGCCAAGGCTGCTTCGGCAGATGTGAAGAAGGTTCACCTAGAACTTGGTGGCAAGGCTCCTGTAATTGTTTTTGCAGACGCCGACCTACAGAAGGCAGCGGCTCAGATCGTTGTTGCCGGTTACTTCAATGCCGGTCAAGACTGCACCGCTGCCACCAGAATCTTGGTTCACGAAAGTGTGCACGATGAGTTCCTAAAGATCCTGGTTGCTGAAGTGAAGGCAAACGCAATCACCGGAAACCCAAACCGCGATGACATCTTGTTTGGTCCTGTGAACAACGCCAACCAGCTCGAGCGAGTCAAGGGCTTCATCGACCGCCTGCCAAGCCACGCGAATCTAGAAACCGGTGGCGCTCAGGTTGGTTCAGAAGGTTACTTCCTGGAGGCAACTGTTTTGTCAGGACTGAAGCAGCAAGACGAGCACATTCAGAACGAGATTTTCGGACCCGTCATCACCGTCCAGAAGTTCAAGGACCACGATGAGGCTATGAGAAACGCCAACGACGTGAAGTACGGATTGGCTTCGAGCGTGTGGACCAAGGACCATACCACTGCTATGCGCTTTAGCAAGGGCTTGAACTTTGGTTGCGTTTGGATCAATACCCACATTCCACTTGCTGCAGAAATGCCGCACGGTGGTTTCCGTCATTCAGGATACGGAAAAGACCTATCTATGTATGGCTTTGAGGACTACACCCGAATCAAGCACGTCATGAGCTACATCGGAGGCTAATCCACAAATTCGCAATCATTTACTAAACCTGCCTTTTTCTAAGGCAGGTTTAGTTTTTATGCAGCTTCTTTGGTACTTGCCGTCGGTCCTAATTGGCTTATCGGTTGGGCTGTCCAGCGGGCAATGGCAGATGGCACTGATTAGCCTCTTGATGGTTGCGGTCATGGGGACAATTCACATTGCAAGAAACCGTTACCCGCAATTTGATTCCGGAGATTTGATACACCTGAGTCACGGTCAGGTCGCAATCGGGAATCGAGTTCTTCCAAGATATGAAATCTTCTGGAAAAAGCAGTGGCATGAGCTTTTGTTTGCTCATTTCGAAAAGCAATCAGCTCCGGACTTCTTAGCGGATCTGCTTGCCTCAAAACAGCACGGGCTATTCGAAACAGCTACTTCAAAGCTTTCGCTTTGGCTGGGAGCGGCAAACAATAAAGAGTTGATTCTGGATTTGGCAACCGATGGACCACACCTGATAGTTGTTGGCCCTACCGGATCTGGCAAATCTGAACTGCTGAAGCTAATGCTCAGGTCGCTTACTGAAAACCAGGAAATTCAACTTGTTCTCTTTGACTTCAAGGGCGGCGCCACACTTCAAGGCTTCAAGTCCAAGGCGGTTGGAATGGCAACCGACCTTGAAGTTTCCGAACAGGA
Organism: Actinomycetota bacterium; assembly: GCA_046046195.1. GTDB lineage: Bacteria > Actinomycetota > Actinomycetes > Actinomycetales > Microbacteriaceae > Rhodoluna. The sequence goes on along the minus strand of JBJOKH010000010.1, from coordinate 62,695 downwards.
GCGGCTGTGGAGCTTCATAACTGCCGAACTAAGTTACAGGGAAAGACTATTTGCCGACGCAGGGGTGGCAAGCCTTCAGCAATTCAACTCGGTCGAAGGCAAGATGAGTGAGATTGTTGTGGTCATCGACGAATTTGCAGCCGTTCTCGCAAGTTCTTCTAAAGCTCACTCCTGCATCGAAGATGTTTGCGCCAGGGGTCGTTCACTTGGCATTCACTTGATCTGCGCAACTCAGAGTTTGACCGGAATTCCAAGGTCCATGCTCACAAATCTTCGGGCCAGGGTAGCAATGGCTGGTTCGGATCCAATTGATTTGGTTCAGCTTGGCATCAATTCCAACAAGTTATCGGTAGCTACGGTTTCCGGATGGGGGAGTGCATACCTATCAGCTGCTAATCGAGCAACCGAAGGGTTTAACTTTCCCTTCGGATTTACGCCAACACCGAAGCCAGCGGCTTCGACTGGAGCTGATGAGCCAGTGCAACCGGCTCGTTCACAATTTCTCCGTCAAATGTATTCAGGCCCAGAGCCAGAGAAGGATCTTCCTGCAGCGCCTTCTTCCAACCCAACTTCGCAATTGCTTTCACGTATGGAAGGGTTGCGTTGGTGAGCGCGTAGGTGGAGGTGTGAGGGACAGCTCCTGGCATGTTAGCTACACAGTAGAAGACAGTGTCGTGAACCTTGAAGGTTGGATTAGCGTGAGTTGTTGGCTTTGAGTCTTCGAAGCAACCACCCTGATCAATGGCGATGTCAACCAGAACTGCTCCAGGCTTCATCTTCTTTACTAGCTCGTTGGTGACAAGCTTTGGTGCCTTGGCTCCTGGGATCAAAACAGATCCAATCACCAAGTCGGCATCCTTCACAGCACGCTCGATCTCAAAGCTGTTGCTTGCGATAGTCCTGAGTCGTCCGGCGTAAAGTGCATCAAGTTCTCTAAGTCGGTTTAAGTTGGTATCCAAAACAGTAACTTCAGCACCCATTCCAACTGCTACTGCAATCGAGTTAGTTCCAGCCACGCCACCGCCAAGAACGCATACTCTGGCAGGCCTGGTTCCAGGAACTCCGCCAAGCAGCATTCCGTTGCCGCCGTTTTGACGAAGCAAGGTGTTGGCGCCAACCAAAGGAGCCAGGCGTCCTGCAACCTCAGACATCGGGGCTAGCAGCGGCAGTTGACGAGATGGCAACTGAACTGTCTCGTAGGCGATAGCAGTTACCTTTTTAGTAACCAGTTCCTTGGTTAGGGGCAAATCAGCTGCTAAGTGAAGGTAAGTAAAAAGTGTCAGACCAGGTCGTAGGTGGCCGTACTCGGATTCGATTGGTTCCTTAACCTTTAGAACCAGGTCACCTGCGGCCCAAGTTGAAGCGGCGTCCTTGGTGATCGTTGCCCCAGCTTCTTGGTACTCCGAGTCAGGGATGGAAGATCCAACTCCAGCTCCGGTCTCAACGAAGAGTTCGTGGCCTGAAGCGACCAGTTCGTGAACTCCAGCTGGTGTGATGGCAACTCTGAATTCGTTGTTCTTGACCTCTTTAGGAATTGAGATCTTCATTGAAACTCCCCGGGGCTAGTTCGTGAGGGCCTTTGGGCCCCCATAAACAATACTCGTTCCTCCAGGTCCTCGGCAGGGGCTTAAGCCTCTGAGCAAATTCTCAGCAACACCGCTTGGCACGCGGTGTCGGTTTTGGCCTTTTTTGGCCAAGGGGCTGCTTTATTTATGGCAAGATAAATGCTGAAGAGTCCCAGTTCTGATGGGTCTCCTACCTTGTTTCCGATCGATGTAAATAGGAGTAGTCCATGAGAGACCCAAACTCACTTCCAAACGACCCGATGATGGCAGAGCTAGTCAAGATGGCTAGACGTCAACAGCTAACTAGAAGAACTGCCCTTGCAGGTGCTGCAGGTACTGCAGCTGCTCTTGGTTTGGCAGCATGTGCTCCAGCAGGTAATGGCGGAGGAACATCAGCGGCCCTGGTTCCAGCAACCGATCTTTCAGATTCAGAGAAGGTTTTGGTCTGGAACAATTGGCCAGGATACATGGACCTATCAGAAGACGAATTGTCACGCCCTACCCTAGAAAGATTTGAAGCAGAGTCGGGAATCAAGGTTGAGTATCTTGAGGAATACAACGACAACGACGAGTGGTACGGAATCAACAGAAACGAACTTATTGCAGGAAAAGATGTTGGAGCCGACCTTATCTGCCCAACCGAGTGGCTAGCTGCACGTTTGGTTCGCGATGGTCAGGTTCAGAAACTTGACACTGCAAACATCCCAAACCACAAGAACATTGCTCCTGCTTACCTAGGCGCAGCTTACGATGCAAACCGTGACTTCACAGTTCCTTACCAGGGCATCTTGGGCGGAATTGCATACAACAAGGAGCTTTTCAAGGAGCTAACCGGTAAGGATGCTCCAGAAAGCGTTGACGACCTTTGGCTTGATGGACTAAACGGTCGCATTGTTCTTCTTTCTGAAATGAGAGACTCCGTTGGCGTTATTGCATTGGCCAAGGGCCTAGACATCGCTAGCGATTCATCATTCACCGAAGATGCATTCAATGGCGTAATCGATGACATTGCTGCTTTGTACGCAGACGGCAAGATCAAGGCCTTCGCTGGAAACGAGTACATGGACGGTTTTGCGAATGACGAGTACGCAGCTGGAATCGTTTGGTCCGGTGACGTTATCCAGATGAACTTCAGCGCAGGATTTGAGAAGTACGGCTTCTTCCTGCCTGAGTCCGGTGGAACCATCTCTGCTGACGTATTCACCGTTCCAATGGGTGCAACCCACAAGAAGAACGCTGAAGCTCTAATCAACTACTACTACGACCCGAAGAACGCTGCTGAACTAGCTGCTTGGGTGAACTACATCACACCTGTAGTTGGAGCCTACGACGAGGCAATCAAGATTGATCCTGAACTAGCCGAGAACAAGCTAATCTTCCCAGACGAGCAGTTCCTTTCCCTCACTCACGCATTCCGTGCATTGACCGCTGAAGAAGAGCAGTCATTCGCTACGGCTTGGGGCAGAGTTCAGCTGGGCGCTTAGTTGGCGACCGAGTTCGTTGCCCGCGGGGCCGATCTAGAGTTAGTCGGAATCAGGAAAGAGTATCCAGGTTTCGTTGCGATTGAAAATCTTGACCTCAAGATTCCTGCAGGTGAATTCTTCGCGCTCTTAGGTCCTTCTGGCTGCGGTAAAACTACAACTCTGCGGCTTGTTGCAGGTCTTGATTCACCCACCAAGGGAAAAATCTTGATCGGCAACGCAGACGTGACCAACACCAAGCCTCACGAGCGACCAGTTAACACCGTTTTCCAGAACTACGCTCTGTTCCCTCACATGTCAGTTCTTGAGAACGTGGCGTTTGGTCTTCGTCAGAGAAAAATCGACAACCCGCTTCCCAAGGCAACTGAGGCATTAAAGCTGGTTGAACTAGAGCACCTCGCAGAGCGCAGACCAACTCAACTCTCTGGCGGTCAGCAGCAGCGTGTTGCTCTTGCAAGAGCACTTGTGAACCGACCTTCACTGTTGCTTTTGGATGAGCCACTTGGTGCACTTGATCTAAAGCTACGCCGTCAGATGCAGGTTGAGCTAAAGGCTATCCAGATGGAAGTTGGGCTTACCTTCTTGCACGTAACCCACGACCAGGAAGAGGCCATGGACATGGCCGACACCGTCGCGGTTATGAACAAGGGGCGTATCGAGCAGATGGGTGCGCCGGAGGCTCTTTACGAGAGACCGAAGACCTTGTTCGTTTCTAAGTTCCTAGGACAGTCGAACATCTTTGTTGGAGACGTCGTCGAATCATCGGGCGACTCGGTAAGCATTAGTGTTGGCGGGCGTCAGATTAAGGTCCCGACCAACCGCGCCGAGAAAACAACCGGGAAGATAGCCCTTGGTGTTCGTCCAGAAAAGGCCTTCTTCCACGAAGATTCAGAACCCAAGGCCGACGCCGGGCTCAACGTTGTTGGACCAGGTGAAATCATCGACATCAGGTTCACCGGTGTGAGCAACCAATACCTAATTGATATTCCGAATCTCGGTGAAGTCACGGTGTTTGCCCAAAACATTGGAAAGTCTCCAGTGACTGAATTGGGCGCCAAGGTTTGGGTTAGCTGGAAGGTTGAACACACCTTCGGCCTTGCCGACCTTCCTGAGGCGAAGCCCGAAGGTAAGTAGTTACATGTCCACCCAGGTATTGGTCAAGAAAGCAAAGACCTCAGGGAAGCCAAGAAACGCAAAAGTTGTTCTGCTTCTTTTGCTACCTGGAATCTTTTACCTGGGACTGTTTTTCATCACTCCCTTCGTCTCCCTGATTACAACCTCACTTCAAGCTCCGGTGCTTGGCGCGGGAATAGGCGTTTACCAGCCGGCCTTGGAGTTCGGAAACTATGTATTTGTAGTGACCGAGTACATGGATCAAATCATCAGGTCTTTTATCTACGCGACCTTGGCCACACTTTTGGCTTTGGCAATCAGCTACCCAATTGCCTATTTCATCGCGGTGAAAGCCAGAAACCGTCCGGTACTACAGGCGCTTCTACTTACTCTGGTCATCGCACCGTTTTTTATCAGCTTCCTGCTTAGAACTTTTGCTTGGAAACAAGTATTTGGTCAGAACTCCTGGCTCTCCACAATTCTTCGCGACACAGGGCTGATGGCGGACGACCAGTTCCTACTGGGTAGCTCTTTCGCAGTTGTCTTTGGTCTTACCTACAACTTCATTCCATTTATGACTTTGCCGCTCTACACAAACCTGGAGCGTTTGGATACTGCCCTCCTTGAAGCAGGTAGCGATCTCTACGCAAATCCAACCAGCACTTTTTGGAAAGTCACATTCCCACTCTCAATTCCTGGTATCACTTCCGGAACGCTTTTGACCTTTATTCCGGTTGCAGGTGACTTCGTAACGGCAAGCGGAAACTTCCTGGGTAGTCCAAATACCTCGATGCTTGGAAACGTCATCGAGGCCAACTACATCACAATTCAGGATTTCCCTAGCGCTTCAGCCCTTTCTGTATTGCTAATGGCTGCAATCGTGGTTTTGATTTCGATTTACATCAAGCGAACTGGAACGGAGGACCTACTTTGAAGCGCTTCAGCTTGGGTAAGTACCTGCTTCCGACCTATGTGGTCTTGGCGTTTATCTTCCTGATGTTCCCAATTGCATACACTTTTGTCTTTTCATTCAACGATCCGTTTAAGAACACCCCGGGATGGCAGGGCTTTACCTTTGACAACTGGACCGGTGTTTGCAACAACGAGGCGGTTTGTGAGGCATTTGGTAACTCAGTTCTGATTGCAGTTACGGCAACTATCGTTTCCACGGTTCTTGGGACAATGCTGGCTATCGCCGTAAGCCGCTATGAGTTCAAGTTCAGATCCGCAACGAACCTTCTTCTATTCCTGCCTCTTGCTACCCCCGAAGTAGTAATGGGGGCAGGGCTTGCAGCTCAGTTCTTCAATGTCGGTATCCCTAGAGGCATGGGAACCATCATCGTGGGTCACATTCTCTTCACACTCAGCTTTGTGGTTGTCACCGTGAAAGCGCGTATCGCAACTCTTGATCCAAAGCTAGAAGAAGCAGGCCGCGACCTCTATGCGCCACCGACTCAAGTGTTTATAAAGATTACTCTTCCGCTTCTGCTTCCTGGAATCATGGCCGCAGCCTTACTTTCACTGGCATTAAGTTTCGATGACTACATCGTCACTGCCTTCAATGCCGGAACGGAAATCACATTCCCGAAGTATGTTTACGCGGCAGCTCTTCGAGGTATTCCGCCGGAGGCTAACGTTATTGGTTCCGCTGTGTTCTTCTTCGCTATTGCCCTCGTACTGGTATTCCAGTTAGGTGGAGCGCTAAAGCGCAAAAGGCTTGCGAAGCTTAAGTAAATAGCGCTTTCGCAGCATCCCTGAAGTGTTCGGTGTGACGCTTCACATCTTCCAATGTCGTAGTTGGCGAAATCAGAGCCATGTTGTGAAACGGCGTCATCAGAATGCCGCGGTTTAGAGCGTGCAGGTGCAGGTACTGCTGCAATTCAAAGTCATCGGCGTCTGCAGCTTCCTTGCCAGTTCTAGGAGCGGTTGCCCTAAAGCTGTATTCAGCTCGGCATCCAAGTTGTGAAACCTGCCAAGGAATCTGGTACTCATCGATGATTTCCTGAACGTCCTTGGTCCAGACCGAGCAGAGTTCTTCCATCTTCTTGAAGGCGTCTTCTGTCAGTACCTGGGTAAGGGTTGCCCGAACGGCAGCCATGGAAAGCGCATTTCCGGCAAGAGTTCCGCCAACTCCGCCCACGTCAATGTGTTCTAGGTGCAAGCTGGCTGCAATTCGCTCGGCAAGTGCCTTGGTCATTCCAAAGGCTCCGGCTGGAATTCCAGCCCCGATAGTTTTTCCAAGCACAACTGCATCTGGCTTGAGATTGCGACGCCTGGTCATTCCTCCAACGCCTTCTGAAAGCGTGTGAGTTTCATCGTGAATCAAGATCACGTCGTACTTGGTTGCTAGCTCCCGAAGACCCTCAAGGTAGCCCGGCTCAGGTAGCACGATTCCGATGTTGGTCATTGCTGGCTCGATCAACGCAGCTGCCACCTCGCCTGAAGCAAAGGCTTTTTCCGCTGCGGCTAGATCATTGAAGGGAACCACCCATGTGGTGTGGCCTAGTTCGATGGGTGCACCGATGTTGTTCACGCGCTCAACTGTGTTGCCCTGCTCGTCTAGGTTGGCGAAAGTCTCATCCACCGTTCCGTGGTAGCAGTAATCATGAATCATGATCTTTTTGCGACCGGTGATGTGTCTGGCGTAGCGGATGATGTGTCGATTTGCGTCGGTAGCGGTAAGAGTGAACTGCCATTTATCAACGCCGAAGCGGTCAGCCAGCGTTTGAGCCGCAACCGCGGCATCCTCGGTGGGCAGCATGAAGGTAATGCCCTTGTCCAACTGGTTCTTGATGGCCTGAATCGAAGCATCGGGGGAGTGGCCAACCATGGCACCGGTGTCCCCAAGACAGAAGTCGACGTAGTCATTTCCATCCACGTCACTGAAGTGAGCACCCTTGGCACTACTTACGTAAACCGGGTACGGTCCTGGCCACTTAGCCATCCATGACATCGGAACACCATTCATCATGGGACCGGTTGACTTTAGGTGAAGCTTTTTGGATTCAGGATGCCGTTTTTCGAAGAGGCTGACTTCCTCGTCGAAGAGCTTTTTTAGGCGCGCAGGATCAGAAAAGGAAGTCATGATTGGTATGTTCCTCGCTTAGAGGGCTGCGATTCCAGCCTCTACAACATCGAGGGCCTCATTTAGAAGTTCATCGCTGATCGCAAGCGGTGGAAGGAATCGAATTACGTTTCCATAAGTTCCAGCTGACAAGACCACTACGCCGTTGGTGTGAGCGTGCTTTGACACAAGCTCAACAGCCTTCGGATTAGGGTTCATGGTTCCTGGCTCGACAAACTCAATTGCCTGCATCGCTCCGCGGCCGCGAACATCTCCCATGACTGGGTACTTGGCCTTCATTGCTTCAAGACGCGGGCGAAGAATTCTCTCGATACGCTCGGCCTGCTCCAATACTCCGCCAGCTTCTAGCTGGCTGAGAACTGCAACTGCGGCTGCAGCAGCAACTGGGTTACCGCCGTAGGTTCCTCCAAGTCCGCCGGGGTGAGAAGCATCCATGATTTCAGCTCTACCGGTGACTGCGGAAATCGGCATACCGCCTGCAATACCTTTAGCGATGATTACAAGGTCAGGCTCGAAGCCATCTTCCCATTCGCTGGCAAACCACTTACCAGTTCTTGCAATACCTGATTGAACTTCGTCGGCGATCATCACGATGCCGTTCTTCTTCGCCCATTCGGCGATTGTTCTAAGGAATCCAGGAGCTGGAACGATGAATCCACCTTCACCCTGCACTGGTTCGATAACAACAGCTGCAAATGATTCGGCGCCGACTCTCTTTTCCATGTATGTGATGGCGCGTCTTGCTGCCTCTTCACCGGTCATGCCCTCAGGGTCGCGGAAAGGATAGGACATCGGAACGTGGGTCACTGCTGGCGCAAATGGCCCGAAGCCAGTGTTGTATGGGTGGGCCTTGAAGTTCATGGCCATGGTCAAGTTGGTGCGGCCGTGGTAGGCGTGGTCAAACACTGCGATCTCGCCGCGACCAGTGTGCTTGCGGGCAATCTTCACAGCGTTTTCTACAGCTTCGGCTCCTGAGTTAAAAAGCGCAGAGCGCTTTTCGAACTTGCCTGGCGTGTGACGGTTCAGAATTTCGCAGACCTGAACGTAAGGAACGTATGGGGTGACAGTAAAGAGAGTGTGGGTTAGCTTCTGGACCTGCTCCATAACGGCGTCGACCACTTGACTATTGGTGTGTCCGATGGTCACAACACCAATTCCGCTACCGAGGTCAATTAGTTGATTGCCGTCGACATCTACCAAAATGGCGCCGTGAGCGCGGTCGATGTATACCGGTAGCAAGGTTCCAACACCGTTGCTGACTTCTTGCTGCTTCTTCTTGTGAAGTTCAGAGGACTTAGGTCCTGGAATTGCAGTGACTAGTTTGCGTTCTTGGGTGATTTCTAGTGTGGTCATGGGTCGATTCTACCCCTGTCCATTTAGAGGCTCTGGCATGCCAATATGGGTAAATGCGCCGAGTCATAATCCTTGGGTCCACGGGGTCTATCGGAACCCAGGCCATTGAGGTCATCGACAAAAACCCTGACAAGTTCAAAGTTGTCGGACTATCGGCAGGTTCTAACGCCGAAAGCCTTGATGCTCAAAGAGCTCACTTCTTACTTCCGGAATCGAAGGCAGTTCTCGGGGCTCAGGCTGCAACGGTTTTGGTTGAGGAAACTGAGGCCGATGTTGTCATCAACGGAATAACCGGATCTATTGGTTTGGCTCCGACTTTGGCAGCGCTTCGCACCGGAAAGACCTTGGCGCTCGCAAACAAAGAGTCTTTGATTGTTGGTGGCGAACTTGTGACCAGCCTTGCCAAGCCGGGTCAAATTGTTCCGGTTGATTCCGAGCATTCAGCGATTGCACAGTGCCTCAGGTCTGGTTCAGCCACAGAGGTAAGAAAACTTATCCTGACCGCCTCCGGCGGACCATTTCGTGGATTCACTAAAGAACAGCTTTCGAAAGTCACTCCGGCTCAAGCGCTTGCCCATCCAACTTGGGTGATGGGCCAGGTCGTGACAACCAACTCTGCATCTTTGGTGAACAAGGGTCTTGAGCTGATTGAGGCGCACTTGCTTTTTAACATTCCCTTTGACCGCATCGAGGTCACAGTTCACCCGCAGTCGGTAGTTCACTCCATGGTTGAGTTTGTGGATGGTTCGGTAATCGCCCAGGCGTCGCCACCTGATATGAAGCTTCCGATTGCACTGGGTCTTTCCTGGCCAGATCGCCTGGATAAAGTTTCAAATCCGGTGGATTGGACAAAATCTCACAGCTGGCAATTTGAGCCCCTGGATGAAACAGTTTTCAGTGCGGTACGACTTGCTCGGCAGGTTGGAACTTCTGGGAAGAGCTACCCAGCTGTTTACAACGCTGCAAACGAACAAGCTGTGTTGGCTTTTCACCAGGGAGCAATTTCTTTCGATCAAATTACTGAGTTGATCGAGCGCGCGGTTGATGCACACCAGCCTGAGCCAGAGCTCACCTTGGAATCGCTTTTGGCTGCCGAGAAGTGGGCGAGGGATAGAACCGACGCCCAGATTGCCAAGGCCTGTTAGTTTCCCCAGAATCGGTTGAGGAACCATCAAAACTCAAGCGGCTTGAGTTAGGTTTGTTTTCGTGAGTGAAACCCTTCTGTATATCGCAGGCATTGTATTCATCGTGCTTGGTATCGGTGTTTCAATTGGTATTCACGAAATCGGTCACTTGGTTCCCGCGAAACTCTTTGGCGTAAAAGTCACTAAGTACATGATTGGCTTTGGCCCGACTCTTTACTCTCGGAAAGTCGGAGAGACCGAGTATGGAATAAAAGCCTTTCCACTCGGCGGATACATTGCGATGTTGGGAATGTATCCACCTGCTAAAAAACCAGAAACCAAGACTGGCTTTTTCAGGGACATGATTACTCAGGCTAGGCTCGCCCACTCTGAAAATGAGACTGCCGCCGATGCCAAGCGAAAGTTTTACCAACTACCGGTTGGTAAGCGAATGATCATCATGCTCGGTGGTCCCTTCATGAACCTGGTTTTGGGCGTTCTACTCACCGCAATCGCGCTTACTGGTTTTGGTGTTTATCAGAGCTCGCTAACTATTGACCAGGTTTCGGTTTGTTTGGATAACAAGAGCATCCAGTGTTCGGCGGATCAGCAAACTCCGGCCCACGTTGCAGGTTTGAGGCCAGGAGATCAGGTGGTTTCGGTGGCTGGTGTGAAGGCTCAAGACTGGTCGCAAATAAGAGAGATCCTGACCGAGACCCCAACTGCAGAGTTTGAAGTTCTGCGTGATGGCCAAACAGTGAAGTTGACCGTGACAGCTGTTATTCAACAGCGTCCGCAGTTTGATTCGCTTGGGTCACCGATTCTCGACGAAGCAGGGGACATTGTTTATGCCCCTCAGCCATTCCTTGGTGTGTTCCTAGCTCCCGAGCGCAAGCCACTTCCGCTTGCCAAATCTTTTGAGGCGTCAGGCCAAACCATTGCCCAAATCGGTGAATTGATTTTGAGACTTCCTCAAGAAGTAATTGAGGTGACGGCAATAACTTTTGGAGGGGGAGAGCGTGACCCTAATGGGCCCATTTCAATCGTAGGAATCGGTCAGGTCGCAGGTGAGGTCGCAGCCAGCGAGCAATCCGGTTTCGCCGACAAGCTCGCAACCGGGATTCAAATCCTTGGTTCACTGAACTTTGCTCTTTTTGTTTTCAACCTGATTCCGCTACTGCCTCTTGATGGGGGACACGTAGCCGGAGGTATTTACGAGAGCATCAAGCGAGCCGCTTTCAGAATCGCTGGAAAGAAAGATCCGGGTCCAGCCGACACAGCCTTACTGATGCCACTCACTTACTTCGTGTTTATTGCCTTACTGCTGGTGTCTGCATTGCTGATTACTGCGGATTTGGTGAATCCAATCTCGCTGTTTGGCTAGCGCTTGGAGGAATCTGGAATTAGTCCTTATGCTTTATAGAGATGCGTTAGAAATGCAAGGAGCATTGTGCCAGCCGTAAATCTTGGACTCCCAAAGCCACCACCACCAGTTCTTGCCCCTAGGCGCAAAACTCGTCAGATCATGGTCGGTAAAGTACAGGTTGGATCCGAGGCTCCGATTTCGGTGCAGTCGATGACTACAACTCCAACCACAGACATCAATGGAACTCTGCAGCAGATTGCTGAACTGACAGCATCCGGTTGTGACATTGTTCGCGTTGCCTGCCCTTCCCAAGACGACGCCGACGTGCTACACATCATCGCAAAGAAATCACAGATTCCGGTAATTGCAGACATTCATTTCCAGTCGAGGTACGTTTTCCAGGCAATTGATGCAGGTTGTGGAGCGGTTCGAGTAAACCCAGGAAACATCAGACAGTTCGACGGCCACGTGGGTGAAATTGCTAAGGCCGCAAAAGCAGCGGGCGTTTCGATTCGTATCGGTGTAAACGCAGGGTCTTTGGATCCAAGATTGATGGAGAAGTACGGCAAGGCAACACCAGAGGCTCTTGTTGAATCAGCAGTTTGGGAAGCTAGCTTGTTTGAAGAACACGACTTCCACGACTTCAAGATTTCTGTAAAGCACAATGACCCTGTGGTGATGGTTCGCGCCTATGAGCTTTTAGCTGAGCGCGGCGACTGGCCGCTTCACCTTGGAGTCACAGAGGCTGGACCTTCCTTCCAGGGAACCATCAAGTCTTCGGTTGCCTTCGGTGCGCTTTTAGCCAAGGGAATCGGTGACACCATCCGCGTTTCACTTTCGGCACCACCTGCAGAAGAGGTGAAGGTGGGTTCTCAAATTCTAGAGTCGCTGAACCTGCGTCCAAGAAAGCTAGAGATCGTCAGCTGCCCAAGTTGTGGTCGAGCTCAGGTTGATGTTTACAAACTTGCCAATGATGTCACCGCAGGGTTGGAAAAGCTAACCGTGCCACTTCGCGTTGCGGTTATGGGTTGTGTCGTGAATGGTCCGGGTGAAGCTCGCGAAGCAGACCTGGGCGTTGCCTCTGGAAATGGCAAGGGGCAGATTTTTGTGAAAGGTGAAGTCATCAAGACTGTTCCTGAAAGCGAGATCGTCGCAACCTTGATTGAGGAAGCCAACCGCCTAGCAGCGGAGATGGATCCAGCTCTGATTGGCTCACCGCAGGTCGTAGTCAAGGACAAGTAGTCTCGCGGGCGGTAACATTGACCCCATGCCTATCCGCCTAAGTCAACTGTTCCTTCGCACCCTTCGCGAGGACCCGTCCGACGCTGACGTTCAAGGCCACAAGCTTTTGCTTCGAGCCGGATACATTCGCAGAGCAGCTCCAGGTATCTATACCTGGCTTCCACTTGGGCTACTGGTCAAGGAAAAGATTGAAAAGATTGTCCGCGAGGAGATGGCAAACGCCGGTTCGCAGGAAGTTTTTTTTCCAGCCCTTTTGCCTAGGGAACCTTTTGAAACAACCGGACGCTGGACCGAGTATGGCGACAATCTCTTTAGACTCCAGGACCGCAAAAAGGCAGATTATCTTTTGGCTCCGACCCACGAGGAAGTTTTCACACTGCTCGTAAAGGACATGTATTCCAGCTACAAAGACCTTCCGCTTTCCCTGTATCAGATTCAAAACAAATACCGTGACGAGGCAAGACCAAGAGCTGGTCTTCTTCGCGGGCGTGAGTTTGTTATGAAGGATGCTTACAGCTTTGACGTGAACGACGAAGGTCTTGAGGTTTCTTACCAGGCTCAGCGAGCTGCCTACGAACGCATATTTACAAGACTGGGTGTTGACTACGTAATTGTCAAAGCTGACGCTGGCGCCATGGGCGGATCTAAGTCGGAAGAATTCCTTTCACCTTCACCAATTGGCGAAGACACTTTTGTTAGATCTGCTGGCGGATACGCTGCCAACGTCGAGGCAGTTACAACGGTTGCACCAAAGGAAATTGAAATTGGTTCCCAACCTGCTGCCGAGGTACACGACTCTCCAGATACTCCGACTATAAAGACCTTGGTTGACTTAGCTAACGCAAAGGTTAAGAAGCCGGATGGTTCGGCATGGAATGCAGCTGACACCTTGAAGAACGTAGTTCTCGCTCTTACTTCACCAGAGGGTAAGAGATCTCTTGTGATTGTTGGAATTCCAGGAGATAGGGAAGTCGACGAAAAAAGAGCTGAAGCAGCCTTTTCACCAAGTGAGGTTTCTCAAGCAACCGAAGAAGACTTCGCAAAGTACCCCGCGTTGGTCAGGGGATACATCGGTCCAACCAAGGATGGAAAACAGTTCCTTGGCGAGAAGGCAACAGCAGGCATCAAGTATTTGCTAGATCCAAGAGTTGTACGCGGCACTTCATGGATAACCGGCGCAAACGTTGACCAAAAGCACGTGTTTCATCTTGTGGCAGGGCGAGACTTTGAATCGGATGGCATTTGCGACATCGCTGAAGTCAGGGCCGGCGATCAAGCCCCAGATGGTTCAGGTCCGCTTGAACTTGCGCGCGGAATCGAAATTGGTCACGTGTTCCAGCTTGGAAGAAAGTATGCCGAGGCACTTGATCTAAAGGTTCTTGATGAAAACGGAAAACTTGTCACCGTGACAATGGGGTCTTACGGCATTGGAGTGACCCGTCTGGTTGCAGTTTTGGCAGAGGCAAACAACGATGACAAGGGTCTCATTTGGCCAGAGTCCGTGGCTCCTGCTGATGTGCATGTGGTCGCCGCTGGCAAAGATGACGCAGTTTTTGTTGCCGCTGAAAAACTGGCAGCTGAAATTGAGTCAACTGGCAAAACAGTTTTGCTAGATGACCGAGCCAAAGTTTCCCCTGGGGTTAAGTTCTCGGATGCCGAACTGCTGGGTGTTCCTAAGGTTTTGATTGTCGGAAAGGGTCTCGAAACCGGTGAGGTCGAGCTATGGAATCGCAGGAGTGGGGAAAGGCGTTCTATCAAGCTAGAATCAGCCTTATCTGAAATTTAATAGCGTTTGGAGGTGTCGTCGATGGATATCGACCTGAGTGTACTCAAAGTACTCGAGCGCGAAAAAGAGATTCCTTTCAAGGAGCTCGTAGAAATAATCGAGGCCGCAATTCTGGCCGCTTACCAACGCAGCGCAGGAAATACCGATAAAGCGCGAGCAGTCCTGGACCAGAAAACAGGTCACGTTCAGATTTTTGCAATCAAGGTTGATGAAGAGGGCAATGAAGCGCCAGAAGCTGAAGTCACTCCAGATGGCTTCGGTCGAATTGCAGCCAGTGCAGCAAAGCAGGTCATTGCCTCCCGACTTCGCGACATCAATGATGAAGGACTCTTTGGAGAGTTCAAGGGCAAAGACGGCGATATTGTCGCAGGAACCATTCAGCAGGGCCAGCGTTCATACATGGTCTACGTAGACCTTGGTTCAATCGAAGCAATCATGCCTCCCGAAGAACAAGTTCCAGGCGAGGACTATTCACACGGCAAGCGAATCAGGGTATACGTCACTAACGTTTCCAAGGGCACCAAGGGTCCTCAGGTCACAGTCTCCAGAACTCACCCGGGATTGGTGCGAAAGCTCTTTGCCATGGAGGTTCCTGAAATTGCCGATGGTGTTGTTGAAATTGTCTCGGTTGCCCGAGAAGCAGGTCACCGCACCAAGATCGCGGTTCGCGCGAACGATCCGGCCGTCAATGCAAAGGGAGCCTGCATCGGTGAGCTGGGCCAGAGGGTTCGTGCCGTACAAAACGAACTGAACGACGAAAAAATTGACATAGTGGATTTCTCAGAGGATTTGCCAGAGTTTGTGGCTCACGCACTTTCACCAGCTAAGGTGTCCGACTCATTTATTATCAACGCTGAGGATAGGCAGGTCAGGGTCCTGGTGCCTGATTTCCAGCTGTCGCTGGCAATTGGAAAAGAAGGCCAGAATGCCAGGCTGGCAGCCAAGCTGACCGGAGCCAAGATCGACATCCAGCCCGACAGTATTTTGGAAGACGACTAGAGCGTTTCGGGGGTTTGGGCCTAGACTGGCCTTTGGTGGTTTAGTTGCCACGGACCAAATGGTCAATTGGGTTTGAACCCTTTATCAATAAGAAGTAGGCAGAAAAGATGTTGGAAATCAAATGAGTATCTCGAAATGAGTACCCAACAGCTTTAACGGCCTGCCCTGTTTGGGAAGGCCCAGACAGGAGAAGTAAGTGGCGCTACCACGTGTTTACGACGTAGCCAAAGAACTTGGTATTGATACCAAAGTGGCTCTGGCCAAACTTGAAGAGCTCGGCGAATACGTCAAGAGCGGGTCTTCAACAATTGCACCCCCGATCGCTAAGAAACTACGCGCTGCCTTCCCTGACGCAAAGCCTGCCGATGAAGTAAAGAAGGTAGCTAAGCCCAAGGCCGCTACTAAGAAAACTGCTGCCGCCGCCGAAGTTGTATCGGAAACTGCTGAGCCTTCAGAACCTGCAGAGCCAAAAAAGAAAACTTCAAGACTTGCTCCAAGTTCAATTACCGATGCACCAAAAGCTCCTCCTGCTGCATCCTCTGTTCCTGGAGTTCCAAGACCTGGAAATAACCCATTTGCTTCAAGTCAGGGAATGGGAATTCCTCGTCCGATGGCAAGACCTGGAAATAATCCATTCAACGCAGCACAAGGCATGGCAAGACCTGGAACTCCAAGACCAGGCGCACCACGCCCTGGATCAAGACCAGAAGGCGGAGCTCCAAGACCTGGAGCAAGACCAGCTGGCGGTTCAGGATCGCGTCCAGGTTTCGGCGGAGCGAAGCCGGGATTTGGAGGCGCACCACCAGCCGGAGGATTCCCAGGCAGAGGACCTGCCGGTGGACGTGGAAGAGGTGTTGGCGGTGGTACCGCTGGTGCATTCGGTAAAGGCGGAGCAAGAGGACAGAGCAAGGCTCGAAAGTCTAAGCGCGCCAAGAGAGAAGAATTCGAACAAAGAAGTGTTCCAAGCCTTGGTGGCGCAGTTGTGCCACGCGGTGACGGAACAACTGTTATTCGTCTACGCCGCGGAGCTTCAATTCAAGATTTCGCAGACAAGATCGATGCCAACGCTGGTCAGCTGATCACTGTGCTATTTGCACTTGGTCAGATGGCAACCGCTACCGCATCGCTAGACGAAGACACCTTCCAGATTCTTGGAGCTGAACTGGGTTACAAGATCGAAGTTGTTTCCCCTGAGGACGAAGAGCGAGAGCTATTCGAAGGATTCGGTTTGGACATTTCAGCCGACTACGACGATGACGAGGCAGACCTTGTAGCAAGACCACCTGTTGTCACGGTCATGGGTCACGTTGATCACGGTAAGACTGCGCTTTTGGACTCGATTCGAAACGCGAACGTTCAAGCCGGGGAAGCCGGTGGTATCACCCAGCACATCGGTGCGTACCAGGTTCACACCACGCACGAAGGTCAAGACCGAGCAATCACTTTCATCGACACCCCGGGTCACGAGGCGTTTACAGCCATGCGTGCTCGTGGTGCACAGGTCACTGACATCGCCATCTTGGTTGTCGCAGCCGATGACGGTGTTATGCCTCAGACTGTGGAAGCGTTAAACCACGCTCAGTCAGCTGGTGTACCGATTGTGGTTGCCATCAACAAGGTTGATAAGGAAGGTGCAAACCCTGACAAGGTCAAGCAACAGCTAACCGAATTCAACTTGGTCGCCGAAGAATACGGTGGTGACGTTATGTTCGTGCCGGTTTCTGCTCTGAAGGGTCAGGGAATCACCCAGCTGCTCGATGCAGTGCTTCTTACCGCCGATGCTGCTCTAGACATGCGTGCCAACCCTAACAAGGACGCTCGCGGTGTGGCTATTGAAGCCAACCTGGACAAGGGTCGTGGAGCGGTTGCAACCGTTCTGATTCAGTCCGGTACCTTGAACGTTGGTGACTCGATTGTTGCTGGAAGTGCTCACGGTCGCGTTCGTGCGATGTTCAACGAAGATGGTGAGCCTGTCGAGGCCGCAACTCCTTCGAGACCGGTTCAGGTTCTTGGACTCCAGAGTGTTCCACGCGCGGGCGACACGTTTGTTGTCACCGACGACGAGCGCCAGGCAAGACAGATCGCCGAAAAACGTGAAGCTGCCGACAGAAACGCTCTTCTTGCTAAGACCAGAAAGCGCGTAAGTCTTGAAGACTTCACCAAGGCCCTTGAAGATGGCAAGGTTGAATCCCTCAATTTGGTCATCAAGGGTGACGTATCCGGTGCGGTTGAAGCTCTGGAAGACTCGCTTCTCAAAATCGAGGTGGACGACTCCGTCCAGCTACGAATCATTCACCGAGGCGTTGGTGCTGTCACCGAGTCCGACGTTAACCTTGCCACCGTTGACAACGCCATCATTATTGGATTCAACGTCAAGCCGGATAACAAGGCCAAGGATCGCGCCGACAGAGAAGGCGTGGACATTCGCTTCTACTCCGTCATCTACTCGGCTCTTGAGGACATTGAAAAAGCCCTCAAGGGAATGCTCAAGCCTGAGTACGAAGAATTCGAGCTTGGTACAGCCGAGGTTCGTGAACTATTCAAGTCCTCGAAGGTTGGCACCATCGCCGGTTCGATCGTTCGCTCTGGTTCAATCAAGCGAAACTCTTTGGCTCGCGTCCTTCGCGGCGGCAACATCATCGCTGACAACCTAAAAGTTGAGTCACTGAAGCGATTCAAGGACGACGCCAATGAAGTCAAGACTGACTTCGAGTGTGGTATCGGTCTTGGTGGCTTCAACGAACTTGAACTAGAAGACATCATTCAAACCTTCGAGATGCGTGAGAAGCCAAGAGTCTAACCATGGTTGACGTTGCTAGAGCTCGCAAACTTGCCGAGCGAATCAAGGTGTTGGTTGCCGAAGCGCTCGAAAAAGCGGTGAAGGATCCAGACCTCGGTTTCGTGACGATTACCGAAGTGAAAGTGACTCCTGATCTGCAGCACGCTCAGGTCTTCTATACCGTTTTTGGTACTGACGAAGATAGAGAGCGCTCCAACGAGATCATCAAGCGCAACACTGGGCGTATTCGAGGAGACGTTGGCCACAATCTATCGATTCGCCTGACTCCCACCCTCGAATTCATTTCGGATGAGCTTCCAGAAAACGCCGCTCACATGAACGATCTTCTTGCCGAGGCACGCGCCAAAGATGCTGAGGTTGCAAGACTGGCTGCGGCTGCAAAGCCTGCAGGTGACGCGAATCCATACAAGGAACCAAAGCACATCGAAGAACAGGACTGACGTTGGTCGCCTCGGGACTTGTGCTAATTGACAAACCGACCGGCTGGACAAGTCACGATGTCGTTGCGAAGGTTCGTAAAGCCGTTGGCACTAAAAAAGTTGGTCACGCCGGAACTCTTGACCCACTTGCAACCGGGCTTTTGGTTCTAGGAATTGAGTCCGGAACCAAACTGCTCACATTTTTAGTGGGCGCTGATAAAACCTATTTGGCAACCATCAGGCTCGGTGTCTCGACAATTTCCGACGACTCTGAATCTGATGTTCTGAAAACTGCCGGTACCGCTGAACTAGCTGAGGTGTCCCCGGAGCGCGTCAAACAAGAAATTCAGAGACTTACGGGCGAAATTCTTCAGCGACCTTCATCGGTTAGCGCAATCAAAGTTGATGGCAAGCGTGCCTACGACTTGGTCCGTGCAGGTGAAGATGTAGACCTTAAGGAACGCCAGGTGAGTGTCTATTCATTCGAGTTGATTTCTTCCGGCACCACCAAGGAAGGGTTTCTTGACCTAGACGTAAAGGTCGAGTGCTCGTCTGGGACATACATCCGGGCTCTTGCCAGGGATTTAGGAAATGCTTTGGGTGTAGGGGGCCACGTCACTGCACTTCGCAGAACCCGAGTCGGCAACTTTGATGTTTCTGCTGCTAATTCGGTTGCCGAACTGGAGTCACTAAGGCTCACCTCATTAGCGGATGCTGCTAAGGACCTGTTTCCAGCTATTTCCCTAAGTCCGGACCAAGTCACAGATTTAGTGCACGGTAAGCGTCTTTCAATGGCGAATGTGAATGCTGGAAAAATGGCCGGAATCTCTCCATCGGGCAAGTTGGTCGCGGTTCTAGAGCCAGTAGGAACTGGCTTAAAATCAGTAGTGGTGTTTCAAGGAGAACTCAATGATTGATGCTTTTTACCTGGTTCAACTGTGGTTTGCAGTGGCCGCTGGTCTATTTGCAATTGGACTAGGACTTTTTGGCAGACTTCCAAGTCTTTGGACAGTGGGTGCCCTCGGCGTTGTTCTGGTTGGACTGTTGGGTCAGTTTGTCTACACCACCGTTGTTGTTGTCGGAGGAGCCCAGGCTGCCATCGACACAGTCGAGTTCTACGCATATTTGCTCGTTGCGATAATGGTGCCGGTCGGGGCAGGTTTCTGGGCACTGGTCGAAAGAAATCGTTGGTCTACAGTAATTCTCGGTGTTGCCGCACTTACTGTCGCAGTGATGCTGGTTCGAATGAATCAAATTTGGACCGGCAGCTACTAAACCCCCTGAAAAGAAAGACTTTCCCCTGATGGCAAACGCTCAAGGCGCAGCACCAAAAAGAAAGCTAGGCGTTGGCCGACTGCTGATCTTGTTTTATGCTGTCTTTGCCGTTTCCTCGACAGCCAGAGCGTCCTTTCAAATCATCACAAAGTTTGAACAAGCTCCTTTGGCCTACTCGCTTTCGCTGGTAAGTGCTTTGGTCTACATCCTTGCTACGGTCTCGCTTGCAAAGTCCGGACCCAAATGGAGAAAGGCTGCTCTCTACTCAGTCATATTCGAGCTCGTTGGTGTCATAGCAGTTGGTGCTCTCTCATTTGCGGCACCTGAATTGTTCGCCCACCCGAGCGTCTGGTCAGGTTTTGGATCAGGCTATGGATACATCCCGCTAGTTCTTCCAATTCTTGGATTGATCTGGATTTTCCGCTCGCGCAAGGAATCTTGACTTGATTACTCTGAATTCTTTGGCTGAGGTCCCCAATGGTTTTGGTCCCAGCGCGGTAACAATTGGAAAGTTTGACTGCATTCATCTGGGCCATCAGGCAGTCTTCACTGAAATAGTTGATGTCGCTACAAACTTGAATCTGGTCCCAACCGTCGTCACCTTCGATAGACACCCAGATAAACTGCTTCGTCCGGATAGAGCAAAGCTTCCAATCCTTGGACCAAATCAGAAAGCAAGATTGATTTCCGGTTTCGGTGTTTCCACCATGCTGCAACTGGAATTCAATCAGCAGCTTTCTGACTTATCACCAGAAGAGTTTGTGAACCAGATTCTCGTCAAGGGGCTGAGCGCCAAGCTTGTTCTAGTCGGTGAAGGATTTCGATTTGGAAACCAAGGTTCTGGAAATCTCCAGACCCTAATGGCTCTTGGGGAGCAAAACGGTTTTGAAGTTGCTGAGGTAAAGCGAGTCCATATAGACGGGGAAGTTGTTTCAACAACCCTGGTGAGAGAACTACTGGACCAAGGTGACGTGAAGCTAGTTGCCAAAATGCTAGGCCGGGTTCACGAGGTTAGCGGATTAGTGGAGCACGGTCTAAAGATTGGCCGGAAGATCGGTTTTCCGACAGCTAACATCGCGAGAGATGCTGAGGGGTATCTGCCACTTGATGGTGTTTATGCCGGTTGGTTGGTAGCCGACGGAATTCGATACCCGGCTGCGCATTCGGTTGGAATCAACGAGACATTCCAAGCTGTACCAAGACTGGTTGAGTCTCACGTTCTAGATGAGACCGAGTTGGACCTGTATGACAAGGTAGTCACGCTTGAGTTTGTTGATTTTGTTCGACCCGCCGCTAAGTTCGACGGGGTTGAGGCACTTGTTGCGCAAATCAATCTAGATTTAGATGTAGTTAGAAATCAGTTAGGACTGTAAATGAAAATCACCTTCGTCGACGCCGTCAAATCAGCTTTCGTGAACTTTCGTAAGTTCAAGGGAACAGCTACTAGGCGCGAGTACTGGTTCTTTATTCTGGCAACTGTACTTATTGGGATTGTGCTTTCGACCATTGAGTCGATTATTTGGCCTCCAATTGAAACCGATGATTTGATCGAGGCAATCAACCAGCCAACACCGCTAACAAGCATCTCTGCGTTGATTCTCTTGATTCCAACGCTGGCTGTGACTTCAAGAAGAATTCAAGACTCTGGTTGGTCGGGTAAGTGGCTGTTTTTGTACCTGCTACCGCTAGTACCTCTTGTAATGGGAATTCTTGGAGTCGTTGGCTACCTAAACAGCACTAGCGCCCCAGAGGTAGAAGTGTTGGCTACTTCTGTTGCTTACTTTGTACCGACCCTATTGATTGCCTTCGGAGTACAGGTATTTTTGCTGGTTTTGTGCCTGCTTCCTACAAAGACTCGCGAGCAGGGCAATAAGTACGCTCCCGAGGCGTAAATTCGGGGCTGGCGCTTAGGTCCAGCTTTCAGGTAAGCTTTCAAAGTTGCCGTGTATCGGCCGCGGATAAACAGAGCAAAGAACAACGGGTTTTTTGCGCCGCGCAGCGAATCGAAGGAATACAAAGTGTCACTAGATGCAAAAGTAAAAAACGACATCATCGCTCAGTACGCAACTCACCCAGGTGACACCGGTTCTCCTGAGGTTCAGGTTGCAGTTCTATCACAGCGCATCAAGGATCTAACCGAGCACCTAAAGGAGCACAAGCACGACCACCACTCTCGTCGTGGACTGCTTTTGTTGGTTGGTCAGCGCCGTCGTCTTCTTGGATACCTCCAGAAGGTTGACATCAACCGCTACCGTGCGCTTATCGAGCGCCTCGGTATCCGCCGCTAAGGTATCACCACTTTATTTGGCCTATTTTCCTAGGCTAATTTGGCCTACCCTGTTAGGCTTGGGGTTGAGCGATGAGGATGGGTTTGCTGGTCCTCGGTGGTGGATCTTGGGAGTTTCCCCAAGTTTTTCTACTGACGACCAGGCAGCTGCTAAGTCTTAGCAGCAAAAATCTCTCGCCTCATCCTCGCTATGCGCGTTTTCTCAACAGTTGAGAATCACGAACGCGTCTTATAACAAAGAGGAGGGACCATGGAAGGTCCAGAAATTAAATCAGCCGAAGCAGTAATTGACAACGGCAAGTATGGAAAGCGAACCATTCGCTTCGAGACCGGAAGGCTTGCTCAGCAGGCTCAGGGTGCTGCAGCCATTTATCTAGACGGCGAAACCATGCTGTTTTCCGCAACCAGCGTTAGCAAGCAGCCAAAAGACCAGTTCGACTTTTTCCCGTTGACGATTGACGTCGAGGAAAGAATGTATGCCGCCGGAAGAATCCCCGGAAGCTTCTTCCGTCGTGAAGGTCGCCCATCAACCGAAGCAATCTTGGCATGTCGCCTAATCGACCGCCCACTTCGCCCATCATTCGTTGATGGTCTAAGAAACGAAATTCAGATCGTTGTGACCGTTATGGCTATCGAGCCTGACGAGCTATACGACGTCCTTGCAATCAACGCGGCTTCAATGTCGACTCAGATTGCAGGTTTGCCATTCTCTGGTCCAATCGGTGGAGTGCGTGTTGCACTTATCGATGGCCAGTGGGTTGCATTCCCAAAGCACTCACAGCTTGAGCGTGCGGTATTCAACATGGTGGTTGCAGGTCGTCTAATCGTGGAAAACGGTAAAGAAGACATCGCAATCATGATGGTTGAGGCTGAAGCATCCGAGAATGCTTGGAACTTGATCAAGAACGAAGGCGCAACTGCCCCAAGCGAAGAAATCGTGTCTCAGGGGCTAGAAGCTGCTAAGCCATTCATCAAGGAGCTAATTGTTGCTCAGCAGAAACTTGCTGCAGTTTCCTCTCGCGAATCTGCTGAGTACCCAGTGTTCTTGCCTTACACCGATGAGTTCTACGCATTGGTTGAGAAAGAGACCGAAGCTGAGCTTGCGCGTATTTACCAGGTAGCTGACAAGCAGACTCGTCAGGACCAGGACGATGCCTACAAGGCACAGGTCAAGGAAAAACTTGCTGCAACAGTTTCGGAAGAAGAACTCGCTATGTTTAGCGCTGCCTACAAGTCCGTGACTAAGAAGGTCATGCGTCGTCGCGTTCTCGAAGAGGGAATTCGTATTGATGGACGTGGCCTTCGCGACATTCGACAGGTTGACGCTGAAGTATCAGTGATTCCTCGCGTTCACGGTTCTGCGATTTTCCAGCGCGGAGAGACCCAGATTCTTGGTGTAACCACCTTGAACATGTTGAAGATGGAGCAGCAGATCGACTCACTTTCACCGGTGACTTCGAAGCGCTACATGCACAACTACAACTTCCCTCCTTACTCAACCGGTGAAACCGGTCGAGTGGGAACTCCAAAGCGCCGCGAAATCGGTCACGGAGCGCTAGCTGAGAGAGCGTTGGTTCCAGTGCTTCCAGCTAGAGATGAATTCCCATACGCGATTCGTCAGGTGTCCGAGGCTCTTGGCTCAAACGGATCAACCTCAATGGGTTCAGTCTGTGCTTCAACTCTGGCTCTGCTAAATGCTGGTGTGCCACTTCGTGCACCGGTAGCAGGTATTGCCATGGGACTTATCTCTGATGAGGTAGACGGAAAGACCCGCTACGCGGCTCTAACCGACATCCTCGGTGCGGAAGATGCCCTTGGAGACATGGACTTCAAGGTCGCAGGAACCAGTGAGTTTGTGACAGCTATCCAGCTGGACACCAAGCTCGATGGAATTCCAGCTTCTGTGTTGGATGGAGCCTTGCTTCAGGCCAAGGAGGCCAGACTTCACATTTTGGGAGTCATGAACCAGGCAATCTCTGAGCCAGACGAGATTGCGCCAACTGCGCCACGAGTAATCTCGGTGAAGATTCCTCTAGACAAGATTGGTGAAGTCATTGGTCCAAAGGGCAAGATGATCAACCAGATCCAGGACGACACCGGTGCCGACATCTCTATTGAGGATGACGGAACTGTTTACATCGGTGCCGTGGATGGTCCTTCGGCTGAGGCTGCCAAGGCTGCCATCAACGCGATTGCCAACCCACACGTACCAGAGATCGGTGAGCGTTTCCTTGGAACTGTTGTGAAGCTAGCCACCTTCGGGGCATTTGTTTCGCTGGTTCCAGGTCGCGATGGTCTGCTGCACATCTCAGAACTAAAGAAAATGGCAGGTGGCAAGCGAGTCGAGAACGTCGAAGACGTACTTGAGGTTGGCCAGCGCATCCAGGTTGAAATCTCAAAGATTGACGACCGCGGAAAGCTATCGCTAACTCCAGTCGACACCGAGGAAGCGTAAGCCTTTTCTCTATGACCGAAGTTCTGTTCCCACTCGAACAAGCTGATTTATCGTTCACCGCTTCGGGAGGCACCTCTGTTCGCAGAAGTGTTCTCCCAAGCGGTGTTCGCGTTCTCACCGAACAAGTTCCTGGCGCCCAGTCGGTCTCGGTTTCGTTTTCGGTTGCTGTGGGATCCAGAGATGAAACCAATAACCACTTTGGCTCTACTCACTTTCTAGAGCATCTTCTGTTCAAAGGGACCAAGAAGCGAACAGCGATGGACATCGCTGTTGCCTTTGATTCCGTGGGTGGATCATCCAATGCTTCTACCGGCAAGGAGCACACGTCTTACTACGCAAAAGTTCAAGACAGCGCCCTTCCCATCGCAGTCGACGTTATCGCCGACATGCTCACCTCGAGTGTGATTGATCCAACCGAGTTCGAGAACGAACGTCCAGTAATTCTCGAAGAGTTGGCCATGAACGATGACGATCCACACGATGTCGTCCACGAAGCTTTCTCGACTGCCGTGCTGGGAGAGCACCCATTGGGCCGTCCCATCGGGGGAACCATAGAGACCATCACTAACGTCACAAGAGATGCAGTTTGGGAGCACTACCAGCAGAATTATCGACCACAGGATCTTGTGGTGGTGGCCGCAGGTAACGTCGAGCACCAGCAATTGATTGAGCTCGTCGAGAAGGGTTTGATCGAAGCGGGTTGGGACCTGAGCATTGCGGCCAAACCGGTTCAAAGAAGACTGCTGCAGCCTGCAAAGATTTCTCGGGGCACCAAGCTACAGGTGATTCACAGACCAATCTCGCAGGTGAATATTCTGGTGGGCTCTGAGGGTCTCTATGTTGACGATTCCAGGCGCTACGCGATGGGAGTTCTCAACACCGTTTTGGGTGGAGGAATGAGCTCCAGGCTCTTCCAGGAGATTCGTGAGAAGCGAGGACTTGCTTACTCCGTTTATTCTTTCAACCAGGGCTACTCAGACGCTGCAACTTTTGGTTTATACGCTGGCTGCTCACCCGCCAAAGCTCAAGAAGTAACTGAGCTGATGATCGCCGAGCTAGAAAAGATTGCAAACGCGGGAATCACCACTGATGAATTAACCCTTGCTAAGGGAAACATCTCGGGCTCTTTGGCGCTCAAGTTTGAGACAAATCAGGCGAGGATGTCGCGCCTGGCTAGCGCCGAGATAGTAGCGGGCGAGTTTATGGACCTCGACGAAACCATCGCGGCCTTCAACAAGGTTGAGCTGGACGATGTAAAGGAGCTAGCGGCAGAATTGGTTGCTAGGCCTAGGTCTGTAGTTGCGGTGGGGGATGTCACTGAAACCTTGTTCGAGAAGTTCGTCGACTAGTCAGTTCTGGGTAGGTTTGTAGCATGGCAATCAAAATTTCGGTCCTAGGTGCATCCGGGCGCATGGGCCAGTTGGCGCTTTCGCTGATTGAGCAAAACCCTGACCTGGAGCTTCACTCAGCCCTCGGTTCACACAACTCTCCGGCCGAGGCATTTGGTGCCGATTTGCTGCTTGATTTGACGAAGCCCGATGCATCGGTGGCGATTGTTGATTTTGCAATTCAGAACAATCTAAAGATTCTGGTTGGAACCAGCGGCTGGAGCAAGGAAAAACTGGATGCCCTAAGAGACAAGATGGTTGGTTCGAAAGCTACCGTTGTTGTTATTCCCAACTTTTCAATTGGTTCGGTACTTGCCACTAAGTTTGCAGCAGAAGCAGGCCGCTACTTCGATGCCATTGAAATCATCGAGACTCACCACACCAAGAAACTCGACGCACCTTCCGGAACTGCACTCTTTACCTCCCAAGAGATAGCAGCAGCTAGAAAAGGCAAAGCTGTCTCGCCGGCGACCGAAGGTAACTCAGCACCGCTATTCAACGGGATTCCAATCACTAGCCTTCGCATTGATGATGCCCACGCTGAGCAAGAAGTTTTGTTGGCGGGCCCTAATGAAAGTCTCTATTTCAAACACGTGGTCACCTCGCACGAGGTTTATGCCCAGGGCTTGCTTTTAGCTATGCGTAAGAGTGTGAATCTTACGGGCCTAACTGTTGGCTTACTCAAGCTTCTTGAGGACAAGTAATTGAATTCGGCTAAGTTCGGAGCCGGTTTTATGTCGGCTCTGGTGCTGGTGTACCTGGTCTTGGTTGGAGAGCGATCTGTAGCCTTAATCTGGTCAGGCGAAACAGTCGGAGTCGCCATCGGTTCGCTGATGATTTTCTTACCAGCTGTAGCTTTTTGGGCAATAGCCATGGAGCTAAGGTTCGGACTTCGGATAGAAAAGCTTGGCAAGATTCTCACAGAGAAGAACCAATGGCCTGCGTTTAACTTTGAACTCAGGCCAAGTGGCAGACCTACCAAGGAATCAGCACAAAACGTTTTTGACACTTTCCGTCAGGCGGTTGAGCAAGACGAAGAAAACTGGGAGAAATGGTTTGCTCTAGGTCTGGCATACGATGCTGCAGGGGATAGACCCAGGGCCAGAAAGTCTATGCGACAGGCAATTGCGTTAGCGAAGCACTCCAAGACGCTTTAGCCCAAGATACATCTGGCAACCGATGCAGTAAGCAAAAACTGCATTCACGAATGCAGCTATGAAGGCTCCAGCCGCAGCGATTGGCAGAGCGTACGGCACGCCAAGAACTCCAAGAGCAAGACCTGTTCCCGTGATGATGAGTCCAATAACTTGAGCGAAGTGAACCGGGGTAGCAGGTTCCAGATAGGCGGGAGCCTTGAGGAATTTTCTCAGGGTGTATTTGTATAGGTAGCTGTATGGATGCCTGGCTGGACCAAGCAGCGATCCAAAGGTGAACATAACTACCGCAAACCCCATCACCCAAAGAGCAAGCTGTTCAGTGGCTGAATCTAGGGAAAGGTAAATCACAACCAGCATCAGTATTGAGGAAATGCCTGCACCAAACCTTGGCCCTCTTGGGTCTAGCTGCTCTATTTTCATTTTTCCTCCAGTTTGTTAATCTCGGCCTCAATAACATTTTGCCTTGGGGCTCCGCCGATGCGGGCCTTGACCATACCGTGCTTATCCAGAATCAAAGTTGTCGGTGTTTGCATGATTGAAAAGTGTGCGGCCAAATCCATGCGGTGAGTGATGTCTACCTCAATGTGCTTTAGTCCTGGAATCTTGGCCTCTAGCTCTTTGTAAAGCCTTGAGGTGGCAACGCAAATGCTGCAAACTTCGGTTGAAAACTGCAGCAGCGTTGCGGTGGACCCAAATGTCTTGACCGGTGTTCCGGATTTGTCCGCTTGAAGCTTGTTCAAGTCGACGAGCTTTCCGGATTTGACGAGCTTGGCTCTTCCGGTCCGAACTTTCCACCATGCCCCCGCCAAAAGTGCCACCAGCACCAAGATCCCGATTACTGCGAGTCTGGTGTCCAAGGTGGGCCTTTGCTTTTTCGAGGTTCGCTATCCAAGATACTCAACAAGTCAGGGCGAAGGTTTATGCCCGAATACCTCTGGTTTCTTAGGCTCGGCGTGGGCTTGGCTTGGGGGTCTGGAACCAGTAGCTAAGCTAGTGGGAATGTCTGACGTAATTTTTAGATCCGATGTAACCGTTGAACTGGTTCGCTCGAACGCAAGCGACCAGGACGTACTTTTTGCCGCCAGGGTCTCAACTCAGGGCGAGCAGTCCCTTGAGGCGGCGCAAGCCAACAAGGATGCCGAAACCGACAAGCGCGATCGCGGTCTAATCAACTATCTAATGCGTGATCGCCACGGGTCGCCTTTCGAGCACAACTCAATGACCTTTTATGTTCAGGCGCCAATCTTTGTCTTTAGAGAATTCATGCGACACCGTATCGCCAGCTACAACGAAGAGTCTGGTCGCTACAAAGAGCTATCACCGGTTTTCTATGTTCCAGGTCCTGACCGCAACTTAGTTCAGGTTGGCAAAACAGGCCACTACGAATTCTTGCCTGGGTCGGCTGAGCAGATTGCTCTGGTTGAGCAAGAGGCCAGGACCGCATCCGTCACAGCCTATGAGTCTTACAAGCGAATGCTTGAAGCCGGGGTTGCTAGGGAAGTTGCACGAATTGTATTGCCGCTAAACATCTATTCGAGCATGTATGTCACCATGAACGCTCGAGCGCTGATGAA
The DNA here is from genome assembly GCA_046046195.1 of Actinomycetota bacterium. GTDB lineage: Bacteria > Actinomycetota > Actinomycetes > Actinomycetales > Microbacteriaceae > Rhodoluna. The sequence continues at coordinate 34,226 of JBJOKH010000010.1, read as the reverse complement.
CTTCTTGAGCCTCAGAACCAAGCGCGAGGGCACTCACTTCCCTTCCTTCCCACAGCGCGAGATAGAGATGTGTGCGGAAAAGATGGAAGACGAGTTCGCCAAGCTTATGCCTTACACCTACGAGACCTTCAACCAAAACGGGCGAGTAGCACCATAACTTGCCCTTGGGCTAGGGTTTAGACATGGCAAATAACCACAAGGACATCTTCGGCCAAGTCTTGGTCGCCCTTGTGACGCCCATGACTGCTGAAGGTGAAGTCGACTGGGACTCCACCGAAAAGCACATTGACTACGTAATTTCTAATGGCGCTGATGGTGTTGTGGTCACTGGTACCACCGGTGAAACCTCAACTCTTACTGACGCAGAGAAAATCAAACTCGTTGAAGTTGGAAAATCGGTAGCAGCCGGACGAGCAAAAATCATCACCGGCGGTGGTTCAAACGAGACCGCTCACGCCATGCAGCTCTACAAGCTGAGCGAAAGAGCTGGCGCTGACGGCGTGATGATTGTGACCCCTTACTACAACAAGCCAACTCAGGCTGGAATCTTGACTCACTTCAGATTGATTGCAGATTCAACTGACTTGCCAGTGATCTTGTATGACATCCCAGGTCGAACCGGCGTTGCGATCTCACAGCAGACTTTCCACAGAGCCGCAAAGCACCCGAACATTGTTGCGGTGAAAGATGCCGTTGGAGATTTGGCGCAGGCCTCAAGACTTATGAACGAGACCGACTTGATGTACTTCTCGGGTGACGACTCAAACGTCTTGCCACACATCTCGATTGGTGCAACCGGTTTGATAGGTGTGACAGCAAACGTCGCTCCTGCTGCATACCGTGAGCTTGTCGATGCCACTAACCGAAACGATTTCCATCACGCACTAAAAGTTCATAACGCGCTGGAGCCGCTTCAGCGGGCGATCATGACTAATGTCCCTGGAACAGTAGCTGCTAAGTATGTGCTTCACGGCTTGGGTCAAATCGCTTCACCTCGCGTTCGTCTTCCACTGGTGGGCCCAGAAGATGACGAGGCTGCAAGAATCGAAGACGGAATTGAGAAGGTCGGACAAGTTCCAGGACTTTCATTTGCAAACTTCAGACCAGATAGAAATGCTGCCGCTGGCGGTGCGCTGCCGAAGGTGGCTGGCACAACTAGGTAGCGTCAAAGAAAGAAGACTGTGGTTCTAACCCTGCCGAGCCCGGCTCCGCTTAAAAAAGACGTAATGCGAATCATTCCACTTGGTGGAATTGGAGAAATCGGTCGCAACATGACCGTCTTTGAAATCAACGGCAAAATACTGATTGTCGATTGCGGTGTCCTTTTTCCAGAAGAGCACCAACCAGGCGTTGATGTTATCTTGCCCGACTTCGGATACCTAAAGAATCGACTCAAGGACATCATCGGAGTTGTTCTAACTCACGGCCACGAAGATCACATCGGGGGAGTTCCTTACCTGCTTCGAATGCGGGCTGATATTCCAATCATCGGATCTTCGCTAACCCTTGCCTTCATTGAGGCAAAACTAAAAGAACACAAGATGCCTGCCTACACTCACACCGTTCGCGAGGGCGATATTGAAGTCATGGGTGACTTTGAACTCGAGTTCATCGCCGTCAACCACTCAATTCCAGATGCCCTAGCCGTTCTGATCAAATCCAAGGCCGGTACCATCTTGCACACCGGTGATTTCAAGATGGACCAGATTCCCTTGGATGGTCGAATCACTGATTTGCGAGCCTTTGCCAGGATCGGAGAGGCGGGCCTTGATCTGTTCCTGTGTGATTCAACCAACGCTGACGTACCGGGCTTCACTCCACTCGAAAAAGACATCGGCCCAGTGCTCGAAGATGTCATTGGGCGCGCAACCAAGCGTGTGATTGTTGCTTCTTTTTCTTCCCACGTTCACCGCGTTCAACAGGTAATTGATGCCGCAGTCAAGAACGATCGTAAAGTCGTAATGGTCGGCCGCTCCATGGTTCGCAACATGCAGATCGCGGCAGACCTTGGCTATCTAACTGTTCCGGATGACTCGATTGTCGACATCAAGGACATAAACAAATATGAGCCGTCAGATTTGGTGTTTATGTCTACCGGAAGTCAGGGTGAGCCAATGGCCGGGCTATCTCGAATGGCCAAGCTAGAGCACGAGATTGAGATTGCCGAAGGCGACACCGTAATTCTGGCAAGCTCCTTAATTCCAGGCAACGAGAATGCCGTGTATCGAGTAATTGATGGTCTGACCAAGCTCGGCGCAAATGTAATTCATAAGGGCAACGCCAAGGTGCACGTATCCGGCCACGCTGCAGCTGGAGAATTGCTATACGTCTACAACATCTTGAAACCCAAGAACGTTATGCCGGTCCACGGTGAGTATCGGCACCTTGTTGCTAATGCAAAGATTGCAGAGCAGACTGGCATCTCGCCAGCGAACATCATTTTGGCCGAAGACGGTTTCGTGATTGACCTAGCCGAAGGTGAAGCCCGAGTTGTTGGCGAGGTTGAGTGCGGATTGCTTTATGTCGACGGCAAAACAGTCGGCACCATCACCGAAGAAGATCTAAAGGACCGAAGAGTCCTGAGCGAAGAAGGCTTCATATCAGTTTTTGTAGTGGTTGACCCGAACACTGGATTGATTACGGCTGGACCGGAGATAAGGGCTAGAGCTTTCGCCGAAGAAGACCACGTCTTCGATGATGTCAAACCGCAGATTGAAAGGGCACTTCTTCAGGCTGCTCGAGAAGGTGTCAGGGACACCCATTCGTTGCAGCAGGTAATTCGAAGAAGTGTTGGAGGTTGGGTTTCCAAGGCCCACCGCCGCAAGCCGATGATCATCCCGGTTGTGATCCACGGCTAGCCGACCGTGGTTCCGCGGGTTTTGGGCAGGCCGCTAGTAGTTTTGAAGCCATGGCTTCCAGAAAATCGCCACCCGCGAGAAAACGCGCCCCAGCCAAGACCGAGGTTCTAAAACCCAAGAACTCGTCTTCCGGTCAGCCACACCTTCTGGTGCGCATTTATCTCGGCTTAGCCCACGGTTTCGGGGGAGCGGCCAGGGCATTATCCCCTGACCAGATTTCAAAAGAGGACCGCCGAGACGGCTTTCCATTCTTTATGGCAATTCTCGGCGTATTAGGAATTACCTTCGGTTGGTTCCTGATTCAAGAGCCCTGGGCGCAAACCCTAAACGCCTGGAGCTTCGGTTTGCTTTTTGGCCCGGTGTCATTCGGTCTACCGGTTGTGATGATCATATTTGCAATCTTCCTGGCCCGTCACCCCTCAACTGTTCGAGATAACTCAAGAATCGGTGTTGGTTTGTTCTTGATGCTTGTCACCATCTCTGGATTTTTTCACCTCTTTAGCTACCAGCCACAGCCAACCGATGGCGTCATGGCTCTTGCAGGAGCTGGGGGTTTGCTCGGTTGGCTAATTGCGATTCCATTCTTGGCAACAATCACAATCTGGGGTGCTGTGCCCGTTCTTGCGCTGATTGGTTTTGGCTCAGTTTTGATTATGACCAAGACCGCACCAAACAAAATAGGTGAGCGCCTAGGTCAGCTCTATGAGTATCTTTTCGGATCGGCTTTTGTGTCGAAGGAGAAAGAACCAGAGCTGGAAGAAGTATCTGATGCATTTGATGGAACCAAAGTTCCGTGGTGGCGAAGAGGTAAAAAAGACGAGGGCTCTTTTGATTCCGCGCTAGTTGAAGAAGCTGATGACACCCATGCTGTGGCTCAAATGTTTGATGAGAAACCGGCGGACACCAGAGAGATTCCGGTAGTTCCCGTGTCAGAGCCTGAGGCCCTATTTGAAACAGAGGCTGAAGAAAAGCCAGTTGCGGCAGTTGGCAGAACCAACCGCACCTACAAACTCCCAGATCAATCCTTGCTCGCGCCTGGCACCGTACCGAAACTTCGGTCTGAGGTGACTGATGAAGTTGTTGCTTCAATCAGCGCAGTTTTCAAGGAATTCGACATCGAGGCAACCGTCACTGGTTTCTCTCGGGGCCCAACAGTCACCAGGTATGAGGTTGAGTTGGCCGCTGGTGTGAAAGTGGAGGCAGTCACCAGACTGGCCAGCAACATTTCTTATGCCGTGGCTTCCAACGAGGTAAGAATCCTGGCGCCGATTCCAGGCAAGAGCGCTATAGGTATTGAGATTCCAAACACAGATCGCGAGACGGTTTCCCTTGGCGATGTCTTGAGATCCCAGAACGCCAAGCTTTCAGCACACCCTCTAACCATCGGTATCGGTAAAGATGTCGAGGGTGGCTTTGTTGTTGCAAACCTTGCCAAGATGCCGCACCTTCTGGTTGCAGGTGCCACTGGCGCAGGTAAATCTAGTTTTGTGAACTCCATGATTACTTCAATCCTCATGAGGGCAAAGCCTGCTGAGGTGAGGCTTGTGCTTATCGACCCTAAGCGCGTTGAACTTGCCGCATATCAGGGCGTTCCGCACCTAATTACGCCTATCATCACCAACCCTAAGAAAGCTGCAGAGGCTTTGCAGTGGGTGGTGAAGGAAATGGACATGAGGTATGACGACCTCGCATCCTTTGGCTTCAAGCACATCGACGACTTCAATCGAGCTGTTGTTGCGGGCGAGATATCGGTTCCAGAAGGCTCAACAAGAAAGCTTCAGCCCTATCCATACTTGCTTGTGGTGGTTGACGAGCTAGCCGACTTGATGATTGTGGCGCCGCGCGATGTTGAGGATTCCATCGTTCGAATCACACAACTTGCTCGGGCATCGGGAATTCACTTAGTGCTGGCTACTCAGCGACCTTCGGTTGATGTGGTCACCGGATTGATCAAAGCTAACGTTCCTTCAAGGTTGGCATTTTCGGTTTCTTCGGTCACCGACTCCAGAGTCATCTTGGATCAGCCAGGTGCCGAGAAGCTCGTTGGCCAAGGTGACGCACTTTTCTCCCCGATGGGAACCAACAAGCCAATTCGCGTTCAGGGTGCATGGGTAGCGGAGTCTGAGTTGCACGCAGTTGTCTCGCACGTCAAAGCTCAGATGGAGCCGGAGTACCGCGCTGACGTTGCGGTCACCGCAACCGCAAAAGTTGTCGATGCCGATATCGGTGACGATCTAGACGTTTTGCTTCAGGCCACTGAGTTGATTGTCAATTCCCAGTTTGGGTCTACTTCAATGCTTCAGCGGAAGCTTCGCGTCGGGTTCGCTAAAGCTGGAAGGCTGATGGATTTGCTGGAGTCGCGAAACATCGTAGGCCCGTCAGAAGGGTCCAAGGCGAGGGATGTATTAGTCAAGCCCGAAGATCTAGCAACAGTGCTAAGTCAACTAAGGGGCGACACACCTCAGACGCTTGCCGTTGACTCTGCGGCAGCTAGAAATTCAGGGGACGACGAAGGTGACGAGGATGCTTGGCAGTTGACGGGCAGACCGTGAACCTCCCAAACTCCATAACAATTGCCAGGATTGCACTGGCACCACTGTTTGTTTACTTGCTTTTGATTTCCCCAGATGCAAATTCGTGGCAGCACTGGCTTGCCACTTTTGTTTTTGTGTTGGCTATCTCCACAGATGGAGTTGATGGAGCCGTTGCCAGAAGAACCGACAAAGTCACAAACTTGGGAAAGATTCTCGACCCAATTGCTGATAAAGCTCTGCTTGGTTCAGCTCTGCTCACACTTTCTTATCTTGGCGAGATTGACTGGTGGATCACAATTTTGATTCTGGCTCGCGAAGTCGCTGTCACAATCTATCGAGTCATAGTGGTAAAGAAGAATGTGATACCTGCAACACTTGCTGGCAAACTCAAGACAATCCTCCAAGGCGTCGCAATCGGCGCCGTGCTGGCGCCATTTGAAATTTGGGTCTTTGCTTGGAGTTTCGTTGAAGAGGGCTTGCTCTATCTGGCCTTGGCGTCGACGCTGGTTTCTGGAGTGCAGTTTTTCTTGGCGGCAAGAAAGTGAGCACCGCAGCCGCAATTCTCGATTCGTTGAGAAACCAAAAGAAGAAATTGGTGATTGCCGAATCCTTAACAGGAGGATTGCTTACGGCCGAATTTGCCAAGGTTGCAGGCGCATCTGATGTCTTGCTTACGGGCATTGTTGCCTACGACACTTTTTTGAAGCACGAACTGCTGGGTGTTTCAAAGCAGCTGCTGGAAAATCAGGGTCCGGTCGATCCGGAAGTTGCAGCTCAAATGGCCGATGGCCTTAGAAATAAGATTGCGCAAAAGATGGGCTTAGAGCTTGCGAGCCTGGTGGCCATTTCCACAACCGGGGTGGCAGGCCCGACCCAGCAAGACGGCAGACCGGTCGGGGAGCTCTACATTTGTGTCTGCCAGGGTCCCGAAGAGGCGGTTTCCAGCAATGTTTTTGCACACGATTTGGAGGGGGATAGGGAAAACATCCAGAATTCTGCGGTTTTGCTGGGACTTGGCCACCTCTGGGAAGAAATTGCGGAATAATCTAGTTGTCGTAAGCACCAGCTACAGTTGAGCTTTGGAAGGAGGGTCAAATGACATTAGTTCGAACAGAAATTGGAGACGTTCTCCGCGATTTTAGGCTTCAGAAGGGTCAGACTCTCCGCCAGGTAGCGGCCCGCGCCAGCGTGGCCCTGGGCTACCTGAGCGAGCTAGAGAGAGGCCAGAAAGAGGCTTCCTCGGAGATTCTGTCGGCAGTTGCCGAGGCCCTAGAGGTCCCGCTATCTGTGGTTTTGCGCGAGGTTTCGGACCGAATTGCCCTAGTAGAGGGTGTTCTTCCAGAAGAATTCATGGCTCAAGCAACAGGTTCACGCGAGGTTTCTGACCTAACCGTGCCTATCGGTTTTGTTCAGGATTTCAACGAGCAGCTCGAAAAAGACCTGCTCGGTGGCCGTATCTAGCCTGAAATTCAGCCCAAATTGCGCCTAAGCCAGTTCCACGAGCTGATGGCAGATGAGTTTGGCAAGCCCCATGCAGAAGTAATCATCAGGGATTTTGTCCTGTTTGAGCTAGGTGATCGAACCGCTGCCACACTGCTTGCCCAAGGTGAGGACCCCCGTGAAATCTGGCTGGCCATTTGCCGTGCCCAGCAGGTCCCAAAAGAGCGCTGGTCGGGACTGGACAAAAAAGCTAAAAAACAACACGCCGATTGATTAAATACTCGAAATCTTGTTCGAATCCTGTTATGGTTCTTCTAAGGCAGTTTTAGCGCTCAGAGTTATACACAGAATGGTGTTTTGAGCCCAGAAGTGTCGGTAGCCAAAAGTAATGTCGGAAGCATCACGAATCGAAAGAGGAACCAAAGATGCCATCAGCTTCAGATCGCGAAAAAGCACTAGACACCGCTCTAGCCCAGATTGACCGTCAGTTCGGTAAGGGCTCAGTTATGCGCCTAGGTTCCGACGAGCGTGCTCCGGTCGAAGTGATTCCAACCGGCTCTATCGCTCTAGATGCTGCCCTTGGTACCGGAGGCCTTCCTCGAGGAAGAATTGTTGAGATTTATGGGCCAGAGTCTTCAGGTAAGACCACCGTTGCCCTACATGCCATTGCCAACGCCCAGCGCGCTGGTGGAATTGCTGCGTTCATTGACGCCGAGCACGCCTTGGACCCGGAATATGCCAAGGCGCTCGGTGTTGACATCGATGCACTGCTGGTAAGCCAACCAGACACCGGTGAACAGGCTCTTGAAATTGCAGACATGCTTATCCGCTCAGGCTCAATCGACTTGGTCGTTATCGACTCAGTGGCAGCGCTTGTTCCAAGAGCTGAAATTGAAGGTGAGATGGGAGATTCTCACGTCGGTCTTCAGGCACGACTTATGTCCCAGGCCCTAAGAAAGCTAACTGGAGCACTAAGCAACACCAACACCACAATGATCTTTATCAACCAGCTTCGCGAGAAGATCGGGGTCTTCTTCGGAAGCCCTGAAACCACTGCTGGAGGAAAGGCTCTAAAGTTCTACGCATCAGTTCGTCTAGACATCCGTCGCATTGAAACTCTGAAGGATGGCACCGAAGCGGTTGGAAACAGAACTCGTGTGAAGGTTGTAAAGAACAAGATGGCTTCGCCTTTCAAGCAGGCAGAGTTCGACATCATTTACGGAACTGGAATCTCTCGCGAGGGCAGCCTTCTGGACTTCGGTGTTGAGCACGACGTCGTAAAGAAGTCTGGTGCCTGGTACACCTACGAAGGTGAGCAACTAGGTCAGGGTAAAGAGAACTCTAGAAACTACCTGATTGAGAATCCAGACGTTGCCAACGAGATTGAGAAGAAGATCAAGGCAAAGCTTGGTGTTGGTGTTCCACGGGCGGTAGCCGATCTTCCAGCCGAGGAAGCGCCGGAGGCTCCTAAGAAGGCCGCCAACGCAGGCTAGTAATGCTTTCTTCGGTCGATAACCTCGAGGAACGGGCACGAAACATAGTTCTCAAGCTTTTGGAACGTGGACCTAAATCCTCAGCTGAGTTGGCTACGGCATTAGAAAAGCATGAAATTCCGGCTGAGATTATCAAACACGTTATTTCTAGGTTCTCTGAAGTTGAGCTAATCAATGACCAGGCCTACGCCCAGCAGGTAGTTGACGCTTCACGACGTACCAAGGGATTAGCTAGGTCAATGGTTAAGCGCAAACTTGCCGATAAGGGACTCGACCAAGAAGTAATCAACCAGGTCGCCGCAGACATCTCAGATGAAGATGAACTCGCTGTGGCCACTGAATTGGCCATCAAGAGATTTGGTCAACTTGGCAAACTCGACCCAGATGTCAGGAACCGTAGACTCGTCGGATTTTTGCAAAGGCGGGGCTTTGGCTCCGGAGTAGTGTTTGCAGCCATTAGGGAAGCAGAGGCCAACGCGGTAAAATCAGAGCTCTGATGCTTACCCAAACTCGCAGCTACGAAGTTCGAACTTACGGCTGCCAAATGAACTCTCATGATTCTGAGCGCCTTTCCGGCCTGCTCGAAGACGCCGGGTATCTACGTGGCGAGCCGGGTGAAGCAGATGTTGTGATCTTCAATACCTGCGCGGTTCGTGAAAATGCCGACAACAAGCTCTACGGAAACCTTGGAACCATGCTTGCCAAAAAGGAAGCTAACCCAGACTTTCAGATTGCAGTAGGCGGTTGCCTGGCACAAAAAGATCGCGACACCATCATCAAGAAGGCCCCTTGGGTTGATGTGGTTTTTGGTACTCACAACATGGGCTCTTTGCCAACTCTTCTTGAGCGCGCAAGGCACAACCGTGAGGCTCAGGTCGAAATCCTCGAAGCTCTCGAGACATTTCCTTCTGATTTGCCCACAAAACGAGACTCGCTATACGCAGGCCTAGTTTCCATTTCGGTGGGCTGCAACAACACATGTACTTTCTGCATCGTCCCACAGCTACGAGGCAAGGAAAAGGATCGTCGTCCAGGTGAGATTCTTAGCGAGATCAAGGCCCTGGTTGCCGACGGTGTAATTGAGATAACGCTGCTTGGGCAGAACGTAAACACCTACGGTGTCGAGTTCGGGGACAAGGGGGCATTTGCAAAGCTGCTGCGAGCCTGTGGCGAAATCGAAGGTCTTGAGCGCGTTAGATTCATGTCCCCGCACCCCGCAGCATTCACCGACGACGTAATCGAGGCGATGGTTGAAACTCCTAATGTGATGCCTCACCTTCACATGCCACTGCAGTCTGGATCAAACTCTGTACTTAGGGCTATGAAACGTAGCTATCGAACTGACAAATATTTAGGGATTCTGGAGCGGGTTCGTAAGGCTATTCCAGAAGCATCAATCTCCACAGACATCATTGTTGGATTTCCAGGTGAAACCGAGGAAGACTTCCAGGACACTATGCAGGTGGCCACCGACGCAGCCTTCGCCATGGCTTACACCTACCAATACTCGATCAGGCCTGGCACACCAGCTGGTGAGATGGAAAATCAGATTCCAAAAGAAGTTGTTCAGGAGCGGTACGAAAGGCTTGTTGCTCACGTCAACGAGATTGCTTGGCAGGAAAACAAAAAGCAACTCGGTAAAGCTGTCGAGGTTCTAGTCGCGAACCAAGAAGGCAGAAAAGACCAGCAAACTTCGAGAATGACTGGCCGAGCAAGAGATAACCGACTCGTCCATTTCGAGATTCCAAGCGGTCACAGCGAGCCTCGCCCAGGTGACCTAGTGACCGTTTCAATTACAGAGGCAAAACCATACTTCTTGTTTGCAGATCAACCAGGCTCCACATTCTCAGTCAAGCCAACTAGAGCAGGAGACGCCTTCGACAAAATGGCAGCATCGTCTTGTTCAACGGAAGCTTCTGCACCAGGAAGCGTGAACCTTGGTCTACCAATCCTTCGCGCCAAGTAAATGGCGTCTAAGTTAATAGCGGTGGTGGGTGCCACCGGCACCGGCAAAAGCGAGCTCGCAATAGAACTTGCCGAAGCCTTTGCAAGATCTGGTAAGAAAGCTGAAGTTGTAAATGCTGATGCCATGCAGCTTTATCGCGGCATGGACATCGGAACTGCCAAGTTATCCCTTTCCGAGCGTCGCGGCATACCGCATCACCTGATTGATGTTCTAGAAATCACCCAGGGGTCAACGGCCGCTGAGTATCAAAAACTTGCCCGCGCAAAAATTCTCGAACTGCAGTCTTCAGGGGTTGTTCCAATCCTGGTCGGTGGCTCGATGTTGTATGTTGCGGCCTGCTTGAACAACTTCGAGTTCCCCGAACGGGACAAGGAACTGCGGGCCAAGTTAGAACAAGAGCTAACGGACAACGGCCCTTTACATATGCACAAAAAACTAGCCGAACTTGATCCAATTGCCGCAAGTCGCATAATCCCTGAGAACGGAAGGCGAATCGTCCGTGCTCTTGAAATAGTGATGATTACAGGTGAGCCTTTTGCTGCTGCGCTGCCGGACGAAATTGAATCTTGGCAACCCGTTCTGGAGTTTGGACTTCGCATGGACCGCGAGATGCTACTCCCGAGACTCGAGCAGAGAGTTTTGAAGATGTGGGAGCGTGGTTTAGTCGACGAGGTTGAGCAGCTCATTGATGTGGGGCTTCGAGACAGTAAAACCGCGTCGGTTGCTATCGGGTATGCACAGGCACTGGGTCAACTAGATGGTGAGCTCACTAAGCAGGAGGCGATTGCCTCGACCGTTCAGTTGACCCAACGTTATGCAAGAAGACAAGTCAGCTGGTTCAAAAGAGACACCAGAATTAACTGGCTGGAGGCTCTCGATGCAGATCTCGTCCACAAGGCCCTAGAACTTGTGGCCAAAGATGGAATCCTTGAGTCAGGGTCATAGGCTTTAGTAATGGCAAAGATTTCGTTCACCAAAGGGCAAGGAACGGGCAATGACTTCGTTCTCATCCTTGACGCTGACGGTGAGCTGAACCTGACGAAAACGCAAATCGCAAAGATATGCGATCGGCATTTCGGTGTTGGCGCCAATGGGCTTATTCGAGTTGTGAAATCTGAGTACATTGCCGAGGGCAGAGCGGTACTTAAGGATGAGCCAAACGCAATCTGGTTCATGGACTATTACAACGCTGACGGTACTACAGCTGAGATGTGTGGCAACGGTATTCGGGTCTTTGCCAGGTTCCTCACTGAGCGAGGTCTGGCTCAAATTGTTGATGGTTCAACTCTGCCGGTTGGCACCCGCGACGGGGTGAAGGACTTAACTAAATCAGCTAACGGTTTTGCTGTCGATTTGGGAAGATGGAAACTTGAGGAAGAGTCGCTGGTGGAGGCGCAAGGTCTTGATGTCGCTCGACCAGCTCAAGGAATTGATGTTGGAAACCCACATGCAGTAGTAGCCCTTGCGGAGTTGAAGGACCTTGCTGCGTTGAAACTTATTGATGCTCCAGTAATTTCTCCTGAACCAGCATCGGGAGCAAATGTTGAGTTTGTTGTCCCGAACGATCCAATGGTTCAAAACGGGGTCGGACACATTTCAATGCGGGTGTTTGAGCGTGGTGTAGGGGAAACTCTTTCTTGTGGAACTGGGGTGGCTGCCGCAGCGCTTGCAACCAGATTCTGGGCCGGAACTGAAGCCCCTAGTCAGTGGCAAGTAAGCGTTCCCGGTGGAGTGGTTGGCGTAAGAATGTTTGCCACCGAAGATGGAGAACATGTTGCCATAAGTGGCCCCGCGGAACTTGTGTTTGACGGTGAAATAGATCTAGCTTCGCTTTAGGAAGTCTTCAAAACCTTTAGGACTCGATAAGTCTTTATTGAAGTGTGTCGAGAGACCTGAAAACCATCACCTAAAGTCTCAGCTAGCCACTTCTGCAAAGAATCCGAGCCCAAGTTCTTCTGAACGACTAGGTAGGCCGCTGCTCCAGCGTCTAACCTTGGAAGCCAAGTCAAAAGCAAGGTGTGAAGCTCTTTTTTTCCTATTCGAATCGGGGGGTTAGACCAGATGCCTGAGAATGTCAGGTCATTTGGCACCTGATCAGGGAGTGCTACCTGGACGTTGCCTAACCCAAGGTCAGAAGCGTTCTTTGCAGTTAGTTCAAGGGATCTGTTGTTCACATCCACTGCCCAGACTTTTGCACCCGGTCTAAGTTTCGCGAGGTTCAGTGCAATAGGACCCCAGCCGCAACCCAGATCAAGAATGCTTCCTGATTGGGGGGCCAGTTCCATTTGTTCGATAAGCACTTCGGTGCCAAAATCAAGCTGCTGCGGGCTAAAGGTTCCTGAAGCGGTAGTGACTTGGGTCTTTATTCCAGCAATTGGAATCTCAATCGACTTAGGTTTTAGGGGACTACTAGGTTCCTGTGAAAAGTAGTGGTCCTCGGACATGAGGTCAATCTACCCCAATTCTGATTACTAGTGTTGAAGCATGGAACAAGAACCAGAGCGCACATCGTCGATGATTGACCGCATTCTGCGGCGCGACGAGAGAGCAAAACGCTTCGGTTCAGGCGAATCTTCATTTGACGGGGATCAACTTGATTTAGAAGAACGTTCAGCATTGCGTCGTGTTGCTGGCCTATCTACCGAACTTCAAGACATCACTGATGTCGAGTATCGACAACTTCGATTAGAAAAGGTAGTACTCATCGGAGTCTGGGGCAATGGAACCGTTGAAGAAGCTGAGAACTCCCTTCGTGAGCTAGCGGCTCTCGCGGAGACGGCAGGCGCACAAGTTCTTGATGCACTTTTGCAACGCAGAGATCAGCCGGATCCAGCAAGCTACTTAGGCAAGGGCAAGGCTCAGGAGTTGAGAGCAGTGGTAGCCGCTTGTGGTGCAGACACCGTTATTGCTGACACAGAACTAGCGCCTAGCCAGAGAAGAAACCTGGAGGACATTGTCAAAGTGAAGGTGGTGGACCGCACCGCCATCATTCTGGACATCTTTGCTCAGCATGCAAAATCCAGAGAGGGTAAAGCGCAAGTCGAGTTAGCTCAACTTGAATACTTGCTACCCAGACTTCGAGGTTGGGGTGAGTCGATGTCACGTCAAGCAGGTGGTCAAGTTGGTGGCGGTGTTGGAATCGGCTCTAGGGGACCTGGTGAAACCAAGATTGAGCTAGATAGACGTCGAATCAACACCCGAATGGCCAAGCTCAGAAAGCAAATCAAAGAGATGGCACCTGCTAGAGACACCAAGCGGGCGTCTCGGTCCAAGAACCAAGTGCCCTCTGTTGCGATTGCTGGCTACACCAACGCTGGCAAATCCTCGCTTCTGAACCGTATTACCAGCGCAGGCGTGCTAGTGGAGAACGCTCTCTTTGCAACGCTTGATCCAACGGTTAGGCGAACAGAAACCTCTGATGGTCGGGAATACACTCTTTCAGACACTGTAGGTTTCGTTAGAAACTTGCCGCACCAGTTAGTCGAGGCTTTTCGTTCGACAATTGAGGAAATCTCACAGAGTGATCTGGTGGTGCATGTTGTCGATGCTTCCCACCCAGATCCCGCAAGTCAAATTCAGACCGTAAGGGATGTTTTAAGCGAGGTCGAGGCAACCGACATCAAGGAGCTTGTTGTTTTCAATAAGTGCGACTTGATTGATGAGACTGAGAAGCTCGCTCTTCGCGGCATGGAACCTGGTTGCCTTCTGGTTTCGGCCACAACAGGGGAGGGAATGGCTGAGCTACTTCAAGCGATCGAAAGCTTGCTTCCAAAACCAGAAGTGTTTATGAAAGTCTTATTGCCATACTCGCGTGGCGACTTAGTTTCTAGAATCCATTCAGAGGGGAAAGTTTCCAAGCTCGAGCATCGCGAAAGCGGCACTTACATAGAAACACTTGTGAAGCCTGGCTTGGCCAGTGAGCTAGAAGTTTTTGCGTTAGATGCTTCGTAGAACAGCTACGACTTTACCCAGAATCACAGCGTGATCACCAAGAATCGGTTCAAAGCTGGAGTTTCTTGGTAATAGCCAGGTATGTCCGTCACGCTGCTTGAAGGTCTTGACGGTCGCTTCTTCTTCTAGAAGTGCGGCAACGATATCCCCGTTTTCGGCCGTTTGCTGTTGGCGCACTACGACCCAGTCTCCGTCGCAGATAGCGGCGTCGATCATCGATTCACCAACAACTTTCAGAAGGAATAGGTCACCTTTGCCAACTAGTTGACGAGGTAGTGGAAAGATCTCTTCGATGTTCTGCTCGGCAGTAATGGGTCCACCGGCAGCGATCCGTCCAACCATCGGAACCATTGCTGCGTCACCGATTGGCGTGACGTTGTCCAGCTCGGATGCTGAGTCTGCTTCAAGGCCTGGAACCTCAATCAGGACATCGATGGTCCTGGGGCGCTTTGGGTCTCTGCTGATGTAGCCGGCTAGCTCCAGCTGGTTCAGCTGGTGCGTGACAGAAGAAGGGGAGGATAGGCCCACTTCGTCACCAATTTCCCTCATGCTCGGGGCATAGCCCTTATCTAGCTTTGATCTTTGAATTGCCTGGAGGATTCGCTCCTGCATTGCGCTAAGGCTTGATGCCCGGCGGGTCGGCTTCTTGGCGTCCATTTCACCCTCTCAAATAGGCCCATTTTGGGCTGTTATCGAAACTTTATTCTATATTTTGGCCCAAATCAAACACATTTTCGAATTTTTTCTGATTTGCTTGACAAAATGTCGGTGGTTTCTTGTAATCTTGTTCTAAGTCGAACAGTTGTTCGAACAACTCAAGGAAAGGCACCAAAATGACTGCAACTCTCACCGCTTCAGCCCAGCCAGGCACCATGAGCCCAAAGCGTCGCGCCAGGCTAGCCAGAACCCTATTTGTCCTCAGCGCTCTGACCCTGATGCTGTCTGCGATTTTGTTCAGTCAAAACGGGGCATTGGCCACCGATGAAGCAGTCTCAAGCAAAACAGCCTTCAACTACGTTTCAGTGATGCCTGGCGACACCCTCTGGGAGCTAGCAGACACTTACTCGGCGGGAATGAACAAGCAAGATTGGATCGCCGAAGTGATTCTCTTGAACAACTTGTCATCTGCAACGCTTTCAACAGGCGACAAGCTAGCTCTTCCTTAACATCCAAAGAAGGCTTTTTTGCAAACCACTAATCTTGAGTAGTGGCCAGCTTAGAAGATCTTCCGATACGAGACGACCTTCGCGGCCGTAAGCCTTATGGGGCTCCTCAACTTGATGTCCCCGTTGCTTTGAACGTCAACGAGAACACCCACCGAATTCCCGAGGAAGTCGCCATTGACGTCGTTGGTGCTGTTGCCGCAAGTCTTATTGACATCAATCGGTATCCTGACCGTGAATTTGTAGAGCTTCGAGAAGCGCTCGCCGCTTATCTCGGCGATGGACTAACTCCCAACAATCTCTGGGCCGCCAATGGTTCAAATGAAGTTTTGCTACAGATCTTCCAAGCTTTTGGTGGCCCAGGCCGGAAAGCGTTGGGCTTTGGCCCAACGTACTCGATGTATTCCTTGCTTTCACTAACCACTGGCACCGAGTACATCGATTCACCACGTGCAGATAAGTATGAACTAACTTCCGAGTTGGTCACCAGTGCCATCACATTGCACAAACCATCAATTGTTCTTCTCTGCTCGCCAAACAATCCAACTGGAACTCCGTTGAGTTTGAGCGTCATCGAAGCTGCCTATGAGGCGACCAAGGGCGTGGTTGTAGTAGACGAAGCCTACGCAGAGTTTGCATCTGACATCTCGGCAACCTCTTTGCTTCCAGACAGACCGAGGTTGCTGGTCAGCAGGACTATGAGTAAGGCATTTGCTTTTGCTGGTGCCAGAGTTGGCTATCTGGCGGCGGACCCGGCGGCTATTGATGCTCTGAGGCTAGTGCGGCTGCCTTACCACTTATCTGCCTTCACACAGGCTGCGGCAACCGCGGCACTCAATCACTCTCAGCTAATGCTGAAGACCGTGGCAGACATCAAGTATCAAAGAGACCGCATGAGTGTCGAATTGGGTGAGCTTGGTTTTGAGGTATTTCGATCCGACGCCAATTTCGTCTTATTTGGAGGTTTGAAAGACTCTGCCGAAGCATTTAATCAGTTGCTAGCTCAAGGCATCCTCGTTCGAAATGTTGGAATTCCTCACACCCTTCGAGTAACTGCAGGAACAGAGTCCGAGACCACGAGGTTCTTGGAAGCCGCCCGTGATTTGGCCAAACTGTAGACTTGAGATTCAGGTATAGAAAGGTAGTGGTTTCGTGAGTCGCATCGCACAGCTAGAAAGACGCACGAGCGAGTCGGCTATTTCGCTCTCACTGAACCTTGATGGCACAGGTCGGTCTGACATTTCGACCACAGTGCCGTTCTTTGACCACCTACTTACCGCATTCTCAAAGCACTCATTAATTGATCTTGTGGTTCGAGCAACTGGAGATACCCACATCGACATTCACCACACCGTGGAGGATACAGCCATCGTTTTGGGTCAGGCCATCAAGCAGGCCCTAGGCGACAAAGCAGGAATTGCTCGGTTCGGAGATGTCTCGGTTCCACTTGACGAGGCACTAGCCCGTGCCGTAGTTGATGTTTCAGGAAGGGCATACCTGGTGCACGATGGAGAACCAGCTGGTTTTGAATACCACCTAATCGGCGGGCACTTCACGGGTTCAATGGTCAGACACGTCTTTGAAGCCATTGCCACGAATGCTTCGATAACTCTTCACGTGAATGTGCTTGCAGGTCGTGACCCTCACCACATCGCTGAGGCCCAGTTCAAGGCTCTTGCTCGGGCCATGCGTTTTGCAATTGCAAAGGATCCAAGAGTTGAGGGCGTGCCCTCGACCAAGGGAGCTCTGTGAGTGCTCACGTAGTCGTTCTCGACTATGGAATTGGAAATGTTCACTCGGCGGTCAAGGCATTAGAGCACGCTGGCGCGAATGTTGAACTTTCGGCAAACCCCAGCAAGGTAGAAAAGGCCGATGGTCTCGTAGTTCCAGGGGTGGGTGCCTTTGCCGCTGTTATGGATGCTCTGAAGAAAGTCAGAGCCCCTGAGCTAATTGATAAGCGGCTGGCCGGAGGGAAACCCGTGCTTGGCATCTGCGTGGGCCTACAAGTCATGTTTGAAACCGGACTAGAACATGGACTTGAAACTGAAGGCTTAGGTCAGTGGCCAGGGGTCGTTGCAAAACTCGAGTCACCAAAGCTTCCACACATGGGCTGGAACAATGTGCAAGTAGCTCCTGGTTCGAACTTGTTTAGGGGTATCGAAAATGAACTTTTCTACTTCGTTCACTCCTATGCAGCAAAAGAATTCCAGCTCCAAGTGGATCCACCGTTTGTCAATCCAGCAGTGACTTATGCCGAATACCGGGAACGCTTTGTTGCCGCAGTAGAAAATGGTCCTCTTACTGGAGTTCAGTTTCACCCTGAAAAATCGGGAGAGGCAGGACTTGCTCTGCTTCGCAACTGGGTTGAATCAATTTAGAAAGGTTTTGTTTTGCCGAATTACTTAGAGCTTCTTCCAGCCGTTGATGTTGCCGAAGGTAAGGCGGTTCGACTAACTCAAGGCGAAGCGGGTTCCGAAACTGATTACGGTTCTCCACTTGAAGCGGCTCAAACTTGGATCGACGCTGGGGCGGAGTGGATCCACCTGGTTGACTTGGATGCAGCTTTTGGCCGGGGAGACAACCGTCAGGTAATTCAAGAAGTGGTGGATGCCTGCCGTGGAGTGAAGATTGAACTTTCTGGCGGTATCAGAGATGATGCCTCTCTAGAAGTTGCTCTAGCTGCTGGTGCAACTCGAGTAAATCTTGGTACCGCCGCACTAGAAAATCCGGAGTGGACCGAGAAGGTAATTGGAAAGTATGGAGAGCAAATAGCGGTTGGTTTAGATGTTCGGGGAACAACTTTGGCAGCTCGCGGCTGGACACAAGAAGGCGGAGATCTGTTTGAAGTGCTAGAGCGACTCGAACAAGCTGGGTGTGCAAGATATGTGGTCACCGATGTCACGAAAGACGGAACGCTAAAGGGTCCAAACTTGGATTTACTTCGACAAGTAATGTCAAAAACCAATAAGCCAGTTGTCGCAAGCGGAGGAATTTCCACTCTTGATGATATTTCTGCCCTTGCAGAGCTTGTTCCAATTGGCCTGGAGGGCGCGATTCTAGGAAAAGCTCTTTACGCCAAGCGCTTCACGCTCGAGCAAGCTTTGGAGATTACCGGTAAGTGAGCGAACACTTTAATCCAAATCGCTTCACTGACTCCGCGGGAAAACCCTGGGAAGGTAGAAGCTTTGAGCAGAATTCATTTGCCGACGATGACGGAAAAGCCCCTCAACCTTTAGTTGATGCGATTGACAGGTTTCATGCTGGCGAATTAGGTGCCGAAGCTGTTGTGGATGAGATCCGAGTTTCCAGATTGCTTGTGCCGTTACTAGCAAACCTTGGCGATTCGGAAACTGGCGCCCACGGACTCAAAACCGACAAGAGTGCCGAGCTTTCGATTGTGACCGTGAAATCACCTGATGATCAGGACTCACTAGTTGTGTTTTCGTCGGTATCTGCGATGGCAAAGTGGAATCCTTCGTCTAGGCCCGTGCCGACTGATGCAATTCGTGTTTGCCTGGCCGCCGCATCCCAAATGAGCACCAGGGTGGTGCTCGACCCTGGAAGTGAAACGGAGTTTGTAATCAGGCGGCCTGCTATCGCCAGAATTGCGCAATCTTTACCCTGGCTTCCTCCGGAGAAAAACCACGATGTGATAACCGTGGTTCAGAATTCAGTAAAGGGGGAAAGCAGTGTGCTGGGTGTAGAACTTGCTTCGGCAGATCCATCATCGAAGCTCCTGGGGGCTGAGCTGGAGGTCACTATTCGCCTAGAAATCGGTCAAGAGCCAAGCGTCGTCAAAGAGCTAATCGATCGAATTAGTAGTTTTTGGTCCAAATCAGAAGCATTTGCATCTTCGGTTGATTCAGTCTCTATAAAACTGAGAAGTTAGTTCACCGGTCCGGTGTATTTTTCGCCGGGACCTTGACCAGGTGCGTCCTTTATGACAGAAGCTTCCCTAAAGGCCAGTTGAACCTGGCGAAGGGCATCGCGAAGGGGTCTGGCGTGGTGATCTCCAAGATCAGGGGCGGCTGCGGTGATTAGCCCAGCCACAGCGGTGATTAGCTTGCGAGCCTCATCCAGGTCCCCTTTTCGCCCATCGGCAGCCAGACCACACTGCACCGCTGCCACACTTAGCAGGTCTACGGCGTAGCGACCGATGACCTCAACGGCTGGAAGGTCCGAGATTTCGGTGATTTGGTCTTGGATCTTGTCGTATTCAGACAACTATTCTCCTTAGAGTGCTTTGATGCTAGGCTATCCCATGGCTCCAAGGTCTTTATGGCCTTGGTCAGAAGTGGATTAGTTTCCCACCCGCGTCTACCGACTTATTAGGTTGCCGGGTAAAGCTTTTTTGCGTTCTGCATTTCCGCTAGCACTTGGTGCTTTTGGTGTGGCCATTGTCACGTCGATAAGGAGTACCAGATCAGCGATCCCCGCATCAATGACCGCATCCGCGTACCAGAGGTTCGCCTCGTAGGTGCATTGGGTGAACAGGTTGGAGTTGTAAAAATCGAGGATGCATTGCGCATGGCGCAAGAAGCAGACTTGGACCTCGTAGAGGTTTCACCACAATCCAGCCCACCGGTTGCGAAGCTCATGGATTTCGGCAAGTTCAAGTATGAAGCTGCTCAAAAAATCCGCGAGGCTCGCAAGAACCAGGTCAACACTGTCCTAAAGACAGTTCGATTTGGTTTGAAAATCGACGGTCACGATTACGGCACAAAGAAAGCTCAGATTGAGAAGTTTCTTAGGGCCGGCGACAAGGTAAAGGTGATGGTGGTTTTCCGAGGAAGAGAGCAATCTCGTCCGGAGATGGGAATCAAGTTGCTTCAGAAGTTGGCTGAAGAAGTGACCGAGTTTGGCGCCGTTGAATCGACACCGTCGATTGACGGCCGAAACATGGTCATGGTCATTGGTCCACTTAGAAACAAAGCGGAAGCGAAAGCCGATGCAAAGAAAGCTGCAGACAAAGCTGCTAAGGCCGAGTCTAAAGCTGCAAAAACCGAAGAAGTAGTCGAAGAGGCTGCTGACGAAACAGGAGAGAAGTAAATGCCAAAGCAGAAGACCCACTCGGGCGCCAAGAAGCGTTTTCGCTTTACAGGTAGTGGCAAGCTCATGAAGCAGCAGATCAACATGCGCCACAACCTAGAGCACATGTCATCTAGACGTAAGCGTCGTTTGAACGCTGACCAGGTAGTTTCCGCTGCCGACTTTAAGACCATCAAGAAGCAGCTCGGCAAGTAACCGACGATTTTAGGAGTTAGAAAATGGCAAGAGTAAAAGGCGCAGTCAACTCGCTGAAGAAGCGTCGCGTTGTACTAGAGCGTGCAAAGGGCTACCGCGGGCAGCGTTCAAGGCTTTACCGCATGGCGAAGCAGCAGATGCTTCACTCGTTGGTTTACGCGTTCAACGACCGCAGGGCTCGCAAGGGTGACTTCCGTAGACTCTGGATTCAGCGCATCAACGCTGCATCTCGTGCAAACGGAATGACATACAACCGTTTCATTCAGGGACTGGGGCTTGCAGGCGTTCAGGTCGACCGTAGGATTTTGTCCGAACTAGCAGTCAACGAGCCAGCAACTTTTGCTTCGCTAGTTGCAACTGCGAAGGCTGCATTGCCTAAGGACACCTCAGCACCTAAGGCGAGCTAAGCAAATTGATTCAAGATCCCTCCCAAGCGGAAATTAAAGGGGTCGCAAAGCTCACTAAGAAAGAGGCCCGGTCAGAGACCGGGCTCTTTCTGCTTGAGGGACCTCAAGGGCTCAAAGAAGCTCTGCAGCGACCAAAGCTAATTGAGAAGTTGTTTGCGACCGAAAGCTTTGAAGAAAAGTATCCCGATTTGATTTCTCGTGCTCGGGATGCTCGAGTGAGCGTAAATCTAGTTTCCGAGGCAGTGCTCAAAGAGCTGAGCGACACAACAACACCTCAGGGTGTTGTTGCCATCTGCCAGCAGTTCCACGTTTCGCTAGATGACGTCTTGGCAGGAAAACCTAAATTGGTTGCTTTCTTGGCTCAGATTCGTGATCCAGGCAATGCTGGCACCGTGCTGCGTGCAGCAGACGCAGCCGGCGCGGACGCCGTTGTGTTCAGTAAAGGTAGTGTCGACATTTACAACCCAAAGGTAGTTCGATCAACAACTGGCTCGATGTTCCATTTGCCATTTGTGATTGATGCTGAAATCCCAACAACCCTAGAAAAGTTCAAGAATGCTGGGTTGGCAGTTCTTGCAGCCGATGTGGCTGGAAATTCTTTAGCCACAATCGACTCAACTGAGCTGGCAAAACCTACCTTGTGGTTGTTTGGCAACGAGGCATGGGGCCTGGAACCTGAGGTTTCGGCTCTCGCCGACAAGCTGGTACAAGTGCCCATCTTTGGTGCTGCCGAGTCTCTCAATCTGGCAACCGCGGCCAGCGTATGTATGTACGCGTCAGCCTTCGCTCAGAACAGCTAATCGGTAAACTTTAGAACTATGTCCACCTCCGAAGGTATTTCACAAGCAGAAGTCACCAAGGCTGTTGAAACTGCCCTGGCTGAAATCTCGGGGGCTCAATCTATAGCCGAACTCAAGAAAGCAAAGAGTTCAATTCTCGGAGATGGCTCTGCTCTAGCAGGCCTAAGCGCCAGACTCGGCAAGCTGCCCGCAGACCAGAAGGCCGAGGCTGGAAAGTTAGTAGGAGCGGCAAGGGCAAAAGTCACTGAAGCTTTCGAATCTTCGGAAGCAAGCCTGGGAGCAGCCGAAGAAGCGAAACTTCTGGAGAAGGAAGCCGTCGACGTTACGGCAATTGGACGTATTGGTCGCACCGGAGCGCGCCATCCGCTGAGTTTGCTTCAAGAAAAGATTTCCGACGTGTTCGTTGGCATGGGCTGGGAAATAGCCGAGGGGCCAGAAGTTGAGAGCGAGTGGTTCAACTTCGACGCGTTGAACTTCGACGAAGACCACCCGGCTCGAGCCATGCAGGACACCTTCTTTATAGAACCGACCGAGCAGAAACTAGTGTTGCGAACTCACACCTCTCCGGTCCAGGTGCGCTCCATGCTGGATCGTGAAGTTCCGATTTATGTTTTGTGTCCAGGCCGGGTATTCAGAACCGACGAGTTGGATGCGACCCACACGCCGGTTTTTCATCAGGTTGAGGGGCTTGCCATTGACAAGGGTCTTAGCATGGCCGATCTTCGCGGCACCCTTGAGCACTTTGCCAGAATCATGTTTGGTGAAGAAGCCAAGATTCGTCTTCGCCCTTCCTTCTTTCCATTCACCGAACCATCTGCTGAGTTAGATGTTTGGCACCCGGGCGCCAAAGGGGGAGCTCGATGGGTTGAGTGGGGTGGCTGTGGCATGGTCAACCCGAACGTTCTTAGAGCAAGCGGAATCGATCCTGAGGTTTACTCCGGCTTTGCTTTCGGTATGGGCATCGAGCGGACTTTGATGTTTAGAAATGAAGTCATCGACATGCACGACATGGTTGAAGGCGATGTTCGCTTCAGTCAACAGTTTGGGATGGTGCTCTAAATGCGCATTCCACTCAGCTGGCTCGGCGAGTACGTGGATCTTCCAGCCAATTCAACTCCAGCATCGATTATGGATGAATTGGTTCGCGTTGGTTTTGAAGAAGAAGCTGTACACACCTTTGACGTAAAGGGTCCCGTTGTAGTCGGTGAAGTTTTGGAATTTACTCCAGAACCTCAGGCAAACGGAAAAACAATTAGGTGGTGTCAGGTTCGAGTTGCCCCAGATGGCAAGAAGGCAGCCGATGGTGGTGCTGCCGTGCGAGGAATTGTTTGTGGTGCTTCTAATTTTGAGGTGGGGGACAAGGTTGTGGTTAGCCTTCCGGGGGCCGTCTTACCAGGAAACTTTGCAATCTCCGCCCGCTCTACCTACGGACACACAAGTGACGGAATGATTGCTTCCGGACGCGAACTAAATCTCTCAGACGATCACGATGGTATTTTGCGTCTATCAACCATGGGTCTTGACCCAGAGGTCGGCACCGACGCGATTGAACTCCTAGGTCTGTTTGATAGCGCAGCCGAAATCAACGTTCTTCCTGATCGCGGCTACTGCTTGTCAATTCGCGGCGTTGCCAGAGAGTACTCGCATGCAACTGGCGCGACTTATAGGGACCCGGCACTTACCGCTACTGCCGTTGATGGTGAGGGTTTTGGCCTTACCGTCAAAGACGAGGCACCTATTCGAGGACGAAAGACTTCACAGAGCTTTATTCTTCGCACCGCAACCGGAATCGATGCGACTAGACCTACGCCAACTTGGATGCGCGCTCGATTGAAGTTAGCCGGCATGCGATCAATTTCACTTGCCGTTGACATCACAAACTACGTGATGCTTGAGTTTGGTCAACCGGTGCACGCATACGACCTAGACAAAATCAAAGGAAGTTTCCTAATTCGCCGGGCTCGTAAATCGGAAACCCTGAAGACTCTGGATGGCCAAGAACGAGAGCTGCACGAAGAAGATTTGCTAATCACTGACGATTCCGGTCCGATTGGGCTGGCTGGTGTTATGGGTGGCTTCTCGACGGAAGTATCTGAAACCACAAAAAATGTCTTGATTGAAGCCGCTCACTTCGACGGCATTTCTATTGCTCGTTCAGCTAGAAGACACAAGTTGTTTTCTGAAGCTTCAAAAAGGTATGAGCGCGGAGTTGATCCACGAATAGGAGAGCTCGCTGCAGCTCGAGTGATCGAACTTCTTGCCACTTATGCTGGCGGACAAGCTGGTTCGTTGGGAGCCACATACTCAGATTTTGAACCGGCAACCGAAATACTGCTTCCTATTGACTTTGCGTCGTCTCTAGTTGGCGTTGACTACAGCGCTGACGAAATTGAGAAAGTGCTCAAGGCAATCGGATCTCAAGTGGCTAAGTCATCAGAGGGATTCAAAGTCACGGTTCCAAGTTGGCGTCCCGACTTAACTCATAAAACCGACCTTGTTGAGGAAATTGCCCGAATCACAGGTTATGACCGGATCCCGTCAAGACTTCCAATTGCACCTCCTGGCCGCGGGCTTACACGCGACCAGCAGTTCAGAAGCGGTGCGCTCAACGCACTGGCAGCTTCAGGATTGACAGAAGTCCTGAGTTATCCATTTGTCTCTGCCGCTTCAAACAATCTTTTCTCGGATTCTTCGAAGGCAGTGACCTTAGCAAACCCGATTCAGGAGGAAGCGAACCAACTTCGCATGTCACTGCTGCCAGGTCTTATCGAGACTGCTCGCAGAAATTACTCAAGAGGTCTAACCGATCTTTCAATTTTCGAGCAAGGGTCGGTTTTCGTTTCATCCTCTGCGAAAACTCCAGCCTTTCCTTCAACCAACAAGCGACCAGCAGAAGCTGAACTCGATTCACTGAAAGCAGCCATTCCAGCGCAGCCTAAAAACCTTGCAGGGTTGTTTGTTGGATTGCGGTTAGGCAATCAACCAGGGATTAAGTCAGCATCGGCAGGCGTGGAAGATGCAATCCAGGCGGCCAGAGTTGTCGCCTCAGCTGTGGGCGTAAAGATTGATCTCAAACAGGCCAAACCAAAGGGACTGCATTCAGGTAGATCAGCGGAAATCATGGTAAACGGTTCAGTGGTTGGGGTTGTGGGTGAATTGAACCCATCAATTAGTAAAGCGAACGATTTGCCAAGAACCGTTGGGGTTTTTGAAATCAACCTAGACGCACTATTTGCCTTGGCCCCTTCGACTGTTGTTGCAAAGCCTATTGGGACGCTTCCTGCAGCAACTCAAGATTTGTCCTTGGTGGTTGACGTTTCAGTGTCTGCTGCTGAAGTTCTATCAGCGGTACAAGAAGGAGCGGGAGAGCTTCTCGAGGAGATAAGCCTGACCGACGATTACCGAGGCAGCAATGTTCCAGAAGGTAAGAAGTCCCTAACATTTGCCCTCCGTTTCAGGGCTATGGATCGAACTCTTACTCAGACTGAGGCGAGTGAAGCCCGCGACAGCGGAGTAGAGCTTGCTAAGAAGAAGTTCAACGCACAAATCCGTTCCTAATTTGAAAGCCGAAGGGAGTTCCACAATGGCATTAACTGTTGCAATAGCAGGAGCCAGTGGCTACGTTGGCGGGGAACTAATGCGCTTGGTTGCTAATCACCCAGAGCTGGAACTCAAAACTGTCACGGCAAACAGCAATGTTGGGGAAAAGGTTTCAGCCCTGCACCCAGGAAATTCAACCCATTCGGAATTAGTTTTTGTCGAGACCACTCAAAAAAATCTGATTGGCCACGATGTTGTGTTTCTGGCAATGCCTCACGCAAAAAGTGCCGAGGTTGCAAGTTGGCTATCTGACACTAGCTATCTGGTTGACTGCGGTGCGGATTTCAGACTCGAAGATTCAGCGGCCTGGAAAAAGTTCTACGGGACAGACCACGCAGGAACGTGGGCCTACGGACTACCTGAATTAACTTTGGCAGCCGGTGGTAAGCAACGCGGCCAGCTTAGGAATGTATATCGAATTGCTGTTCCGGGCTGCAACGTCACCGCGATTACTCTCGCTCTCGCTCCTGCTCTAACCGCAGGCTTAATCGAAGGCAAAGACATCGTGTCGATACTCTCGGTCGGAACTTCAGGAGCAGGAAGGTCACTAGCTCCCAGCCTTCTGGCAAGTGAAGTACTGGGATCCGCAAATGCATATGGCGTCGGTGGAATTCACCGGCACACACCTGAAATAGAGCAGAACTTGTATAAGGCAGCGGGAGAAACCGTGTCCATTTCCTTCACCCCAGTGCTGGTGCCGATGTCTCGAGGAATACTCGCAGTGAACACGGCGAAGGCTAAACCGGGCACTACCTTGAAGAACCTAAACGATGCCTACGCGGATGCCTACGGTGACGAGACATTTATCCATGTCTTGCCAGAGGGTGAGTTTCCAACCACTGGCTCTGTGGTTGGGTCCAACAACGCATCGATCGGGATTTCCCTAGACGAGCACAGCGGGAGAGTCGTCATCGTTTCGGCGATTGACAACCTCGTCAAGGGAACAGCCGGCGGAGCAATACAGTCATTGAACTTAGCTTTGGGATACAGCGAAACACTTGGTCTTGAAAGAAATGGCCTAACTCCGTGAGCGTCACTTTTCCGAAAGGATTTAGCGCTGGGTCATGCGCTTCAGGGTTAAAGTCCAATGGAAACTTGGACATAACCGTTGTGCACAACACTGGACCAATTGACGCAGCGGCCGCTGTCTTCACTAGCAATCGCGCTAAAGCAAATCCTGTTTTGTGGTCGATGGAGGCAATCAAAGACGGAGCTTCGAGAGCTGTTGTACTAAACAGCGGAGGCGCTAACTGCTATACGGGTGCTCAGGGATTCCAAGTCACACACCAGTCTGCTGAATTGGTAGCCGACAAGCTTGGGCTTTCGACGCAAGATGTACTGGTTTGCTCAACCGGGTTGATTGGTGTGCAGCTGGATACTGAAAAGCTTTACCCAGGCATTGAATTAGCCTGCGAAAAGATAAGTGAAACTGGGGGTGAAGAATCCGCGCAAGCAATCATGACTACCGATTCTGTCCCAAAAACCGCAATTGCTACTTCTAATTCTGGGTGGAGCATTGGCGGCATGGCTAAGGGAGCAGGAATGCTTGCTCCAGCTCTAGCCACGATGCTCGTCGTCATAACAACAGACGCCGTGGTCTCAGATGTTGATAAATTCCTTCGCGCAGCAACCGCTATCTCTTTTGACAGGCTAGATTCCGACGGCTGCACTTCAACCAATGACACAGTCATCTTGATGGCCTCTGGGGCAAGTGGAGTGGAAGCAGACGTAGCCGAGTTTCAGCAGCTGCTAAACCAAGTCTGCATTGAGTTGGCCAGAAAGCTCATGAAAGATGCCGAAGGTGCAGCTCATGAAATAGAAATTCAGGTGTATTCAGCCGTATCGGAATCAGATGCTCTCGAGGTAGGCAGATCAATCGCCAGAAACAATCTTTTCAAGACGGCTATCTACGGTAATGATCCAAACTGGGGCCGCATTCTCGCGGCAATTGGAACAACCTCTGCAAGCTTTGACCCCTATGACATCGACGTCGAAATCAACGGCGTTCGAGTTTCTTCAAAAGGGGAACCAGACCAGGATCGCTCGAAAGT
Organism: Actinomycetota bacterium; assembly: GCA_046046195.1. GTDB lineage: Bacteria > Actinomycetota > Actinomycetes > Actinomycetales > Microbacteriaceae > Rhodoluna. The sequence goes on along the minus strand of JBJOKH010000010.1, from coordinate 6,719 downwards.
GGATTTGTCTCCTCGTGAGGTGGTAATTCGTGTTGGCCTAAACGCAGGTCATGCTTCAGCAACAATACTCACCAATGACCTCACGAAAGAGTATGTGATTGAGAACAGCGAGTACTCCAGCTGATGACCTCAAACCAAATTCAAGATTCGGCTCTGGCTCGAATAAAGGCTGAGACCCTCATCGAGTCTTTACCCTGGCTCCAGGACTTCCACGGAAAGGTGGTGGTCATCAAGTTTGGTGGCAACGCCATGGTGGACGAAGAACTCACTAGAGCCTTCGCAGAGGACATGGCCTACCTGAGGTTTGTGGGAATCAAGCCGGTAGTTGTACACGGTGGAGGTCCGCAGATAACCGCGCGTCTTGCTGAACTTGGACTCCAAACTGAGTTTAGAAGCGGTCTTCGAGTCACAACGCCTGAGGTAATTCAGGTCGTCCGAGATGTGCTGCGAAATCAAATTTCTTCAGACCTATCTAAGTTGATTGAAGGCGCTGGAGCCAGAACTGTCGTCCTATCTGGAGAGGACGCAAATCTGTTTAGGGCCGAGCGCACAACCCAAGATCAATCTGGAAACGCGTTAGATGTCGGTTTAGTTGGTGAGGTCACCCAAGTGAACCCGAGGGTTGTTCTCGAGGCTCTTTCAACGGGGGTTATCCCGATCATCTCAACAGTTGCACCCGGTCCCGATGGGCAGCTGTTGAACGTAAACGCAGATTTAGCAGCAGCATCACTAGCAGTTGCACTCGGAGCAGAAAAGCTTCTACTACTGACTGATGTAGCGGGGCTTTACAGCAACTGGCCAAATAAGGATTCATTGATTTCTGAAATTCGGGTAGCGGAACTAACTGAGCTCTTGCCTGAGTTGGAATCGGGAATGATTCCAAAAATGCAGGCTTGCCTGAACGCTCTGGCCGGCGGCGTCCCCAGAGCACATATAATCGACGGGCGCACACCACACAGCATTCTGCTGGAGATCTTCACCTCCAGCGGTGTTGGCACCTTGGTGCTACCTTAGAAACTTCGAAGGGAGATTTTCTATGACACGCCATTTCTTGCGTGACGACGATTTGTCTCCAGCAGAACAAGCCGAGGTTCTTGCTTTAGCAACAAAGCTCAAAGCTGACCCATACTCCAGAAAAGTTTTTGCAGGTCCGAAAACTGTTGCTCTAATCTTTGACAAGACTTCGACTCGAACAAGAGTTTCGTTCTCGGTGGGAGTATCCGACCTAGGTGGAGCCCCATTGATTATGGACTCTGGTACCAGTCAATTGGGAGTCAAAGAGTCCGTCGCAGATACCGCAAAAGTACTAGAGCGTCAGGTAGCGATGATTGTTTGGCGAACCTTTGCACAAAGTGGACTCGAAGAAATGGCTGCAAACTCCAAAGTTCCAGTTGTTAACAGCCTTAGCGATGACTTTCACCCCTGTCAGTTGCTTGCTGACCTGTTAACCATCCAAGAAAAGCTGGGTAGCCCGAAAGGCAAGGTTCTCACTTACATCGGGGATGCCTCTAACAACATGGCCCACTCTTATATGTTGGCTGGCGTCACCGCAGGTATGAAAGTTCGAATTGCCGGACCAGCTGGCTACCAACCGGATCCAAAGGTTTACCGAAAAGCAGAGGAAATTGCGCTAACAACCGGAGGTTCGGTTGATGTCTATACCGACCCAAAAATTGCTTTGGTGGATTCCAACGTCGTCGCAACCGATACCTGGATTTCGATGGGACAGGAAGACCAAAAGGAGCAAAAGTTGAAGGACTTTGACGGCTTCACGCTTGATGCAGAGCTAATGAGCATCGCAGGCCCTGAAGCAATAGTCCTGCACTGTTTGCCCGCTTATCGGGGCTACGAAATCAGCGCCGATGTATTGGATGGGCCGCAGTCAGTGGTTTGGGATCAGGCGGAAAATCGCCTCCACGCGCAAAAGGCCCTTATGGTTTGGCTGGCTGAACGGTCCAAAGCCTAAGATTGAACTAATCCCAAAGCTTTGCGGGATGGTTTTTTGAAAACTCTAGGAGAGACATGGCCCAGCGCGTTGTTCTGGCATATTCCGGCGGTCTTGACACCTCAGTTGGTATCGGCTGGCTAAAGGACGCTACCGGTAAAGAGGTAGTTGCCATGGCAATCGATGTTGGCCAAGGCGGCGAAGACATGGATGTCATCAGACAGCGCGCATTGGATTGTGGAGCTGTTGAGTCTGTAGTCATCAACGCTCAGTCCGAGTTTGCAGACGACTACATCATGCCGGCTCTAAAGGCTAACGCTCTCTACCAAAAGCGCTACCCCCTGGTTTCTGCGCTGTCTAGACCTTTGATTGCCAAGTACCTAGCCAAGACCGCAAAAGAGCTAGGCGCCGACACTGTCGCACACGGTTGCACCGGCAAAGGTAACGACCAGGTGCGTTTTGAAGCATCGGTAGCTGCAATTTCTCCCGAACTAGTTTCTATCGCTCCAATTCGTGACCTTGCCCTTACTCGTGACAAGGCGATCGAGTACGCTGCAGAGCACAATCTGCCAATTGCTCAGTCAAAGAAGAGCCCATATTCGGTTGACCAAAACGTTTGGGGTAGGGCAGTTGAGACCGGATTCCTAGAAGACCCTTGGAATGCTCCAATCGAAGATCTTTACACCTACACCCAGGATCCTGATGTGCTCAGGGAGCCAACCGAGGTGGTAATCAAGTTTGATCAGGGCATACCGGTTGCTATTGATGGAGTCGTTTACAGCGCCATTGAAATGGTCAAGAAGATGAACGAGCTTGCCGGTTTCCACGGAGTTGGCCGCATCGACATCGTTGAAGACCGTCTAGTTGGAATCAAATCGCGAGAGATTTACGAGGCCCCAGCCGGTATCGCGTTGATTCAGGCCCACGAAGAACTTGAAAACCTAACACTTGAGCGAGACGTAAACCGTTTCAAGAAGGGCATTGAAGACAAGTGGGCAACCATGGTTTACGAAGGTCTTTGGTTCTCTGACTTAAAGCGCTCGCTAGATGTCTTCATCGATCACACCCAGAGGTACGTCTCTGGGGAAATCCGCCTAAAGCTAAGAGGCGGTAGGGCAGTTGTAACAGGTCGTCGTTCCGAGCAGAGCCTTTATGACTTCAACTTGGCAACTTACGACACTGGAGACAGCTTCGATTCATCTTTAGCCAAGGGCTTCATTGAACTCTGGGCACTTCCAAGCAAGATCTCGGCGAAAAGATCTCATGGCAAATGAGGCTAAGCCAGGCTCGCTCTGGGGGGGCAGATTCGGCGCCTCCGCTGCTGATGCAGTTGCGGCCCTGAGCAAATCCACTCACTTTGATTGGAGATTGGCCGAGTACGACATTGCAGGTTCAAAGGCTCACGTCAAGGCGCTTTTCACCGCTGGCTATCTAACCAATGATGAGGCCGAGCGTTTGAACAAGGTGCTGACCCAGCTTCTGGAGCGTGTTCAGGCTGGAAGCTTCACACCTAAAGAACAAGACGAAGACGTTCACTCGGCGCTGGAGCGAGGTGTGATCGAGATTGCAGGTGCTGACTTAGGCGGCAAGCTGAGAGCTGGAAGATCTAGAAACGATCAGATTGCAACACTGATTCGCGCTTACTTGATGGATGAAGCCACAGCCATTGAGAACCTGGTAAGGGAACTCATCGAAGTAATCACCGACCGTGCACAGGAGCACTTGGGATCAGCAATTCCCGGTAGGACTCATATGCAACATGCCCAGCCGGTGCTGCTATCCCATCACCTGTTGGCCCACACTTGGCCACTGGTTAGGGATTTGGAGCGCCTCAATAACTGGCGCGTTCGTGCAAATCAGTCTCCGTATGGCGCCGGTGCTCTAGCCGGCTCAAGCTTGGGACTTGATCCTTTACTGGTAGCCAATGAGCTGGGGTTCGCAGGAACCACACAAAACTCCATTGATGGAACAAGCTCCAGGGATGTGGTGGCCGAGTTCACATTTATCTTGAGCTTGATTGGGATTAATCTTTCCCGATTCGCAGAGGAAATAATCATTTGGGCTACAGCAGAATTTGGCTACGTAAAACTTGACGATGCATATTCCACAGGATCATCAATCATGCCTCAAAAGAAAAACCCAGATGTGGCAGAACTTGCAAGAGGAAAATCTGGTCGCCTGATTGGAAACCTAACCGGGTTACTTGCAACCCTGAAGGGATTACCGCTTGCCTACAACCGCGATCTCCAAGAAGACAAAGAGCCGGTTTTTGATTCGATTGACACTTTGAAACTTTTGCTCCCAGCTTTTTCCGGAATGGTCGCAACCATGAAGTTTGATCTAGATCGTTTGGAGCGTCTTGCTCCTGCAGGTTTCTCACTCGCAACCGATGTCGCAGAGTGGCTCGTTAAGCAGCAGGTTCCATTCCGCGAAGCTCACGAGATTACCGGAAAGCTGGTTTCGTATTGCGAACAGAATTCTCTTGGATTGCACGAAGTTCCCGATGTTGAAATGGCAAAGATTTCTAAGAAGCTCACTCCTGAAGTTAGGGATGTTCTTTCGGTTTCTGGTTCAATCAAGTCGCGCTCCGGAGTTGGCGGCACGGCCCTTCCAAGAGTCCTAGAACAAATTAGCGAACTAAGAAAAAGCTGGGTTAGAAAATAATGTCCCTGCCCACTCAGTCAAACGACAAATCTTTCGCCGGTATTTGGGAAGAACTCAAATGGCGTGGGCTAATTTCATTGTCGACTGACGAGGCTGAACTTTCAAAACAGCTTAACGCTGGAAAGCTAACCTTTTACATCGGATTTGATCCAACAGCTCCGAGCCTTCACTTAGGAAACTTGGTGCAGTTGTTGGTTATGCGCCGACTTCAACTTGCGGGTCACAACCCATTGGTTCTAATCGGTGGTTCAACCGGTTTAGTTGGCGATCCAAGACCAACTGCTGAGCGCCAACTCAACACCAAAGAAACTGTTGCCGAATGGGTTGAGAAGCTTTCTAAGCAGGCTTCTAGATTCTTGTCATTTGATGGCGGCAATAAAGCTGTCCTGGTGAACAATCTTGACTGGACGCAGCCACTGAGTGCTATCGATTTCTTACGCGAAATCGGCAAGCATTTCAGGGTGGGCAAGATGCTTTCCAAAGACGCTGTGAGCGCAAGGCTCAACTCCGAACACGGTATAAGCTACACCGAGTTCAGCTATCAAATTTTGCAGGGCTATGACTTCCTAGAACTATTCAGGCGCCACAACTGCACGCTGCAACTTGGCGGATCGGATCAGTGGGGGAACCTCACTTCGGGTTCAGATTTGATCCACAAGGTTGAAGGCAAGAGCGTTCACTTGATGGCGACACCTTTGATTACCAACTCAGACGGTAAGAAATTTGGAAAAAGCGAAGGTAATGCAGTGTGGCTAGATGCTGAGCTGACAAGTCCTTACGCTTTCTATCAGTTCTGGCTCAACGTCGAAGATGCTGACGTAATTGACCGCCTCAAAGTGTTTACATTTTTGAGTAAGGAAGAAATCGAGAAGCTGGCTCAGCAGGTGGCCGAGGCTCCACATCTCCGAGAGGCTCAGCGGGCACTCGCGCTTGAAGTGACGACCCTGGTCCACTCCAAGCAGGCGGCCGAAGGTGCGGTTCAGGCTTCAAAGGCCCTATTCGGTCAAGCCGAATTGAGTGAGCTCTCGGAGTCAGACCTAGTTTCCGCTTTGGCCGAGCTACCAAGTGCCGAGGCCTCCAAAGGAACCCCCATCAGCCAACTCTTGGTCGATACCGGGCTGGAGGCCAGTGTTTCCGCGGCTAGGAGGGCTATCAAGGAAGGTGGCGTCTACCTAAATAACGAAAAGGTAGCCGACGAAATGGCTGTCTTTGATCGGGTTTTGGCTGGCAACTGCGCCGTGCTTCGAAGGGGCAAAAAGACCCTGGCCGCCATCTATCTTTCCTGAATATATTTTTCGAAAAAGGGTCCAAAAACCCTTATTTGATTTGACATTGCGGCCCGCAACAGCGTAATCTTGTGAAGTTGTCCAAAGCTTGAGAATCTGCCTAGATTTTCGGCTCAAGTACAGCCAATCTCCGCGAAAAACTGGCCCTTGCAGGCCTTGAATTTCGCGCCTAAGATTGAAAGTCCGCCATCACAAGCAGTAGCTAGAAACCTTTGGTTTTTGGCCGTTTTTTGTCCCGGCGGATTTGGAAAAGTAGCTTCGGCGATCGACTTAAAAATCGATTACCAAACGCATCCGATCCTTGAGAACTCAACAGCGTGCACAATGTCGATGCCAAGAACCTCTTGGCTTTATTTGGCTTGCCAAATGAAGTGAAGAGAACAAATTGGATTAGACAGATTGTCAGACAATCTGATTTAGTCAGATCAAATTGATTGCCCCATTTTCCGGGGCATTCGTTCAAGTTTGCTTGAGGGCTTCGGTCCAAAAAGCTACTTAACTTTTACGGAGAGTTTGATCCTGGCTCAGGACGAACGCTGGCGGCGTGCTTAACACATGCAAGTCGAACGATGAAGCTGGAGCTTGCTCCAGTGGATTAGTGGCGAACGGGTGAGTAACACGTGAGCAATCTGCCCTTGACTCTGGGATAACTGCGGGAAACTGTAGCTAATACCGGATACGACACCTTGGGGCATCCCAGGGTGTGGAAAGAATTTCGGTCAAGGATGAGCTCGCGGCCTATCAGCTAGTTGGTGAGGTAATGGCTCACCAAGGCGACGACGGGTAGCCGGCCTGAGAGGGTGACCGGCCACACTGGAACTGAG
>JBJOKH010000001.1:0-8330 GCA_046046195.1 Actinomycetota bacterium | reverse complement strand
GTCTCTTTCAAGATGTGTGCCTCTGGGATGGTAAAGGTTTTACCAAATCTTGAATTGAATCGCTCAGCTAGGTCGCGAGTTAGCTCCAGGTGCTGGCGCTGATCCTCTCCGACTGGAACAGCTTTTGGCTGGTAAAGAAGTATGTCTGCTGCTTGCAGGATTGGATATGTAAATAGTCCAACCGACGCACTGTCGGTTCCAGCCTTTTGGGATTTGTCCTTGAACTGGGTCATGCGAGAAGCCTCGCCAAAACCGGTTATGCAATTCATGACCCAGGCCAGTTGAGCGTGAGCGGGAACGTGCGATTGAACAAACAGCGCCGACTTGTTTGGGTCAATACCCGCCGCCAAATACTGCGCTGCAGTTCGTCGGGTGTTGTCCCTGAGTTCTTTTGGATCTTGCGGAACCGTGATGGCGTGCAAGTCAACAATCATGTAATAGGCGTTGAAGTCATCTTGCATTTTGACCCAGTTGGTCAATGCCCCAAGAAAATTACCCAAGTGTAGAGAATCAGCCGAAGGCTGCATTCCACTTAGGAGATTGGGCTTTTGTGTGCTCACCCTAGATAGCGTAAACCACAGTCACTGGAGAATGGTCGCTCCAACGCGAGTCATAGCTGCTTGCGCGGTGAACTTTGTAGTTGCTGAACCCTTCGGCAAGCTTTGGGGTGGCCAAGTGGTAATCGATTCGCCAGCCGGTATCGGTATCGAATGCTTTACCCCGAAATGACCACCAGGTGTAGGGTCCTGGCTGATTGGGGTGAGCGGATCTTCCAACATCAACCCAACCTTGCCCGGAAATGATTTTGTCGAAGTAGGCGCGTTCCTCGGGCAAGAAACCTGAGTTCTTTAGGTTCCCCTTCCAGTTCTTGATGTCTAGTTCAGTGTGACCAACATTCAAGTCACCGACCACAACTGCATAATCCTCAGTTTTTTGTAGCTTTGCCATGCGATTTTGCATCGCATCTAGAAACTTGTACTTCTCAACTTGTTTTGGAGTGTCTACTTCTCCAGCGTGCACGTAGCAGCTGACAACGGTTAGCTTTTTGCCGTTTACCTCATAGACTCCTTCGAGCCAGCGGCCAGCAGAGTCAAAGTCATTTGCTCCAAGTTTCACACTCGATGAGACAAATGGAATTTTGCTTACTAGGGCAACCCCAGCTCGCCCCTTAGCCGAAGCCTCGTCATGCAGAATGTGCCATGCACCACCATCGGTCGCTAGCCCTCCGTGGGAAGCAAACTGTTCCGCCAAGTCATCAAAGCTGGCGCGCACTTCTTGCAGAGCAAAAATTTGTGAAGAAGACTTTTTTAGCCAGTCACCCATTCCATTTCGGAACGCGGCACGAATGCCGTTTACGTTTATGGATGCTACTTCGATTCCGGATTTAGCCGGCACTAAAAACTCACCAGTACGTCGTCGCCTTCGACGGTGACCGTAATCTTCCCAAGTGCTCTTGGTGCAGGACCAGAAAGAACTGAACCGTCATCGGCGCTGTAAACCGCACCGTGGTTGTCGCACTTGATCTCTGAGTTGGCGACGTTGCTCATTACGAAACCAGCGTGAGTGCAGACCGCACTAAAAGCCCTGAACTCACCAGCTCTTGGTTGGGTAACTAGAATCGGCACGCCTTCAACATCGAACTTCTTGCCCGAACCGATTGGAATGTCGCTGGTCTTGGCAACTACAACCGGTTCTGAAGTTGAAGGAGCTTTAGGGGCAGGTGTGCTGCCAAGATCTGTGATCTCTGGGGAACAAGCAGATAACGCGACAACCGCTGAGGCACCGACAGCCGATGCGATGACACCGCGGCGGCTGATCATTAAGCTCGGCCTTTTAGAATCGCCTGCTTTACTTCGGCGATTGCTTTGGTGACTTGGATGCCGCGAGGGCAGGCCTCGGTGCAGTTGAAGGTGGTGCGGCAGCGCCACACTCCCTCTTTGTCGTTCAAGATGTCCAGTCGTACTTCGGCACCCTCGTCGCGAGAGTCGAAGATGAAGCGGTGAGCGTTTACGATTGCTGCCGGACCAAAGTACTGACCGTCGGTCCAGAACACTGGGCAACTGGTGGTGCAAGCTGCACACAAAATGCACTTTGTGGTGTCATCGAAACGAGCACGATCCTCAGGTGACTGCAGACGCTCTTTCTCAGGCTTGTCGTTTGCGATCAGGAATGGGTTGATGTCACGATAGGCCTTGTAGAACGGCTCCATGTTTACAACCAAGTCCTTCTCAACCGGAAGACCCTTGATCGGCTCAACGTAAATCGGCTGATTGATGTCAAGGTCCTTAATCAGAGTCTTGCAAGCAAGGCGGTTTCTACCGTTGATGCGCATTGCATCCGAGCCACAAACTCCGTGGGCACATGACCTGCGGAAGGTAAGAGATCCGTCGATCTCCCACTTGATTTTGTGCAGGGCGTCCAGAACACGGTCGGTACCGTAAACGGTTACGTCGTAGTCAACCCACTTAGCTTCTTCGCTGACTTCTGGGTCGTAGCGACGAACCATGAGAGTGACTGTGAAGCTTGGAACTTCAGCAATTTCTTTGACGTCTTCGGCCATTAGTACTTACGCTCCATCGCTGGGTAATTGGTAACCACAACCGGCTTCCAGTCGACTCTGATGTCTTCGCCTGGCTTGGTCGGAATCATTTTCTTTTTGTAAGCCATGGAGTGAACCATGAACTTCTCGTCGTTTCTTTCTTCGAAGTCTTCGCGGAAGTGTCCACCGCGACTTTCGCGGCGCTCGCGTGCGGTCATGACCAAAACCTCAGCTAGGTCAAACAAGAAGCCAAGCTCAATAGCCTCTAGTAGATCGGTGTTGAAGCGCTTTCCGCGGTCCTGAACCTGAATGTTGGCGTAGCGCTTTCTTAGCTCAGCAATCTTGTCCAGGGCTTCATTCAAAGAATCCTCCGTGCGGTACACCTGAGCATTCTTGTCCATGGTGTCCTGTAGCTCCTTGCGAAGCACCGCAATCTTCTCAGTTCCGGTTGAGTTCCTGGTAGCTGCGAGCAAAATCTCGACGCCAGCGGTTGGGTCCTGTGGAAGCGGCACGAAGTCTGCTTCCTTCGCGTACTCAACCGCGTAGCGGCCGGCGCGCTTTCCAAAGACGTTTATGTCAAGAAGTGAATTGGTTCCAAGACGGTTTGCACCGTGAACCGAAACGCAGGCACACTCACCGGCAGCATAAAGACCAGGAACAACGGTGTCGTTGTCTGACAAAACTTCAGCCTTGATGTTGGTAGGAATTCCACCCATCGCGTAGTGAGCGGTTGGGAAAACCGGAACCGGTTCGGTGTAAGGCTCAACTCCGAGGTAGGTTCTAGCAAACTCGGTGATGTCTGGAAGCTTGGCGTCGATGACCTCGGGAGGAAGGTGAGTTAGGTCAAGAAGAACGTAGTCCTTGTTAGGCCCTGCTCCTCTTCCTTCACGAACCTCGTTTGCCATGGCACGTGCAACCATGTCACGCGGAGCTAAGTCCTTGATGGTTGGTGCGTAGCGCTCCATGAATCTCTCACCGGAAGCATTTCTTAGAATTCCACCCTCACCGCGGGCAGCTTCCGATAGCAAGATTCCTAGACCTGCAAGACCGGTTGGGTGGAACTGGTAGAACTCCATGTCTTCTAGAGGCAGTCCCTTGCGCCAAATGATTCCAACACCGTCACCGGTAAGGGTGTGTGCATTGGAGGTGGTCTTGTAGATCTTTCCGAAGCCACCGGTTGCAAAAACGATTGATTTGCCCTGGAACACGTGCAGGTCACCGGTGGCTAGCTCGTATGCAACTACTGCAGCTGGGCGTTCCTGACCGTCTACCTCGTTCATGACTAGGTCGAGAACGTAGAACTCATTGAAGAACTCGATTCCTTGCTTCACGCAAGTCTGGTAAAGAGTCTGCAAGATCATGTGGCCGGTGCGGTCGGCTGCGTAGCAGGAACGACGAACCGGGGCCTTACCGTGATCTCTGGTGTGACCACCGAAACGGCGCTGGTCAATTTTTCCATCCGGTGTTCTGTTGAAGGGAAGACCCATGTTCTCTAGGTCAATAACGGCCTGCACAGATTCCTTAGCAAGAATCTCAGCAGCGTCCTGGTCAACTAGGTAGTCGCCACCCTTGACGGTGTCGAAGGTGTGCCATTCCCAGCTGTCTTCCTCAACGTTTGCAAGCGCTGCCGCCATTCCACCTTGTGCCGCTCCGGTGTGTGAACGGGTTGGGAAAAGTTTTGAAATAACGGCGGTCTTCACGTGAGGTCCCGCTTCAATCGCTGCGCGCATTCCAGCACCTCCGGCACCGACGATTACTACATCGTGCTGGTGGTAGTGCGTGTTTGTACCGTTAGCGTTTAGGGGCAATTTAGTTTCCTATTGGTAGTGATGCGCAGAATGATGGCAGCAAGTCTGGTGAAGCGCCTGCTGGGCATGGATCAAAAGTAAAGATCACGAGAGTTCCAAGAATGATAAGGGCAGCACAAACGCCCCACAGAGAAGCAACCAGAGTCTTTCGTACACCTTCTTTTTCGGTGTAGTCGTTGATGATGGTTCTCATTCCGTTGGTGCCGTGCAACATAGCTAGCCAAAGCATCGCAAGGTCCCACCACTGCCAGAACGGAGCCGCCCATTTACCTGCGACAAAGGCAAAGTCAATTGCCTTGATGCCGCCGTCTGGAACGACGAGGTTAGAGATTAGGTGCACAAAAATCAGAACAACAAGAAGTGGCCCGGAAATACGCATGTAGATCCAGCCATACTTTTCCCAGTTGGCTTGCTTTCTCGATCTAGGAGAGTTTGGAGTCTCGATTACAACTGACATTTTCTCCTCCTCCTAGCTAAAGACGTTCATTAGGTGACGGGGGGCGAAAGCAACAAACAACACGATGGTGATGGCCATGACAACCCAGAACATCTGGTTCTGGTACTTGGCACCCTTGCTCCAGAAGTCGATCAGGGTAATGCGCAGTCCGTTGAGGCCGTGGTACAAAATCGCGGCGACCAAACCGAGCTCAGCCAGCCCAATAATAGGTGTCTTGTAGGTGGCAATAACTGCGTTGTATGCATCTGGGCTGACCCTAACGAGGGCGGTGTCTAGTACGTGAACTAGCAGGAAGAAAAAGATTCCAACACCGGTGATTCGGTGCAAAACCCAGGACCACATACCTACTTTTCCGCGGTATAAGGTGCCTGCTGGCATTGATGGCACGGACCCCTCCTAGGGAACGAAATGGCTTTAAACAAAAGTCTAACCCTGAAAAATTGGGGTATCGCCCAAGTCCCAAGCGTGGGCTAGTGTTTTTACTGTTATGACCAACTCCAGAAAACCCAACGACCGTTTCCACGCAATCATTCCCGCCGGGGGCGTTGGGAGCAGGCTTTGGCCACTTTCTAGAGCCTCGGCTCCAAAGTTTTTGCACGACCTAACCGGATCTGGCCAAACCTTGCTTCAGGACACCTGGGATCGTATTTCCCCGGTCGCGGGAGTAGAGCGAACCATGATCGTCACTGGCTTAGCCCATGAAGAAGCGGTTAAGGCCCAGCTACCTAAGCTGTTGGCTTCAAACCTTGTAATTGAAGACAGTCCGAAGGATTCAACTGCTGCCATCGCGCTCGCGGCAGCAATTCTGGCAAGGCGTGAGCCTGATGTAATCATCGGCTCCTTCGCAGCCGACCACGTGATTCAAGACAGCAAGGCTTTTCAGGCAGTGGTCGCCGAAGGAATTGCCCTGGCCGCAACCGATCGAATCGTAGTAATAGGTGTTGAACCGACCGAGCCGTCAGTTGGCTTTGGATATATAAAGACCGGAGACTCACTAGAAGTTCCTGGATCGCCATCGGCGTTGACCGTTGAGAAGTTTGTCGAGAAGCCAAAGCTTGATCGCGCTAAGAAGTATGTCGAGTCGGGTAAGTACCTTTGGAACGCGGGAATGTTCATTGCGCCCGCCGCACTTCTTCTTAGGCAGCTATCCAAAACCGAACCAGAGCTTCACGCCGGCATTCTTGAACTAGCTGCTGCCTGGGACACCGACCAGAAAGCAGCCGTCATAAAGAAGGTATGGCCAACTCTTAAGAAGGTCGCCATCGACTACTCGATCGCAGAGCCAGCTGCCGAAGCAGGGCTGGTAGCCGTGATCCCGGCCAAGTTCAGCTGGCACGACGTCGGGGACTTTGCTGCAATTGCAGAACTTCAGTCTCAGGGTCGAAAGAACAACTTGGCGGTCTTGGGTTCAGCCAGGGTGCTTTCGGATTCCTCGAGCGGAATTTTGGTGAGCGACACCAAGCGAATGATTGCTGTGATCGGACTCGACGACGTCATCATCGTCGACACCCCAGATGCACTGCTTGTCACGAATAAAGAAAATGCCCAAAAGGTTAAAGCTTTGGTTGACTCTTTAAAAGCCACCGGTCACGACGAGATTCTCTGACCCGTTTGGGTTTTGTATCGTTTTTATCTCGAATTGGTAAACGCTTGGGCGTTGCGGGCGTTTTGCCCCAAGCCTTCGGCTAGCCTGTAGTCATACAAGCCAGCTGTGACGGACACAACTGGCATCAAATAGGAGGAACATAAGTGAAGCTATTTTCACGTTCAAGTGCTGCTAAGGCACTTTCACTAGCAGCTGTTTCAGCTCTAGTGCTTTCTGGTTGTGCAGCTGCACCATCTGCAGACGCACCAGCAGAAGAGATCGACTTTCTTGCTTGTGCAGTTTCTGACGAAGGAAACTGGAACGACAAGTCATTCAACGAAGCTGTTTACACAGGCCTAATGCAGGCACAGACCGAACTTGGTGTTCAGGTCAACGCACTTGAGTCTGCAACTCCAGAAGACTTCGAGCCAAACCTCCAGGCCAGCGTTGACGCAGGTTGTGACATCATCATCGGTGTTGGATTTGCTCTAGGTGACGCAATCACAAAGATCTCTGCAGAGAACCCAGACCTAAACTTTGCTCTAGTTGACTCAGTTTCTGAGTCCACAAACGTAAAGCCATTGCTATTCGAAACTGCTGAAGCAGGATTCCTAGCAGGTTACGCTTCTGCTGACTACTCAACTTCCAAGACACTTGGTACCTTCGGTGGACTTCCTTTCCCATCAGTTACTGACTTCATGACCGGTTTCTACTTCGGTGCACAGCAGTGGGCTGCCGACAACGACTCAGAAGTTACAGTTCTTGGTTGGGACCCAGCTAAGCCAGACGGCGGTGACTTCATGGGTGGATTCGCTCCAAACAACCCTGAAGGTCTAGCAATTGCTAAGACTCAGATCCAGGCTGGCGCTGACGTAATCCTTCCAGTTGGTGGAAACCAGTTCACCTCTGTACAGTCTGCAATCGATGAGCTAAACCCAGACGCAGTAATGCTTGGTGTTGACGTAGACATCGCTGCTGGTAACCCAGACCTAGCGAACTACATCTTTACCTCAATCGAGAAGAGAATGGCTATTGCTACATTCGACGTAATCAAGGCTCTAGTTGATGGTGCTGCATTCGATGCAACTCCATACGTTGGAACTCTTGCTAACAAGGGTGTTGCACTATCACCATTCGCTGCTTTTGAATCCAAGATCAGCTCAGGCCTAGCAGCGCGTCTAGCCGAGCTTGAAGCTGGAATCATTGACGGCACTTACAAGCCAAAGGGCTAGTAGCTAAAAACCATTGAAGACCGGATGCTCCGATTGGGGCATCCGGTCTTCAATTATTTGTGTGAGAGAATATTGCTTGTCCAAACTGCACATAGGAGTGCTTGATGAAATTAGAGCTAAAGGGAATCACCAAGAAATTTTGCACCCTCGTAGCTAACGACTCAATCGACCTGGTTGTTGAGTCGGGGGAAATCCACAGCTTGCTCGGGGAAAACGGCGCCGGTAAATCAACTCTGATGAACGTTCTTTACGGTCTCTACAAGGCCGATGCCGGTCAAATTCTTCTGGACGGAAAACCAGCTGACTTCGCTGGGCCAGGGGATGCGATGGCAGCCGGAATCGGAATGGTCCACCAGCACTTCATGCTGATTCCTGTTTTCACCGTCGCAGAAAACGTGGCCCTTGGTCACGAACCAACCAAACGCGGCGGAGTTCTAGATCTTGATGCCGCCAGAGCAATGGTGCGAAAAATTTCCGATCGCTTTGGTTTCGATGTTGACCCCGATGCTCTCGTCGAAGACCTACCGGTTGGTGTTCAGCAGCGTGTAGAGATCATCAAGTCACTAGCTAGGGATGCCAAGATTTTGGTTCTTGACGAACCAACCGCCGTGCTAACTCCGCAGGAAACCGACGAGTTGATGGAAATCATGCGTGGTTTGGCAAAGTCGGGAACTTCAATTGTTTTCATTACTCACAAGTTGCGCGAAGT
>JBJOKH010000034.1:0-3412 GCA_046046195.1 Actinomycetota bacterium | reverse complement strand
GTCGCAGGGCGGACAGGACTCGAACCTGCAACTTGCGGTTTTGGAGACCGCTGCTCTACCAATTGAACTACCGCCCTAAAGTTGCCATCGCCATCAACCGTCAACTGACTCGAGGCTTGGTTTCAAGAGCCGGGCGCAAGACACACTTCTAGTATGTTTTCTAGGATTGTGAATTTTTGCCAGATTAGTTTCGGCAGATGTCAACAGGTCAAATTTTAGGCCATTTAGGCCTTTCGGCGCAATGGCGCCTTCCCCACAGACCCCTTTTCACAAGTATTCTGGCTCTATGCCAGCCAATCGAATCTCTGCCCGAATCGCAGCCATTGCCGAAAGCGCCACCTTGAAGGTGGATGCCAAGGCGAAGGCCCTAATCGCCCAGGGAAGACCTGTCATTACCTATGCCGCTGGTGAACCGGATTTTCCGACCCCCGAGCACATCGTCGAGGCAGCGGTTATTGCGGCCAGAGATCCGAAGAATCACCGCTATACCCAGGCTGTTGGTCTACCAGAGCTGCGAGAAGCCATTGTTGGAAAAACCCTCCAGGATTCAGGAACCAAGGTTGATGCATCACAGGTAATCGTCACTAATGGTGGAAAACAGGCTGTCTATCAAGCATTCGCAGTCATAGTTGATAAAGGTGATGAGGTTTTAGTTCCAGCTCCTTATTGGACCACCTACCCAGAGGCAATCAAATTAGCTGGCGGAAGACAAGTCGATGTTTTTGCAGGGAGTGAACAGGCCTACAAAGTAACCGTTGAACAATTAGAAAAGCACTACACAGACAAAACCAAGGCACTGCTTCTCTGCTCACCATCCAACCCAACCGGATCTGTTTACTCGCGAGAAGAGATTGCGGAAATTGGTAAGTGGGTTCTATCAAAAGAGAATCTTTGGGTTGTCACCGATGAGATTTACCAAAACCTGGTTTATGACGGTGTAAAGGCCTATTCGATAACCGAGGTAGTGCCTGAGCTAGCTGATCGCACCATCATGGTCAACGGCGTCGCGAAGAGCTATGCGATGACCGGTTGGCGCTTGGGCTGGATGATTGCGCCAGCTGATGCAGCAAAGGCAGCAGCCAATCTTCAGTCTCACCTAACCTCGAACGTTTCAAACATTTCCCAGCGCGCTGCTATTGCCGCACTCACTGGCGACCAGGCTCCAATCAAAAAAATGTTGGAAGCATTTGATCGCCGCCGAAAGCTTGCGGTTAGCGAGCTGAGCAAAATCAGGGGAATGAAAACGCCTACCCCGCAAGGTGCCTTCTATGTCTATCCAGATGTCACTGGGTTATTTGGAAAAGAAATCGATGGCAAAAAGTTCACAACTTCGCTTGAGCTGGCTGACTTTATTTTAGAAAAAGTTGAAGTTGCACTTGTGCCAGGTGAGGCTTTTGGACCCAGTGGCTTTTTGAGAATGTCATATGCGCTTGGTGACGACCAGCTACTAGAAGGCATTCAGCGCCTTCAAAAACTGTTTGGTTAGAAACCAATCAGGTTGGGTTCGGGGATTAGATTAATCCCCCAGCGAGCAGCGACTCGCTCTTGCACATAGCGCGCAAGTTCAACAATCTCGCGAGAACTTGCGCCTCCGCGATTAATAATGGCAAGAGCATGTTTTTCAGAAATAGCAGCCCTGGAGTTTGGCAATGCGAACCCTTTTGGAATTCCAGCATTTTCTATTAGCCAACCAGCCGAAAGTTTGATGTCGCCGTTTTCCATCGTCCACTTTTGCATTTCGCTTGGGAACTCAATGGACTTTGAGTGAGAGACCACTGGGTTGGTAAAGAAGCTTCCGCAGGAAATCGAATTGGGATCTGAATCTTTCACAACCATGCCCTTGGAAGACCGCAGAGCCAAAACTGTCTCCCGGACCTCTGACAGAGGAAGCTGCGAACCATAAGGCTTCGCTAGGTGATTGGTAATTTGGCCAGATGCCATCGCTACCGACAGGCCTCCCAACTTTTGGAGCTTGAAATCAACAAAACCAATTACTCCTCGCAAATTTCGTTTCAAGGCGCTGTTTCGGTAGGAGAACTCAAAAAAACTTGCCGGTTTCAGAGAAGCCTCTTGAGTTTCTAAATCCAGAAACTCAATTGAGGTGATCACTTGCGAAACCTCTTGGCCATAGGCGCCAACGTTCTGAACCGGTGTTGCTCCAACGCTGCCGGGTATTCCACTCATAGCCTCTAGTCCCGCATAGCCGCGCTCGATGCACCAGGCAACAAACTCGTCCCAGTTCTCACCTGCCTGAACTCTGAGTTGTATTTCCGTTTGATTCTCATCCAAGACTTCAATGCCCTTGTTTGCAACAAGAATTATGTTTAGTGAGCTGACATCGTCGGCAAACACGGTGTTTGATCCACCAGCCAGAATTTGGAATTGCTCATCGCCATTTTCAGCGGCCAATGCAGCTGAATAAAGTTCCTCAGTTGTCTCGCATTTGATAATTGACTTTGGAACTCCTCCAACTCTCATGGTTGTGAGAGTTGAGAGGGCCAGTGGTGCTAAAGAGCTCAAAGCTTTACCCATGCCTGTGCTTTGCCAAGCACGTTGTTGCCCTCGAAGCTAGTTGTGATGTCGACTCTCGCTCGATCGGATTCAACCGCACCAATAACAGCAGAAACCGAGATGGTGGCGGGACGATCAGCTGGAACAACAATTGGCTTTGTGAAGCGAACCGAATAGTCAACAACTTTTCCTGGATCGCCCAGCCATTCGATAACTGGGCTAATAGAAATTCCCATCGTCAGCATGCCGTGGGCTAACACTCCCGGCAGACCAACCTGCTTCGCTATGTCGTCTCGATAGTGGATGGGGTTGAAATCCCCCGATGCACCTGCATAACGAACGAGAGAGTCTCTTGATATATCAAAGCTTTTTTCTGCAACTACTTGACCAACTGCAAGTTCGGCAAGCTTAGGCATTTTCTCCCCTAACCACCAAGGTTGAAATTGCGGTGCAGACCAGGTTGTTAGTCGAGTCAAAAATCTCGGTGTTGAAGGTCACGAGGTGGTTACCAGCAAGCGACTTCACGCTAGCAACTACCAGCTCACTGGTTAGCTCGTCTCCGGCAACAATGGGTCTTTGGTAGACAAATCTTTGATCTCCGTGCACAACCCTCGAGAAATCCAACTTTGCCTCGGGATCTGACAAAACTAATTTGAGGTTCTGCTCCTGAATAACGACGGCAAATGTGGGTGGTGCAACTATTTCCTTTGCACCAGCAAGGGGGTTTTGAAATAGCTCCGGTAGATAGGTAGCTTTGGCAAACTCTCGGAGTTTTTCTCGGCCAACCAGATAAGAAGGTGTGCGTGGGTAGCGCTTTCCTTCAATTGCTGGGTTCACCATGAGATTAGGGTAGTCGGAATCTGGTAGCGGGGGCGGGGATCGAACCCGCGACCTCACGATT
>JBJOKH010000046.1:0-16427 GCA_046046195.1 Actinomycetota bacterium | reverse complement strand
GGGCTCAGCTTTGCTGAGTCAGCAATAAACGAAACATCTCTATCGAGGGATCTGCCGAGTAAGCGCGCAGGTTTATCGTCAGTTGCCTGTCGAATAGTTGGCTGCCTCATAGTTCTTGGCGTGACTACCTCTGGCACAACCACTGGGGCAACATAAACCGAACCAGATGATCCTGAGTCAGAGTTTGATGGTGGTGGCGCTACAGTGCAAGGGTCAGTTGTGTATTCCCAGAGGAGGAATGGGTAGCCGTCGTTGACTCGGGAACAGATGCCCCAAATCTTTGCACCGGCAGAAGGTGTGGTCGCGTAGTTGGTCCAGCCTGCAGTTGTGAAGGTATCCCACCCGTCTACAATTCTGAAGTTCGTTGAGCTAAAGGTATCTATGCTCTTCATTTCAGCTGTGGTCTTGCCCGTGGCCTGACCTGCTACCTGCAGAGCAGTTCCTCCGCTTCTCTCGGAGGTAGCTGCGGCTCCCGCAATAGATGTATCCCAAAACAATCCTGTGCCGCCAGATATTGAGGAGCCGGCTATTCCACCGTTTGCTCCTGGGCCAACGCTGTAGCCTCTTCGAATAGTGGGGTTGCCCCAACCGTTTAGTCCGGATTTGTAAGAACTAGCTCCGGAGAAGGTTGCTCTTGAGTAAGAAGATTCAATTACCCCTCCCCCAAAACCCGTAATCCCGCCGATTGATCCAGAGGAGTTGCTCGAACTGAGCTGACCAGTGTGGACGCTAAAGCTGATAACAGAGGAACTGCCAAGTTCTCCAACGATGCCACCCGCATAATTCCCAGCCGAATATGCAATATCAACTTTGGATTTCACTTGCGTAATAGTCGACGTTTGAACAGCTGGAACGTTTCCCACCACACCACCGACGTAGTCTCTGTTAGATGTGATTGAACCCTGAATAGTTAACTTTCGTATCGTGGTTTGACTAATCCGGATAAAAAATCCCACGTCTGACGATGCAGAGGTGGTCATTCTGAAACCGGAGACGGTGTAAAAGCCCCCATCGTAAGTGCCCGTGAATACCTGGGACGATCTTCCGATTCCTGGCCATTCACAGTTACCCAAGTCGATGTTTGAGGTTTGTATAAAGTGCTTGCCAGACCAGTCTGAGCTGGTTGTGGCCAGTCTGATTAGCTCAGCTGCAGTAGAAATCTTGTATGGGTCACCGCTGGAGCCATCCCCGCCTGCGTACCCGGTCGCAGTCGTGGAACAAGCAGATGCATTTGCTGGCAATTCAGGACCAGCAACCACTATTCCAGCTCCAAGGAGGCCAGCTACCATCGAAATAACTATCCCTCTTGAAACGTCATTTAGATAGCTATTTAGTCGCAATGTATGCACATTCACTCCTTGGAATTAGATGTGATTCAAGGCTAAAAACCGAAGCCTGTAGCCAGTTGGGGAATGGCCAAAGCATGGCCAAAAACAGGGCAGAATATAGACATCAGCGAAAACAATTTGATGTTTTCGCACGCAGTTCTCAAATAAGGAGGCAAGGTGGAAAAGATAGGCAATCTTGCCCAAAAACTAGCCTCCTGCCGCAACTTCACCGAGATCTCTCAACTAGCAACCACCTTCCCGCTAACCAACGTGCGCTTCAGTGGAGCGCTCCTTGCCTCTCTGGACGCCGACGCCCGAATTCGAGAGCTAGGCCGATACGGCGTTATGGGAGAAGGACCTTCCAAAGAAGCCGTTGCTCTATCGAGCAAAGGATTGGTAGCTAAGGCCATGCAGGGTCAATCCCCTGTTCTTCTAAATAACTTGTTAGAAGATGCCAAAAATAAGATGATCACACCCGAGTCAGACATAGACGAGCTGGTGACTCTGAATGGCTTTGAAGCTGCCTACGTTGTCCCGCTCTACGACGGGGAATACCTCTACGGTGTCCTAGGACTGCTTAGTCCAACCAAGCTCAAGGACAAACCCGTATTTGCAATAGACGAGAAAGCCTTCCAGGCTTTGTTCTCAATGGCAGTTAGAGCCGTTGCCTACCGCAACCCCGAGAAAACGAACAAAGAAGAAGTCCAACTAGCCGATTTAACAATGCGAGAGCAAACCATCTTGGCTCTTCTAGCCCAAGACAAGACCAACCAGGAAATAGCCCAGGAGCTGTCCATCTCCGTCTCCACAGCCAAAGCTGCCGTCAGCGAGATACTAAAGAAACTAAAAGTCGACTCAAGAAAGCAAGCTGGCATCAAGGCCAGGTACTCAGGGCTTGCCTAGCAAACCACTAAAAAATAACTCGTACTAGTTGTTGCAGGTGCAAAGCTGCTCTTCTGGAATACCAGCCAGAGCTTCTTCGATGTGCTCACCGCAACCAGACCAGGTTACTTTTCCGCAGGATGAGCAGTTCACTGGTGAACACATATCTATCTCCTTAGTTAGAAGTAGTTTACCTTAGGATTAGTGTATACCCTGGGGGGTATAAGGAGTAAGCCGACATACCCTGGGAACCCCTTTCGGGCCAATTGCCTGCACGCCAGTAATCCAGAGGGTCCCACTAAGCTAATGAAGCAAACTACAAAGCTCAACTTAAGCGGGGGAACAATGAAAAAAATCGCAGCCATCTTTCTAGCACTGGTAATGACAGTCTCTTTGGCCGGTCTTAGTGCAAACGCCAGTGGTAAAAAATATCAAGAAATTAGCGTTCCGGCCATTTCGGCAAAGGGTCTGACAGTAACCGTGGATAGCATGGACGTGATTGAAAAAACAGGTTCTATCCAAGTTGCCATTACATACACCCTCAGCAACAACACTGCTAAGAAGAAACTGGATGAAGGTTCCTTCAAGATTTTCTTCAAAGGTGGGAGCGGGGAACCACAGTACGGTGGATTTGGCTACCTATTCCCTGGAGACACCCTGACTAGAAGCTACACCTGGGAATTCAAAAAGAAAAAGAAGCCTCTAGTTATCGAATTCGATGCTGATTTTTTCTCAAAGAAGCCAACTGCAAAGGGCTTGAAGTGGAAAGTAGCTACTGCAACAACCGCACCTTAGGCTAGCGAACGATGAAGTTCAGAGTATTTTCGCATAGACATGCAAAACAAATTTTAGAGAACACTCCTGAGTACAATTTTCTGTACCGGGAAGTGCAAGAGTCTATTGAGAATGTTACTGAAGAGCGAATCATTAGTCATTTTCAAGACAACTATGAAACTCAAAACAAAGCTAAAAAAAGCATATCGGAGTCAATAAACAATTTACTTTCTGTCGAACTGGTGGCGGCCGGTTGGCAACCTGAAGCGAATATCTTTCGCGATGCTGACTTTGGGGACGGAAAATGGAGATTGGACTTTGCAAAACGCACATCTATCCCTGAATCTGATTCTCGGTCATACGGTGAAATGACAGATACTGGAATTTCTATCGAAGTTGGATTTAATCATTCAGGCTCAATTGCATGGAATCTCTTAAAGCCTGTTTTAGCGAGCGAGCTCAACCACGTGGAAAAGGATATTCAAACGTCGGTTGGAATTGTAATAACGGCAACCCGAGAATTGCAAGCTGCTGGTGGATTTGATGGGGCAATTGGTGTTTTTGAGGACTATGTGAGCCACCTGGTTCCCCTAAGAGATGTGCTAACTGTCCCCATCTTAGTGATTGGCCTGGAGGCGCCAGAAAGTTTCCGGATTTCTCATTCCAAAAAAGGTACTACGACTTACGGTCACGTGGAGATGCTTTGATTTCATCAGCAAGTACCTTGCCAACTTTTTGAATCAGTCCTACAACCAACGCATTCCCCATAAAGAAGGCGCGCCTAGCATCACTAATCGGCTCTCCGCTTGAACCAACTGAAGTCCAATTATCAGGAAACCCATTTAACCTTTCAAGCTCAACGGGAGTCAGTCTCCTGTAGCCCTTTTTTGTTTTAATAATGTGCTTGAAGCGGGAAGGTGAGGTTCCACCTTCTCCGGTGAGAATCGTACGGCTTGGGTTTGTAAGCAAATCCGGGAAAGCCATTTTTCCTTCGGAGTAGTTGTATGTTGTTCCGCTTGCCTTATGCAACCTCTCGATAGTCTTTGCACCTTTTAAGTACTCCCACTCCTTGATTCGACCTGGTCCCACAAAGTAGTCAGAAGGCACTTCGTCATCCGGTAGCACAACATCACCAAGTACTAGCTTCTTGCCCGTGTAGGCTGCTGTTGATTTCAGAGTGTAGGCGCGACCTTCGAAGTAGACGCCTGAGTTTAGAAAAGGTGACTTGCCGGCACCTTTATTGAAGTTCTTCGAGATTAAATCTGGAGACTCCGAAAGGTCAATCTCTGCCCGGCCTTCAAACGAACGCGAAATGGGCAGCGCTCTGGCTAGTATCCCCTCTTTCGTTATGTAGTCATCAATTCTTACCGGTGGTTCCTTACTTCTTTTGGCCACAATAAAAACACGAATTCGTCTTTGAGGGAACCCGTAGTCTGATGCGCTGACTACTCGCCACTCAATGAGATAACCTTCATCACCCAAAGTCTTCAGCATTACTGCAAAATCCCTCCCCCTTTGAGAAGAAGGCGACTTTAACAAGCGATCCACATTTTCAAGAAACAAGAACTTTGGTTTCTTCTTTTCAACTAGCCTCAGGATTTCCCACCAAAGGACTCCTTTTTTCCCCGCAAGACCCTTGGATGAATTGAGTGACTTTGCCACTGAATAGTCCTGGCAAGGGAATCCGCCAACGAGTAAATCCACATTGGGTATGTCTTCAACGGTTGCGATGTCTTCATTTGAATGACCCTCGGCACCGAAATTTGCAACATAAACATCTGATGCATGCTGCGTTTTGGTTGAGGGCTCCCATTGATTGGAGAAGACCGTCTTCCAACCAGAGTTAGCAAGACCAATTCGAAACCCACCAACACCAGCGAAAAGCTCAGCCACTGTGCCAACTGGCATAGAGGGTTCTGAAATTTTCTTGATTTTTAGCATCGTTCTGGTCTCCTTGGAAGATCCTATTTCAAGCCAACGACATAAGTGGGGATGGGCGTGAAGTCTAGGAATCTCCCCCTGTTGGTATTAATGGCCAAGCAATTTGGCTCCCAAGGACGACCTAAACCACCTAACCCCCGCCACCACACTCACAACCCCCAATACCGGTATGAGTATCTGGGTGGCCAGGATGATGTTTGGGTACTGGAAGTTCCATTCAAATGTAGAGGTGTGCCGGGAGTAGATCCCGTAGAAAGCCCAGACCAAAACCATTGCGTAGGAGGGCGAGGAGTTCACAAGGGCTGTGGCTGTCCCAATCAGGGTTGCAACGACCAGAATCACTACGGTCCAGGTTTGAGCGTCCAGGATGTAGCCATCCTGAAAGCCCAGCTGTACCAAAAAGGAAGAGATGTTGGCGATTGTTGCAACCGTTACCCAGCCGAAGTAAATCGCGAATGGGATTCTGATTGTCAAGGTGGTTGTGAGGTCTTGCCTTTGGGCTGTTGTGACCTTATTGATCTTGTAAAGGCTAAATAGCAGCAGGATCAGTATCAGGGCTGAAAGCCAAAGTAGTTCTAGTCGCCAGGCGATGATCCAGCTGCCATTCAAGAGGTTGGCTGCGATAAACCAAGGGGTGATCTTTTGGATTATCTGGTTGTCTGTGAACAGCTGGGTGAAAGAGTAAATCGTAAGGCCTAGGTAGATAAGGCCCCATATCCCAAAGGTGAAGTCAATCGGGGCAAACAGTGTGGTGTATTTGTCAGATACTTCCCCAACCGATAGCCCACTCAATGGAAGTGCTGTTGCCACAGCGTTCATGACCAGCACAAAGCCAAAGCTTGCTAGGGCAAAGATTCTCATCGGTAGAACTTTGGTCATACCTTGAGTCAACCACAGGTTCTAGCAACTAGCTCTTAGTTCGGGTTTGGGACATGTGTAAAGAAGGAACCTGGAAAGCTTTTGGGAACTACTATCAACACATGCCCAAAAACCCCAACCAGCTCATCGAGCTAAAGATTGCAGGCCGCTACCGGATGATTCCGGTATGGGCCAGCAAGTTAGCTTTTGAGGTTAGACCAGGGCTAAAGTTTGACGCCAGGGCTTGGAAGCTCTGGAAGCCTGTCCTGACTCTGCTCAATGAGATAGCAAAGCAAGAAAAGCTGAAGATCAACTGGGTGAGAGTTCACTCTCACTTTGGTCTAAAGGGTGACATCCCACATGCCATGGGCTGGTGGGATCATGAGCAAAAGGCAATGTTTCTCTGCCACTTCGATAAAGAGACCATGCTGCATGAGGTCGGGCACGCGCTATCAAGCGGTTACCACGGTGACCCTTGGGCTAAGCAAGCATCCAGGTTGTATTTGAAGCACCTCAAAGGTAAAGAGCTTAGAGGTGCGATGATTCAGCTAGCGCATTACCTATCGGGAAGACGGGTATACAAAGCCCTCTATGGTGAGAGGGCTCCTAAGGCTCCGGAGATTGTGAGTATGTGGAAAAGGTTAAAGCCTTAGGGCAGTCTCATCAAGATCTTGATGTCGGTGCCAGATTTTCTGTTCTCGGCACAAGTTCCAAACTCAATCGCTCCAACCATGGCTCCGTTCTTGCCTTCAACGCAAGCGTTGGCTTCGGTGTAGTTTCCGATGCTTCCCGTGTCACCTTTGGGACCGGCAGGTCCGCTTGGTCCAGCTGGTCCTGGAGGACCTCCGGCAGGACCAATTGCTCCCGTTGCTCCCGGCGGTCCTTGTGGTCCTTGAGGACCAACCGCACCTCCACCTGCCGCAGTTGACTGAATGGTTCCGTCGGGAAACTTAAGGCCTCGAGCCATCACTACATAGCCAGTGTCCCCAAAGTTTCCGATGGTGATGTCCTGCTCAGAAAGTATCGATTCGATACCTTCGGCTGTTAGGCGAACGTTTCCGATGCGCAGTGAGTCAGCACCGTCCAAAAGAAGTGAACCATCTCTTACCGTCACAGCAACCTGTTTCCCAGTCCCTGGGTCCTCGATGAACAAGGTTCCGGGACCTAGCTGCAAATCCTTCCAACGAAAGTCTTTGGTGCCGAGAGTGTATTTGTTGTCTGCTGAAGGAACCAGGTTGCCATCAACCAGTGCTAAATCGATGATGTAGTTACAGGTGCCAGATGGTCCCCTTGGCCCTGTGCTTCCGGTTGCACCAGTGGCACCAGTTTCACCTGGATCACCTTTTTCTCCAGCTACAGGAAGTTGCGAATCATCGGAAGCTTCCAGCTTTGGGCAAAAGCCCAAAGTGACAAGAACGTTTCGCAAGTTTGTGTCTCCGGTGATGGTGTCTGAGATATAAAAGCCTGACATCACGAGAGTGATGGCCAGAGCTGCTCCACCCAGGCCAAGGCTTATCTGAGAAGTACGAATTTGCGAATGTGCATTTTTGTTGACGTGGTTCTTCTCCAAGCGGAGCCCCCAACGTAATGGCCAGAAAAGTGCCTCGCCTGATGCGAAAGGGCTTTGACCTGGTGCGTCCCCCGACAAAAACCCTAGCGGAGATAGTGAGTTGGCTGGGAAAAACTTGAGAAGAAGAAAATCCCCTCTAAAGCACAGCTAACTGCCAGAAAAATGAGCCTATCTGGGAGTGTGCTGGCAGAAGACTGCAGGGAGGCTGATTTGGGCAGTTTTGGAGATAGCTGAGCACTAGTTTGAACAGGCGTCCACCAAACTGGGCCAAGACAGGAATGAAAAATGAATAAGACATCAAAGATCGCAATCGCTGTGACATCTGCAGTTGCAGCTGGCACATTAGCGTTTTCGCTACCAGCACTAGCCCACGACATGGCTTCGGGTTCAGTGGAGTCCATGGGACACCAGTCCAGCCTTAGTTCCAAGCAAAAGTCCCATAGAGCTGAATTGGCCGCCACCATTACATCAATCCCGAGCACTGTGACGGATGTTCACGAGGCTACCAAGGGTGCAAATTTCGAGCTTTACAAACTTGCCGATGGCGCAACTACTTTGCCTAGTGTGAAGCCAACAACTGGCTTGAAGCTTATTGATATCCATCACGACCGCTCAACTGAAGGCGAAGGTGTTATCTCCGCTGGAAGTTTCGAAGGTCAGGTTCACTTCAAAGGCTCTAAGGCAGAAGGAGTTACCAGGTACGCGTTGTACCCATCTGATGGTTCTGCCGCAGTTTTGGTCACTGTCACCACAGATGCCTCGGGTGTTTCCACAGCAGTAGCGTCTAAGACGCTATCGGTTAGCTACGACGCCACCGTTGCAGCTAACTGGGTCTCTAGCAAGTCAGACTCTAACCACGGTAAAAAGCACCTCGGTAAGCGAGGCAAGCACTCATCAGAGCGCGGCGATCACGGTCGAGGACCAAGACGCTAAACCCTTTGCACAATAAACTCCAAAGACAAGAAACCCCGCCCAATGGGCGGGGTTTCTTGAATCTGAATCTTAAATCTGAAGATTAACTCGACTAGTTATCTAGCAGCCGAACCTTCCTTGTAGTCGTCAGTGTTCTTGATCCAGGAGAACAGCTTTCTAAGTGTTCTACCAACAGCTTCGATTGGGTGTGCCTCGCCCTTGGCTCTTAGAGCCAGGAACTCAGGAGCACCGGCATCCTGGTCGGCTACGAATCTCTTAGCGAAGGTTCCGTCCTGGATGTCGGTTAGAACATTCTTCATGCGCTCTTTAACCTCTGGACCAATAACGCGTGGACCTGAGATGTAGTCACCGTACTCGGCGGTGTCAGAGACAGACCAGCGCTGCTTGGCAATGCCACCTTCGTACATCAAGTCAACAATTAGCTTTAGCTCGTGAAGAACCTCGAAGTAAGCAACCTCTGGCTGGTAGCCAGCTTCGGTTAGAGTCTCGAAGCCGTACTGCACTAGCTGGCTTGCTCCACCACAAAGTACAGCCTGCTCACCGAACAGGTCTGTCTCGGTCTCTTCAGCAAAGGTGGTCTTGATAGTTCCAGCACGGGTTCCACCAATTGCCTTAGAGTAGCTAAGCGCTAGATCCATCGCCGAACCTGTTGCATCCTGCTCAACGGCAACTAGGTTTGGTACTCCTCGGCCGTCAACATACTCGCGACGAACGATGTGTCCTGGACCTTTCGGGGCAACTAGGAAAACATCGATGCCAGCTGGAGGCACGATGTAACCAAAGCGAATTGCGAATCCGTGACCAAAGACAAGTGCATTTCCTGCCTCTAGGTTTGGCTCAATTGAGGCGGTGTACAAATCTCTTTGGCGTGGGTCCGGAGCAAGTACCACGATGACATCTGCCCACTTAGCGGCCTCTGAAGGAGTAAGAACCTTGAGCCCCTGCTCCTCGGCCTTGGCCTTGGACTTTGAGCCTTCCTGCAGACCAACAACTACGTCAACGCCTGAGTCTTTGAGGTTTAGCGAGTGAGCGTGACCCTGAGAACCAAATCCAATGACGGCAACTTTCTTGCCCTGGATGATTGAGAGGTCGGCGTCCTTGTCGTAGAAAATTTCTGCCATTTGTCTTTTACTTTCTCCTATTTGTTCTTCACCCACGACACCCGCGGACAAAAGTGTTTGCTTTTTTTACTTCAAAACTTTTTCGCTGATTGACTTAGAGCCTCGGCCCATTGCCAATACACCGGACTGAACCAGTTCCTTGATGCCAAATGGCTCCAGCACCTTGATAAAGGCCTGGCACTTAGAGGCATCTCCGGTGATCTCAATAATCAGAGCGTCAGATACCACGTCGATAACCCTGGCCCTGAACAAGTTCACAGCTTCCAAGACCTGAGACCTGGTTGCTGAATCAGTCTTTACCTTAATCAGCAAGTGATCGCGCTGAACGGCTGAGTCTGGCTCTAGCTCAACGATCTTGATGACGTTGATCAGCTTGTTTAGCTGCTTGGTAATCTGCTCCAAAGGCAAGCCCTCAACGTTCACAACAACGGTGATTCGAGAAAGGCCCTCGACCTCAGAAACTCCTACGGCCAAAGACTCGATGTTGAAGCCACGGCGGGCAAATAGTCCCGCTACGCGGGTCAATAGACCTGGCTTGTCTTCAACCAGAAGCGAAAGTACATGTCTAGACATCTTTACTCCTGCCCATCCCAAACTGGAGCTGCGTCTCTTGCGAACTGCACCTCGTCGTTTGATAGCCCTGCTGGAACCATCGGCCAAACCATGGCGTCTTTACCAACCACGAAGTCGATAACAACTGGTCGGTCGTTGGTCTTCATGGCTAGCTTGATGGCCTCATCAACTTCTTCCTTCTTGGTGACGCGGATGCCCAGGCAGCCGTAAGCGTCAGCAAGCTTCAAGAAGTCAGGAATCATGATTGAGTCCTGACCGGTGTGCAAATCTGTGTTTGAGTAGCGGCCGTTGTAGAACAGTGACTGCCACTGCCTAACCATTCCCAATGAGGAGTTGTTGATGATGGCAACCTTGATTGGAATGTTGTTGATGGTGCAGGTTGCAAGTTCCTGGTTGGTCATCTGGAAACAGCCATCGCCATCGATTGCCCAAACCAGTCTTTCTGGCTGAGCAACCTTGGCACCCATGGCGGCAGGAACCGAGTATCCCATGGTTCCAGCACCTCCTGAGTTCAGCCATGCGTTAGGTCTTTCGTACTTGATGAACTGCGCCGACCACATCTGGTGCTGACCAACACCGGCAGCAAAGATTGCCTCCGGTCCTGACAGCTCACCGATGCGCTCGATGACGTACTGCGGTGAAAGCATGCCATCTTCTGGCCAGTCATAGCCCAGTGGGTAGCGCTTCTTTAGTCCGTTGACAAACTCCCACCACTCTTTGAGGTCTGGCTTTTTGCCCTTGGACTTTTTGTCTAGCTCGGCGTTTAGCTCCTGAAGAACCTCTTTCAGATCTCCCACGATTGGAACATCCGCATGACGGATCTTGCCGATCTCGGCTGGGTCGATGTCGATGTGAATGACCTTGGCGCCAACCGCAAAGCTCTTGGCATCTCCGGTTACACGGTCATCGAATCTTGCACCAAGGGTGATAAGTAAGTCTGACTTTTGTAGCGCTGTTACAGCAGGCACAGTTCCGTGCATGCCTGGCATGCCTAGGTTCTGTGGGTGAGTGTCAGGAAGTGCGCCTCTTGCCATCAAGGTGGTCACTGCAGGAGCACCGGTAAGGGCTGCAATCTTTAGCAGTTCCTTGTGAGCACCTGATCGAATTGCTCCACCACCGATATACAAAACCGGCTTTTTGGAGGCAAGAATCAAATCAGCAGCAGCGGCAATCTGCTTGCCGTGAGCCTTGGTGGTTGGCTTGTAGCCAGGAAGATCAATCTTCGGTGGCCAAACAAACTCAGCTTTTTGGTTCTGAGCATCCTTTGCTACGTCAACAAGTACCGGCCCTGGTCTGCCACTAGTTGCAATCTGAACTGCAGCTGCGATGGTTCCTGGAATGTCTTCTGCTTTGGTGACAAGAAAGCTGTGCTTAGTGATCGGCATGGTGATACCGACGATGTCGGCTTCCTGGAAGGCGTCGGTTCCGATGTGAGTCGAAGGCACCTGACCGGTAATTGCCAATAGCGGAACCGAGTCCATGTGAGCATCGGCAATTGCGGTCACCAGGTTGGTAGCTCCTGGACCTGAGGTTGCGATGCAAACGCCAAGCTTGCCGGAGGCGGAGGCGTAGCCTTCTGCCGCGTGACCGGCACCTTGTTCGTGGCGAACCAGGATGTGGCGAATCTTTTTGGAATCCATTAGCGGGTCATAGGTAGGCAAGATTGCCCCACCCGGCAGACCAAAAATGGTGTCAATGCCTAGTAGCTCAAGCGATCTAACGATTGCTTGAGCACCGGTCAAAACTTCAGTTGGCATTTAATTCTTTCTCGTTTGTAGTCTTCGTTGGCTTCGCGATTAACCGCAGTAGGCGCCCTCAGAAGCGGAGCGCACCACCTTGGTGAATTTTGCGAGTACACCTTTTGTATAGCGTGGTGGAAGTGGAACCCATGTTTTCCTGCGGGCTTCCAGCTCTTGCGCATCAACGAGTAGTTCGAGCGAACGAGCTGCGATGTCGACCCGAATAAGGTCTCCATCGCGAACCAGAGAAATTGGACCGCCTTCGGTCGCCTCTGGAGCAATGTGTCCGATGCAAAGGCCGGTTGTGCCGCCTGAGAATCGTCCGTCTGTCAATAGTAGAACATCCTTGCCCAGTCCCGCACCCTTAATTGCGCCAGTCAAAGCAAGCATCTCGCGCATTCCAGGGCCTCCCTTGGGTCCTTCGTAGCGGATTACCACTACGTCACCCTTCTGGATCTCGCCCTTAGTAAGCGCTTCCATGGCAGCTGCCTCGCGGTCAAACACCCTGGCAGGACCCTCGAAGGAAGCAAGGTCAAAGCCTGCGGTCTTCACAACAGCACCCTCAGGCGCCATCGAACCCTTCAGGATTGTGATGCCACCGGTTTTGTGGATTGGGTTGTTCATCGCGCGGATGATCTTGCCATCTGGATCTGGTGGGTTAATACCTTCTAGGTTTTCTGCCATGGTCTTACCCGTAACAGTGAGTACATCACCGTGTAGCAGACCTGCATCCAAAAGTGCCTTCATCAAAACCGGAACACCGCCGACTCGGTCGACGTCGTTCATAACGAACTGACCAAATGGCTTTAGGTCGCCAAGGTGTGGCACCTTGTCGGCAATCTTGTTGAAGTCATCCAGAGTCAAATCGACTTCTGCTTCTCTGGCGATAGCAAGAAGGTGCAAAACTGCGTTGGTTGAACCACCGAATGCCATCAGAACCGCAATTGCGTTTTCGAAAGCCTTCTTGGTCATGATCTGCCTTGCAGTGATTCCCTTGGCAATTAGTTTTACTACCGCCTCACCACTTCGCTCGGCCCAGGTGTCTCTTCTTCTGTCCACAGAAGGAGGAGCAGCTGATCCTGGCAGGCTCATTCCGATGGCTTCTGCAATTGATGCCATGGTGTTAGCGGTATACATTCCGCCACAAGCTCCCTCGCCAGGACAAATTGCTCGCTCGATGCGGTCTAGGTCTTCCTCGCTCATCTTTCCGGCCTTGCAAGCACCGACGGCTTCGAAGGCGTCAATGATGGTGACCTGCTTTTCAGTGCCGTCAGTTAGCTTTACCCAACCAGGAGCAATGGAGCCCGCGTAAAGGAAAACTGAAGCTAGGTCTAATCTGGCGGCAGCCATCAACATGCCTGGAAGCGATTTGTCACAACCGGCCAGCAAGACGCTGCCGTCTAGTCGCTCGGCCTGCATAACTGTTTCAACTGAGTCAGCGATTACCTCACGGGAAACTAGGGAGAAGTGCATACCCTCGTGACCCATAGAGATTCCATCTGACATCGAGATGGTGCCAAACTGCATCGGGAAACCGTTGGCGTTTTTGACTCCAACCTTGGCAGCTTTGGCTAGGCGGTCAAGAGATAAGTTGCAGGGGGTTAGTTCGTTCCAACTGGAACCGATACCGATTTGAGGCTTTACCCAGTCCTCATCGCCCATTCCAACAGCACGAAGCATTCCGCGGGCTGGAGCCCTCTCGATTCCATCGGTTACGGCGTGGCTGCGCGGCTTCATGTTGTTTGTCATGCCCTTAAGTCTAACTGGCTACTTGAAGGCTTGGGATGGGGAATTTTTGGGCAGGAAGGTCCGATTTAGCCTGAATAATAGGAACTGATGTCAACCAATCACCCAAGCTCGCTGGAGCTTTACACCCAAGCCGCCGAGCAATCCTCCAATGCGGTGATTGCCTCTTACTCCACCTCCTTTGGGGTGGCCACCAAGCTTTTGGCTCCAGAAATCCGCCAGCACGTTCGAAACATCTACGCCCTGGTTCGAGTTGCCGACGAGATCGTCGATGGAGCAGCAGCTGAAGCAAGAGTCGGAGGCGGCAACGTCGAACCGTCCGTTGCCTTAGACCAGCTAGAAGCCGAGATCTACAAAACCCTAAGGTCGCACTTCTCAACAAATCTTGTAGTTCACGCCTTTGCCAAGACCGCAAACGACACCGGTTTTTCTAGGGGCATCATCGAACCGTTCTTTGCCTCGATGCGAATGGACCTTTGGCCGAGAAAGCACTCCCCCGAGTCATTCCAAAAGTATGTCTACGGCTCAGCAGAGGTAGTTGGGTTGATGTGTCTTCACGCCTTCATCAAAGAATCTGACTTTTCCATGGAGGACTACAAGTCCATTGTCAAAAGTGCCAGAGCACTAGGAGCTGCCTTCCAGAAGGTGAACTTCTTGCGAGATCTATCTGCCGACTTTGAAAAGCTTGGCCGAAGCTACTTCCCGGATGTCAATCCAGCCAGCTTCAATGAAGCTCAAAAGGCAGAACTGCTTGCTGACATCAGAGCAGACCTCAAGGTTGCTGCAGCGGGGCTGAAGTTTTTGCCAAAGAGTTCAAGAAATGCAGTTGCTGCTGCTCAAATGCTCTTTACAGAACTTGCTAGCCGCATCGAGAAGACCCCTGCCGAGCAAATGCTTCGAGCTCGCATTTCAGTTCCAAACTCAGTCAAGCTCTTGATTGTTGTAAAAGCCCTAGTTGGAGTGGTGCCTAAATGAGTCAGAAAACAGCCGTCGTCGTAGGCGGCGGAATTGCTGGCTTGGCTAGCGCAGCCCTGCTTGCTAAAGCGGGAATGAAAGTCACGCTTTTGGAGGCCCGTGAAAAAGTAGGCGGTCGTGCTTACATCTGGGAAAAAGATGGCTTCACTTTTGATATGGGTCCTTCCTGGTATTTGATGCCAGATGCCTTTGATCAGTTCTTCAAGCTGATGGGAACTACCGCTGACAAGGAGCTAAAGCTTGTAAAGCTTGAGCCTGCCTACCAGACCAGAAACGAAGGCCGCGACGAGAAGCTGATGATCGTCCAGGACCTGGACAAGAACAAGGCTCTATTTGACTCGATTGAACCGGGTGCTGGCAAGAAGCTTCAGGAGTATCTGGACTCGGCCAAGGAAACTTATGACTTGTCGATGAAGCACTTTTTGTACACAAACTTCGAAAACACCAAGAGCTTTACCAACAAGGAAGTTCTTGGCAAAGCACCTAGATTCTTATCTCACCTGATTACTTCTCTTTACGCGTTCTCTGGCAAATACGTCAAGGACGAGCGCCTAAAAAAGATTTTGAACTTCCCTGCCGTGTTTCTTGGAGCATCTCCATACGACACCCCGAGCATGTATCACCTGATGACCCACGTTGATCTAAACGTTGGTGTTTTCTACCCGATGGGTGGTTTCTACACTCTGATTGAAGCCATCGAGCGTCTTGCCAAGCAGCACGGAGTTGAAATCAAGACCAATTCCCCGGTTTCCAAGATTGCAGTCAACGACCGGGGTGTTGCAACCGGTGTTCAAGTTGGCGGAGTCTTCATCGAAGCTGATGTGGTTGTTGGAACAGCAGATATGCACCACGTCGAAACCAAACTGCTTGAGCCTAAGCACCAAAGCTTCCCAGAGAAGTTCTGGGCCAACAAGGTTCCTGGTCCTTCGGCGATGCTGTTGTACTTAGGGGTCAAGGGAAGAGTCCCGCAGCTAAATCACCACACCCTTTTGTATACCGACAACTGGAGCAAGAACTTTGCCGAGGTCTTCCATAAAGCTGACGGCAAGCGCAAGATTCCAAACCCAGCCTCGTTGTACATTTGCGCACCGAGTGTGACTGACCCATCGGTTGCACCTGAAGGCTACGAGAACCTGTTTGTTCTGGTTCCAATATCTGCTGACCCATCCATTGGTGGCGAAGGCGATGAGCTATTCGAAAGAGAAGTTGATCGCATCATCGATCAGATTGCTTCTTGGTGTGAGATTCCAGATCTCAAAGAGCGCATCGTGGTTCGAAAGTCCATGGGGCCAAGAGATTTCGTTCAGCAGCTAAACGCTTGGAACGGAACTGCTCTAGGTATGGCACACACCCTCAAGCAGAGCGCATTCTTTAGACCAAAGAACAGAAGCAAGAAGGTAAAGAACCTGTTCTACGCAGGACACAACACCATTCCAGGAATTGGTTTGCCGATGTGTCTTATTGGCGCCGAGCTGGTTTACAAATACCTAGTTGATGACAAATCAACCGGTCCAATTGAAGGCGAACTAAAGCCTGTTCCAGTTGGTGGCTGGAAGGGCTTGAAGTAGCAAAAGCTACTCGAGGTTTTTATCCGCGAAGGTAACTATCGCGTCGTAGTGATACTTTCCTAACCCCTTGGCAACTGACTCATAGCTTTCTTGATAGGGCGAGGGCAGGATGTAGCTCATGGCTAGCGCCTTATAGCTTTCACGATTTGGCTTCCAGAACTGCAGACAGAATTCGTAGTGCCTTCTGACCAGTTCTTGCACCGAGTCATCGCCTGCTGCTAGGCCCTGCTCCAAAGCGGACTTGAAGCCCTGGGTTATCTCATCGAAAGCAACAGAGAACTGCTTGTTCTCGGCTTCTGAAAACTTGTTGACGTATTGACCGCTGTGGTGGCCGAATGGATCGTTCATGTATCAATTCTGGCGGAAGATTTTTCCAAAACGGCTATTCTCGAATTATGTACGGTGGCTACCTGGCGATA
>JBJOKH010000004.1:0-27446 GCA_046046195.1 Actinomycetota bacterium | reverse complement strand
TGTTTGTAAACATGGGAGCTCTTGCAGCTCTCTCTGGAGTCCTAATCACCGCTCGTATGAACTCTGCGGTTCCTAAGGCCGGAGACGGATTTGAGCTTGACGCTATCTCCTCAGTGTTTATCGGTGGAGCAGCAGTTCAAGGTGGTGTTGGAACAGTCACCGGCTCGATGCTTGGGGGAATGATCCAGGGTGTATTGGCCAACGGTATGAACCTAAACTCTGTTGGTATCGATACCCAGATGACCATTAAGGGTCTGGTTCTGCTACTAGCTGTTGCGTTTGACGTATGGAGTAAGCGCCGAAAGTAATTCAATAGAAAATCCCTCCTTGGCTTTGGCCCTGGAGGGATTTTCTAATTCTCGGGACAATACAAAAGGCGCCGGTTTCCCGACGCCTTTTGTATTGCTTTGAGTTTAAGGTTACTTGGTCTTGAACTCTTGAGCTGCAAATGCCTTGTCGTCCTCGGCGCTCTTCATACGAGCGATCGAGAAGATCATTAGGCCGAATAGACACTTCGCCAAGATGTCAGCGATGGTGTATCCGGTCTCGCGAAGAACAAAGCCCTGCTCGTCGAATCCAACAGAGTTCATGTTAGCGATGAACGCGATTGGGTAGACACCCCAGGTAGCAAGAAGAAGAAGACGTAGCTCCTTGATTCTTCTCTGAACCTGCTTGCTCTGCTTGGAAAGAGACTTTCCTAGCTCAACGAACAAGATGTACAGGATGTACAAGAATGGGATTGTTGATAGTAGACCCCACATTGGTGCAGAGATGCCACCGATGTCTAGGCCAGCGTCTCCTGGGTAACCAAGAGCAATCATCAAAGCTGCAGCAGGTACTAGACGAACTAGTAGTGCAGTCTGAGCTGACTTAGCTAGAGCAAGAACCGCGATGGTCTCGACTAGTAGTAGAGGCACAGTTAGTAGCCAGTCAACGTAGCGGTAGCCAACGTTGTAAATAGCACCTTCCACGGCCTCTGGGCCAAATACGTGGTTGAAGCTGTCAAACATTCTGAAGTAGTGATAAGCAGCGATGCCAGTCACTGTTGCAGACACCAAAACTGCCATGCGGTAGCGAGGCAGAACGCGCTCACGTGCCACTAGCAAGAAAATGGTGGTGAATAGCATGCTCGCGATACCTAGCGAGAAGCCGTTATAAACGATCAGGTAACCTGATTCACTCATAATTTGTTGTTTCCTTTCAGCTGAGAGAGGCAAGCTGCCAAGGATTCATCGGGGACAAATTACATCGACGATGCTTCCTCGCATCACTTACACGCTTTTTAACCTACCACCGGTTATCAGGGTTTTCTAAGGAAAGAACCCCGATATTGCGCCAATCTAGGCGGTTTTGGGGGTGCTCTCGGGCGTGTCAAAACCCCAAATAGAGGGGTAAACTTGTCTCAATCATGAGCTTCCGATATCTGGAAGCCAGAAACTCGAGAAAAGGTTCGAAATGTCGAAGGTTCAGATCAGTGCAGCCGATTTTGACCCCAACGCCCCGCTGGTTCTTGAGCTCAACGAGATCACCTCTTTTATGGCGATCAGCACCGTGGGAATCATTACTGTCATGGTTTTGTCGATTTACGTGGCTGGATTAGCCTTTTTCGGCAAAAGTTCCCAAGAAAGCTCATCCAAGCGCCAAAAAGGGTAATCGAGCTCTTAGCTAAGGTAAATTTGCCTAAGGGAACTCCCTCAAACTCAACTAGGAGACAAATTGGCCATTTCTTCCATTAAAAAGGTAGCCATCGCGCTCGCGACCTCGGCAGCCCTTGCTTTCACTCTCACAGGTTGCGCTCCGGCTGCAACTACTGAGGCTGCACCAGATCAGCTTCAGACCATCACCCCAGGCAAGCTAACCATCGGTACCGGGCTTCCTGCCTACGAGCCATGGGTTGTTGGCGACGCTCCTGAGTCAGGCGAAGGCTTTGAGGCAGCAGTTGCTTACGCAATCGCAGCTGAGCTTGGTTTTGCTCCAGAAGATGTAGTTTGGGTCCGCACAACTTTCGATGAGGCAATTGCCCCGGGGCCTAAGAACTTCGACTTCAACTTGCAGCAGTACTCAATTACTGACGAGCGTAAGGAAGCCGTTGACTTCTCTTCTCCTTACTACCAGACCGCTCAGACTGTGATCACAGTCGAGGGTTCGGCAGCAGCTAGCGCCAAGAGCCTTGCTGACCTACAGGGTCTAGTAATCGGTGCAGCAACTGGAACAACCAGCTTCGCTGCAATCGAGAACATCATCAAGCCAACCGCAGGTGCGAAGGCCTTCAACTCGAACGACGACGCTAAGGCTGCACTATCAAGTGGCCAGGTCGACGCAATCGTGGTTGACCTTCCAACTGCTTTCTACCTAACAGCTGTTGAGCTTGACGGCGGAATCATCCTGGGCCAGCTTGCTGGTGCAGAAGCTGGCGACAGTTTTGGTCTAGTTCTAGACAAGGGATCACCTCTAACCGCTGCTGTCTCCGCTGCAGTTGATGCTCTTCGCGCGAGCGGAAAGCTAGCTGAGATTGAGACCACCTGGCTTGCTGACTTCGCAGGCGCACCGGTTCTAAAGTAACTAAAACCTGAGAAAATAGGTGGGGCAGCATATGCCCCACCTATTTCTATTTGGATCGAGCCATGGACCTAAACGAGCGAGAGATTTCACAGGCGGAAAAAGCCCGTCGCGAATATCGCAAGCAGCAGCGTAAGCGCTCGGTCTGGATATCCTTAGTCAGCACCCTCGCCTTTGCAGCGCTAGTTTGGTTTGGACTTTTGGCAACTCCTGGCTGGGAGCGAGTAGAGCAGAGCTTCTTCAACTGGGAAGTTGCTGTTCAGGCCTTTCCTCGAGTAATCGATGGATTGCTATTGAACCTGAGGGTTCTGGCAGCGGCAGCAGTTTTGGTTTTGTTCTTTGGACTACTGCTCGCAATAATCGGGACTCTAAAATCGCCGGTTTTCTTCCCGCTTCGGGTCCTGGCTAAGGGCTATGTCGACCTGTTCCGTGGATTGCCCCTGATCATCGTTTTGTACTTGGTTGGCTTTGGAATCCCTGGCCTCAGGCTGGAGTTCTTAGGCAGAATCCCTGCCGAAGTCTTAGGTATTGCTGCCCTAACAATCACCTACAGCGCCTACGTTTCCGAAGTATTCCGAGCCGGAATCGAGTCAGTTCACTCTTCTCAGCGACTGGCGGCCAGATCTCTCGGTCTTTCCTATTCGCAATCCATGCGGCTTGTTGTTCTCCCACAAGCAGTAAGAAAAGTTGTCCCGCCACTAATGAATGACTTCATCGCATTACAAAAAGACGTCGGTTTGATTTCCGTTCTCGGGGCAATTGATGCCGTTCGAGGGGCACAAATTGAAGTGGCGAAGTTTGCGAACTTCACGCCTTATGTAGTTGCTGGATTGTTGTTTGTGCTTTTGGCAATACCTACTATTCGACTGGCTGACAGAATTTCGGCTCGATTCTCATCCCGCGAGCAGCAGGGAGTTGCGCTGTGATCGATTGGAACAGCCCGAGGCTCAAGGTCGTAGGGCTGAAGAAGTTCTACGGTGACCGCAAGGTGATCAACGGTGTTGATCTCGAGGTGTTCCCAGGACAAATCGTTGCCCTTATTGGCTCATCTGGCTCTGGTAAGTCAACCCTTCTTCGGTGCGTGAACCAGATTGAAGACCTGACCGATGGCCAAATCTTCTTGGATGGCGAAGAAGTTTCAGCACCTGGGGTTGACCAAGATCGTATTCGTGCTCAAATCGGATTGGTATTCCAGTCCTTCAACCTGTTTGGTCACCTAAGCATTTTGAACAACATCACCCTTGCGCTCAGGCACGTAAAGAAGATGGATAAACAAGAAGCCAAGAAATTGGCTCTGTCTTGGCTCAGTCGAATTGGCCTAGGGGATCGAGGAGATTCCTACCCAGACAAGATTTCCGGTGGACAGCAGCAACGAGCGGCCATCATTCGAGCCGTGGCCATGGAACCCAAAGTTTTACTTTTAGATGAGGTAACCAGCGCCTTGGATCCAGAGCTGGTCGGTGAGGTATTGGATTTGATTCGCGAACTAAAGTCCGGCGGCACAACAATCCTTATGGCAACCCACGAGCTTTCTTTCGCCAAGGAAGTTGCTGATTGGGTCATCTTCTTGGAGCAAGGGGAGATCTATGAACAGGGTGAGGCCGGGGAGTTTTTTGAGAATCCAAAGCTGCCAAGGACTAAAGAATTTTTGTCAAGAATGACTGGACGCTAAGGTCAGCCACAAGCCCTTTTCGAAATTAGTCGGTAAAATTTAGCTACCAGCTAACCAATCTCCAAGGAGAAAACCATGGCACAAAAAGAACAGAAGCCACAGAAGAACAACAAGAAGGCCCCTGCAAAGACCCTGAAGGAAAAGCGCCAGGACAAGCAGGCAAAGGCAGCTGGCAAAAAGCGTTCTGAGTAAAGCTTTGGTAGGCCCCGTGGGAATCGAACCCACGACCCACGGATTAAAAGTCCGTTGCTCTAACCAACTGAGCTAGAGGCCCCTAGCAACGCGAAGCGTCTGGAACAGTCTAGCAACTGACCTAGTCCCGCGGTTCTCCGCCTCAAGGATGAGATCTTTAGGTGAAGTGGGTTTGGGTTAGCGGGCTGTCCTTGGACTTGCGAGATGGCCACTCGACAATCAACATAGCAACCACCATCAGCGCTCCACCCAACACAGTGCGCAGTGCCAAAGTCTCTTGGCCTACGGCAACCGAGATAACCGCAGCAAAGATTACTTCGGTTGTCAGAATGATTGCCACGCGCGATGGGTCCATAATCGATTGGGCCCAAGTTTGCACCAGGAATGCCATCGCCGTTGCGAACACAGCTGTGAAAACAACAACTGACCAAACCGATAGATTTGGCGGCGCCTGATAACCATCTGCCAGAGCACCCATCCAACAAACCACGGCTCCAGCTCCAAGCTGGATAACAGTGAGCGGATAAACATCTTTGGCATCGCTCCACACGCTTAGGCCAATGATGTGGCCTGCGAACAACAGGGCGCAGGCAATGAGCCAAATCTGACCTGGGTCTATCGAGAATCCGTTGAAGGAAATCAACAGCAGTGCCGCAAATGCCGTGAGTGTGCCTACGGCGACTTTACCTTCGATTTTCTTGCGCTTGATCAACCAGAAAAGAAGTGGTGTGAAAACAACGTAGAGACCGGTTAGAAATCCGGTGATGGCTGCAGTTGTTAGGTCGAGCCCGATGGTCTGAGTGATGTAGGCAAGGCCAAGCATCACGCCAAGAATCGAACCCCGGAAAAGCAGCTGCTTGTTGATGGCCGACAGTACCTGTGGGCGAATGGCAATCATTACAAGAGTTGCCAGGGTAAAGCGAGTTGCCAAAAAGTCAAACACCGGTTGCTCATCGATGGCATCTTTCATTACGACAAAGCCAGCACCCCAAGAGATGGTGACCCCAAACAGCGCAATAATCGCCCAAGTAGTTTTCGTCATTTAGTTGCTACGCCTTTGCTTTTCGGGCTGAAGGGCCTGCCATGTTTTTCACCATGGAAGGAAATACCAAACCGTGCATCGGCCAAACCGACCACCAATAAGCGTGACCCAGAAGACCCTTTGGTGCAAACAGTGCTCTTTGAGTGACTAGCGTTCCGGTACCAGTGGCGTCTTTGGAAAGTGAGAATTCGAGCCAGGCCAGCCCGGGCATCCTCATTTCAGCGCGGAGCCTAAGCAGTTCTGGGCGGTTGATAGCTTCCACCCTCCAGAAATCAAGAGCTTCTCCCTCGATTAGAAGATTGTCATCGCGTCTTCCCCTTCGAAGACCTACACCTCCGAAGAAACGATCCATTAGTCCTCTTAGTTCCCATGCCCAGGTGGCTGTGGAGTAGCCATTTTTTCCTCCAATGGCTTCAACTCTCTTCCAGACCGTCTCGATGGGATCATCTGAGTGAACCTTTCTCACATCGGTATACAAAGTTCCACCTGCCCAGTCTGGGTCGGTGGGTAGCGGATCCGATGGAGTTCCTGGAACTGAGGCATTGGTCCAACGGGTTTCGACGTTGGCTTCCTTAATGCGAGTCAGAGCTAGTTCAACAGCTGTCTTGAATGGAGTAAGTCCACCTTTGGCATCTGGAATAAGTTTTCTGATCGAATCATCGCGAGCCACAACTTCGTTCTTTAAGCTCTCGACCAGTCTTCTAGCCAGAGTAATTGGAACCGGGGTCACTAAACCAACCCAACCGCTCGAAAGCCTTGGGGTTAGCACCGGAACTGGAATGATGATTCTTTTTCGAAGGCCAGCGGCCTCCGCGTACTTCATCATCATCTCGCGGTAGCTAAACACTTCTGGTCCACCGATGTCAAAATCACCCGAGATTGACGGGTCTAGAGCTGCTGCACCCACTAAATATCTCAGTACGTCGCGGACTGCAATTGGCTGAATCTTGGTTTCGACCCAGCGCGGGGTGGTCATGATCGGTAGACGCTCGGTTAGGTAGCGCAGCATTTCGAATGAGGCTGAACCACTCCCGATTACAACTCCGGCGCGAAGTTCAATGGTTGGGATACCAAAGCTTCGAAGAATAGTTCCAGTGTCGGCGCGCGATTGCAGGTGAGGAGAAAGCAGTTCGTCCTTGGCGATGATTCCGCCTAAGTAGACAATTCTTTGAATGTTCGCCTGCTTGGCTGCTTCTCCAAATTTCTGAGCGATGTCTTTTTCTTCTTGCTCGAAATCGTCTTTGCTCATAAGAGCGTGCAGCAGGTAGTAGGCAACATCAATGCCATCGAGTGCCTTGTCTAGAGCCTGCTTGTCGTGGGCGTCTCCAGAAACCACCTCAACGCGGTCGATCCACGGGTGATCCTTTAGCCGTTCTGGATTGCGAGCCAAAATGCGCACTCGGTAGCCGCGAGCCAGAAGCTCTCGAATCAATCTGCCGCCGATGTACCCGGTGGCACCGGTTACTAAGCATTTTGCTGGCTTACCGTCGCGACCAGTCAGGGTAGGCAGGTCTTGGCTAACGGTTTCAATCATGTACTAACCCTACATTCAGAAGCGAGGGGCTCTAAAGGCGCTCTTCGAGACTCTGCTGCTCCACAGCAACAAGTCTTGGTTTCTTGCCAGAGTCTGTTAGATGCAAAACAATAAAGTCACCAGGCTTTAGTGCCTTAGCTTCAAGGA
The DNA here is from genome assembly GCA_046046195.1 of Actinomycetota bacterium. Taxonomy (GTDB): domain Bacteria; phylum Actinomycetota; class Actinomycetes; order Actinomycetales; family Microbacteriaceae; genus Rhodoluna. Next base: position 20,300 of record JBJOKH010000004.1, on the reverse strand, counting down.
TTATTGAAGCGAGCTTTGGTTCTGCGTAGCCAGCAAGCACCTTGGTGATAGTTGGCAGAGTTGGACGGTGTGTGCACAGAATCGAAGACCTCGCGTCCTTGAACAAACCCTTGGCAACCTTTGCAGTCCTGGCCGGCCCTTTGGCATTACCCATTTCCGAAAGCTCGCCGCGTTCAATGATCTTGAAGCGGTGCGCTTTAGCGTATGGGGCAATGGTGTCTTTGCATCGCCTCCAGGGACTCGTGAATACCCGCTTCGGTCCATAGGCGGAGATCAGTTTCACGAGCTCTTTTGCCTGCTTCTTTCCTTCCGGTAGAAGTGGCCGCTTTCCATCTTCGCCGACGTAGTCAGCACGTGGTGTTGCATGGGCGTGACGAATGATGATCAGCGGCTTGGTTCGAAGCATGCCGTTGGTTCGAAGGTCAATTACTTCTTGAAGTAGATCGCGATCATGCTGGTAGCTAAGTTTTGCAAATGCCTCGGAGGCCTTTAGCCATACAACTTCAGAGACTTCTTCATCGGGTTTGAATTTAGATTTTGCCCTTGCTTCATCGGTGACCTTGGCGGCCCAGTAGTGCACGACTTTTGTTTTCGAGTTATCCAGTGGATAGCTAACGGTTTCGAGCGGCACACCCAACTTAACCTTGAGACCAGTTTCTTCTTTTACTTCGCGGACCGCAGCCTCAGCAAGGGTTTCACCAGGATCGACTTTGCCTTTCGGAAAAGTCCAGTCTTGATATCTGCCGCGGTGAATTATCGCCACCAGAAGGTCTTTGCCACTTTCTCTCCAGCAAACAGCCCCGGCGGCGTAAATCTCCATCCAGCTACCTAGTTCTTCTTTTCAGCAATGGTCTGCATGATGGTGTCTTGGAAGTCGCGCAATTCGTTGCCTTCAGCGTCAAATTGCCTACGCAGCCACTGGCCACTCGAATTCAACTGCCAGGCAGCCACCTGTTCACTCATTGCCAGTTCGAACATGTCGTGTACCGCTCCGACATGGGAAGGCTCACTTAGTCGAACCAAAACCTCGACTCGGCGGTCTAAATTGCGGTGCATCATGTCAGCTGATCCGAGGTATACCTTTGGGTCCCCGCCACCTAAAAAGCTGAAGATACGACTGTGCTCAAGATAGCGTCCAAGAATAGATCGAACTCGAATGCTTTCCGAAAGGCCAGCAACTCCTGGCTTCAGGGCACACATACCGCGGACCACGATGTCGATTGGAACCCCAACTTTGGATGCTTTGTATAGCGAGTCAATTATTTCTTCATCAACAAGGGCATTTACCTTGAAGCTGATTCGGGCTTTGCGGCCGGCCTTATGGTGCTCGGTTTCTTGCTCGATCAGTTGAGTTAGGCCTTCTCTTACGCCTACCGGTGAAACCAACAGAGAGTTGAAAGTTGCTTCAGGTGCATATCCAGAGAGGTGGTTGAAAAGCTTAGTTAGGTCCTGGCCCACGGTTTCGCGCGAGGTAAGCAATCCGTAGTCCTCGTAGTATCTTGCAGTTTTTGGATTGTAGTTTCCAGTACCGATGTGGCAGTAGCGAACGAGTGCGCCAGCTTCTTGGCGAATCACCAGCGCCAACTTACAGTGCGTCTTCAAACCGACAATTCCGTAAACCACGTGAACGCCAGCCTGCTCAAGCTTTCTAGCCCAGGCGATGTTGTTTTGCTCGTCGAAGCGGGCCTTGATTTCGACCAGCGCCAAAACCTGCTTACCTGCTTGGGCAGCTTGAATCAGCGCATCGACAATTGGAGAATCTCCAGAAGTTCGATAAAGAGTTTGCTTGATTGCGAGCACCTGAGGATCTTCAGCTGCTTGCTCAAGGAATTCTTGAACGCTGGTTGAGAAAGATTCGTATGGGTGGTGCACCAGCACTTCGCGCTTTTTCAAAACGCTGAAGATGTCAATTTTTTCATCATCCCTTGGTACTAGGTGGCGGTTGGTGATTACCTGGTGCGGCGGGTAACGAAGCTCAGGTCTTGGAAGTGACCCGATGTCGCTTAGCCCTGTTAGGTCTAGTGGGGAAGGAAGCGTGTAAACATCCTGAGTGGAAATGTCTAGCTCACGAATTAGTAGCTCAAGCACCTGTGGATTCATGTCGTCGGCAACTTCCAGACGAACTGGAGGACCGAATCTTCTTCTGAGCAATTCTTTCTCTAGGGCTAGAAGCAAGTTCTCGCCCTCGTCCTCATCGACTTCAAGGTCTTCGTTCCTTGTAACTCTGAAGTTATGTGATTGAAGAACTGTCATTCCAGGAAACAGCAATCCTAAGAACTCACTTATGACGTCTTCTAAAGGAACATAACGAACGCCTTCGCTTTCCTTGGGGGCAGGAATCAACACAAAGCGTGGCAGAAGCGGTGGAACCTTAACTCTTGCAAAGTGCTCTTTCTGGGTTTCCGGGTTCTGAAGAACCACTGCAAGATTCAGCGAAAGGCCTGAGATGTACGGGAAAGGGTGCGCCGGGTCAACTGCCAGCGGAGTTAGAACCGGGAAGATGTGTGACTGAAAGTACTCCTGTAGCGAAAGCTTTTCATCGTCCCTTAATTCGTTCCAACGGACCAGGTTGATTCCGTGTCTTTCAAGTTCTGGCTCAATAACTTCTAAGAAAAGCTTGGCGTGACGAAGCTGAAGCTCGTGAGCTTCCTCGGAGATTTTGGTCAGAACTTCCTTTGGAGAAAGTCCAGATGGACTTTTGACGGCAAGGCCGGTTGCAAGTCTGCGCTTTAGACCCGCAACACGCACCATAAAGAATTCATCAAGATTGGATGCAAAGATGCTCAGGAAGTTCACACGCTCGAGCAGGTGCATAGTGCTGTCCTCAGCAAGCTCGAGAACTCTTCTATTGAAAGCTAGCCAGCTTAGTTCTCGATCGAGGAAACGATCAGGCGCCAAACCATCCCGTGATACGGGCAGGGTGATAGCCATGGTTTCTTCGGACATAGGGTCAATATTGACACGCCAAGCTGTCCCTGGGGTTAACTTTTTTTGAACTAGTAGCTAGCCAGCTCCGAATCAGTTGGATTGAAGCGATATCCCACGTTTCGGACGGTACCAATCAGGGCTTCTAGGTCTCCTAGTTTGGCTCTCAGTCTTCGGATGTGGACATCGACAGTTCTGGTACCCCCGAAATAGTCGTAGCCCCAAACTTCGCTTAGCAACTGATCCCTGGAGAAAACTCGTCCTGGGTGTTGTGCCAGAAACTTAAGGAGCTCGAATTCTTTAAAGGTTAGGTCTAATGGTCGGCCATGAATTCTCGCAGAGTAACTGTTCTCATCGATAACAACACCCGATGCATTTATGGTGTCGTTCTGACCAACTTCCTTCGCTCTGCTGATTGCAAGTTTGACTCTGGTTTCAATCTCGGCGGGACCAGCGGTATCCAAAATGATATCGTCGGCGCACCACTCTGAGTTAATGGCGGCCAGCCCACCTTCAGAAACGATCACAATAAGAGGTGCAGAAATTCCAGTTGCAACCAAAACTTTTGCCATGGCTTTAGACGATGCCAAATCTTTTCTGGCGTCAAGGAAAACCAAATCGTGTCCAGGAGCGTTCACAAGGCTCGCGGGCTCAGCAGCGATGTAGCGGACACGGTGACTGAGCAACCCTAGGGCAGGTAGAACTTCTGATTCGGCGGAAGCCGTCAAAACCAGAAGCTGTGCCATGGATACTCCAAATCTTTGTGCCAAGTTTAGCCTTCGATAACCGCCGCTAGGGCATGATTGAGGTATGGGCAAGCACTGGGGACAAATCATCAGCATCTGGCTGATTGTCGCCGCTTTGGCCATCTGGGCCATCGTCAGTCAAGGTCCAAACCTTGCCCCAGCGTGGTTCGGCACAATCCTTGCCGGCTCAGTTGCACTAGTTTCGCTTTACCACTTATTCAGGGCTCAACCCGAGGGAATTGTGCGCAAGCTTGTTTACGTGGGCGGCGGAAGCTATCTGATCCTGGCAGTTGCCACCGGCATCCTGTTATTGGCAAGTTAGACTTGAGACATGCTCGCACTTGAAATTTTCTTCACCGGACTTCTCGTCTTGGCCTCACTAGCCATCGGTTCGATTTCGGTTCTAGTTCTATACCGACTCTTCAAGGGTCAGAAATAGTTGTTCGTTTTACCAGAGGATCTGCCGCTGGAACTTACCCCCTTCGCATTTCTAGTAGGTAAGTGGTCTGGCCAGGGGGTTCTTTCATATCAAACAAAGACCGAAAAGATTGAACGCGACTTCAATCAAACCGTCGAATTTAGCTACGACAAACAACCGTTTCTAGGTTACGTTTCGAAAACCAACCTGCCCGATGGGACTCCGCTGCCAACTGAAGTTGGGTTTTGGCGACTCGCAAAAGCTCCCGAGGTGGCTGACGATGGCCCGGGACTTCTTCCAGGGGTTGGGCAAAAGCTGATTAGTACCAGAGAGCAACTAGAAGAGCTACGCAACAAAGACGGTGGCTTCGATATAGAAGTCTCGACTCTTCACCCAAGTGGAATTAGCGAGCTATACGTTGGCCAAATAAAGGGAGCAAGAGTAGACCTTTCTACCGACGCCGTTATGAGATCAAGATCAGCGAAGGAGTACGTAGCCGCGACTCGGATGTTTGGATTAGTTGAGGGAGATTTGCTCTGGGCTTGGGACATTGCAGCCCTTGGTAACCCACTTACTTCTCATGCTTCGGCAAGACTAAAGAAGGTCGAATAGTTGCTAGTCAAAGAGCACTACGGTGATCCGATGATTGAACAGCGAAAGCTGGCAGAAGGAAAAGCCGTGTGCCTTTTGGATACCCAGGGCTTAATCTCGGTAGCTGGTCCAGACAGACTTACCTGGCTGCACTCGCTTTTGAGTCAGAACCTAAAGACCTTAGCCCCGGGCGAATCTGCCGAAGCATTGCTTCTAGACCCGCAGGGTCGAATCGAACAAGTGATCAAGGTAATTGATGATGGGCAAACTTGCTGGCTCCTAGTTGATAAGTCAAAAGTCGAGGATCTACTTAGTTGGCTGCAAAAAATGGTTTTCCGAATGAAAGTTGAAGTAGTCGATCGAAGTTTAGATTTTGCAACTGTTGGGGCTACCAGTTCTGTGGAGGGTTTAGCCTTCACCTCGAATAACCACCCATTGGTTTGGGCTGATCAATGGCCCGGTGCAACAGCTGGTGGCTATCGCTATTCAAAGCGGGCGATTGACTATTCCTGGTTTGAGCATTTGGTTCTGGTTTCTGATCTTGAAAAGTCACTGTCGGGACAGACCCTTGCCGGAACGATGGCAGCTGACGGGCTCCGCGTTGCCGCCGGGAGACCAAAGGCCATCAATGAGGTTGACGAGAAGTCCCTGCCCCACGAACTGGATCTATTAGCTACCGCAGTTCATTTATCTAAAGGTTGTTACCGAGGCCAGGAGTCAGTAGCAAAGGTTCACAATCTTGGGCACCCGCCAAGACGACTAACATTTTTGCACCTGGACGGTTCCGAACACGCCCTTCCAGATGTCGGCGATGAGGTCAGGGTTATAGGAGAGGACAAGGCTCGAGGAAAAGTCACATCTGTGGCTCAGCATTTTGATATGGGGCCTATCGCTCTAGCGGTTATTTCCCGTTCGGTTCACGAAGATGCTGCCCTCGAAGTTGTTGGACAACATGGTCCTATAGCGGCCACCCAGGAGGTTATCGTTCCTCAATCGGCTGGTTCAGTAGCCGATGTACCAAAACTTCCAAGGCTAAACCTTGGAGCTAGGTCGAAATAGCTTCGTAGCCTACGGTTATCTCGCCAAGCCTCCACCGCTTCAGTTGAGCTTCTACAGGCCAACCTGCCTGAATCATGAGTTTTGCAGTTTGAACAAATCGTTGCGGAGCACCAAAGGCTCCGAAGCCTGCTGATTTCTCCCAAGCTCGATCTAGGTCTTGGAGATAGTCGTGGATTTTGAATCCCGGAGTGTTTTTGTGTATCAAGATTTTTGGTAGACGCTCCGCCACCTTGCTTGGTCTATCAAGACCCTGGAGTCGAAGTGAGATCGTGAAGGAAACAGGACGCTGCTTAGAAAGCGTCACCCAGCTCGCAACCCTACCAATCTCATCCGAAGTTCCCTCGATAATCAGACCTTGGTTGCTGAGTCTTGATTGCATCAGCGCCCAAGCACTTTCAACTTCAGATTCGGAATACTGTCGCAAAACATTCAGCGCTCTGATTAAATCAACATCGAACCTATCGGCAAACAACGCTGGAATGGGAACTTCAAAACCCCCGTGGGCAAATTGCAGCGAATTGTTTTCCAGGGGTTTTGCTTCTGCAACCCGGGCTGGGTCTATCTCAATTCCAAGAACTCGTATCTCAGGCGCAACTTTGGAAAGCCGACTCAAAAGCTCAACTGCGGTCACCGGTGTTTTCCCATACCCCAAATCCACAGCCAGAGGTCTATCTATTGAACGCAAGAATGCCAGCTGGGTGAGGTAGCGATCTATGCGCCTTAGGCGATTGGGGTTGGTCGTGCCACGGGTAATCGCGCCGACTGGTTTTTTAGTAGCCACCACTAAAAACTACCCTGCTGGGTAAACTTGAGCCATGACTAGCCAACACACCCTTATCCTGCTCCGCCACGGCAATAGCTTGTGGAACCAACAGAACTTGTTCACCGGATGGGTGGATGTTGATCTCAGCGATCAGGGTAGGCAAGAGGCTAAGCGCGCTGGCGAGTTGTTGAAAGAGTCTGGCCTTAAGACAGACCTTCTTTATACCTCTTTATTGCGCCGAGCCATCTCAACGGCCAACATCGCTCTAGATGAAGCTGGCCGCAGCTGGATTGAGGTCAAGAGGTCCTGGCGCCTAAACGAGCGGCACTACGGAGCCCTTCAAGGTAAGGACAAGGCGCAAACGCTTGCTGAGTATGGACCTGAGCAGTTTCAGATTTGGAGAAGAAGCTTTGACGTGCCACCGCCTCCAATTGACGACAGTGATCAGTACTCTCAGTTCGGTGACGAACGCTACAAAGACCTAGGTTCAGACCTTCCTCGAACCGAGTGCCTAAAAGACGTGCTGGTTCGAATGATGCCGCTATGGGAGCAGATCAAAGCTGACTTAAGTCAGGGAAGGACTGTTTTGGTAACCGCTCACGGTAACTCGCTTCGTGCACTTGTAAAGCACCTTGATGGAATCTCTGACCAGGACATCGCAGAGCTCAACATTCCAACCGGAATGCCTCTGGTTTACAAACTTGATGACAAATTTGAGCCGACCGTAAAAGGCGGGGAGTACTTAGACCCGGAAGCAGCCGCAGCAGGCGCGGCAGCAGTTGCAAACCAGGGAAAGAAGTAAAGAAACCTTATTCGGTTTCGTGCCACTCACCGGTGGTCAGATAACTGACCTTTGATGATATGTCAACGACGTGGTCAGCAAAGCGCTCGAAGTAGCGACTAGCAAGTGTCACGTCAACGGTAAACATTGCATTTTCTTTCCAAGTGTCAGCCAGAACGACATCGAAAACGCTTCTGTGTAGCTCGTCAACTCTTGCATCTTCAGCTTGAATCGCTCGGGCCTGGTCGACGTCTGTGTTGCGCAAGACGCCAGCGATCTTTTTAGCAAGCTGGGCATCGAGAGCCCCCATTTCTTCGAAAGTCTTGCGAAGTGAATCAGGTACTGCAGATCCAGGAAAACGGTAACGGGCAATCGCGGCGATGTGGCCTGCGAGGGCTCCCATTCGTTCAAGCGATGCGCTAATGCGAAGCGCCGAGACCAAGACCCTCAGGTCTCTTGCAACTGGAGACTGCTGAGCCAAAATCTTAATCACTAGCTCATCAAGGGCAAGTGCTTTTTCCTCATTGGCCTCAGACAGCGCAATTGCCTCGTCGGCCTTTGAGATGTCGTTGCCTAGAAAGGCCTGGGATGCCTTTTCCATGATGATCCCGACTGAATCGGCCATCTCGACAAGGCGTTGCTGAACTTCTTGAAGTTCACTTCTAAAGACTTCGCGCACGGCTATCCCTTTCTAGCTGTTGCTTTGACTATCCCAGCACTTGGTTAACAAAGGCCAAATAAACACCAAACCCAAGCCAAAATTCAGCTATTCCGCCGAGTTTTTGGTTCCAACAGGGCAGTTTGGGGCCATATTGTTAACCTTGTGAACAACTTCAGCCTAGCGGTTATCTTCCTCACCATAGCGGTGGCTGTGGTGGGTGCTGCCGTGGCCGGTTTCGCTATTGGCCGCAGGGGGTTTCAGGTCGATTCAAACAGCGACCCGATCCCGTTCCCAACCCTTGCGGCAGAAATCTTAGAGCTTTTTGGTTCCGTTGGAATCTTGCTTGGTTCCTCCAATCAAGTTGTTCGCATGAACAACAGGGCTGAGTCATTTGGTCTTGTAATCCGAGGTGTACTAGTTCAGCAGGACCTCATTGAACTGGCATCGGCAGCCAGGGCCTCGAAACAGGTTGAGTCCTTCGAGGGAGTGCTCAGGTTTGGATTGCAACAGGAAAAGATTTCGGTTTCTGCGAAAGCTTCGCTTGTAGCAAACGACTATATCGTTCTAGTCCTGGAAGACCGGACCAAAGATATTCGCCTTGACAAAACTAGAAGAGACTTTATTGAAAACATTTCTCATGAACTAAAGACACCGATAGGTGCCATCGCCCTTCTTTCTGAAGCTATCCAACAAGCCGGTGGCGATCAGGCAACAATCGAAAAGTTTGCCGGAAACCTAAGCAAAGAATCAAGTCGTCTTTCGCTGTTGGTTCAGGACATCATTGAACTGTCAAGACTTCAGTCAGAGGAAGTTTTGGCCGAAGCAGAGCTGGTTGATCTAAGTCGGGTGATTTCTGAGGCTATCGACAGAAATGAACAGCTGGCTGCGAAAAGAAATGTTCGCATTATCTCGGAGGACCGAGTCGGTCCCGAAGTTTATGGCAACAAGGAAATGCTAACCGCGGCAGTTAAAAACCTGATTGAAAATGCAATCAGCTATTCGGACGCTGGTTCCCAAGTTGGAATCGGTTGCACAATCAAAGGACCGCTTGCGGAGATAGCTGTCTCCGACTCCGGTGCTGGAATTTCTGCAGAGAATCAGGATCGGGTTTTTGAGCGCTTCTATCGTGTCGACCCGTCCAGATCTAGAGAAACAGGCGGGACCGGGCTTGGCCTTAGCATCGTCAAGCACGTTGCAAAGATTCACCGAGGGGACGTCAAGCTTTTCTCACAGCTCGGGGTTGGCTCGACCTTTACGCTTCGAATTCCCCTTGCGACCGCAGCGGATCCAGTCACGGGCACCATCAGAGTAGTTTCGGAGGTTTAGTAATGACCAAAGTCTTAGTGGTTGAAGACGAGCAGTCTCTGAGAGAGCCGCTGGTATTCATGCTCGAAAAAGAAGGCTATGACGTCATTGAGGCCGAAGACGGGGAAGTTGCGTTATCAAAGTTTGAATCGGAAGGCGCCGATGTAATCCTGCTTGATCTGATGATGCCCAAGCTTGACGGCAACCAGGTTTGTAAGAAAATCCGTCTGCACTCCAATGTCCCAATAATCATGCTCACTGCGAAAGATTCAGAAGTCGACAAAGTGGTGGGTCTTGAAATTGGTGCCGACGACTACGTCACCAAGCCTTACTCAACACGAGAACTACTGGCCAGAATGAAGGCAGTTCTAAGGCGCAAAATTGAGCCAGCCATCGAAGCTGACTCCGTGTTGGTAGCCGGCGAGCTTCGACTTGATTCAGATAGGCACCAGGTGACCCTTGCCGGAAAGCCGATCGCATTTCCCTTGAAGGAATTTGAACTTCTCGAGCTATTGATGGAAAACGTGAACCGTGTTCTTACCCGTGGCCAAATCATTGATCGAGTCTGGGGCGCGAACTATTTTGGCGATACCAAGACCTTGGATGTTCACATCAAGCGCCTCAGGTCAAAAATTGAGGAAGATCCAGCAAGACCTAAGTACATCCAAACCGTAAGGGGCTTGGGCTACAAGTTCGAAGTTTAGTTAGTTCCTTCGGCTTCAGGCTCAGCGCTAGGTGCTACCTGCTGCTCGAGCAGCTGAAGAAGTGACTTGTATTCGGCCAAGGTTCCATCAAGCACCGGAACCTTCATCAGGGCGTTCACTGTGTCAGATTCTAGAAAATAGAACATCGCTGTCTGTCCAGGAATCTCGATTACTGGCATCTGAATAGGCGGATTACCGTTGTATCCGATGTCAAGTTTTGCGCCCGCTTGAACTTCCACGAAGTAGTCGGTCTTTGCCTGAGTGTTTGGATCGACGTACTGAATCTTTACAACGCGAGGTTCGGTGGAAGAGTTAACCAAAGATCCAATTAGGAAACCCTGACCCGATTCGGAAACCAGGTACATAAAGTTTCTGGCTTTTATGTTCTCTAGGTTGACCTGCTGACCATCGCTTGGCGAATAGGGCTGCAAGGAGGCCACGTTTCCAGAGAGGCTGCAGCCGCTGGTTGCCAATGCGAGGCTAGCTACGAGAGCTGTGGTGGCTAAACGGCGTACAAACAAGGGTTCCTCCTGTGGTTTGTCTACAGTTTACCGCACTATCAAATGGCATTAGCTGTGGTAAAATAGTGGTTTCTGAAGGGAATCCAACACATGAAATTTGAGGTTGGCGAAACCGTTGTCTACCCCCACCACGGTGCAGCGAAGATCGTTGAGGTCAAGAACCGCAACGTACGCGGGGAGACTCAGAAGTACCTTCAGCTAAAAGTTGCCCAGGGCGACCTAACTATTTGGGTGCCGGCTGCCAACGTTGAAATGGTTGGGGTCAGAGACGTAATCGACCGCAAGGGTGTTCAGCAGGTTTTTGATGTCCTAAGGGCTGAATTCATCGAGGAACCGACCAACTGGTCAAGACGCTACAAGGCAAACCTAGAAAAGCTTGCTTCTGGAGATGTAGTAAAGGTGTCTGAGGTAGTTCGAGACCTCTGGAGAAGAGATCAGGACCGCGGCCTTTCTGCTGGAGAAAAGCGCATGTTGGCTAAGGCCCGTCAGATTCTGGTTTCAGAACTAGCACTGGCAAAAAAGACTGACGAGGAAAAAGCCTCGGCACTTCTTGACCAAGTTTTGGCCTCCTAGGAAGACAAAAAAGCTATGACCCCTCGCGCAGTGGCGGTGGTGCTACTGGCGGCAGGTCGGGGAGAGCGCTTAAAGGCCAATCAACCAAAAGCATTTGTTGACTTAGCCGGAAAATCACTTCTGGAACATGCCGTTCACAATGCCCTGGCTACCGAAAACTTACATCAGTTAATCATTGCCGTTCCCCAGTCGCACCTTGAGCAAATACTTGAACTCGAAAATCAGCTAGATGCTAATGGTGTGAACATTCGGGTCGTTGTCGGTGGCGAAACTAGACAGCAATCAGTTGCCGAGGCGCTAGCAGTTCTTGCAGGTGGTATCGACACAATCTTGGTTCATGATTCCGCGAGAGCCTTAACTTCAACCGACTTGTTTAATCGTGTCGCAGGCGCAGTTGCAGACAATCAAATTGGTGTAATTCCAGGATTGTCGGTGACCGACACAATCAAAAAGTATCGCGGCGATTTAGTTGAAGATACTGTCGATCGCGCTCAACTAATTCGAGCACAGACCCCACAAGGTTTCCCAGCCGACCTGCTGGTGAAGGCCCACCTTTCAGCTACTGCAGACTTCACTGACGATGCAGCTTTGGTTCAGGCATTCGGCGGGACGGTGATGATGGTTCCTGGTGAAGAGCAGGCCATGAAGATCACAACGCCGGAAGATCTTGAAGCAGCGCAAGGCTACTTGCTTATGGGGGCAAAAACTGGAATTGGTTCCGATGCTCACAGGTTCTCTTCTGACCCCAATAAGAAATTGATGCTTGGATGCTTGGAGTGGGAAGGTCACCGAGGACTTGAAGGTCACAGTGACGGTGATGTTATTGCTCACGCCATCGTAGATGCACTCCTTGCTGCAGGAGGACTTGGCGACATCGGTTCAAACTTTGGTGTCGATCGCCCCGAGTTCAAGAATGCCTCTGGCGAGGTCTTTCTTCGCGGGACTCTAGACCTCTTGGCTGACACCGGCTTCAAGCCCATAAACGTTTCGGTGCAATTGATTGGGAATGAACCCAAGCTTTCCCCAAGAAGACTTGAGCTGGAGTCGAAGCTAAGTTCCCTAATTGGCGCTCCGGTTAGCGTTTCTGCCACGACCACCGATGGACTTGGATTTTTAGGAAGCGACGAGGGGCTCGCGGCTATCGCTACCAGTTTGGTTCGAAAGGTAGGCTTTAGCTCGTGACCCTGCAGCTTTTTGACTCTCGAAGCCAGTCGCTTCGGGAGTTCAAGCCACTTACCAAGGGCGAGGTAGGCATCTACCTTTGTGGCCCAACGGTTCAATCTGCTCCTCACTTGGGTCACCTGCGTTCAGCTCTGGTTTATGACCAACTTCGTCGTTGGCTCGAAGCAACTGGGCTCAAAGTCACCATGATTCGAAACGTGACAGATATCGATGACAAGGTTCTAGATAACGCCAAAGCCCAAAACACACCTTGGTGGGAACTTGCCTACCAGTACGAGCAAGAATTCAATGATTCTTATCGCAAACTTGGGATCTCTTCGCCAAACTATGAGCCAAGGGCTACCGCAAACATCAGCGAGATGATTCGGTTGATTGAGGTTCTTATAGAAAAAGGTCACGCCTACCACGTCGAGGGAACCGCCGATGTTTTCTTCAGTGCCGAAAGCTGGAAGGATTACGGCGAACTTACAAACCAGAGAAGTGACGACCTAGTCGATGACGCCGAGGCTCCTTCCCGCGGCAAGAAAAACCCAAGGGATTTCGCACTTTGGAAGTCAAGAAAAGCCGATGAACCAGAAGACGCCAGTTGGGACTCACCATTTGGTTCAGGAAGACCCGGCTGGCACATCGAGTGCTCGGCTATGAGCGTGAAGTACTTGGGCACAAAGTTTGACATTCACGGCGGTGGGCTGGATCTTCGATTCCCTCACCACGAGAATGAACTGGCACAGTCTCGCGCTGCTGGGCACGAATTCGCAAGCTTCTGGCTTCACAACGGACTCGTGAATGTCTCAGGTCAGAAAATGAGCAAATCTCTCGGAAACTCAATTCTGGCTAGTGACATCCTGACCGACTCAAACGCATTAGCGCTTCGCTATTACTTGGGCTCAGCTCAGTATCGATCGGTTCTGGACTACCAGGAGGGTGTCCTAGCTGAGGCTAAGTCTGCAATCGAACGCATCAAGACTTTCCTAGAACGATCCGAAAGGGCGCTTTCCGGAAGTAACCAGTCAGAAGTCGCAAAAGCAGAATTTCCTGAAAAGTTTTCCAAGGCCATGAATGAGGACCTCAACCTTCCCGCTGCCCTTGCTGTGCTGCATGAAGTTATTCGCGAGGGAAACTCAAGCCTCGACCAGGAAAAGCTTGGTGATGCTGCAACTGCCTACTCGCAAGTTCTGGCAATGGTCAAGGTTTTGAACATCAACCCAACCGATTCTTTCTGGAATGGCTCGGACGTTTCCAGTCAGTCCATGAGCGCACTTGACGGCCTAGTTAGATCTCTTATTGCTCAGCGAAATGCAGCTAGGGACAGCAAAGATTTTGAAACATCTGATCGCATCCGCGATCAGCTAAAAGCAGTTGGTGTAGTTCTAGAAGACTCTGCTGGCTCAACACATTGGAGCTTAGGTGGCTAAGAAACCGACTAGACCAGGAGCTGCTAAAGGCAAGAAGGGTCCGAACGTTGGAACTGGTGGCCACGGCCGCAAGAAACTCGAAGGAAAAGGCCCAACCCCTAAGGCCGAAGATCGCAAGGGACACAAAGCCTTCCGCGCCAAGAAGTCCGCCGACAAAAAGAGGGCGGCCGGGGTTCGCGTTTCGCGCAAGGGCGAGTTTGTTGCTGCTGGACCAAAGACTGCTGGTGTAGCTGGGGCTGCTGCTCGCAAGGGAAAGAGAATCACCAAGGCTTCCGAGAGTTTCGAGGTGCTTTCAGGTAGAAACTCTGTGCTTGAAGCCCTTCGTGCGAAAGTTCCCGCCACGGCTTTGTATCTTGCGGCGAGAATCGAAATGGACGACCGTGTTAAGGAAGCCATAACGATTGCAAATCTTCGCAAGATTCCAATCAACGAGGTAACGCGTCCGGAAATCGATCGACTCACAGGATTCGACTCGGTGCACCAGGGTGTTGCTCTGCAGGTTCCGCCATACAACTATGCTCACCCGATGGAGCTTTTGGAAAAGGTGCTCTCTCGAGGTGCCACACCTCTATTTGTTGCTCTAGATGGAATCACAGACCCAAGAAACTTAGGAGCCATTATTCGCTCAGTTGCCGCTTTTGGTGGTCACGGCGTCATTTTGCCTCAGCGCCGATCAACCGGAGTTACCGCTGCGGCTTGGAAGACATCAGCAGGAGCTGCAGCGAGAGTTCCAGTTGCCCTAGCGGGAAACCTAAATGCGACGCTAAAGGAATTCAAGAAAAAGAAGTTGTTTGTTGTTGGTTTAGATGGCGACGGTGACGTCAATCTTCCCAAGTTTAATCTTTCCAACGAACCGCTGGTTCTAGTTGTCGGTTCCGAAGGCAAGGGGTTGTCGAGGTTAGTTCAGGACAACTGCGATGCGGTTTTGTCGATTCCAATTGCTAAAGAAACTGAGTCCTTGAACGCCGGTATTGCCGCATCGGTTGCTCTCTACGAGATTTCAAAATCTCGTCCAAAGCTCTAAACCTTATCTCGCCAGTCGCCTTCTTCATCCTCGTCAACTTCGATGTTGCCCGATGGGATGGCTGTTGGTAGCGAGATTGATTCGGTGGGTGGAGAAATCAAAGCCTCCTCGTCTCGCCTGTGAGCTAAGACGTTCTCGATGTATGAATTGACCGCGTCAATAAGTGGGACACCCTTCTGCTGGTCTTCCGCTAGTTTCCCGCGGTGCTCTAGCACCTGGTGGAAAACCTCCGCTGGCTCCAGCTTTCCGGAGTACTTTCTTGGGATTGCCTTTACTACCGGCTCGAAAACCTCACTCAACCAGCGGTGAGCAAGCACTTCCTCGTCGCCTTCGGCGTCGAACTTAACCCTGAAGGCATCGAGGTCGTTGAGCAGTCTTCTGGCCTGATTTTCCTCAACGTCCAATCCCGTCAGGCGTATGAGTCTTCGGGCATGGTGACCGGCATCAACAACCTTCGGTTGAATCTTTACGCTGCGGCCATTTTCTTCGGTTTTGATCATTAGTTCTTCGATATCGAAGCCGAGGTGATTTAGCCTTTCAACGCGCTGGGTGATTCGCCATCTCTCGTCCTTATCAAAAACTTCGGCAGCAGTTAGCTCGGCCCAAAGGTCTTTGTACTTGCTGACGATTCGTTCGCTGGTCGAGTTCGGGTCAACTCCAGGAGCAGCTCTTCCGCTAGCGACCAGGTCCATTAGCTCTCCAGCGATGTTTACTCGTGCAATTTCTAGATCATTTTCACGTTGGCCATTTGATAAACCACTTTCATACAGCTGCCCAGTTTCGGCATCAACCAGGTAAGCAGCGAATGATCCGGCATCACGCCTAAACAAAGTGTTTGAAAGCGAAACATCGCCCCAGAAAAATCCAGCGATGTGCAGTCGAACCAAGAGTAGAGCCAAAGCGTCAACCAGACGAGTTGCCGTTTCGGGTCTTAGTCCCTGCGACCACATCGCTCGGTAGGGAAGTGAAAAGCGTAAGTGCCGGGTAATCAACACAGCCGGAAGTTGATTACCGCTTTCGTCTTGACGATTTTTGATAATTGCGAACGGCTCAACGCAAGGAACGTCAAGCTTCTGCAGGTTTTTCAGCATCTCGTATTCGCGCTTGGCAAGCTCGGGAAGAGTTTCTTTGATAGCAATAACGTGATTGCTCAAATGTGCAAAGCGCACGGTGTGACGAGAAAGCCCCTTGGGCAAAGCAGCGATGTTTTCAGCCGGCCACTGCTCTAAGGCCAGATGCCACGGTAGGTCCAGTAGGGCTGGATCTACCGTGGCAGCTGTTATATCTAATGCTTGGCTCATTGAGCTAGTTCAAGCGCTCCCCAGATTCAACATCGAAAATGTGCATGATGCCGCCCTCAGGCTTTAGGAAAACGGTCTCGCCCTTTTGCGGGTGATCGCGTCCGTCAACTCTAGAAACCAGTTCGGTGTGAGCACCATCAAGTGTTGCAGAGCCATACAAGAACCCATCTGAGCCAAGTTCTTCCACAACATCTACCTCAACGGAGATGCCATCTTTCTTGGAAACAACTAGGTTCTCAGGCCTTACGCCAAGAGTCACAAGCTTGGCCTTGGTCTTGTCGAGCACGGACTTTTCAACCTTCACAACTGTGTTGCCAAACTGAACACCGCCGTCAACAATCGGTAGCTGCAGCAGATTCATAGCCGGTGAGCCGATAAAGCCTGCGACGAAGACATTCTTCGGGGTTTCGTAAAGCTCTCTAGGGGAGGCCACCTGTTGAAGGATGCCATCTTTTAGCACCGCAACGCGGTCACCCATTGTCATAGCTTCTACCTGGTCGTGGGTCACGTAAACAGTTGTGACACCAAGGCGACGCTGCAAGGAAGCAATCTGAGTGCGGGTCTGAACGCGAAGCTTGGCATCAAGGTTTGATAGCGGCTCGTCCATTAGGAACACCTGAGGCTTACGAACGATAGCTCGACCCATGGCAACGCGCTGACGCTGACCTCCGGAAAGAGCCTTTGGCTTGCGGTTTAGGTATGGCTCCAGGTCCAGAAGCTTTGCCGCATCGAGAACGCGCGCGGCGCGCTCTTCTTTATCGACTCCTGCAATCTTTAGAGCGAAGCCCATGTTCTCTGCAACTGTCATGTGCGGGTAAAGCGCGTAGTTCTGGAAGACCATCGCGATGTCGCGGTCTTTTGGTGGGACGTTGGTGACATCTCTGTCTCCAATGAGGATCTGTCCACCATTAACTTCTTCAAGCCCTGCGAGCATGCGCAGTGTGGTGGATTTTCCGCAACCGGATGGTCCAACCAAAACTAGAAATTCGCCATCAGCGATTTCTAAATCGATTGCATCTACGGCTGGGGTGGTGCCACCTGGATAGATTCTGGTGGCCTTCTGGAACTTAACTGATGCCATTATTTCTCCTTCACCGGCAGGTACGTGCCGGACGATCCTTCGTGAATTCGCTCAACAGCGGCACTGCTGAGTATTTCCATTATCCCACCGCGTTAGCCCTTGTTTACTGGCCAGAAAACACCCCAAAATCCTGCTGTAAACTGTCCAAATGACCTCAAATACCCCAAGACCAACAAGATCAGAACAGCGCGAGGCTGCCAGAGCCAAGGCAAAGGCCCTAAGAGAGCAGCAGCAAAAAGGTGACAAGCGCAAGCGCGTATTCATCCAGCTTGGAATCGCTGCTTCCGTGATCGTGGCCGTTGGAGCGGTAGCCCTAACAATCTTCAACGCCAGCACTCAGTCGACAGCGGTTCCCACCAACGCCACTTTCAATGACGGCGTAAAGGTGGGCACGGGGCTGAAGGTGTTCACACCAGATTTCACTCCAGCTCCAGCTCCCGGCGAGAAGCCAATTGAGATCATCATCTACGTTGACTACCAGTGCCCAATCTGTGCGGTCTTCGAGCTACCAAACAGCGAACAGATCAAGAACTGGGTCGAAACTGGGACAGCAACGGTCCAGATGCACACCCTGTCATTCCTAGACGGTCGTGGATCTCCAAATGCATTCTCCTCGAGAGCGGCTAACGCCTCGATGTGCATGGCGGAGTATTCACCAGACAACTTCTTCGACTACAACACTCGTATCTTCAAGTCTCAACCCACCGAAGGTGCCCCAGGTCCTGAAAATGCTGAGCTGATTAGCTTTGCTGAGGAAGTTGGAGCGACCAATCTAGATCAACTCTCAAGTTGCATCAATGAAAAGTCCTTCGGAAACTGGATCAAAGACGCAACTGAGCGAGCCTTGACCGAACCAATTCCTGGAACGGATATTCAGGTAAGTGGAACCCCAACTGTTTTGGTCAATGGTCAGCAGTACACCTGGAACACCGGTGAGGAGCTAGCTAGCGCGGCCCGCTTTGCTCAGTTCGTTCAATTTGTTACCTCCGGCGGAACCAACTAAGAAGAAGATTGCTTAGAAGAGAATTCCTCGCGGCCACGGCCGCGGGGTTTTTCTTTCCCTCGGCAGCGCATGCTTCGAACAGCCCACTGATCGTCCCAGACCCTGTAATCAGGGAAAGAGTTGCCTCACCCATGGGCCCGCTGGGTTTTCAACGGACAGCTCTAAAGCCAGGACGTCGTATTCGTTTGCCGGAGTCAGAGGTAAAGCGCATAGCTTGGACAGTCGATGATGGCGCCAGCGCAGCAGGCGTTCGTGACTACCTTGACTTCATTGAAAGATACGACCTTAGAATGACTTTCTTTATTACTTCTGTTTATCCAGCGTGGAAGAAAAATCGTAGGCAAATTCTTGAATTGCTGGAGCGAGGCAGTCTTCAGCTGGCCAACCACACCCACACTCACCCGAGCATGACGAGACTTTCAACCGCAGGAATCAAGCAAGAACTTCGCAAGTGTGGAAACTTCATCGAGGATAACTTCGGAGTAAGTGCGAAACCTTATTACCGACCCCCCTATGGGCGTATCGATTCGAGAGTAATCTCGGTTGCCAATGAGCTTGGCTACACATCTCCGATGATGTGGAGCGGATCCCTGGGAGATACCGCCTCACAGCGCAAAAGGTACATCCTGCAGCTAGGAAGAAAATGGATTCAGGATCGGACCATTTTGCTCGATCACTTCAATGACCGAACTCCAAAGTATGTCTTCAAGGAACTGGCCAAACACCTAAAGCGACGAGAGCTCATCACCGTGACTCTGGATGATGTCTATTACAGCTAGCCACACCTGAAAGCCCTAGCTTGGCCTTGGTTTATCTTTTTCGGTAGGCTTGGTGGGTACCTGAGACCTGTTCTTGGGCACAGGCCGACCTGGCGCAATTGGTAGCGCACCGCACTTGTAATGCGGGGGTTAGGGGTTCAAGTCCCCTGGTCGGCCCCAATTGAAAATGAAGGGTGTCTCCCGCATGGAACTAAATTTTCTTGCAATAGGACTTGCCGCACTCGCCGGAATCTTGATCGGCGCATTTTGGTTTAGCCCAGTTGCCTTCTTCCCGCTTTGGTGGAAATTCTTAGGGCGAAAACCAGGTGATCAACCTGGAACTTCAAACATGGCCGTGATTTTTGGAACAACTTTCTTGGCAGCTGGTTTGCAAGCAGTTGTGTTAGCCGTTGTAATCGGATTGGCCGAGTCTGCATTGGGCCCATTTAGTTTCTTGCAAGGCGCTGCCATAGGATCCCTAATGGGAGTTGGCTTCGCAGCTGCCTCGTCAATCAGCCATCAATTGTTTGGTGGATTCAGTGTCCGAGCTTGGGTGCTAGAGGTCGGTCAGGACATTGTCTCATTGACGGCCATGGGCGCTATCATCGCTTCGTTCTAGTTATAGCGACATTACAAAAAGAGTAATCAGCGGAGCAACAATTAGTGCAGGCAACATATTTCCAACCGCAACTTGCCTAATCTGAAGCAATCTAAGCCCAACCCCCAGAAGCAATACGCCACCAGTTGCAGTCAGTGCTGAAATAACTGGCGCTGACATAACGGATCCAACAGCAAAAGCGATGACGGTAAGAAGTCCTTGCCAAAGTCCAACCGGGATGGCAGAGAGTGCAACTCCCCAGCCAAGACTTGCTGCAAAGGCCAACGAAGCAAAGCCGTCGAGTATTGACTTGGTGGCAAGCTGCTCGATTCCTTGACCGAGACCATCGCTCAAGGCTCCAAGAATCGCAAGCGGTCCGATTGTGAACACTAGGGACGCGTTCACAAATCCCGTGATGAATTTTTCCTTGTCGCCCTTGGAACCCTTGCCAGCAAATCGCTTCTGAAGAAATGTTCCGAATTTTTCAAGACGAGCCTCTATTTGAAGGGCAGAGCCAGTAATGCCGCCAATCAAGATGGCGCCAATCACAATCAGTAGCGGGATACCAGGACCAACTGACGATGTAAGTTCTGGGTCCAGCAGAGACATGACATTTAGTCCACCGAGCACCAAGACAACTAACCCCAGGCCGTCGGTTACAACTCTGGCGGTTTTTTCGCTCAGGCGATTGCCAATCAGAATTCCAGCAGCAGTGCCCGCAAGGATTGTGAAGACGTTGAGGATTGTTCCAAGTCCGATAATCAATTACTGGTGTCCTTAGTAGAAGCTTTAGTTTGCTTCTTCGAAGGTAATGCTAACGGAGTTGATGCAGTATCTGTCTCCTGTGGGAGTTTGCGGTGCGTCTTCAAATACGTGCCCTAGGTGCGAGCC
>JBJOKH010000032.1:0-4031 GCA_046046195.1 Actinomycetota bacterium | reverse complement strand
AGAATTGCGGCAGCCCTTCGAAAGTTTGCGAACGTTATTCCGGACTACCGGGTGCCAAACTCGATTCGTTTGGCAATTTCTCCCCTGCCTACAAGTTTCACCGAGGTCTATGACGGATTTGCTCGAATTAGAGAATCAGTGGAGCGAAAAGACTACGAAAAAATTCAAGACAGTGGAAACCGGGTTACCTAAATGAGTCAAGAGCACGACAAGGCAGTCACATACACTAGCTACCTGAAAGTTGATGAGCTGCTAGAACTTCAGCAGCCACTATCTGAAGGCCCTGAGCACGATGAACTTCTTTTCATCACGATTCACCAAGTGTATGAATTGTGGTTCAAGCAGATTTTGCACGAGTGCAAGGCTCTGCAGAGTTCCCTAGAAGACGGAAACACTCATCGTTCTCTAGCACTGCTAGGACGAGTGCGAACCATCATGAAAACTTGCGTTGCTCAGCTAGACATTCTCGAAACCATGACCCCGCTGCAGTTCAACTCCTTCCGCGGGAGGCTAAGTTCTGCTTCTGGTTTTCAGTCTGCACAGTTTCGCGAGCTAGAGGCAGTGCTCGGAAGACGCGATCAAGCAGGCGCTGATGCGACAGCTGGAACCGGAATGGCCATGGCTGCCCACCTAGTTCCAGGATCAACTGCAAGAAATCGAGTTGAGGATGCTATGAAGCGGCCTAGTTTGTATGACTCCGCATTGAAGTTCTTCTCACTTCGAGGACACGCGATTCCTGAAGACGTACTCTCCCGAGATGTGACCAAGGGTTATGAACCAAACGAGAAGGTTCAGGATGGATTGCTTGAAGCCCACCGAAATGACCCTGAAGCCAACATGGTCGGTGAGGCTCTAGTTGATTTGGACGAAGGTCTCCAGGAGTGGCGCTACCGTCACGTGAAAATGGTGGAGCGCACCATTGGAGCAAAGATGGGCTCGGGAGGATCTTCTGGAGCCGGCTACCTATCTAGCACCCTGTTTAGGCCTGTGTTTCCGGACCTTTGGGCGATTCGCTCTAGGTTCTAGAAGCCGCCCTGGAAACCACGTTTCTAACCAACATCGCCCGAGTCATTGGTCCAACGCCCCCAGGATTTGGGGACAAGTATCCAGCTACCTCTGAAACCGCGGGATCAACATCGCCAACCAGGCTAGCTTGGTTGGCGTTATCGACTCTTGTAATTCCAACATCCAAAACGGCAGCACCTGGTTTGACCCAGTCTGGCTTTACAAAGTGCGCGACCCCAACGGCTGCCACCACTACATCAGCTCGCTTTACAGCTGAAGGAATGTCGCGACTTCCAGAGTGAAGAAGTGTGACGGTTGCATCAACATTTTTTCTTGTCAACATTAAGCCAAGCGGTCTTCCTACTGTGATTCCTCTTCCGATGACCGCCACCTCTTTGCCTGCAAGGTTGTAATCGTAGCGTCGAAGCAATTCAATGATTCCCGAAGGAGTGCAGGGAAGCGGTGATGAAAGTTCGCCCGAAACATTAAGGACCAGTTTTCCAAGGTTAATTGGGTGAAGCCCGTCGGCGTCCTTGTCTGGATCGATTGACTCGAGTAGCTCGTTGGTGTCGATTCCAACAGGAAGCGGCAGTTGCACGATGTACCCTGTAACTTCAGGTGCTTGATTTAGTTCGCTGATTGCTTTGAAGATATCTGACTTCGATGCACTGGCGGGCAAGTCGATTCGAACCGACTGAACCCCAACCTCTGCACAGTCGCGATGTTTACCCGCCACGTAAGAATGCGAGCCTGGGTCATCGCCCACTAGAAGTGTTCCAAGGCCTGGAGTAATACCTGACTGCTTGAGCCTTGATACCTCTACTGCTAGTTCTGCCTTGATTGCTTTCGCGGTAGCTCTGCCATCAAGAATTATTGCGCTCAAGAATTACCAGTTCTCTAAACCTGAGTAAAGCGGGAACTGATCGGTGAGCTTACGTACCCTAGCCTTCAGCGCTTCAACATCTGGGTTTGGAAGCAATACCTGAGCGATGATCTCGGCAACCTCGGTGAACTCGGTGGCCCCAAAGCCTCTGGTTGCCAGTGCTGGCGTACCGATTCGAACTCCTGATGTGACAAGTGGTGGCCTTGGGTCGTTAGGTACTGAGTTTCGGTTCACCGTGATTCCAACCTCGTGAAGCAGGTTCTCGGTGGTGATTCCATCAATTGGTGCATCCCTTAGGTCAACCAGAACCAAGTGAACGTCGGTTCCACCGGTCAGGATGGAAACACCATTGGCCTTTAGGTCTGCTCCTACCAAACGGTCGGCGATGATTCGGGCACCCTCGATGGTTCTTCTCTGTCGCTCTTTGAATTCATCAGTCATGGCGGCCTTGAAAGCAACTGCCTTAGCTGCGATCACATGCATAAGTGGACCACCCTGCTGACCTGGGAACACTCCCGAGTCAACCTTCTTGGCAAGTTCTGCCTTGCAAAGAATCAAACCTGATCGAGGCCCTGCCAAAGTTTTGTGAACGGTGGTTGAAACCACGTCAGCGTAAGGAACCGGTGATGGGTGAACGCCAGCTGCAACTAAGCCAGCAAAGTGAGCCATGTCTACCCAGAGCTTTGCACCAACTTCGTCGGCGATTGATCTGAAGGCTGCAAAATCTAGATGACGTGAGTACGCTGACCACCCTGCAATCAACACAGCAGGCTTTGTTTCGATTGCGCGGGCACGCACTATGTCCATGTCAATTAGGTTTGTGTCTGGATGCAACTCGTAAGCATGAGCGTCATACATCTTGCCGGAGAAGTTCAATCTCATTCCGTGGGTGAGGTGGCCACCGTGAGCTAACTCAAGTCCGAGGATTCGATCTCCAGGATTGGCAATTGCCATCATCAGTGCTGCGTTTGCAGTCGCGCCTGAGTGTGGCTGAACGTTTGCGTGATCTGCACCGAAGAGTTCCTTCGCGCGATCGCGAGCTAGGTTCTCGGCTACGTCAACTGCTTCACAACCGCCGTAGTATCGCTTACCTGGGTAGCCCTCTGCATACTTGTTTGTCAGAACCGAACCCTGTGCTTCTAAGATTCCGCGGGAGACAAAGTTTTCGCTGGCGATCATCTCAAGGGTGTGGCGCTGGCGGTCTAGTTCTTGCTGCAGTACCGCAGCAATCTCTGGATCAGTTTCGCTCAGGGGCTTGCTAAAGCTGGAAGGTAGCTTGCTTTCACTCATTCGGGGCTCCTAATTACCTAGTTTCTGAGGTTGGCCCAGGCGCACGACCAATTGTCTCTTCGCTCCCCGATGGAATCCCATCTTTTAGCGCCAGTTGCGATATCCCGAGCCTACCAGCCTCACAAATCGGGTCAATTCAACACGTTTCGTGCCCAAGATTCGGTAAAGCGAATACCTGAGGTACACTCGAAAAGTTGTCTAGAACCAGAGAAATGGGCTTTAAAGTAATGACCGATGTGCCAATTGCCGTCCTGATCGGGGCCGGCATGATTCTTCTGGGGACTGCAGTAGCTGTATGGATTGTGGTCAGCATCGTTCGCCAAAGCCGGAAAGACCAATCTTTCCCCGATTAAACTAGGGACTCTTATGTCAAAGACTCCCCTTTCTCATTGGGTACTAACCCTCGTTTGCCAAGATCGACCAGGAATCGTCCACGCCATTTCCGGCGGAATCTTGGAAGCGTCTGGAAATATAACTGAGTCTCACCAATACACCTCTGAGGACACCGGTCGCTTTTTCATGCGACTTCAGATTGAGTCCCCGGCAACTAAGGCCGAGTTTGAGGAAAAGATTGCCCCGATAGCCAAAGAATTTGGCATGGAGTACAAATTAGATGTCGTCGGGCGAAAGATGAAAACTCTCTTGCTGGTTTCCAAAGCCGCGCACTGCCTAAATGACCTCTTGTTTAGACAGCGCTCAGGGCAACTTCCAATTTTGGTGCCAAAGGTGATCTCAAATCACGACTCACTTTCAGACTTAGCAACCTTCTATGGAATTGACTTTGAGTCTTTCCCAATTACATCCGATAGCCAGAAGAAGGCATTCGAAGAAAAATTGCGGTCAGTTATTCAGT
>JBJOKH010000011.1:0-91155 GCA_046046195.1 Actinomycetota bacterium | reverse complement strand
GAAAGACATTGGTCTACATGGGTTCATTCATGGGATACAAAAATGTCGAATGCTTAGTGAAAGGCATGAAGGAGCTTCCAGGTTTTGAACTTCTACTGCTCAGCAAAATCTCGAACAAACGGAAAGGGCAGCTCCTTCAAAAAGCTGGTGAAGCAACAGCGAGAATCGAGTTCCTAAATGGGGTATCAGACCATCGATATTCTGAGATTCTCAGTTCCGCCTTCGCCCTGGTTTCAGCCTCACGCGAGGAAGGATTTGGCATACCCCTAGTTGAGGCCATGAAGCGATCAATACCTTTGGTTGTTTCGGACATACCCATTTTCAGAGAGGTTGCCAAAGATGCAGCTTTCTACTTTGATCCAAGTTCTGCAGAATCGTTCGCAAATGCTGTGAAGCTGCTTGAATCCGGGGATAACTGGCTCAAGCAAAGTAATGCAGCACAAAATCGCTCACGAACATTTGATTGGGAAGCTTCGGCAACAGCACTTCTTGCTGCGATAAACCAGAGCTAGGGGAGAAGCGGGTCAAGTTGGTAGTCGATCATCTTCCATGAACCGCTCGAATGAGCAACGACGTTGAGGGAAGCGTTACCTAATCTTTCTCCTGCTTTAGGAAGTTCGTTATTGCTAGCGTGAGAAATTAGTGCACGGATAAGGGCGCCGTGGGAAACAGCCAGCACTCGTTTCCCCGAAAAGCGTTTAGTCACAGAATCAAGAAGAAGAATTGAGCGCTTTGCTAGCTCAGTTCTACTCTCCCCGCCGGGTATTTCGTCCAAATCTGAATATTTTGCTTTCCACTGTTCGTGGGAAAGACCCTCCGCCTCGCCAAATGATCGCTCAATAAGAAGTTCATCTTCAATAATCTGTTCAAAACCAACGACTTCATTCAAAATACTGGCGCTCTCTCGAGCTCTGGAAAGCGGTGAAGTCAGGACAATGTCCCAATCGTCCTTGCGGATTGCTTGAGCGGCAAGTCTGATTTGTTGCCGACCGGTGTCATTCATTGGGACATCCGTCACGCCCTGTAGTAGGAAATTGATGTTCCAATCTGTTTGACCGTGCCGGAGTAATCCGAAGTGCGTTTCAGTCAATCAGGAGCCTCTCTAGAGCTACGGATGTCGGAGCCTCAATCTTGGCAACGGCTATCTCATCGGCCTTGGTTGGTCCCACATTAACAATCACAATCGGCTTACCTGCTTTTGAAGCAGCTCGGGCAAAACGCATGCCACTGTTCACTGCCAACGAACTTCCTGCAATTACCAGTGCTTTGGACCTTTCAAGTTCTTCCATACATGCTGCTACTCGGGCGGTGGGCACACTCTCCCCGAAAAAGACCACGTCAGGTTTTAGTATCCCAGAGCACTTCACACAGGATGGAACATTAAAGTCTGCAGTCGCCTCAACTTCGGCGTCGCCATCGGGAGTGAACTCAACGCTCAAATCCTTCTTTATTCCTGGATTTAGTTCAACAATCAAGTCGTCAATGACCGATCTATCAAAGCGTATAGAGCAACTCATGCACACAACTTGATCAAGTCGCCCGTGAAGTTCGGTGACATTCTTTGAGCCTGCTTGCTGATGGAGGGAGTCAACATTCTGAGTAATCAAATGCTGTACGCGACCAAGACTTTCGGCCCGAGCCAGTGTGAAGTGACTGGGATTGGGCTTTGCGTTGGACATCACTGACCAACCGACAAAAGATCGCGCCCAATACCTCTTCCTGGCATCTTCAGAGCCCATAAATGAATCGAACGTCATTGGGTGCCTTGCAACTCGACCTTCGCCTCGATAATCCGGAATTCCAGATTCCGTCGAAACTCCAGCCCCAGTTAGAACCAGAATTGATTTGCCGGCTAGTTGCTCCCGAGCGTAATCCAACCCGAAACGAGCAGCCTCAGATAGGGTCAGTTGGTTAGGGTCAGTGGATTGCATTGAGCCAAGTCTAGGTTAGGTGAAGGTAAGTGATTAAGTACCTTGGTTCCAAAAGGGCGTTAATGCCAATCTTGGAGACCCTGATCGACGAAAGTTCATCGCAAACAGCTCTCGACTTGTTTACCGGTACCACTCGAGTGGCACAGGCTATGAAGCGCGCAGGAATCACTGTGACCGCTGTTGATACAGCAAGTTATTCGGAAGTCTTCGCCAAGACTTACATTGAACTTGATCGACGACAGGCTAATGAGCCGGAGTTATCCGAAGCGATTCAAAGACTGAATGCACTGGATGGCAAGCCGGGCTACTTTACAGAGACGTTCTGTGAGCGGGCTAGCTTCTTTCAGGCAAAAAATGGTGTTCGAATCGACGCCATTAGAGACCAGATAGAAGTTGAGTACCAAAATAGCTGGATGTATCAGCCGCTTCTTGCTTCTCTTATTTCTGCAGCAGACAAAGTCGATTCAACAACAGGGGTTCAAATGGCTTATCTAAAGACCTGGTCTAGGCGTAGCTACGCAGATTTGGAGCTGAAGGTCCCAGAGCTAATCGACGGAACGGGTGCTGCAGTTCGGGCTGACGCGAATGAAGCTGTTGAATCGATTCCGGAAGTTGACCTTGCTTATCTTGATCCGCCCTACAACCAGCATCGATACTTTGGCAACTATCACATTTGGGAGACATTGGTTAGATGGGACGAACCGGATTTCTACGGCGTGGCGAATAAACGAGTCGACACTCGATCTCCAGCAAACAAAAGCCTCTTCAATTCAAAGCTGACCATGCCAAGTGCTTTAGGTGACTTGATTTCAAAAGTGAAGGCAAAAACACTTCTTCTCAGCTATAACAATGAGTCTTGGCTGTCTCGCCGTGAGCTAACGGATATGTGCTTGAAGTACGAAGCGGTTCAAGTTATGGATTTCGATTTCAAGAGATACGTTGGGTCACAAATTGGTGGCTATAACCAATCTGGGGAACTCGTTGGCAAGCCTGGGGCTAAAAGGAATCTTGAGCACGTCGTAATCGCTGGGTCACTTGAACAAGTGACGAAGTTGACTGAGGTAGTTCGCGAGAAGATGCAATAGTCTTTGGTTGTACCAGTCATCGTTTCAAGGAGTGTCTAATGTCTAAAGAAGACAAGGTGGATTTCGATGACTTCTTTGAGTCGATAGAGGACGCTCTAGAGAGTTCGGACCTTAATTCGCTTGCCAAGGTCGTTAAGACACTTAGGGCGCAGGAACTTGTGTCCGTTATCGAGAGACTCAGTGAAACCAACCGAGCGGTTTTGTACCGAGTGTTACCAAAAGCACTTGCCTTGGAGGTTTTCGAGCAACTGGCCCCGTCATTGCAAAGCGAACTACTGGATGAGCTCAATTCGGAGGAAGTATCTGGAATCTTCGCCAAACTCGATCCAGATGATCGAGTCGGTTTGCTGGATGAACTGCCCGCCAGCGTTGCACAGCGCTTACTAACTGGTCTCTCGGCAAAAGAGAGATCACTTACCAGTGAGATCTTGGGCTACTCACAAGGATCCATCGGTCGTCGCATGAGCCCAGAATTCATTTCTATCAAAGATTCGGATTCGGTTTCTCAAGCCATGACAAAGATAAAGAGCAAAATCTCCGAAGCCGAAACTATCTACACACTCCCGGTTGTTAGCTCATCTAAGGAACTTGTTGGTGTTGTCAGCCTTCGAGAGCTTATGAAAGCGCAGGGGAGAATTAAAGTCGCAAAGATTATGCAGGAGCCCCACATGGTTCAGGCTTCAGACGACGAAGAGCTTGCAGCTCGAACCTGTGCAGACTTGAAAGTTTTGGCACTTCCGGTAGTGGATAGTGAGCGCAGGTTGGTTGGGATGCTAACCGTTGATGACGCTTTGCGTATCCTCGAGCAAGAAGAATCCGAAGATGCGGCTCGCGCTGGTGGTGCTGAGCCACTTAGAAGGCCTTACCTTTCGACGCCAGTGTTCTCAATTGTTAGGTCACGTGTAGTTTGGCTTTTAGTTCTAGCTCTTGGGGCCACATTCACCGTTTCAGTTTTGGGAGCCTTCGAAGCCGCCATTGAACAGCTTGTTGTATTGACGCTGTTCATCCCGTTGTTGATTGGCCTTGGAGGAAATACTGGTAACCAAGCAGCTACAACAGTGACTCGAGCTTTGGCGCTTCAAGACGTTAGGGCGGGAGACATTTGGCAGGTTCTCTTTCGTGAGCTTCGAGTAGGGCTGCTTCTTGGCGTATTACTCGGTTCGATTGGTTTTGCCTTGACTACAGCGTTTTTTGGAATTGAGATCGGATTGGTCATTGGGCTGACGCTCTTTGCAATTTCGACCGTTGCGGCGACAGTTGGGGGAGTGATGCCCCTTGTGGGACTGGCTCTAAGAGTTGATCCAGCAGTTTTTTCAAACCCGTTCATCACAACATTCGTTGACGCAATCGGTCTAGTTATCTACTTCTTGATTGCCAAGGCCGTACTTGGTCTTTAGGCGATGAGGGCGCTGTGTCCGAAAGGGGACTTGAACCCCTACCCCCTTGCGAGGACTAGCACCTCAAGCTAGCGCGTCTACCATTCCGCCACCCGGACCTGGGTGTTTGTTGCAGTTGTTGATGCTATCACGGCCCAACTCATGACTCCATGGGAATGCTTGGAACTAGCAGCGTTAGCGGGTAGTTTTGAGATATGGCGAATGACTCAAGGCATGCTCTGTCCCAGCTCATCGCTGCTTTTGAAAAGCACTTTGAAGCAGTTTCTGCCAAACGTGGGGAAGAGGATTCCAGTGTTGAGCAGGCTTACTACCAGCTCGAAGACGCATTCTTGAATTATGAAGAGTCACTAAGTGTTCAGCATGGTGAGTTCTTGCCTTTCTCCTTAGCTGAAGATGATCAGTGAGTTTTTTTGAAGCCCTGATTCTAGGTTTGGTTCAGGGCCTTACAGAGTTTTTGCCGATTTCTTCCTCGGCTCACGTTCAAATCGCTCAACAGCTGATGAATCTCTCAGAGTTATCGAGATCCCAGCTAACTGCCTTTATTGCAACCATCCAACTGGGAACTGAGCTAGCGGTCGTTGGATATTTTGCGAAGGACATTTTTCGGATTGGCTCTTCATGGCTTGGCTGGGCCGCAAGGCCCCGAACCAAGATGAGCGGCGACACAAAACTTGGCTGGCTAATCATCATTGGAACGCTTCCGGTGGTCATTCTGGGTCTTGCTCTCAGGGATTTCATCGAGAACGATGTTCGTAATCTCTGGGTAATTGCATACACGCTTATTGGATTCGGTTTACTGCTCGGCTTGTCTGACTTGATAGGGAAGAAGCAGAACACAATCAAGGACCTAACGGTCACGCACGGCCTAGCTTTTGGTTTGGGGCAAGCGTTGGCTCTGGTTCCAGGAGTATCAAGATCTGGCGGGACAATCACAGTGGGGCTGATGCTTGGCTACACCAGGGAAGCAGCGGCACGCTACAGCTTCCTGCTTGCCATTCCTGCTGTTCTTGGATCAGGCATCTTTCAATTCATTTCAACCGTGGGCGACCTATCTTCCACCTTATTTACAGCAACCATCGTTGCAACGGTCGTTTCTGGAGTTGTTGGCTTGAGTGTGATTCATTACCTTCTGAAATATCTGCAGAAGGGTTCGTTCATGCCGTTTGTGGTTTGGCGAGTGTTGGTCGGAGTTTGGCTACTATTCATGCTGTCCACCGGACAGCTCGTCGCCTAGGCCTCAGGTGGCTTTTCTTCAGACTGAAGAAACTTTTCTAACTCCCGGGCTATAGCTTCACCAGAGGCTGCTTCTGATTCGAATTCGTCACGGTTTTTCTCAAGCTGCTGGATGTAGCCGGCCATCTCTTCATCGTTCTCAGCGATTTCATCGATGCCACGCTCCCACTCGAATGCTTGGTCGGCAAGGTCACCGTGCCCGAAACTCACCCCAAGCATTTTTTCAAGCTCGGCCAATAGAGCAAGCGTTGCCTTTGGGGAAGGGGAGTTGTGAACGTAGTGTGGAACAGCCGCCCAAAGGGCAAGGGTCGGGATACCTATCTCTTCAAGTGCTATTCCGAGTGTTGAAAGGATTCCTACCGGTCCCTCGTAGCTGCTTCCCTCAACATCAAGCGTAGCGCGAACTCTGCTGTTTTGGCTGGTGGCGTTTACAGTAATGGGTCTGGTGTGTGGGGTGTCGGCAAGCATTCCACCCAAGAAAATTACTGCATCAATTTCTCTGTCTTCAATCATCTCTAGAACTTCAGCGGTGAAGGATTTCCAGCGCCTAGCAGGTTCAGTACCGATTAGAACACTGAATCTCGAAAGTGCCAGGTCTTTTGATGTGGAGATCATGAATGAGGTGCCTGGCCAAGTTAGTTCTCTTTCGCCCTGCTCATTGAAAGATACAGAGGGCCTGGTGAACTGAAAATCGTAATAGTCCTCAGCGTCTACTTCTGCAGCAACTTGACACGCAAGCGCTTCGCAAATGATTTTTGCTGCCGAGCTTGCCGATTCGGCTGCGTCATTCCAGCCTTCGAATGCGCATATCAGGACTCTTCCGCCGAATATGTTGTCGTCAGTGGTCACTTTGTGGAATCTTGCCCTTAGCTCTAGAAATTCGAATTACTGCATTAACTGTAAGGCTAAATCCGGAAGCTAGACTTCAAGCATTATGTTTTTCAATAAGTTGCCGGCCGCTGTTTTGTGGGATATGGACGGAACACTTATCGATTCCGAACCCTATTGGATGAAAAGTGAAGGGGCATTTGCCAAGGCCAACAACAGTACGTGGACCGAGGAAGACGGCCTGAGCCTTGTGGGTATGTCACTCTACGACTCATCGAAAATCATCAAGGATCGCGTTGGCTCTCCGCTTGAACCGGAACAGATAATTGAACAACTCACAGACGAAGTCACAGCTCAGCTCAAGCAAGAGATTTTGTGGCGCCCAGGAGCCAAAGAGCTTTTGTTGCTGCTTAGAAAAAACAAAGTAAAGACCGCTCTGGTGACAATGTCGATGCACAGAATGGCTAAAGAAGTCGTTGACTCAATTGGCTTCGACGCCTTCGATGTCATCGTTGCAGGAGATGATGTAATTCACGGGAAGCCTCACCCGGAACCATACCTCAAAGCAGCTGAGCTTTTGGGCGTTAATCCAAAGGACTGCGTAGCTTTCGAAGATTCCATTTCGGGATTGCGTTCAGCAGAAGCGGCTGGAACGAAGGCTGTCGGGGTTAGAAACATTGTTGAAATTCCAGCGCAGCCTGGAAGAATCATTTGGACAACTCTCGAAGGTGTTGGTATGTCAGAACTAAAGAAGTTGTTCAAATGACAAAGCGGTCTAATGTTTTCAAAGTAGGGGACAAGGTTCAGCTAACTGGCCCCAAGGGTCGACTGAACACCATAACTCTTGTGAAGAACGGGGCCTTTGGCACTCACCGCGGTGACCTAAAGCACAATGACATCATTGGCAAGCCAGACGGTTCGGTGGTTGCTAACCAAAATGGCGTTGAGTACCTGGCACTAAAGCCTTTATTGAATGACTTCGTACTTTCGATGCCAAGAGGCGCTGCAATTGTGTATCCAAAGGATTCTGCCCAGATTCTGGTGGCGGGTGACATATTTCCTGGCGCTGTTGTTGTTGAGGCAGGTGTGGGATCAGGCGCTCTAAGCATGTATCTTCTTAGAGCGATTGGAGAAGCCGGCACTCTCCATTCATTCGAAAGAAGAGAAGAGTTCGCGGAGATAGCAGCTGGGAATGTGAAGAGTCAATTCGGGTCTGCTCCCAAGAATTGGAAAATTCACCTGGGTGATTTGCAGGAGTTACTTCCAAATAAGTTGAAGCCGCAGTCTGTTGACCGAATCATTCTGGACATGCTTGCGCCCTGGGAGTGCATCGATTCTTGCGCTGAAGCGTTAGCTCCGGGCGGGGTCATAACTGTTTACGTCGCAACGGCGACTCAGCTTTCGAGGGTTGCTGAGGATCTTAGGAACAGTCGCTTGTTTACTGAACCCGAGGCATTCGAGTCTCTAGTTAGGCCATGGCACCTTCAAGGATTGGCCGTTCGACCAGAACACCGAATGATTGCCCACACTGGATTCTTGCTGACAGCACGAAGGCTGGCACCGGGGGCGATCCTGCCGCAGTTTAAAACCAAAGTAAAGTCCACCGAATACTCCGAAGCCGACATTCGAGCTTGGAATCCAGAGGGTCTCGGAGAGCGCAAGGTGTCAGAAAAGAAGCTTCGTAAGACGGTTCGCAAGGCGAACTCATAAGTTTCCAAGCTACCCAGTTCGACAAGTAAACTTGAGTTTCACCTTATGAAAGTTGATTCCTTGAAGAAAACCGCTATCGCTCTATCAGCAATGTTTTTGGCTACGACCCTTGCTGGTTGTGCTCCCGCACAGACTTTTGCCTGCGAGCAGTTCAAAAGTGGCGACCAGGTCGAGTCAATTACTGTTACAGGCTCAATCGGAGCGCAACCTACTGTCAGTTTTCCTTCACCCTTGAACGCAGAGAATATTCAGGCCAAGGTTTTGATCGAAGGGGAAGGACCGGTATTTACCGGTAGAAACTTTGTTGAATTTGAGTTTGCCGGTTACAACGGAGGTAGCGGACAGCTAATTCAGCAGTCTGCCTTCAATGGCACCGATACGCCGAGTGGATTCTTTGGCCCTGGTCAGGTTCCAAATTTCTGTGCAGCTCTAGCAGGAGCTAAAGAGGGGTCAAGGATTGTTGCAATCTTGCCTCCAGTGGAGGCTCACGACGGTCAGGGCGTCCCAGCGCTAGGTGTTGGACCAGCAGATTCGTTTGTGTTCGTTATCGACTTGAAGAAAGTCTTCTTGGAAAAAGCAACTGGATCTAGCGTTGCCCCGCAGGCAGGATTGCCATCTGTTGTAACTACTCCAGAGGGCATACCCGGTGTGACAATTCCTAACGAACCGGCCCCAACTGAGCTAAAGGTAGCTCAGCTGATAAAGGGTGCTGGCGAAGAAGTTCAAAAAGGCCAGGAAGTCACTCTGCATTACAGTGGCTTCGTTTGGGACAGTTCTGAGAAGTTTGATTCGAGCTGGGATACCGGGCAGCCCGCGCAGTTCCAGCTGCAAGACGGTGCGCTTATAGAAGGATTCTTATCTGCAGTTGTTGGTCAAACTGTTGGGTCTCAAGTTATAGCGGTTATCCCACCAGCTCTTGGCTATGGTGACTCTGGCGCAGGCACCATTCCACCTGGGGCGACTCTGGTTTTCGTAATCGACATTCTAGGAATCAGCAAGTAGCAAGATGCCTGAGCGGATCGACCTTTCAGAGCGGCTGTTTAATCTAACGTGTGCGCTTCTGGTGTCAAACAATGGTCTGTCCAAAGCCGAAATCTTTGCAACTGTTCAGGGTTACAAGGAAACCTACGATCCAGCTGCCGACCAAACCGCAATCAACAGGATGTTCGAGCACGACAAAACGCGTCTGACTGCTGCAGGTATTCTCTGGCGATCTTTCATCCCCAAAGAAGCGATGGATGACAATCAGGAGTACCGCTATTTGATTGCAAACGAAGACTTCGTTTGGCCAAAGGGGTTGACCCTTAGTGCGAAGCAGGTTGCACTGCTGAATCTAGCGGCGCAGGTCTGGGCTAAGGCGTCACTGTCAGCGGATGCCAATAGAGCAATTCATCGAATCAGAGCTATGGGTGATACCCCCGATTCGAGCAGCTTTATCGGCATTGCTCCAAGAATTCGTACCCATGAAGCAGCCTTTCTGCCGCTCTCAACAGCAATCGAAACCCACTCGAGAGTCTCCTTTGACTACTTGAAGCCGGGGGATTCAAACTTCACCGTGCGCAACGTCGAACCTTGGTCGCTTCAGAATATTTCGGGTCAATGGTTACTAGTTGCTTACGACCTTGAGCGTGAGCAGCCACGGAACTTTTTGCTTCGCAGAATCGTTTCCGAGGTTGACATTCAAGATGTCACCTTCGATTTTCCTGATCCGTCCGAAGTTTCGAAAGTGCTCGACGAGCTTGAGCAGTTCAAACTCTCCCAAACTGCCCGAATTCAAGTGACCGAGGGAGGAGCGGCGTGGTTCCACTTCGATCTAGCCAAGGGCCAATCGGAGTTTGAACTCAACTACATGGACCTGCACCTACTTGCCGAAGAGCTCATGGAATTCGCCGATGAAGTCGAAGCGTTAGAGCCAAAGCAACTAGCCGAACTAATGAAACAGAACTTGCAGGAAGTGCTCGATAACCATGCCTAAAAGTTCGAGCCTGAGTGGTGCAGACCGCTACAACTTTATGCTGGCCCTAACTGGGTATCTCATTAATCACAGACAGCAGCCGATAGCTGACCTCGCTGCTCACTTTCAGGTAAGCGAGAAAGAAATACGTTCAGCCGTCGTCACGATTTCGCTCTCCGGAGTCGGGCTGTATCGCCCGGACGAATTGTTCTTTCTTGACTACGACTTGCTCGAGGAAGACATCGTTGATCTAAGCTTTGCGCCAACTCTGGAAGCGGTTCCTCGGCTTTCAGCAAGGCAAGCAGCTGCTATCGCAAGCGGATTAACTTATCTTGCCGAATTGATGGAGCCTGCTGATCAAGTTGAAGTATCACAACTATTGGAATACCTCGGAAAGGGAGCGCTTGACCAACAGCAGTTGCCCTTTGCCATCCAGACCAACAAGAAAGATGCAGATCTTGCTCTAGTCCGTCGCGCCGTTGCAGAGAATCGGATTCTGAGCTGTTCGTACCGGAACACTTCCGGTGAAATATCTCAGCGACAGATCGAGCCGATTCTTTTGGAGTCTCGTGAATCTAACTGGTACCTAAGGGGATTCTGCCTCACCAACAAAGAACCGAGAGTTTTTCGGTTGGATCGCATGAGAGACATTGAAGTAGGTGCGGTAGTTACCGAAAGACGGGAATTAAGTGGTGATCGTGATGAGATTTACTCTGGAAGCTCATCTGACACCGAAGTTTTATTCGAGGTGCAGCCAGAAGCATTTGGACTTATAGCTGACTATAAGCCGGATTATGAGATAACGGGCAACAAAAGCGTCCAGGTAAAAATTGGTATCGGACAGCTGGAGAATCTTGGCCGAATCGTTTCGAGGTACAGTGGCAAAGTGAGAGTGCTAGCGCCTGAGAGTGCAAAGGCCGCTGTGCGTTCATTTGCGATGAAGGCCTTAGGGCACTCCACTTCAACTGTTGAGGCGGAGTAACTAGAACATGGAATGGATTATTGCCAGCGTTATAGCTCTAGTGGTTATCGTCTCTTCAGCTGTGATACTGCTCCAAAAACTAAAGCGCCTCGTAAAGCCATTAACTAAATTGTCGGAGCAGCTTTTGGCGCTGGAAGAGGCAAGGGTCAAGATTCCCGAAATCACGAAGCAGTTATCAGCTCTAGGAGATGACCCCGCCGTTCATGTAGCAAGGCGCCTGGCCTTGAAGAAGGCTGAGAATGAGAAAAAGCAGGAGCGACAGCGTAGGCTTAGGTCAAGAGTTTTTAGGTAGAGATAGGAAAGCAAATGCGTCTTCAGGGCTGGGAATGGATCATTATTCTGGCGATTGTTCTGCTCCTTTGGGGTGGGCCAAAGCTTCCAGGTCTTGCTAAGTCACTCGCACAGTCGATGAGAATCTTCCGCAAAGAGATTAAGACAACCGACGAAACTAAGCCAGCTGCTAAGCCGGTCGAGGGTGAAACCCCCACCGACAAGTAAGTGGCAAGGAACAAAAACCCCGACGCCAAGATGAGCCTTTCGGGGCATCTGAAAGAACTTCGTAATCGACTTTTTTGGTCTGCCCTTTTTATTGTCGCGGGCTCAATCGGCGGCTGGTTTATGTTCGATTTTGTTTTCAACGAGCTTCAGAGACCAATCGTTGAACTTGCCGACCAACCTGGTAACAACGCCACAATCAACTTCCCAACAGTAGTTTCAGCATTTGACGTGAGGCTACAGGTATCAATTTTTCTTGGACTTGTGATGTCATCACCAATTTGGCTTTACAACCTATGGGCATTTATCACTCCTGGACTGAAACAAAGAGAACGTCGATACACCATCGGCTTCGTGGTGGTTGCAGTTCCTCTGTTTATTGGGGGATGCGCTCTGGCCTGGAGTTCGCTTCCGTCTTTCGTGAGGGTGCTAGTGGGATTCACTCCCGAAGGAAGTGCAAACGTTATAAATGCCAGCGAATACATCCTCTTCACCATCCGCATACTTCTCGTTTTTGGCATAGCTTTCGTCCTTCCAGTTGTCTTAGTGATGTTGAATTTTGCGGGAGTCATCACCGCGGACAACATTCTGAAGTCATGGCGAATGGCAGTATTTGTTTCTGCTGTTGTCGGTGCCATCGCGACCCCGGTAGCCGAACCAATGGCAATGTTCTTACTCATGGTGCCTCTATTGATGCTCTATTTCTTGGCGGCGGGAATCGCCAAAATTCACGACAAGGCCGTTGCTAAGAAACTGGCAGCACTTGAGCTTGTCGAATCTGAAACAGCTAAGTGATTCCGGTGAATCACGAAGAACTCAGCGCAGCTGAGCGCTATGCACGAGCTAAGGCTAAACAGTCCACACCGAGCTACAACTCATTCTTAGAGCTCCTTGATTTTGGCCTCGATCCATTTCAGGAACAAGCCTGTGATGCGCTTGCCAAGGGCAAGGGCGTGCTCGTTGCAGCTCCAACTGGCGCCGGAAAGACCATCGTCGGTGAGTTTGCGATTCACTTAGCGCTAGAGAAGAAACAGAAAGTTTTCTACACCACACCCATCAAGGCGCTCAGCAACCAGAAGTATGCGGAACTTGTATCTAGGTATGGGCCAGACCGCGTGGGCTTGCTGACAGGAGACACTAACAACAACTCAGATGCTGAGATCGTGGTGATGACCACCGAAGTGCTTAGAAACATGATCTACGCCAACTCAACATCCCTGATTGAACTTGGCTTTGTTGTTATGGATGAGGTCCACTACTTGGCAGACCGATTCAGGGGAGCGGTTTGGGAGGAGGTAATTCTTCACCTGCCCAAGGACGTTCGAATTGTTTCACTGAGCGCTACCGTGTCCAATGCCGAAGAGTTCGGTGCTTGGCTAGAAGAGGTGCGTGGAGACACCGAGATTGTTGTTTCGGAAGTTAGGCCAGTTCCACTAGACCAGCACGTGCTGTTCGGCGATGAGCTTATGGAGTTGTTTGCGCCTGGATCCAAGAACCAGAGAGTAAACCCAGAACTGGTTCAGAAGCACTCAAACAAACTCAGAATTCCCATGGGGACCTTCAGGGGCAGTAAGGGCAAGAGACCAAAGGGGGAAATCGATAAACGTTTCACCCGAATCCCTAAGGTTTCCAAACCCGAAGTAGTTGAAATCCTTGAAGACAATGACCTGCTCCCAGCAATCTTCTTCATTTTCTCTCGAGCAGGCTGCGATGCCGCAGTCAGAGCTTGTCATCAGTGGGGTGTGCGCTTAACAACGCGCGAAGAGCAGCAAGAGATTCGCTACTTAGTCGAACAGAAAACCGCTTCCATAGCCGATGAGGATTTAGCAACGTTGGGCTACTTTGAATGGCTTAGCGGACTCGAAAGAGGAATAGCTGCCCATCATGCAGGAATGCTTCCAGCTTTTAAAGAGGTAGTAGAAGAGCTTTTCCTGAAGAAACTGGTTCGGGTAGTTTTTGCCACTGAAACACTGGCGCTCGGAATCAACATGCCTGCAAGAACAGTCGTATTAGAACGCTTGGATAAATTCAACGGCGAGGCCAGAGTTCAAATAACGCCAGGCGAGTACACCCAGCTAACCGGGCGTGCTGGAAGAAGAGGTATCGATACCCTCGGCCATTCCGTCATTCAGTGGTCAGGCAATCTTGATCCGGCCAGCGTTGCAGGCCTTGCAAGCAAAAGAAGCTACCCACTTATAAGCCCGTTTAGGCCAACAGCAAACATGGCCGTGAATCTAATCGAAGCTTTCGGCCGAAAACGAGCCAGAGAAGTACTCGAAACTTCTTTCGCTCAGTTCCAAGCTGACAGATCTGTCGTAGGTCTAGCCAAAGGGATTCGTGAAAAGCAGATCTCCCTTGATGGTTATGCCAAGTCGATGGAATGTCACCTGGGGGACTTTTTTGCGTACTCCAGCATTCGTCGCGAACTTAGTGACATTGAAAAAGCACTGTCGGCCGGACGTACTAGGGCGGAACGTGGGAAAGACATCCGACAGACCAAAGGCAGAAGCGAGCAGGAACGAAAGTTAGCTGAACTGAAAGTGCGGATGAAGACCCATCCGTGTCACTTGTGCTCTCACCGCGAAGCTCACTCGAGGTGGGCCGAAAGATGGTGGCAGCTGCATAGGGAAACCCAGGCGATTATCGACCAGATAGAGGGGAGAACCAATCTGGTTGCTTCGACTTTTGACAAAATCTGTGACCTGTTGATTGAGCTTGAATACTTGGACGACTCGGTAGAAGACCTTCAAGTCACGGAGTCGGGAAAGATGTTGGCCCGCATTTATGGTGAACGCGATCTTTTGGTTGCTGAAGCCCTCAGGAGCGGTATTTGGGATAAGTTGGACGCGCCTGGATTGGCGGCCATCGCGGCATCTCTGGTTTACGAACCGAGAAGAGATGATGAAAATTTTGAACCCCGTTCGCCAAAGGGAAGTTTTTCTGAAGCCTTCACAAAGACCCAAATTCTTTGGGAAGAGCTTGAATCTCTTGCAAAGAAGCATAGGCTTCAGCGTTCATCAAGGCTAGAGATGGACCTTAGCTACGCGATCCACCGCTGGTGCACCGGAGCCAAACTAGATCTTGTGTTGGAATCGGCCGATCTGCTGCCAGGGGATTTTATTAGGTGGTGCAAGCAGATTATCGACTTGCTAGAACAGCTTGCCAAGGCTGCCGATGGCCCGATCGCGAATAAGGCGCGCGATGCTGTGGACCAGGTCAAGCGCGGAATCGTTGCTTATTCCTACTATGCATAGGCTAGTTTTATGAATCAAAAACATAAGGGGCCATCTGCCATGTGGCGGTACCCAGTTGGAATCCTTGGGGGATTGCTGTCATCGCTTGCGATGCCTCGGGAAAACATCTGGCCTCTGATATTTGTGTCCGTTGCACTAATTTTGATTTCCATTCGAGGCCTTCGATTCTGGGCCGCAACTGGCGTCGGTTTTGCAGCTGGACTTGCCTTTTACTTGAG
The DNA here is from genome assembly GCA_046046195.1 of Actinomycetota bacterium. GTDB lineage: Bacteria > Actinomycetota > Actinomycetes > Actinomycetales > Microbacteriaceae > Rhodoluna. The sequence goes on along the minus strand of JBJOKH010000011.1, from coordinate 76,068 downwards.
CCAAATTGAGTGGATCAGTTTGTATTTGGGTCCTGTGCCTTGGGTTGCGCTGTCAGTAATGGAGGCGTTGATTTTTGCCCTAGGGGCAGGAGTTATTGCAATTTGTTGGACTTGGGCCTCCGAGGTAGTTTCTGGAAGAAATCGACTTGTCTTCGCAGCTTTACTGGTCGCAACTTTGTGGACCGCAAGGGAATGGGTTTCTATAAACCTTCCATATGGCGGATTTCCGTGGTCCAGAGTTGCTCAAGCACTCTCGGACAGCTTCCTTTCACAACTTGTGTACTTCGTCGGCATTTCAGGACTGACTTTCCTGTCAGTCTTCATGACAGTTGTTTTGCTTCAGGCATTTGAAACTCGCAGAAGAGCATTCGCCGAAAGCATTCCTGGTCTTACTGCCACAGCTCTAGTACTTGCCTTAGCCGGTTTCTTTGTTGTGCCAACCGGACCGGAGGCTGGGGAAGTCACTGTTGCTTCTGTGCAAGGGAACGCAAATGCCGGCCTATTTGCAAACGCCGATCGCGGGACATTCCTACGCAACCACCTGGAAGCGACAGAGTTGTTGGACGCGCATCCGGATAGAGATCAAATCGACTTCATAGTTTGGCCTGAGAATGCTTCTGACTTGAATCCGCAAGTTGATGAACTTGCCAAACTAAGAATCGACGGCGTGGTTGCCAAGTACAAGGTCCCTTTGATCTTTGGTGCCATCACCGAGTCTGGTGGGGAAGTGTTCAACAGTTCGCTGTATTTTGCTCCTGGCGAGGGTCAGGTCGACCAGTATGACAAGAAGCGACCAGTCCCATTCGCTGAGTATGTACCGGACCGTGACTTTTGGTATCTGTTAGCTCCAGACCTCATTGGTCTAGTCACAAGAGGATACGCCTTCGGTACAAGGGATGGCATCTTTGAGTACGAAGGGCAAAAACTTGGAGTTCTGATTTGCTTTGAGATTGCAATTGACGATATTGGTCGAGAGTTAGTCCAGGATGGCGCCACAATCATTCTTTCCCAAACTAACAACGCAGACTTTGGCAGAAGCGACGAAACCTTTCAGCAGGCAGCTCTTGCAAGGCTTAGGGCAATCGAAACAGGCCGTACCATAGTGAACATTTCCACTGTGGGCGTTTCAAAGGTGTTCTTGGCCGACGGAACAATCGTCGAACAGTTGCCGATTTTTGAACCAGGGGTAATGGTCAACACCGTTCCACTAAGGACTTCAATCACTCCTGCGATGGCCATAGCGCCTTACTTTGACTTGTCTATCAACATTGCAGCCCTTGGCTTCCTAACTGCCGCGATTGGATTTGGGGTTGGCCGCAGGTCGCGGGCAAAACAGCAATGACCGTCCTGGTAGTCATCCCCACTTTCAATGAGGCCTCGACAATCACTAGAACGCTTCGCAAAGTTTTTGAGCTGCATCCCGAAGTTTCTGTATTGGTAGTTGACGACAATTCTCCCGATGGAACCGCAAAGCTGGTGAGGCAATTGGGGGATGAGCAACGGAATCTATTTGTTCTGGAGCGTCCAAGAAAGCAAGGCCTTGGGGTTGCCTATCTTGCGGGCTTCCGTTGGGGCTTCGAAAAAGGTTTCGATCAAATTGTTGAGATGGACGCTGACGGATCGCACCGAGCAGAAGATCTTTCGAAGCTTTTGAATGCGGTCCATCACGCCGACCTCGTTATCGGCTCTAGGTGGATTCTTGGCGGGCAGGTAATCAATTGGTCGGCTCTTCGGAAGTTGGTTTCTAAAGTTGGGAACCGTTATGCCAAATCAGTTCTGCGAACTGAAATTTACGACATGACCAGTGGGTTTAGGATCTATCAAGCTGAATTTCTGAAACAGCTTTTGTCCGAAAACGTTTCATCGCATGGATATTCATTCCAGGTAGAACTGGCCTATCGCGCAAGCCGGCAGGGCAAAGTCTTGGAAGTTCCCATTACCTTTGTGGAGCGCTCGAGCGGAGAATCAAAAATGACCTTGGCCATAGTGTTTGAGGCACTGACCAAGGTCACTTTTTGGGGTCTAAAGAGACTTCTTCGTTAGAGGTCTGCTTTGCCGGCTTTACGCCTTGCCCTGATGTAGCTAATTCTTTCCTGGAGGATTTCTTCTAGCTCTTCTTTTGATCTCCGCTCCTGAAGCATTTCCCAATGAGAGCGTGGGGTCTTTAGTTCATCTATTTCAAGTTTGATCAGCTTGCCGTCGGTCAGCAATTGAGCTTGCTGCGGACAAGCCTTGCACTGCCAAACATTTGGGAGTTCTGCATCTTGCGCAAATACCAATTCGCTTAGATGACCGTTCGGACACTGGTAGCTATGTTTGGTTCTAGGGGAGTAGCTCACCCCAACTTCTGATTCAAGTGACTGAGCTCCAAGCCTGATTCCGCGCATTGTCTGTTGAGCCATGATTTCTCCTGGTTGGGTTTTGTTGACGGTCTTTGTCAACTACTTGCCTCAACCGACCCTGACAATCTAGTGTTCCCAACTAGCCCGATTTCACAGAGTTCTCTCAGCTAAAGGTCGCCACTGCCAAATCTGTGCGGTCGGTCACGATTCCGTGAGCACCGAGCGCAAAAAGTTCCTTCATAACTTTGGGGTCGTTTATCGTCCAGTAGTGAATCTCGACACCGGTGGGAAGGACATGCTCTAGGAACTTCGGATGAGTGAAGTCCAGACCATAGCGATGCATTGGTATCTGAAGAGCATCAATTCCAGAAAGAATCCTTGCTAGGGCTTTTTCTCGTCCGGCCATAGCCGCCAGATAGCAGGCGAGAACTTTTGCACTTCCTGCCGATGACGCTAGGGGAGAAGTTGCGTTTGCGAGCGCCCTGCGCCTTGAGCGCTCACTAAAGCTTGAAACTAAGACTCTGTCTTGCGCCTTGATGTCCTCAATAACTTCAATACCAACGCTCTCAGAAAACTTGGTTTTGAAGTCAAGGTTGAACTTTGCATCGGGAAATTCACTCAAAGCTTGGCGGAGGGAGGGGATAGTCCCGCCAAAGGGCAGTTTTATTTCCTGTATCTCAGACAGGTTTAGTTCAGAGATTTTGTCCTTTGACCCAGTCAAGCGCTTGAGGTCGTTGTCGTGAAACAAAACTGGTATCGAGTCTTTGGTCACTTGAATGTCAGACTCTATGTAGTCGGCTCCAGCGGAAAGGGCCCGCTCGAAAGACTGGAAAGTGTTTTCGTCTGCAACCTGTTTGCCGTCAGCCATGGTGAATCCACGATGGGCAAAAATTCTTGGTCGGGTGCCAGGATGGGTGTCTAGATAGCGAGTAGTCTTCATGGGTGCTTCCTGAAACTAACCGTAGTCTGCCGGTTCGACTTACCACGCTGATCTTTGGTCTGTTCGTCTACGGCCTCGGGGTTGCTATGACCGTGCATGCCGGACTTGGTATTGCCCCCTGGGACGTCTTTGCCCAGGGAATCTCCATTCAAACGGGGCTCAGCTTTGGGGTTTCCACGGTTGTTGTAAGCGCCTTGGTTCTTCTGGCTTGGATTCCCTTGAAGGTAAAGCCGGGGATTGGAACCATTGCCAATGCGATCCTGATCGGATTGTTTGCAGACTTCTGGCTAGTGCTACTTCCTGACACCGATGTTTATTGGCAAAGGCTGATTATCTTTTTGATTGGCGTGGTCATTGTTGCTATTGCAACCGGACTATACATAAGCTCAAGGCTTGGTTCTGGGCCAAGAGATGGGCTTATGCAGGGGACAGCCAACGCGCTAGATAAGCCCTTTTGGATGGTTAGGACAGGCTACGAAGGCACAGTTTTGACCATTGGGGCCCTCATGGGAGGCCAGGTCCGCGAAGGAACGCTGATTTTTGCCCTAAGCATCGGATACCTGGTTCAGTTATCGATGAAGTTCTTCAAAATCCCCAAAGGATAGGCCAAATTGGCACTGATAAGGCACCGAGAAACAGCCAGAATCCTGCTACAGGCCGATTCTGGGCGGTTTTTGCTCATGTTTACCCACTGGGACCCAGAAAGCGGCCTAGAACCCCGCTGGGTAAGCCCTGGAGGCGGAATTGAGCCTGGTGAAGACCATGCGGTGGCAGCTTCCAGGGAGCTTCTGGAGGAAACTGGCCTGCATGTGGAAGCCCAATTGCTGGGACCCAAACAAGGAGAAATCACGTTCTCACAAACCTGGAGTTCTGGAGATCATGAAACCGGAATTGCTCATTTCTACAGATATCGAGTTTCAGAAGAATTCCAAATTGCAACATCATCCTGGACCGAAGAAGAACAACGTGACATTATCGACGTTCGCTGGTGGAACCCCAGAGAGCTAAAAGAGTCTGGGGAGCCTGTTGGACCACACGGGCTTATCGAACTGATGGTGGAACTGGGTTAGCTTGACCTAGTGTGCCGATAATGTACATTATGTCAAGTAATGAATTATTGGCCTATGGAGCCACTTCCCTAATCTTTAGCTATTGCTGAGTAGCCGAAACCCATTGCTCGAGCTTGGCTGATGCAGCTCCAGAGTCCAGAGCTTGAGTGACAGATTCGATGGCGGCTTCGAATTGGTTCTTAATGCTGGAGCTGGCAGATTGAGGGTTTTTGGCTATTCGATAGGCCACTACTCCCCCTGCTGCGTTCAAAATCACTATATCGCGAACCGATCCAAGTCGACCGTTGGTGCTTCCGGCAAACAAATCCCTTGCAACTTGGGCGTTTTCCTGGGCATCTCCGCCCAGGAGGGAGTCCCTCGAGGCTAGAGAAATACCAAAATCGGCTGGATTCAGCTCCATTTGCTGGACGCCTTCTGGGGTGACAATCCAGACCGAACTGGTGGTTGTGGTGGTTAGCTCGTCGAGACCGTCATTTCCTCGAAAAACCAGGCCAGAACGGCCTCTTTCGGCCAATTCTTTGGCCATTAGGGGGGCAATTTGAGGGTTTGCGACCCCAAGGGAGGTCGCAATGGGTTGGGCAGGGTTTGCTAAAGGCCCCAGGAAGTTGAAGGTGGTTGGAACTCCCAGTTGCTTTCGGATTGGCGCCACGTGCCTCATTGCGGGGTGAAAGACTGGGGCGAAAAAGAACGTTATTCCAACTTCTCGGAACACATCGGCAACTTTCTGAGGTGAAAGGTCTAGCTTGATGCCAAGAACTTCCAACATTTCAGAGGATCCAGTTTTTCCGGAAGCGGACCTGGAGCCATGTTTCATGACTGGCACTCCAGAGGCTGCGGCGAGAATCGAGGCCATGCTCGAAACGTTCACAGTACCAACCATGTCTCCGCCGGTTCCCACAATGTCGAGAGCGTCATCACCGGTGTCCAAAAGGACAGCCTGTTTCAACATGACGTCTACCAAACCTGCAAGTTCTGAAACGGTTTCGCCCTTTGATCGAAGAGCTAGCATGAAGGCAGCAATTTCAGCTTCGCTGGAATCACCAGCCATGATTTGAGACATGGCCCAACTCGCTTCCGAGCGGTCCAGGTCTTGCTTGGAAATCAATTTCCCAAGGATGCTAGGCCAACTCAGTTGCAAATTCATAAGCCAAGCTTAGTGTTCAAAACTTCGACGAACTGGGCCCAAATTGCCCAACTGGCGCGGATTCAGGGGTTATCATTAATGCATGTCCTCCATTCCAGTTGCCCAAAACAGTGCCGTAGTGATCAATCGCCCTAGCGCGACCTCGGTTGGGACCATTGTTTGGCTCGGTAGCGAGGTTATGTTCTTCGCTGGTCTATTTGCCATGTATTTCAGCCTCCGAGCCAATGCCCCGGAAATCTGGGCCAACGACTCGGCAATCCTGGATGTTCAGTTTGCTCTAATCAACACCCTGATCCTTGTTGCGTCCTCATTTACCGCTCAGTTCGGCGTATTTGCTGCTGAGCGCATGCAGCCACGCGCAACCGGCAAATCCCCAATGAAGTGGGGTCTAGTTGAGTGGTTCTTCTTAAGCTACGTGCTCGGTGCAATCTTCGTCGCCGGTCAGGTATATGAGTACGCAATGCTAGTTTCTGAAGGCGTTTCACTAAGCAGCAACTCCTACGGCAGCGCTTTCTACATCACCACTGGTTTCCACGCGCTTCACGTGACCGGTGGGTTGATTGCGTTCTTGCTCATAATTGGCCGCACATACGCAGCAAAGAAGTTTGGTCACTATGAGGCAACCGGCGCCATTGTGGTCTCCTACTACTGGCACTTCGTCGATGTCGTTTGGATCGGCTTGTTCTTGATCATCTACGTATTGAAATAGAAAGCAGTCATGAGAAAAAGCTTGAATAGCGCTCGCAGGAAGCCAATTGCGGCAACGATTGTAATTGCCGCAGGCCTTTTGTTTTCTGGAGGTGGCTACGCGGTAGCGACCAACGTTGTCGAGTCAAACGTTGCTCCGGAATACACCGCTGAGCAGATCTCTGAAGGACGCAAACTTTTCCTTGCTAACTGCGCAAGCTGTCACGGCCTCAACGCGGAAGGAACTGCTGCTGGCCCAAGCCTTATCGGTGTTGGTGCAGCTTCTGTTGATTTCCAGGTTGGAACTGGTCGCATGCCAGGTCAAGGCTCTGGTCCACAGTTGCCAAAGAAGAAAGTTCAGTTCACAGAAGAGCAGATTTCTTTGATGGCGGCATACGTGGCCTCTCTCGCTCCGGGTCCTTCGATTCCAGAAGATAAGTACCTTGAAGCAACCGGTGACGCAACTCACGGTGGTGAGCTTTTCAGAATTAACTGTGCGATGTGCCACAACGCTGTTGGTGCTGCAGGTGCTCTAACCGAAGGTAAATACGCGCCGAATTTGGATGGCGTTGAGGCTAAGCACGTTTACGAAGCAATGTTGACTGGTCCGCAGAACATGCCAGTTTTCAATGACGCGAACATCACCCCTGAAGACAAGCAGGACATCATCACGTACTTGGCTTACGTCGAAGAGAATCCGTCCGCGGGTGGTTTTGAACTTGGAAGCCTAGGCCCTGTTGCCGAAGGACTATTTATTTGGATATTTGGGTTGGGACTAATCATTGCCATCACCGTATGGCTAGGCGCCAAGTCAAACTAGGAAGGCAGACGCTAATTGGCAGGTAAGGACTTAGAGAAGGGCTCAGAGGCCGAAGGCTTCGAGCACAACTTCGAATCCGGTTTGGCTGTGATTCCGCCAGACAAGATTAAAGATCCAGGTCTCGAGCCTCATCGCGTCCGAATGACCGACAAGTCCCCCGCAAAGGCTAAGAATGCCGAGCGTCAAGTTGCGGCTTTGTTCTTGATCTCAGTTTTCGGAAGCTTCTTTGCGCTATGGGCTTACGTTGCTTTCCCAATCACTGAGGACTTGACAACGGTTCGCGCCAACAACTTGTTCCTGGGTCTTGGTATGACACTGTCGCTTCTGGGAATTGGAATTGGTGCTGTTCACTGGGCCAAGACCCTGATGCCCGACTTCGAGGTAAGCGAAGCTCGACACCAAACTCGCGGCAGCGAAGAAGTTCGTGCTCGCGCGGTCGAGATCGTAAAGCTTGCTGATTCCGAGTCAGGATTTACCAGAAGAAAACTTATTCGCAGAACGCTTTATGGAGCGCTAGCGCTGTTCCCTCTTCCCGCCCTAATCGTTTTTGGAGATCTTGGTCCACCGGTTGGAAACACTCTTCGTCAAACGATGTGGAAAGCGGGCACCAGGCTAACCAAGGACCCAACTGGTATTCCTATCAAAGCGTCCGATGTGACCCTTGGCTCTGTGTTCCACGTTATTCCCGAAGGTCTTTCTGAGATGCACGAGCACAAACTCGAGGAAAAAGCCAAGGCAGCAGTTTTACTCGTTCGCCTAAACCAGCTTGACCTCAAAGAAGACCCCGAGAGGGCAAGTTGGTCGTATGACGGAATCGTCGCCTACTCAAAGATTTGCACACACGTTGGATGCCCGGTGGCACTATATGAACAGCACACGCACCACCTGCTGTGCCCATGCCACCAGTCAACTTTCGATGTCACCGAGCACTGCAAGGTTGTATTTGGCCCTGCTGCTCGTCCCCTACCTCAGCTACCGATTGCGGTAGATGCGGAAGGTTACCTGATCGCGCAAAGCGATTTCTTAGAACCCGTCGGACCTAGTTTCTGGGAGCGTTAATCATGAGCACTGCAGTCACCGAGAAGAAACAAGGCGGCGCACTAGCCGCCACAGCAAACTACCTAGACGAACGCGTTGGCGTAGGCGGCATCCTCAAGAACTTCGGTCGTAAGGTCTTCCCCGATCACTGGTCATTCATGCTCGGAGAAGTTGCGCTCTACAGCTTCGTTATTCTGTTGATTTCAGGAACCTTCCTAACTTTCTTCTACCAACCTGCAATGACAGAGGTTGTCTATGACGGAGCCTACGTTCCCCTAAAGGGCGCTCAGATGTCTATTGCTTACGCTTCGAGCTTGGACATTTCGTTCGAGGTTCGCGGTGGAATGCTAATGCGTCAGGCTCACCACTGGTCGGCATTGCTGTTTGTTGCCGCCGCGGGTCTTCACATGCTTCGCGTGTTCTTCACCGGCGCCTTCCGCAAGCCTCGTGAGATCAACTGGCTAGTTGGATTCATGCTTTTCATCTTGGGAATGGCAGCAGGCTTCACCGGCTACTCACTTCCAGATGACCTACTATCCGGAAACGGTCTTCGCATCATCGATGGAATGATCAAGGGTATTCCGGTCATTGGAACAACCACTTCCTCGTTCCTGTTCGGTGGCGAGTTCCCAGGAACAGAAATCGTTGCAAGACTTTATGGTCTACACATTCTGTTAGTGCCCGCTTTGATTTTGATCTTTATCGCGATTCACCTTTTCATGGTGGTAATCCACAAGCACACCCACTACTCAGGTCCAGGAAGAACCGACGAGAACGTCGTCGGCTACCCGCTAATGCCTGTTTACGTTGCTAAGGCCGGCGGATTCTTCTTTATCGTGTTCGGTGTTGTGATGGCAATTTCGGCTACCTTCACAATCAACCCAATTTGGAACTACGGTCCTTACGACCCATCCCCTGTTTCGGCTGGTACTCAGCCAGACTGGTACATCGGTTGGTTAGATGGTGCGCTGAGGCTTGCACCTAGCAACCTAGACGTGATGATTTTTGGACACACCTATCCATTCGGTGTTTTGATTCCTCTTGTTGGTTCATTGGTGTTCCTAGCTTTGGTAGCGGTTTATCCGTTTGTCGAAGCCTGGGTAACAGGTGACAAGAGAGAGCACCACGTTCTGGACCGTCCAAGAAACGCTCCTGTTCGCACCGGCATCGGAGCAGCGGGTGTCACCTTCTACGGAGTTCTGTGGGCTGCTGCCTCAACAGATCTGATTGCGGTGTTCTTCCAGATGTCGCTGAACCACGTACTCACATTCATGCAGGTTCTTCTCATCGCAGGTCCAATCGCCGCATACATCATCACGAAGCGCACCTGCCTGTCACTGCAGCGCAAGGACCGCGAAATAGTGCTTCACGGTCGCGAGACTGGACGTATCGTTCGCTTGCCTCACGGTGAATACATCGAGGTTCACGAGCCACTGGACAAGTACGAAATGTATAAGTTGGTCGACTTCAAGGACTACCGCCCAACCGTGGTGCGTCCAAACAAGAAGGGCAAGATTACCGTTGGAACCCGTATCAGGGCTGCGCTATCTCGCTTCTACTTCGAGGACCGTATTGCTCCGGTAACTCAGACCGAGCTGAACGAAGCTCAGTCCCACGATCACTCCCCTGCTATAGCTTCCAAAGAGCAAGATCAGCTAACTAGCTAAAACTTGAGCAAATAGAAAAATCCCCCTGGAGCTTTTCCGGGGGGATTTTTTTGAATCTATGGTTTGTAAGAATCGACTTCTATCTCAACCAACATTGCCGGGTTGATGAATTTTATCCCTGCCAGCATTGTTGCAGCCGGCCTAATCTCGGAAAACAGCTCACCATGGGCCTTACCAACGGCGTCCATATCCTCCGCGTGAGCTAGGTAGATTCTGGTTCTAACAATGTCAGCAAGTGAGTGACCACCAGCTTCAAGAGCTCTTTGAATCACTTGGAAGGTGACGAGAGTTTGACCATAGGCATCGCCTTCGCGCTGCAAGACACCATCAACGGTCGCGGTTGAACCTGAGACGTGTATGTATGGTCCTGCAACTGTTGCCCTCGAATAGCCAATTGAGGCTTCCCAGGGACCTCCTGAAGAGATCTTCTTGTCAGCTGCCACTAGTGAGCGAATCGCCCTCTACTGTGTTCAAACACAAAGCCGACTAACCCGATTAAGGCTAGTGGGACCACGAAGTAGGTTAGCCACCAGCCAACTGCAAGTGAAGCAAAAACTAGTGAGCATGCGATTCCTAGGAAAAATGGCCACCAGCTCCAGGGAGCAAAGAATCCCATCTCGGACTCCCCTTCCTCGATATTTGCATCGAGGCGGTCTTCGGGAACTACCCCTTGAGTCCTATCGGTCTTCCACAGATAGAAGGCTAGGAATGCACTCATGAAGGTAAGCATCGCTAGCGCTGCTGTGCCGATAGGCTCCCAGCCACCGTAGGTCAACGAATACCAGAGGTGGTAGCCACCTGTCACCAGGGCATAAAAACCTGTAAGGAATACCCAGAGAAGATAGTTCGCCTTCATGATTACTTCTTAGCTGCAGCTTTAGCTTCAGCAGCTGCGTAGTCGGGATGGTGCAGATCAAATGCCGGAGACTCGGAACGAATTCGAGGAATCGATGTGAAGTTGTGGCGTGGGAACGGCGTGGCAGTTGCCCACTCGAGTGATCTTCCGTAGCCCCATGGGTCATCTAAAGTCACCTTTGGTGCACTTCGGTGTGTGATGTAGACGTTCCATAGGAACGGAATAACCGATAGGGCGAGAAGGATGGATCCAAGGCTTGAGACCATGTTCATCCAAGTAAAGCCGTCCTCTGGCAGATAAGTCGCGTAGCGACGAGGCATACCGATTACACCCAACCAGTGCTGAATCAAGAAGGTGATGTGGAAGCCGAAGAACGTCAACCAGAACTGGATGTAGCCAAGACGCTCGTTCAACATCTTTCCGGTCATCTTTGGCCACCAGAAGAAGAATCCAGCAAACATCGCAAACACCACTGTTCCGAACACCACATAGTGGAAGTGAGCAACCACGAAGTAGCTGTCTGACAGATGGTAATCAAGCGCCGGAGAAGCAAGTATGACTCCGGTCAGTCCTCCGAAGATGAAAGTCGTCAAGAATCCAAGGCTCCAAAGCATTGGGTTCTCAAATGTGATTGAGCCTCGCCACATCGTTCCGATCCAGTTGAATATCTTTACTCCGGTTGGAACCGCTATCAGCATTGTGGTGAAAGCAAAGAACGGCAACAGCACCGAGCCTGTCACGTACATGTGGTGGGCCCAAACGGTCATAGATAGCGCTGCAATGGCAATCGTTGCAAAAACGAGTGTTTTGTAACCGAAGATTGGCTTCCTACTGAACACTGGGAAAATCTCAGAGACTATTCCAAAAAATGGCAGGGCAAGAATGTAAACCTCGGGGTGACCGAAGAACCAGAACAAGTGTTGCCAGAGCATTGCACCACCGTTTGCGGGGTCAAAGATGTGCGCATCGAACCGGCGATCTGCACCCAACGCGAAAAGTGCTGCAGCAAGCGGAGGGAAAGCCATGATTACAAGAATTGATGTCACAAGGGTGTTCCAGGTGAAGATTGGCATGCGGAACATCGTCATGCCAGGAGCGCGCATGGTCAGAATTGTTGTGATGAAGTTAACTCCACCCATGATTGTTCCAAAACCGCTCAACGCAAGTCCAAATACCCACAAATCTCCACCAATACCCGGCGAGAACGTCGTATTCGATAGCGGAGCGTATGCGAACCAACCAAAGGACGCGGCTCCCTGAGGCGTGAAGAATCCTGAAACTGCTACGAATGAGCCGAAGAAGTAGAACCAGTAAGCAATCGCATTCAGCCTCGGGAAAGCAACGTCTGGTGCTCCGATTTGAACGGGCATGAGGACGTTTGCAAAGCCGGCAAATAACGGAGTTGCGAACATCAGAAGCATGATGGTTCCGTGCATGGTGAATAGCTGGTTGTACTGCTCTTTGGTCTGAACAATGTCGAGGCCTGGAGCTGCTAGTTGTGCACGGATCACTAACGCCATGACTCCACCGATTAGGAAATAGGCGAAGGAAGTGATCAGGTACAAGTAACCGATCTTCTTGTGGTCGGTGGTGGTGATCCAGTCAACGAGAATCTGACCCTTGGTCTGCTTCTTCTTTCCGGGATAGTTAGATCCGCTGGAAGGACGGGTTTCAGTTAGGGTTGCCATCTTGACTATCCTCTAATCTCTGGGTTGTCGCCTGGAAGGTTCTGGTTTCTGTCGTAGTTCGTATCAAGTTGTCCGGTTTGACCCTTTGTAGCCAAACTCGCTAGGTAAGTGTCATACTCCGCCTGCGACACGACCTTGACTTGGAAAAGCATCAAGGAGTGGTACTCACCGCAAAGTTCGGCACACTTACCTGCGTAAGTCCCCTCTTTCTGAGGAGTGAAGTACATGGTGTTGGTTTTTCCAGGGAACATATCTTTTTTGTACAAAAAGTCGATGACCCAGAAGGAGTGAATTACGTCGCGAGCACTCAGGTCAATCTTGACTGATTTGTTCACTGGTAAGTAAAGAGTTGGAAGAGTCTCGGGGACGCCTTCTTGGCCATCGAACTGAGCTTGAATTCCTGATTCGTACACATTCGCGTCAACGTAGTTGAAGTCCCAGCTCCATTGCTTCGCAATAACCTGGATGGTCACGTCTGGATTTTCGGTGGGCTTTTCGATTGCTGCCATGTCCCTGGCGGTAAAGGCAAAGAACCCAATAACAAGAATTAGTGGGACTACCGTAAACAAAACCTCAATTGGGTTGTTGTAGCGCAGCTGCACTGGGATGCCGGAGTCCGTCTTTCGTCTGCGATAAACCACCAGCGCCCATGCCATAAGGGCCCAGGCGATGATTCCAACTAGCCAGAGAACAATCCATGCGGTGTTCCAAAGGCCAGTGATTCGATCGGTGTGGTTTGTGATTCCCCACTCGCCAGGCAAGAACCCCCTAGCAATCTGGTCTGTGCAGCCAGATAGCAGTAAAACCATGGTTGTGGCGATCGGGACAATGGCCCACCTGAATCGTTTGCTCACCTGAAAAATGACCCTTCGAATGTCTTTTCGCTATGTCTTTAGTCTAAGCGAGGAAAATCCCCTAAGCACGCCAAAACACCGAGAAATCCGCGGTTTTGGAAAGGTTTTGAGCCTTGGTTTAGTTAGTTGAAAGAGTCTCCGCAGGCACATGAGCCGGCAGCGTTTGGGTTGTCAATTGTGAAGCCCTGCTTCTGGATGGTGTCTTCAAAGTCGATAGACGCTCCCTCAAGATACGGAACGCTCATCTTGTCGACCACGACTTCTACACCATCAAAGTTGGCTATTGCGTCGGATTCTTCCAACACCTCATCAAAGAACAACTGGTAAATCAAACCAGAGCAGCCACCTGGCTGAACTGAGACTCGTAGCCTCAAGTCATCGCGCCCTTCGGCAGCCAACAGCGCTCTGACCTTTTCCTTAGCAGTGTCGGTCAAAGTGACTTTGTGGCTTAGCGTCTGCTCCAATTGGTCTCCTATGTTGGCTTTTTGACTTGGTATCACTCTAACAATCCCAACCTACGGTTTGGTTATCTGATTCCCGCCAAGTAGTAGCAAAAGTTCAGCGAGGATGGCTTTTCTGAAAGTCTCCAGGTGAAGACTCTCGTTCGGAGAATGGGCCCTGGAGTCCGGGTCCTCTACCCCAGTCACCAGAACTTGAGCCTCAGGGAACACCCGTTCTAGGTCGGCTATGAACGGTATCGACCCTCCGATGCCGATATCTACAGACTTTTCGCCGTAAGCCAAGCTAAGAGCCTGTTCGGCCAGAGCCTTACCCCAACTAGCCTCTCCCAAACTGAAGGGTTTGCCAAGCTCAACCGCCCCAAAGCGGACCTCGGCCCCGAGAGGGTTGTGTGCCAAAATGTGGCTTTTCAGGGCCTCCAGGGCCTGTTCTGGGGCCTCTCCAGGGGCTATTCGAAGGCTCAGCTTGGCTCGGAGACTGGGCACCAGTGTGTTTGAGGACAAGCGAACCGATGGGTAATCCAAACCGATCAAGCTAAGGGCTGGGCTGGACCAAATTCGATCCAAGATTGGCCCCTCACCAATGGCCGAAGTGGAGGGCAAAAGCCCAGAATCAGCCCTTAATTGGTCTTCTGAATAGGCTAAATCCGTGTTTTGGGCTGAATTTAGCCCTGAAATGGAGACTCTGCCCTTTTCGTCCCACATCGAGGACAAGATTTTGGTTAGGGCCAGCATGGCGTCAGGAACCGCACCGCCATACATACCGCTGTGAACGGCATGGTCGAGAGTTCTGACTTCGAACTCCAGCGACACCAGTCCTCGCAGCGAGGTCGTTATGGCCGGGACGGTTGTGCTCCAGTTTCCAGAATCAGCAACCACAATTAGGTCGGACTTGAGAAGATCCCGGTACTGCTCTAGGAAGTTTGCGAAGGACGGCGATCCTGCTTCCTCTTCTCCCTCAATAAACAGCACTAGACCCAGATCAAAGTCCTTACCAACCAACTCAGTAAGCAACTTAATCGCACCTAAATGAGCAATGATTCCCGCTTTGTCATCTGCAGCCCCTCGACCGAACAACCGTCCGTCTCGTTCTGCTGGCACAAATGGCGCAGACTCCCAAAGCGCAATTTCGCCCGGGGGTTGAACGTCGTGATGCGCGTAAAGCAGCACAGTCGGGCGAGAGTTCTTTGCCTTCCTGGTGGCAACAACGGCCGGTGCACCTACATTTCCTTCGCCATACTCGGACCTCAAAATGTGCACATCTTCAAATACTTGAAGCTCTTCAAACAAGGTCTTCACAAACTGCGCACTTCGCTCAAGCTCCTTGGCGTCAAATGCATCCCAGGCTATCCCTGGAATTCTTACTAGGTTTTTGAGTTGCTCAAGAAGTTTCGGATAAGCCCCATTAACCGCATCGCGAGCTTGATTGAGCTGGTCGCTTTGAATTGGCGGATGAGTGAAGCTCATGAGGGTAATCTTAAGGTAAGCAATCTACCCCGAAGGACATTAATGTCGACCACCACGCCACAGCCGGAAGAACCAAAGAAAAGCGGTAAAGGCAAGCCCACCCCTGCTAGAAAACAGCAGGAAATGCTTCGTAAAAAGCCGGTTGTCGGAAACCGCTCACCCGAAGCCAAGCGCCTTGCTAAGCGTGCACTTCAAGCCGAACGCCTCAAGGCCCGTGAAGGATTAGCCAACGGCGACGATCGCTACCTAACAAGCAGAGACCGTGGGCCACAGCGTAAATTGGCACGCGAAATTGTCGATTCCAGATTCACTGCTGGTGAACTAGTTCTCCCAGCTCTGTTCTTGGTCATCATTATTTCCTCAATCCGAACCGAAGATTTGGTTTTGGACCTCTACATCCAACTTGGAACGCTGATTGCGATGTGGGGTCTGTTTGTTGCCGTAGGTGTCGATGGCTACGTCCTTGGCAAAAAAACTCAGAAAATCGCACAGGAAAAATATGGTGACAAGGCCGAGAAGGGTCTGCGTTGGTACGCAGCCATGAGGTCTATTCAGATGAGAAGTATGCGTCTACCAAAACCTCAAGTAAAGCGCGGCAACAAAAACTTCTGAATCTAACTTAGATTCCGCGATTTATCTTTCTGGCCCATAGGGGTCCTTCGTAAACGAACCCGGTGTATCCCTGCACCAAGCTCGCCCCGAGACGAATGCGCTGTTTCACATCGTCGGCAGTAAACACCCCTCCAACGGAAATTATCGCCAATGATTCTGGAAGATACTGCCTCAACAACTTCAGAACCTCTACAGCACGTTTTGCTAGAACAGGCCCTGACAGGCCGCCTTCACCCATAGCCAAAACTTTGTCAGCCGGCAAAGTTAGGTCAGATCTAGAGATAGTCGTGTTTGTTGCTATTACGCCAGACAACGAAAGCCTTGAGGCCAGCTTTGCAATTTCTATGATGTCCTCATCGGCCAGATCCGGCGCAATTTTCACCAGCACAGGCTTATTAGAAGACTTGGCAATAACTGCTTTGAGAATTGGCTCAAGTTGGTCAATCGCTTGCAGGGACCTAAGACCCGGGGTATTGGGAGAAGAAACGTTCACAGCCAAATAGTCTGCATAAGGAGATAGCTTCTCGGCGCTATAGGCGTAGTCCGAAACCGCATCTTCTATTGCCGTTGCTTTACTCTTGCCAATGTTTACTCCAATAATCGGAAGATTTCCTTTGTTATGACGGAGTTTTGAAAGTCGCTCGGCAACGACATCAGCACCATTGTTATTGAAGCCCATTCTGTTAATCAGGCCTCGGTCCTGAACAAGCCTGAAGAGCCGAGGCTTGGGATTTCCAGGTTGAGCCTTGGCGGTGACAGTTCCAATTTCTACATGGGAAAACCCAAGCTGACCGAGCTCGCCAATAACTTCCCCGTTTTTGTCGAACCCCGCCGCCATTCCGAAAGGCCCGTCGAAACTCAAACCAAACGCACTAACCGGACTTCGCTTGACCCCAAATTTGGCCAATTTTGCAAGTCCAGTGGCACCTAGAAACCGGATCAGAAGGATACCTAAATGGTGAGCAGTCTCGGGATCAAAGCGGGTGAAAACAAATCTGAAAAAGAGTTTGTATAGCAACTATCCGACCACCATCACTGTGGAAGAGGCGATGGTCAATATATGCGTCAACAGGGTTCTAGCCCTTAGATTCGTCAGTAGAAATCGAGTTGCTGGCACGAAGAACACTAATGGCTGCCTCGAAGTCTTCCAGTGACTCCCAGCCTTGGTAGACGCTAGCAAATCTCATGAAGGCAACTTCATCGAGCGCCCGAAGTGGCTCCAAGATAGCAAGCCCGATCTCATGAGCTTCTACCTGAGCTGCACCCGAGGATCTGATTATTTCCTCAACTTGTTGAGCTAGTACTGCAAGGTCGGCGTCTGACACCGGTCTTCCCTGGCAAGCCTTTCCAACGCCGCTGACAATCTTCTCGCGGCTAAAAGGTTCTGTGACCCCACTTCGCTTTATCACTGTAAGAGAGGCAGTTTCTGAAGTTGTGAAGCGTTTGCCACACTCTGGACACTGACGGCGCCTACGAATAGCAGAGCCATCTTCGCTGGTACGCGAATCGGTTACCCTCGAGTCGGCATAGCGACAGAAAGGACAGTGCATTTAAGCTCCTTTTGGCTTACCTCTCAATATTAGAACCGAATGCTGAAAATCCAGCTAATTGATTGGTTCTATCAGTAGCCACTACTCAAACCGCTTAGAAACGGCTGTGCCGTGTGCGGGTAGGTCCTCAGCATCGGCAAATCTTGGGACATCAGTAGCTAAAACTTGCAAGGCATCAGTTGTGTAATCGATAATCTGCTGCGGTTTCAGGAATGTGTGTACTCCGAGCCCCGAACTGTATTTGGCTGCACCACCGGTCGGCAAAACGTGATTTGAACCAGCCAAGTAGTCCCCAAGACTAACTGGAGATCCTTCGCCCAGGAACACTGCCCCTGCGTTTGTTATCTCCAACAAAAGTTCGTTGGGATTTGAAACCATAAGCTCCAAGTGCTCGGTCGCATAAAAATTTGAAAATCGCGTGGCAGCGGCAATTGATTCAAGTAAGACAAGTGCCGATTGCTGGCCAGAAAGTGCAATCCTTATTCGATCAGAATGCTTAGCGACCTTAAGCTGATCTTCTAGTTCGACAAGCACCGATTCGATCAGGCTTTTCGAATCACTCAATAACACAGCTGCCGCCGACTCATCATGCTCGGCCTGAGATATAAGGTCGGCAGCAATAAATTTCGCGTTAGCTGACGAATCAGCAATGATCAAAATCTCTGTAGTACCGGCCTCGGAATCAATTGCTACTTCATTTGAAACTAATCGTTTAGCAGCGGCGACCAGAGCATTTCCGGGACCGGTTATCAAACGAACAGCTGGTAGCTCAATCTCTCGAAGTCCGTAAGCAAAAGCAGCAACGGCTGCCGGTCCCCCGATACAAAATACATTCTCCAATCCGAGCAAGGCTGCCGTGGCTAGAACTGTTGGATGAGGCCTGCCCCCAAATGCTGACTGGCCTGGGCTGGCAAGGTAGATACTTGGAACCCCGGCAACTAGAGCTGGGACAGCATTCATGATGACGCTCGAGGGGTAGACGGCTTTACCACCTGGGGCATAGAGACCGACCGAATCCATAGGAACATACCGTTGCGAAACCCTGGCACCAGCGGCGAAGTCCACGGTGAAATCTTTTGGCATTGCCGCTTGGCTTACACGCTTGTTTCGCTCTATGGAAATTTCAATGACCCGACGCAATTCCGGGTCTAAGGATTTCAAGGCTTCCTCGAGCTCAAGTTTTGAAACTCTCAGAGGCTCGGGATCAAACCCGTCGAGCTCCAGAGTTAGCGAACGAATGTACTCGCAGCCCTTAGCTCTTACTGCTTCGATAACACCAGCGGCAGTCTCCTCAAAACTTGAGATGTTAGCTTTGGCTCTCGGCAGAGCCTTTGCAACTTCTGCTTCAGACAAGCTCAATCCACGCAGATCTAGCTGGCGGATCAATGACATTATGCAATCTTTCTCAAAGCGAGAGTTTCCCTAAAGTCTATTTGGTAAGCAAACGCCTACCCCTCGACTAATCTTGTAGGCGATGCTTGAAAACAATCTTAATCAGGACGCCAGAGACGTGCTAAAAGCTGCCTTTAGAAGGCACGCCTCTGGAGTTGCTGTAATAACAACCAGATCCCCCGAAGGTGCCCCGGTCGGCTTCACTGCAACATCAATGACGTCCCTTGGCTCAAACCCAGCGCTTGTCACCTTTAATGTGGCTCGCGGTTCTTCCTCCTGGCCAGCACTTTCAGCAGCAACTCACCTTGCTCTTCATATGCTCGGTGGGGGCAATGTTGAACTGGCAAGAAAAATGGCCGCTGACCACACCAAACGATTCCTGGACAACGATTGGAAAGAGTCCGAGTTTGGATTGCCTGTGTTTCAGGAGGTAACGGCAGTGCTATTCGTAAAAGTTCGAGAGTTTCACGCCATCGAGCAAAACGCAGTTTTCATAACTGAAGTCGTGTCGGGGCTGATGGGCTCAGACGATGGCGCCTTGCTATACAACCAGCGCGGTTATTTCACCCCAGCTGACACCGCGCTCTGAATCAAACAGCCTGCGCCAAGAAGCGCCTTCAATTCGCCGATAAGGTCATCCGAAATCTTCACCATGGGTTGAAGTTTGAAGCTCCTGGGGTTTTGCTCGTCAATGAAAGTCAACTGAACTTCTTCTTTGCCTGGGTGGGCTCTGAGTGTGGCATCAAGGTTTTCAAGAACTGTTCTAGTGGCCTCCGATTCTTGAATCTGAATTCGCAACGGGCCCACGTTTATAGATTCAGACGCCAAGGCAATTGATTCCATCGAAAAAGCAGAAACTGCAAAGCCATCGTCGCGCGAGTTGATTCGACCTCGAATCACCACCACTTCATCATTAATTAGTGATTCTGAGTACTCTTTGTAAGTCTTTCCCATGAACATCACTGAGATTTCTCCCTCGAAGTCCTCAATGGTTACATTCGCGTATGGATTACCCGAGGCCCTGGCCACTCGATGCGTGACGCTTGAAATCAATCCGGCGATTGTGATTGTTTCGCCATCTCGAATGTCCTCGCTGGTGAGAAGGTCGCCGATGGTGAAGTCGGCAAACTGAGCCAGCTGCCTTTCTCGACCAGCTAATGGGTGATCGGAAACGTAGAGACCGAGCATTTCTCTTTCGTGAGCGAGTTTTTCAGCCTTTGGCCATTCCGCTCTATTGGGAATAACTAGCTGAGAATCAGACTCGGCAAACAGATCACCAAACAGATCGACTTGTCCGGTTGATTCATTCTTCTTTATCACCGATTGAGCCTCAACTGCCTCCTCATGGATCTCGATCAGTGACCTGCGAGTATGTCCGAGGGAATCAAAGGCACCTGCCTTTATCAGAGACTCGATTGTGCGCTTGGAGCAAACATGCTGTGGGACTCGCCTTAGAAAGTCCGCGAATGATTCAAAAGGTTTGTCCTTGCGAGCCGAAATGATGCCATCTACAACGTTGTGGCCGACGTTTCGGATCGCTCCTAGTCCAAACCTGATGGTGTCCCCCACCGCGCTGAACGGACCAATTGATTGGTTTACATCCGGTGCCATCACTTCAAGGCTCATTCGACGGCACTCGTTGAGATAGATGGCGAGTTTGTCCTTTGAGTCGCCCACGGATGTAAGAAGTGCAGCCATGTACTCTGCCGGATAATTTGCCTTCAGGTAAGCAGTCCAGTAACTCAGCACACCGTAACCTGCGCTGTGGGCCTTGTTGAATGCGTAGTCGGCGAAAGGCAACAGCGTTTTCCAAAGGGTTTCGATGGCCGATTCCGTAAAGCCCTGCTTTGCCATTCCCTCGCTAAAGTCCTTATAGGAACGATCTAGTTCCTTCTTGTCTTTCTTACCCATTGCTCTTCTAAGTAAATCGGCCTGAGCTAGTGAGAATCCGGCAACCTTTTGCGCAACAGCCATTACCTGCTCCTGATAAACAATCAGGCCGTAGGTTGGGTCAAGAATTTCGGCTAGAGTCTCAGCTAACTCCGGGTGAACCGGTTCTGACTTTTGCTGACCGTTCTTTCGAAGCGCGTAGTTGGTGTGTGACTTCTCACCCATTGGGCCCGGGCGGTAAAGAGCAATAACAGCCGAGATATGTTCGAACTCGCTCGGCCTGAGCATTCGAAGAAGTGAGCGCATCTGTGCGCCATCCAGCTGAAACACGCCAAGAGTGTCACCGCGCGACAAAAGCTCAAAGGTTGCACTATCAGAGTTCAAATCCAACGTCTCCAGCACGACTTCTACCCCACGGTTGGCCTTTATGTTCGCCAGAGCATCATCTAAAACCGTTAGGTTTCTAAGTCCCAGAAAGTCCATCTTGAGAAGGCCCAGCTTTTCGCAAGGGGGCTGATCAAACTGAGTGATTACCGCGCCATCATCTTCTCGGCGCATGATTGGGATTACATCCAAAAGCGGCTCAGCGGACATGATTACTCCAGCTGCGTGGACTCCCCATTGTCTCTTCAGATTCTCAAGACCCCGAGCCAACTCAAAAATCTTCGCAGAGTCTGAATCGGCTTCCAGCGCCTCTCTGAACTCGGCGGCTTCTTTATACCTGGAACTTTGCTCTGCTTGTTTGTCGGCTGGCTTTTCAACCAGCTCACCAAGTGAGACATCCCTGCCCAGAACCATCGGTGGCATTAACTTGGTTAGCTTTTCACCTGCTGCGTATGGCATACCAAGAACTCGAGCGGAGTCTTTGAGGGCTTGCTTGGCCTTGATGGTTCCAAAGGTGACAATCTGCGCAACGCGATCCTCGCCATACTTTTGGCTTACGTATCTAATTACTTCTCCACGCCGGCGGTCGTCAAAGTCAACGTCGATGTCAGGTGGCGAAACACGATCTGGGTTTAGGAATCGCTCGAAAATCAAACCATGCACGATTGGGTCTAACTCTGTAATACCTAGTGCGTAGGCAACGATTGATCCCGCGGCGGAACCGCGGCCAGGCCCTACCCTAATGCCCTGGTTCCTGGCCCATGCAATGAAGTCAGCAACAACTAGGAAGTATCCAGGGAATCCCATTTGAGCAATGACGTTAACTTCATATTCGGCCTGCTTAGCCTGACGCTCAGGCACATTCTGCCCATATCGACGCTTCATGCCGAGGTCAACTTCTTTGGCAAACCAACTGGCTTCGGTTTCACCTTCAGGTAATGGGAACTTGGGCATCAGGTCACGCTTTGCAAATTCGACATTGCAGCGTTCAGCGATCAATAGGGTGTTGTCACAAGAATCTGGGTGGTCGCGGAACAGCTCCCTCATCTGCTCGGGTGACTTCAGGTAGTAGTCATGACCATCAAACTTGAATCTGTTTGGATCTAACAGGTTCGTACCAGACTGCACGCACAGCAGCGCTTCGTGGCTGACCGCGTCAGTTGCATGTGTGTAGTGTAGATCATTGGTGGCAACCAGCGGCAGCGAAAGCTCTTTAGCAAGTCGCAGCAGATCCGGCATGGCGCGGCGTTCGATGTCGATACCGTGATCCATAATCTCGACAAAATAGTTGTCTTTGCCAAAAATGTCTCGATATCTTGCTGCTGCTTCAACTGCTTTTTCATATTGACCCAGGCGAATCAGCGTCTGAACCTCGCCAGAAGCGCAGCCGGTTGTTGCAATGATTCCTTTCCCGTATTGCTGAAGTAGTTCGAGATCCATACGCGGCTTGAAGTAGAAGCCGTCGAGCCAGGCCTTTGATGACATTTTGAAGAGGTTGTACATTCCTTCAGTTGTCTCGGCCAACATCGTTAGGTGTGTGAAGGCACCTCCGCCCGAGACATCATCTTCTCCGCCACTTCCCCACTGAACTCTGGTGCGCTCCTTGCGTGAAGTTCCAGGGGCAAGGTAGGCCTCGATACCGATGATGGGTTTTACGCCATTAGCCTTGGCTGTTTGATAGAAATCGTAGGAACCGAAGTTGTTTCCATGATCAGTTATGGCTATTGCAGGCATCCCCATGGCTGCTGCCTGCTCAGTTAGCGGTTTGATCCTGGCGGCACCATCGAGCATTGAGTACTCACTGTGCACGTGCAGGTGCACGAAGGAGTCTTTTGCTGACAAGGTGGCCCTCTAAAGGAAAGTATCGTTTGTTTGGATTTTTAGCCTAAGGCTTGCTAGCCCCGAAGCTTTACAAGAACATCAGCCAAGTCCTTGGGGTACTCAGAGCTGAAGTGCATTTGTTTGCCTGTAATTGGATGGTCAAATCCAAGTTCCTTGGCATGCAGCCACTGTCGGTCGATTCCAAGCCGCTTGGCAAGTGTCGGGTCAGCCCCGTACATAGTGTCTCCAAGAAGAGGATGCTTGAAAGCCGAAAAATGAACTCTGATTTGGTGAGTTCTACCGGTTTCAAGATTGACTTCACAAAGCGCAACAGCTGGGAACAGCTCTAAGGTCTTGTAGTGAGTGATGGATGGTTTTCCGCCCTCCATCACCGCGAACTTGAACTCGGCCTTGGGGTGCCTAGCAATCGGTGCATCAAAGGTGCCCTCGGAAGGATCCGGGTGCCCCTGAATGATGGCGTGGTAGATCTTGTGAACTGTTCGGTCCCGGAAGGCCTGCTTCAATCTTGAGTAAGCAAGCTCTGATTTAGCTAGCATCATCAAGCCGCTGGTTCCAACATCAAGACGCTGAACTATCCCCTGACGCTCCTGTGCCCCTGAGGTTGAAAGCGTGATTCCTCTTGCCAGCAGAGCACCCGCAACAGTTGGCCCTTCAAAACCAACTGTTGGGTGAGCGACAACACCAGCTGGTTTATTCACAACGACTATATCCTCGTCCTCGTAGATAACCTCGAGATCGTCAACTGGGGTGGCCACCACAACCAACTCCTCGGTGGGCTTTGGTGGTGTCACAACCAGGACATCGTCCAAGGCTACCCGATCGGATTTTTGGAGGATTTTTGATCCAATAGTCGCTCCGCCTGTTTCACAAACTTCAGCAGCTTGAGATCTTGAGATACCCAGCAGTCTCGAAATAGCAGTGTCGACTCGCTCTCCAGCCAACGACGGATCTATTTGAAAGTTCTGGGTCATTTGACTCTCGGTTCAACTCCCCCGAGGTTCTCGCCACGAAAAACCCTGATAACGGTAAGTATTGCCATCGAGACAATAAAGATGTCGGCCAAGTTGAACACCGGGAAATTGAACGGGATCTTGATGAAATCAACCACGTGCCCATTGCCAAAACTAGGTTCCCGAGTCAATCGATCGATGAGATTTCCAACGACGCCTGCGAGGAAGATCCCAGCCATGATGGACCAAGAAACAGATGTGATTCGACGTGCGAACCAAATGGTCGCAAGCATGGCAGCAGTTGAGAAGACCGCGAGAATCCAGGTGTATCCAAAACCAAGTGAAAAAGCTGCGGAGTCGTTATAAACCAGTCGCCAGCTTAGAACTTCACCAAGTACTGGGTAATCAATACCAAGTTGCAATGAAGCTATTGCGAGTTCCTTGGTGAACTGGTCAAGGCCAATGAGTACCAGAGCGATGACTAAATACAGCCAGCTACTTACCGCTGCCTTTGACTTGCTCAACGACCTTCACTACCCGCTGATGCCGGGTGTGTATCCGGGTGCTGGATTACTAGGTGCAACTCCGGCAGAGTCGAGTTCGGTTAGCTGAGACTCGATGTAGAGCTTCAGGCGTGAGCGGTATTCGCGCTCGAAGGTACGAAGCTCCTGAATGCTGTGCTCGACTACGGCCTTTTCCTGCTCAAGTCGGTTCATGTCGGCACGCTGCTGCGCCTCCGCTTCACGAACCAATCGGGCAGCCGTTGCGTGGCCTTCGGCGATAAGCTCGTCGCGCTTAACCATTCCTTCACGAACGTGCTCGTCGTGGAGCTTACGTGCCAGCTGCAGCAAGTTGTTGGTGTTTGAAGAGTCCAGAGTTGAAGGGTCGGCTACGGCTTCTGGGAACGCGGAAGGTGCTGGAGTTACAGCAGGTGCTGAAACCAACTGAGCTGGCAAGTCCGCACCACTGCGCTGAAGTTCGGCAATGCGACCGTCGGCTGCAAGAAGTCGTCTGCGAAGATCTTCGTTCTCCTGGTAGAGCCTTCTAAGTTCAACAACGATCTCGTCTAGAAAATCATCGACCTCGTCCTGGTCGTATCCTTCACGGAACTTGGTTGGCTGAAATCGCTTGTTGACAACGTCTTCTGGAGTTAGTGGCATTACTGTCTTCCTCTGTAGCTGGCCAGTTCTGGGCCTGATTATCCAAGCCTAACCCAAGATGGAAATGCTTGCTATATGAGCCCTCGAACCAGCCCTTGAGCGAAAACTACGGCCAAAACTAAAGCGGTCCAGGCAAAATCGAGTGCGATGGCACCGACCCTAACGGGCTTTATGTAGCGGCGCAAGAAATTCAAAGGTGGATCGGTAAGGGTAAAGATTATTTCGGCGACCGGCAGCAAAATGCCCTTGGGTCTGAAAGAGGGATTCACAGACATTAAAAGGTCAAGAATCAGGCGACCAATTAGAGCGTAAAAGTAAAGCTGCAGCGCCCAATATGCAATCAGCGCGATGAGGCCCATAGCTTTAAATTATGGACGTACGAGGAGGTCGTCGACCTCGCTTGAGTCCTCCGCGGCCTGCTCTTCGTTAACGGCAACGTGAGTAGGGGTCAGCAAGAAAACTTTAGGGGTGACTCTTCGCATGTGACCTTCTAGGCCTTCTTTGAGTCCTAGCATGAAGTCCAACATGCGGCGGGACTCCACTTCACTCATCTCCCCCATGTTCACGATCACAGGAATTCCAACACGGTAGTGAGCTGCAACCATGGGAGCCTCTTCGTATGAACGAGGTTCGATTGTGAAGATCTCAGCGACGTCGTTAGAACCACGTCTAGGACGCGGGCTCATCACGCGGGCAGGTCTGGCTGCAGTTGCGACGCTCTCCTGGCGAGTAGGCAGGTCGTGTGACTCCTCGGCGAATCCGAGAAATTCCATGCTGCGCTGTAGTATTCCGGCCATTAGTTCCTCCTGGGGTTTAACTTCTCTAAGAATATGGCTACTTGGGCCGATTGCCCGTGATTGCGCTGCCTATTCGTAAGTGTGTCGCGCCATAGCCGATAGCTGCCTCAAAGTCCCCCGACATCCCCATCGAGAGCTTGTTGGCGCCCGGGGCCAGCTCCCGGAGCTTTTCGGACAATGTAGCCAGCTTCTCGAACTCCGCCTCGGGGGCCACGTCTAAACCGCCAACCCCCATTAGCCCCACCAACTCAAGACCTGGGGCCGAAAGTACTCGCTCTGCGAATCCCATCAGATCAGGAGCCTGAATACCACCGCGCCCTTGATCCTCAGTCAAATTGACTTGAACAAACACCTTCAATGGCGTGCTTCTATCGGCAGTTCGCTTGATCAGCTCGTCCAACAGCGAAGGGCGATCCAGTGAGTGCAGAAAACTGGCATACTCGAGAACCGATTTGACCTTGTTGGTCTGAAGTTGACCTATGAAGTGCCAGCGATACTGCTCGCTTGCCTCGGCGGCAATCTGCTTAGCCTTTGGGGCCGCTTCTTGATCACGGTTTTCGCCAAAATCTCGCGCACCGAGTTCCAAAAGATCCAACACCAATTGATGTGGGTGATTTTTTGTGACAACCACCAGAGTAATTTCGGCTAGATCTCGTCCAGCTTTAGTGACTGCACCGGCCACGCGCTCATTTATGGCGGCGTAGCGCTGTGCTAGCTCTGTCAATTACCCTCTCAGAAACTCAGGGATGTCCAAGTCGTCTCCGAAAGTTCCATCAGCAGTCTGAGGGCGCTTTGGAAGGGTCGGTGACTGGTCAATCGAGATCTCTAGTTCCTCTGCATACTCCATCGCATAGCTCTGCAAAGGCGCAGGCTCTGGCTCGATGGCTGGGGTGTCGAAGAATGAAATTGATTCAACAACTGGCTCCTGAATTTCTGCAGCCACGGGAGTCGATTCGGCTACATCTGCAAAAACAGTCCTTGGCGACTTTCTAGCCTTTGGCAATCCACCGTCGAAACCAGCGGCAATCACAGTAATTCTTACTTCATCGCCAAGAGTGTCGTCGATAGTAGTTCCGTAGATGATGTTTGCTTCTGGGCTAACGGCTTCCTGAACCAAGCGAGCTGCCTCATCGATTTCGTGTAGGCCAAGATCCGATGCACCCTGAACCAATAGCAATACTCCGTGAGCGCCATCAATGCTCGCCTCAAGAAGTGGCGATGAAACAGCCATCTCGGCGGCGCGAATGGCTCGGTCTTCGCCCTTGGCAGTTCCAATACCCATCAAGGCAGAACCTGCACCCTGCATAACCGACTTTACGTCCGCGAAGTCTAGGTTGATGAGTCCAGGTGTTGTGATCAGGTCAGTGATGCCTTGAACACCGGCGCGCAGTACGTCGTCAGCAGTGTTAAATGCTTCAACTACCGAAACTTGCTTGTTGGCAATTTCTAGAAGCCGTTGGTTGGGAACCACGATAAGGGTGTCGACCTCGGCACGCAGTGCTTCAATTCCGCGCTCTGCCTGTTGCATTCTGCGCTTTCCTTCAAAACCAAATGGCTTGGTGACAACACCCACGGTTAGGGCTCCAACTCGCTTAGCAACGCGTGCCACGATCGGTGCGGCACCAGTTCCGGTTCCTCCACCTTCACCTGCGGTCACAAAAACCATGTCTGAGCCACGAAGGGCTGCTTCCATTTCTTCTTCGTGATCTTCTGCAGCGCGCTTACCAATTTCAGGATCAGCACCTGCTCCAAGACCTCTGGTCAAGTCACGACCGATGTCAAGTTTGACGTGAGCCTCGCTCATTAGAAGTGCCTGCGCATCGGTGTTGATTGCAACGAACTCGACTCCGCGAAGACCAGATTCAATCATGCGGTTGAGTGCGTTGACTCCACCACCACCAACTCCAACGACCTTTATAACGGCCAGGTAGTTCTGGTTTAGCCCCATGATGCTCCTTCAAGTTAGGTGAAGCTTTCGATTCACTGTGGAACGACAAACCCTCAAGCTCAGCTTTAGGCTTAAGCTCTACGGTGTTTTCTCATCCGCGCCAAAAAAATAGGCCCAATGGCGCCATTTGTGGCGTAACGCGTACGGGCGTGTCTAAAAATTGTCGAAACGAACAACTGGTGCATTTGGTGAGGAAACATCAAATGTCACCGACTGGGCTTTCTTGTGATTGCTCATCAAAGCTTGGAGGACCTTCGACTTCAAAACTGAATCCGAACTATCACCCCAAACGATTCGTTGATTTCTACTCGATCGAAGACTCATCTCAACATCGTCCTTAGATTTGGCTTCGATAAACTCCACTTCATCCAGCAGCTCCCCCGGTAGCGCCATCAGCACTTCAATTGCATTTCGAAAACGCTGGGAATTCAACGGCTCCTCGGTGATGAGAATCTCCGGAAGCACATCCTGACTTGTTGCCTTGGCTACCCGGACTCCCGCTGGGTCGTAAAGCCATCTTTCGGAACGTATTGTTACGATGCAGATTCCCTGCCGTTCCGAAATTCTTACCTGAAGGGTGTTGGGAGGCACTGCTATAGCAGAAACGCTCTCGATGAGTGTAAATCCTGACAGGGACTTGGCAACTTCCTTCTCATCCAGCAGCGGTAGAGGTGTTCCAACATGACCTTGCAGCGCCCTTGATATTTGTTCAGGCTTGATCCGCTCGGTACCCGTGACGTAAATCTCCTTAATCGCAAGCACCGGAGAAAAAGTGACTACGGCAACAATAATCAGCAAAACGGCCAGGGAAAGTGAGCTGAATGTGAAGACTAAACGCTTAGCCCTACGTGATGAGAGCATTTGCCCTGCAAGGGAGTTTTCCAACTCTCTCTGGGTAAGTCTCCTAGGGGCCTTTGCAAGAGTGTTGAGTCTTTGTCGTTGCAACTTCTCGGCGGGAAGTTTCTTTGATACTGGTCGTTTCATGATCCAGCTAGTCCCGGAGAGCTTGCAGCAGATCGGGAACCATACGGTAAACATCGCCACAGCCCATGGTGATGATGAAATCACCTTCGGTCGCAAGCTTGGCGGCAACCGCAGGAGCGTCCTCCCACTTTGGAACGTAATGAATACGTGACTTGTCAGCGAAGTGATTGTAGATAAGCTCGCCTGTCACCCCAGGTTCTGGATCTTCTCTAGCTGCGTAGATATCCAGCAGCACCACTTCATCGCTGGCTGCCAAAACATCAGCAAACTCTTTCGAAAACAGCCTGGTTCTGGAATACAGGTGAGGCTGGAAGACGGTAATGAGCTTTCCGCCACCAACTACTGCTCGTGCTCCATTGAGGGCGGCTGCCACCTCGGTTGGGTGGTGAGCGAAGTCGTCGTAAATCTTCACTCCCCTCTCTACACCATGGAGTTCGAAACGACGCTCGGTACCCTCGAACTTCGCAACTTCTGCCACAGATTCGTCGAAGTCGAATCCCAGTCCAATCAGCGTCGCAACCGCTCCAGCAGCGTTTAGAGCGTTGTGCTTGCCAGCAAGGGCGAGCTTGGCCTGCTGCACTTGCCCTTTGTAGACAATGTCAAAAGAAACTTCTGCGTCCTGAATGATGTTTTGAACTCGAACATCAGCTGATTGAGATTCACCGAAGCTAATCATCGGCTTAGTGATCAACTTAGCCACGGCCTTAGCACCCTCATCATCCGAGCTGATAACCACGAACTCTTTTGCCTTATTCGCAAAGTCTGCAAAGACCTGGTGGAACGCCTCGATGCTGCCGTAATGGTCTAAATGATCCGGATCAACGTTCGTGATCAGACAAACAGAAGTGCCGTAGTGAAGGAATGAACCATCCGATTCATCGGCTTCGATTACGAAAAGTTCACCCTTACCTGACTGGCTGCTCGCACCAATTGAATTAATGACTCCGCCATTTACGAAACTAGGGTCTTGCTTCATTCCCAACAGGGCGGTGATTATCATTCCGGTCGAAGTTGTTTTACCGTGCGCTCCGGCCACAGCAATCAGTCTCTTCTTTGAGGCCAGGTGCGCCAGGGCTTGAGACCGGTGAATCACCGGAATTCCTTTTTCCTTAGCCAGCAGGTACTCAGGGTTTGTTGGCCATAGTGCGCTAGTAACGACGACTGTGTCTGGCTCTCCTAAGTTAGCCGCGTCGTGCCCTATAGAAATTCTCGCGCCCAAATCTCTTAGCGTCTTAACATTGGATGTGTCGCGCAAATCACTACCTGTTACCTGGTGGCCCATGCCAATCAATAGACGAGCGATCCCGCTCATGCCGGAACCGCCGATGCCGATGAAGTGAACAGTTCCAAAATCTTCAGGGACTTTTTGCGTGAAGTCAGGCTTGATCATCGCCTAGAAATCACCTCGTCCACCAATGCAAGAAAGCGCTCTGTGCCATCAAGCACACCAGAAGCCTTGGCGGCTGAAGCCATTTCCTCGATGCGCCTGCTGTCAGACAGCATCGGTATCAATGTGGATTTAACGTAATCGGGTGTGAACTGAGCGTCCTCGATAGTGACCGCACCACCAGCGTTCAAGACGTCCTGAAGGTTGTACTTTTGCTCTCCATTGCCCACTGGGTAAGGAATGTAGAGAGCAGGTAGACCCACGGCCGAGAACTCAGAAACTGTGGCGGCACCGGCGCGAGCAACTGCAAAGTCGCTCGCCGCAATGGCAAGTTCCATTTGATCGACATATTTGACTCGTCGATACTGCTGGTCAGAGACCTCCTCCAAGTCGCTTGCGCCACCAATGATGTGTAGCACCTGAATGCCGGCGGCAGACAACACCGACCTGGACTGCTCGATAGAGCTATTGATGCTGCGAGCTCCCAGCGATCCACCTGTCACCAGCAGGGTGAACTGGTCTTCCCGAAGTCCAAAGTGCTTTCGGGCAGCCTTGACGTCTTTCTTCTTGGCAAGTTCGACAATCGCGGGTCTAATCGGCATGCCAACAAACTCGGTGTGTGCCATGTTTGCAGACTTGAAGGCCTTGCCGGCAGCGCTGGCGAATTTGTTTCCCATCCGGTTAGCTATGCCAGGAAGAGCATTTGCCTCGTGGATTACCAGTGGAATCTTTTCTCTTTTTGCAGCTACATACGCAGGCGCACTAACGTAACCTCCGAACCCTAGAACAATGTCTATCGAGTTAGCTCGCAGGTATTTTCTAACCTGTGAAACTGCAGCTTGAAACCTAAAGGGAAAAACAAGTGCCTTAAGCCCTGGGCGTCTTGGAAATGGAAGCCTCTCAATAAGCAGTAATTCAATACCAGCTTCAGGAACCAGTCTCGCCTCAAGACCAGAACTTGTGCCAAGTGCTAGTACCCGATTCTGAGGATTTCTCTCGAGCAAAGCCTTTGCAACGGTCAATAGTGGATTCACGTGACCCGCTGTTCCACCGCCGGTCAGAAGATACTTGGTCAACGCCTCACCCTTGCCTGAGGCTGACGGTGGTTATCTTTTTCAAAAGCCAGCACCAGTCCGATACCTGCCAATGTTGCGATCAGCGATGAACCACCGGCGGAAATCAAAGGCAAAGGAACACCGAGAACCGGAAGTATTCCAAGGACAACCGCAATGTTTACTGCGGATTGGCTCAAAATCCAGATCACAACTCCTAGCGTTGTGATTCGGGCAAAGGTTGTTTGCGCACGAAGCATTACTCGAATCAATGATGCAATCAAAAGCGCAAACATACCAATTACAACTAGCGCTCCAACAAGACCAAGTTCCTCGCCAATCACGGCAAAGATGAAGTCGTTCTCGACTTCCGGAATCCAGGACCACTTCATCTTCGAGTTGCCTAGGCCAACACCAAAAATCCCACCCGCTGCCAGTGCCCAGGTTCCGTGTTCAAACTGCCAGTTGAAAGCCTCCGAGGCAGCCGAATCTGGATTCAGCCATGCGGTTATACGTGCCATACGAGAAGCGCTGGTCGTGGTAGCCAGTGCTGCAAGGGCAATACCTGCCAGCGCAACCCTGGACAAAATCTTTCCCGATGCTCCTGCCATTAGCAGCGTTCCAAAAATGATGAACGCGAAGATAACCGCGGTACCTAAGTCACGCCCCAGCATGACAAGACCCACAGCTGCGCCACCGACGGCCAATAATGGGTAGAGCACGCGTTGCGGATTGTCTATCTCAAACTCGCGATTGGCAATAAACCAGCCCATGTACATAATCAAGGCAAGCTTTAGAAACTCCGATGGCTGAAGAGTGAATCCTGCAATCGATAGCCAGTTAGTGTTTCCGTTCACTGAAACTCCGATAAATGGCACAGCTAACTGAAGTCCAAAACCAATTAGGAGCACTAAACCCACTCGGTTCTTGATGAACTCCAACGGCATGCTGGCGATGATAAGCATCAAGGTCAGTCCAATTAGTGCGTACAAGAACTGTCTGGAAAAGATGTAATAGGCATCACGGTTGGCCACCAGCGAATCGATGGAGGAAGATGACAGCACCATCACCAAACCAAACACCACTAGAAAGCCAGTCAGGCCTGCCAATCGGTAGAAGTAAATCGACTCGGCTCGAAAGTTATCCTGTAGCCAGTGCTTGGCTTTTTGCAACGGATTAGTGCGAATCCGTTTCGCGACTTTCGATTTTCTTGGTGACGGCGACGTGCGGGTCATATTGCACCACCGCTCAAATTCTGAACTGCCTCGATAAACTTTTCGCCCCGCTGCTGGTAATTCTGGAATTGATCCATTGAGGCAGCAGCTGGAGCCAGCAGCACAACATCACCGGAGGTTGCGAGTTTAGCTGCGGCCTGAACTGCTGAATGCATAACCGAATCCCCCTCCTTTATCTCAACCAGCGGAACCATCGGTGCGTGCTTTTGGAAAGCTTCAATAATTTCAGCACGGTCAAGGCCAATAACGACTGCACCACGCAGCCGCTTGGAGAACTGCCCAATCAAATCAGAGATGTCTACGCCTTTTAGGAGGCCACCGAGTATCCAGACCACCGATTCAAATGCAGTCAGTGAAGCAGCCGCGGCATGGGCATTAGTTGCCTTGGAGTCATTAACAAATCGAACACCACCCACCTCTCCCACCAGCTGGATACGGTGTGGAGAAATCTTGAATTCCCGTAGTGCCTTTCGACAGGCGGCAGGCGGAACACCAAAGCTTCGGGCTAAAGCCGTTGCTGCGGCTATGTTGCTTAGTAGATGTGGCGTTAACACTCCGAAACTTTTGAGGTCATCGAAGCTTGCGACCTCCAGGGCCTTATCGGCTCTCTCCTCCAGAAAAGCTCGGTCAACCAGAAGATCCTCGACGTACCCGACATTGGATCTTGCGGGCGTACCAAGGCCAAAACCAATAGCCCTGGCTCCGTCAAGAACATCGGCAGCCTCAACCAAGCCTTCAGTTGTTTTGTCTTCTAGGTTGTAAACGCAGGCAACCTTGGTGTTTTCGTAAACCCGCCCCTTGGCCAATCGGTAGTTTTCAAAACCGCCATGCCAGTCGAGGTGATCATTTGCAACGTTCAAAACAGCAGAGCTAAATGGTTCTATCTCATCCAAGTAGTGCAGTTGAAAAGACGATAGCTCAACGACTAAAACTTCGAACTGGGCAGGATCCCTAATGCAGTCCAGGATTGGTTTTCCGATGTTGCCGCAGGCGACCGCTCGAACTTCGGCGGCAAGAAGCATCTGTTCCGTAATCTCTGTTGTCGTGGTCTTTCCATTGGTGCCAGTAATGCAGATCCATTCCTGATTTGGCAGATAACGATCGCGAAGACGCCAGGCTAGATCAATGTCGGTCCAAATTGGAATTCCTGCTGCGACAGCAGATTCAATAAGTAAATTGGTTGGCGCAACCCCAGGAGAAACAATCAGCAGATCAGGTTTAAACTCCAAGACGGCACTGGACAAAGCCAGATTGTCGGAGTTTATGAGAGGTTCTACTCCGAGTACATCGAGGATGTCTAAAATCTCTTCTTCTGCCGATTCTGCAACTACCAAAAGCTTGCTGCCTAATTCATTTAGTGTGTCGACAACTGAAAAACCCGTCTTACCAAGACCTAGCACTGCAACTTTGATGCTGGCCCAGTCGGAGTTCCAACTTGTTAGTTGCGTAAGGTTTGCCCCATGGTTAGCCATAGATCCACTCGAGATAGAAAAGTCCAATTCCTGCAAGAACCGAAAGTCCAGAAATAATCCAGAATCGAACAACAACCGTTATCTCGGCCCAGCCCTTGAGTTCGAAGTGGTGATGGAGTGGAGACATAAGGAAAATACGTTTTCCCTTGGTGATTTTGAAATATGCGCGTTGCAAGATCACAGAGCCAGTCACAATAACAAAGATTCCACCAATTAGAACCAGCAGGATTTCGGTGCGCGACAGGATTGCCAAAGCAGCTAGTGCTCCGCCCAGACCCATTGCACCGGTGTCACCCATGATTATCTGAGCGGGAGATGTGTTCCACCACAAGAAACCAATGCCTGCTCCAGTGATGGCCGCAGCGATTACTGCAAGATCGAGAGGATCACGTACTTCGTAGCATCGAGTTAGGTTTTCTACCGCTGTTCCACAAAGCTGATTGAACTGCCAGAATCCGATAACTGCGTATGCGCCGATTGCCATGATGCTGGCGCCGATTGCCAATCCATCCAGTCCGTCAGCGATGTTAACGCCGTTCGAAGTAGCGGAGATCAAAAGGAATATCCAAAGCACTACAAGTACTGAGCCAACAATCGCTCCAAACATCATCAAATCAAATGATGTATCGCGGACTATTGAAATTTTTGTAGAGGCCGGAGTCACGCCTTGCGCATTTGGACTACCGAAAGCAAAGGCTGCAAACGCCAGCGCTACCAGCGCTTGACCGGCAATCTTGGCCCAGCCACCAAGACCAAGTGATCTTTGCTTTTGGGTCTTTATAAAGTCGTCAATGAACCCTACGATCCCGAGACCCACCATCGCCAGAATCACAAGCAGGGCTGAAATCGAAGGCGTTTCTCCATTTAGGAATTTTCCTGCGAAGTACCCAGTGACCGCTGCAAGAATGATGACGAGACCACCCATTGTTGGTGTTCCACGTTTGGTGTGATGCGACTCGGGCCCATCGTCACGAATGAACTGACCCCAGTTCCATTTCCGGAACAGCCAAATAAACAGGGGTGTAAGAAAAAGCGTGAAGGCCATTGACACGGCTCCGGCTAGAAGAAGAGCTCTCACTTATTGACCTCCATGAGTTCGTCTCCCAAAAACCGCAAATTTGCCGACTTGGATGATTTCACCAAGACGGTGTCGCCATCTGTGAGTATCCCACGCAGGTACTCCAAAGCCTCGGCAATCGAAGGGAAAAATCTCGATTCGCCGTCCCAAGAGCCTTCCTGGGTCGCCCCCATGTGGATCAGCTTCGCCCCTTCGCCAACCACGACAAGTTGGTCGATGTTCAGCCTGACTACCAAACGTCCGATGGCATCGTGCTCGTGGCGCGAAAACTCCCCGAGCTCAGCCATTTCCCCTAAAACCGCGACCGTGCGGGACCCCATCCGACCGAGTTGAGCCAGTGTCTGAAGTGCTGCCTTCATCGAGTCTGGGCTGGCATTGTATGAATCGTTGATCACAGTCACACCGTCTGGCCTAACCACTCTTTGCATGCGCCAACGCTCGGCAAGCTCCATGGCCTCCAGCGCTGAAACTATCTGATCTTTGCTAGCGCCGAGCAAGTTAGAAACCGATGCGGCTGCCAATGCATTCATGATGTGATGTTCACCAAGGATTGAAAGTTGAATCTTGGAATCGGTGCCATCTTTCCAGTGCAAAGTAAAGGATGTTCCGGTTTTCGATAAAGCAACGTCCGAGGCCCAGATGTCACAGTCACTACTGGTTCCAAAAAGTTGAACCTGTGCATTGGTTTTGTTTCTCATCTCAAGAACCAGAGAATCATCTCCGTTCAAGACCAGGTGTGAACCTTCAGTAAGTGCCTCGGCCAATTCGCCTTTGATTCTTGCGGTGTTTTCTATCCCACCAAACTCGCCGGCGTGAGCCATGCCCACTTTTAGAACTACTCCGATGTCCGGCTTTGCCATTTTGGCAAGGTAGGCGATGCTTCCTATACCCTCGGCACCCATCTCAACAACCAAAAACTCCGTTTCAAGATCTGCTCGCAGAATCGAGATTGGAGCGCCCACCTTGTTGTTGAAAGACTCAATAGGAGCGATGGTCTTTCCAACCTTTGAAAGAATCTCGCGCAACATGTTTTTGGTGGTGGTTTTGCCGTTTGAGCCAGTGATACCGACTACCTTCAGCTTGCCGTTGGACTTGAGTTCTGTAATCAACCAAGAGGCAAGCTGTCCGAGCGCCGCAACTGAATCTTTAACAACCAGCTGGGCTATGTCAACATCAACCGGCCTTTGAACGACCGCAACTACAGCGCCTCGCTGCTTAGCATCAGCGACGAAGTCATGACCATCGGCATTTTCGCCCGGTTTAGCAAAAAACAAGCTTCCCTCAGAAACTAGACGTGAGTCAGTTTCTACAGATCCTGAAATAGTTATTGATGGATCACCAATTAGTTCGGCGTCAAGAGTCTTAGCTATTTCACCTGCGGCAAGCCGGATCATTTCCAGCCCGCTTCTGCAAGCGCCGCTCTTGCCTGGGCTCGACCTGAGTATTTTGTGCGAACGCCCATGATGTCTCGGTGCTCTTGATGGCCAGGTCCGAACCAGATTATTGTGTCGCCTTTGGTGACCATGGAAACAGCAATACGAATCGCACGCTCTGGTCCTTCCAAGTTTCTAATGTCGTGATCTGGGCGTTCGGCGATTGCACCGTCGTAAATCATCTGTCTGATTACGGCAGGATCTTCAAATCTCGGGTTGTGATCGGTGACAATCATCGCATCGCTTAGTCGCGCACAAATCGCACCTATCATCGGGCGCTTTATCTTGTCACGATCGCCATCTAGGCCAACAACTACGACTAGTTTTCCTTCGGTGACTTTTCTAGCCGCCTGGATTGTCATCTCAATCGAATCAGGTGTGTGACCAAAGTCGACATAGACACTGGGCGCACCTGCTGGCGCTACGTTATCGCCGCGTCCAGCAATCGGTGCATCAATTCCGCTCTTCAGTTTTTCGGCAAGCATCTTCCAGTCGTGACCTGCCTGAATCGCCATCAAAATGGCAACCCCCGCATTCGATGCCATGTAATCACCGATAATCGGAACCGAAGAAGAAATCTTCTCGCCGTGTGGACCCAGCAAGTCAAAGGCGGTTAATCCTGTAGCTTCCCTAGTGACTTTAACTTTCCAGTCGGAATGAACATCTTCCCGCAACGTAATGGTCACACAGGGAATCTCACTTGCCTTCAGGAAAGTTTGACCGTAGTCGGTGTCAAGACAGACCACGCCTCTTCCCGAACGGGATTTGTGAAACAGCGGCATTTTCGACTCGAGATACTCTTCGTAGGAAGAGAACTCGTCAAAATGATCGTGGCTCAGGTTGGTAAAGGCCACCACGTCAAAGTAGATTCCATCAACTCGGTGCTGCTTCAATGCCTGTGCCGAAACTTCCCAGCCAACATCAGTGACTCCGTGTTCGCGCATCCTTGCGATCAGAGCGTGGGATTCCGGCGCTTCTGGCGAGGTTAACCTTG
The DNA here is from genome assembly GCA_046046195.1 of Actinomycetota bacterium. Classification (GTDB taxonomy): domain Bacteria; phylum Actinomycetota; class Actinomycetes; order Actinomycetales; family Microbacteriaceae; genus Rhodoluna. Next base: position 38,877 of record JBJOKH010000011.1, on the reverse strand, counting down.
AAATGATGATTTCATCTGCGATGTGGCGCTCGACGCTGGAACTCATTCCAGGCACTTCGCCAATCTGGCGGAAGATTGCCGACAAGAAGTGAACGGTCGAGGTTTTACCGTTGGTACCCGTGACTCCGTACATAAGCGGCATCTCGTCCAGCTGGTTCCCATAGACAAAACGACAGGCCTCACCAAGCCTCAGCCTCGGATTCTCAACGACTATGACTGGAACATTGACTTGTCCCAGAAGTTTCAAGCCTTCGCTGTCGGTTGCAATCGCAACCGCTCCCCCGGCAATTGCCTGGGCCAGAAAATTCGCACCGTGGGTTTTCAAACCCGGCATAGCAAAGAAGATATCTCCTGATCTGATGTCACCGGTATTCATCGAGACGCCAGTGAGGGTTGGATTGGCCGACCCATCAGGAAAGCTAACTGCCAACTCGCCAGCTAGTTCGCTAAGTAAGACCCGATTGGGTTTATCGGGTCTCAGAATTGGTGGGATGGATTGCTCGACCAACTATTTCCATTCGGTTGGTAGATCGGGCGACTTTCCAGTCGAAGGCGGAACTCTGTTTGCGAGCAAAATCTGAGAAAGAATTTTTTGATAACCGGCAGCTGCCGCCATTGAGTTTGTCCAAACCTTCTTGGGCTTGTAGATCATGACACCCATTGCATACCTTGGGTTATCCACCGGTGCCATGCCATAGAAAGATGCCGCGTAGTACTGTCCGTAGCCCGTGCCTTCTTTGATCTCTGCAGTTCCGGTTTTTCCAGCTGAACGATAACCTGCCACAGCGGTTGCCTGACCTATTCCGCCCTGCTCAACAATTTTTTCCAGCATGTACATAACATCGTTGGCCGTACTAGGTGCAACAACTTGGGTGGGGTTTGACTTGGGAACTGCAGTTAGGTTCCCGTCTTCGTCTTGGCATCCGGCAACCAAGACCGGATTTAGCCTGACACCTTCGTTAGCGAGAGTTTGATAGGCAGATGCCATTTGCACTGGGGAAACAGAAAGAGCCTGACCAAACATCGTCGTAAAGTTTGTGACGCCGTCCCATTCGGTGTAGTGATTTAGGACACCGCGGGTTTCACCTTCGAAACCAACTGCGGTTGGTTTACCAAAGCCAAAGGCTTCCATATATTCGTATCTAGTCTTTGCAGGGACTCTCTCAGCGAACTTGATGGTTCCAACGTTTGACGAATACCTGAGTACTCCGGTCACGGTCCAGTTGGTCGGAGGATGCGAGTAGCTGTCGTTGATAACGTGGTCATAAACCCGCATCGATGATGCTGCGCGTACGCGTGTATTGACGGTTGCGTATCCAGTGTCAATCGCGGTCGCGGCAGTAATGGCTTTCATTGTTGAGCCAGGTTCGAAGGCAAACTGGAAAACTTTTGCACCGCGCTCTGATTCTGGTGACTTACCTGGATTATTTGGATCAACGCTTGGGGCTTCCGCTGCCAAAACAATTCGTCCAGTTTTTACTTCAATCACAACTGCAGTTGCCCAGTCAGCATTTAGTTTTCTCACTTCATTGGCCAAAACCTGCTGCGCTTGATACTGAAGATCTGCATCAATGGTCAAGATCACGTTTCTACCCGGCTTTGCCTCTTGAATAACAACAGTGCTGGATGGAATTTTGATTCCATCCACTCCCTTTTCGAAAGTCTCTTTGCCATCAACTCCCGCAAGGCAAGCATTGAACTGGCGTTCAATACCGGCCAGGGCTTCACCGTCGGTGCCTACGAAGCCAATCAAGTTTCCAGCCACCGCTCCGTTTGGATAAAGCCGGTCTAGGTGCGGGTCTGCGAAAATCCAAGGAATACCCAATTCGTCAATTTGACGATGGGTCTCGGCGTCAACGCGTTTTTTTAGGTTTACGTAGTGACTGGTGCCGATAAGTTTTGGCAAGAGCTCAGCAATATCCAGCTCAAGTATTCGTGCCAGCTCAGCCGCTACAGACTCCACGCTGACAACTTGAGAGATTCCGTCGATTTGGCGCTCGACAGGCTTTACTATCGCGGGAGCGGCGTTGATGTCGTACCGATAAACGGTGGTCGCCAACACATTCCCATTGGCGTCGAGGATATCGCCGCGAACCGCCGGGATTGTCCTAGCCACCGCTCGTTTTTCATAGGATTCTTCGTTGATTGATTCAGCGCGAACAATCTGAAAGTCAATTAGGCGGATTGCAAAAACCACAACCAAAATTACCGAGAGTGTGATCAGCAGCCGGAGTCTTCTAACGCTGACTGGCCCCGCGTGATTCATTGTGTGAAGACCTTTCGGGCACTACCTCGTCGGCGAAACTGGAATTGCACTCACGTTCACTACTTGAGGTAGCTTTTCTGGTTCGATTGTGCTGGCCGGAGTCGCTTTTTGCTTCGCCGGCGCTACATCAATCATCGCCGAGTTAGCTACTAGATTGCGGGATTGACTGCTTGAGCCAAGAGCTGGTTTTGGCTTACCCAAAACGGTCTGGTCATCAAGCTTTAGGAAGACCGGGTTTGAGTTCGCAACCATTCCAAGCTTCGCTGCGGTATTCAATAGGTTCTGCTGTGAGGAAAGTGACGCTACTTCTTCGGCCAGAATCTGCGAAGTGGTGTCAAGCTCGCGCTTTTCTTGCTTCAGGTCGGAAAGTTCATACACAGACTGTGAAGTAGCGATAGTTAGGAGCAGGTGAAGCAAGGAAATCGCCAAGAAACCGACCACCACAATCATCACAATCGGTCCACGGGACCTGTTGGTAGCTACTGATCTCATGCGACTTTCCTAATCTTCTCGGCAGCTCGAAGTCGGACCGAAGCCGACCTCGGATTGCTTGCAATTTCCTCGAGGCTGGCTTTTTCGGCGCCTTTGACCACAAGCTTTAGAACCGGAGCGTGCTCTGGTAATTCGAATGGCAATTCAACTGGCGCTGATGAACTTGAGGAAGCCACGATGGCCTGCTTGACGATGCGGTCTTCAAGCGAGTGGTAGCTAAGAACAAGAAGGCGTCCACCGACTGCAAGGGCGTCGATTGCCTCAGGAACAGCTCGCTCCAAGATCTCAAGTTCTTCGTTCACAGCAATTCGAAGGGCTTGGAAAACTCGCTTGGCAGGGTGCCCGGAAGACTTACCTGGAATAAATGGGACAACGTCGCTAACGATGGCGGCCAGCTGCTTTGAAGATGTAATCGGCGCTGACTTCCTTGCCTTTACTAGCTCGGTCGCAATCCTTGAGGCAAAGCGCTCTTCGCCGTATTCCTTGAAGATTCGGGTAAGTTCTACCTCGCTGGCGGAGGCGATGAGCTCGGCTGCAGTTATGCCGGAGTGGGCATCCATTCTCATGTCCAGTGGGGCATCGAAGCTGTATGCGAAACCTCGGTCTGCCTGATCTATCTGCATAGAACTAACGCCTAAGTCCATGAGAATCGCGTTTACATCGTTGAAACCGTTTACCCTCATGGCCTCAAGAATCTGGTCGTAAGTGCCATAAAAAAACTTTGCGCGATCGCCAAATCTCGCTAAGCGCTTGGCTGCAAGCTCCAGAGCGCTCTGGTCGCGGTCGATTCCGATCACTGTCAGGCTCTCAAACCGAGTTAGGAAAGCTTCGGCGTGACCGCCAAGTCCTAGTGTGCAATCGACTAAGACGGCCTTGTCGCCCGAAAGTGCTGGGCTAAGAAGTTCAACTGTGCGCTGCAGCATCACTGGTTCGTGGATGGATTCGAGATTTTGTGTGTTCATCGGTGTGCAGGTCCCCCGGCTTCCTGACCTTTTTGACATCGGGGAAGAGTGTCAAAAGACGATCAGGTCGCCAGGGTTAGAAAAGACCTGGAACCACCTCCTCGGAAATCTCCGAGAAGCCGTTCTCCTGCTTTGCCAGGTATTCACTCCAGGCAGCGGAATCCCAAATTTCGGCCCTTGAGCCGACGCCGATCACTACAAGTTCTTTGCCCAACCCGGCATAGCTGCGAAGAGTTGGCGGGATGGTTACTCGACCCTGCTTGTCTGGAATCTCGTCGGATGCGCCGGAAAGAAAAATTCTTAGGTAATCGCGAGCCTGCTTGCTGGTGATCGGTGCCTGGCGAATGGTCTCGTTGACCGACTCGAACTCTTTAGTTGAAAAGACATACAGACAGCGGTCCTGGCCTCGGGTTAGAACAACGCCTGCGGAGAGCTCTTCGCGGAACTTGGCCGGAAGGATAACGCGGCCTTTCTCGTCCAGCTTGGGGGCGTGAGTGCCTAACAGCATCTGATTCCCCTTCCCCGAGAAATTGGCGGCTGTGCCGATTTCCTCCACTATACACCACTTTTACCCACTTTGGCCAGAATTTAGCAATATTTCCCCCACCGGGCGTGTTGTCCTGGAAACGAAAAAACCCCCAAATGGGGGTCTTTTACAGAGATTTAGAGGGTTACTGGCCGCCTTGGCGCTTGTCCCAACGGTCCTCGAAGAAGTTTCGGCCAGGGCCAGCTGGACCCGATCCTGGCTTTGGAAGCCCAGTTGGCATTTCAGGCAATTGCAAGTTTGAGGTGGCAATCACTAGGCCGCCTAGCATAACTAGGAAGCCAACGACTCCGATAACTGCGAACTGAGTAAAAACACCGGTCACTAGGACTCCAAGGCCAATAATGGCCAGAAGAGCGCCCGCGATCATGCGGCCAGCCGGGTTTCCCACGCGCTCAACCTTTGCGGCGAATCCGCTATCGCTCTCAATAAGTCCGCGCTCAAGCTCCTCAAGGAGCTTTTGTTCACGCTCTGATAGACCCATGATTTCCTCCAGTTACTTCAATATAAGCACTGCTTCTCTTTCAGTCTATTGGCTTCAAGCTAGTTAGGCTATTGCTGTGAGTGAATCCGAAACCCTGCTCAAACTTGTCCAAGAGCATCTGGACGAATTTTGTTCCATACAACGCAAGGATTTTCAGGCCATTTCCGATGATCTAGCCCCGCTGGTCGACTACACCCAATCTCTGTTGGAGGGCGGAAAGCGTTTTCGGGCGCTGTTTTGCTACTGGTCCTGGGCAGGTCACCTTCCCTACTCACCTATCCAATCCGAAAGCCAGCGAGCGCTGTCCGCAGAAGCCATGGTTGGCATCGCGGCCTCGCTTGAAATGTTCCACGCGGCAGCATTGGTCCACGACGACTTGTTGGATCAGTCCGACACCAGGCGCGGTAAACCGGCAGTTCACAAACGGTTCGAGACATTGCACTCTTCATCTAACTGGGCTGGTTCCGACGAACGTTTTGGCGTCGCTGGCTCCGTCCTAGTTGGCGATTTGATGCTTGGGTGGAGCAGTGAAATTTTTGGGACGGCCCTGTTGAACGCGCCAAGTTCCGAAGTCTCAGCTGCTTGCCGTGACGAGTTCTCCAGAATGCGCGTTGAGGTAATGGCGGGTCAGTACCTAGACATTGTTGAAGAAAACGCTGCAATCACTAGGCCGGTCGAGGATGCGGTGGGACGAGCAAATAACGTCATCCTCTACAAAAGCGCCAAGTACTCAATAGAAGCACCGCTCCTAATTGGAGCTGCCTTTGCCGGGGCTAGCCCAGATCAGTTGAGACTGCTTTCGGAATTTGGCGTCCCCCTAGGCATGGCCTTCCAGCTAAGGGACGATGTTTTGGGCGTATTCGGTGATCCCGCCGTCACCGGAAAGCCTGCCGGTGATGATTTGAGAGAAGGAAAGCGAACTGTCTTGGTTGGCTACACCAGAGCATCACTATCCAACTCCGTGGGCAAACTATTCGATGAAATGCTTTCCTCGCGAGAGCTCACCAATGAGCAAGTGGGCTTTTTGCAGCAGACCATCATTGGATCCGGCGCTCTCGACAAGGTCGAGAGGACAATCAGCGAATTAGCTAGTCAGGCAATGTCCGCTTTGAACCGCCTGCAACTTGAGCCTCAGGCCATGGCCCATTTGAAGACAATGGCTGAAAAGGTGATTAACCGTAAGTCTTAGATCCTAGAGATCTAACATCTGAGCTAGGCGCCGAACCGGAGCCTTCTTGCCTTCAAGAAGTGACTGCAGCGGGGTCTGACCCAAGACATCTGAGTGCGTGTAAAGCCAATCGATTGACTCTTCGATGCTGTAGCCGGAATCCATTAGCAAGATAATGGTCCCGCGAAGCGGGGCTAGCGGTTCTCCGGCAACAATAAGCTCAGCCGGAATCATTAGCTGACCATCTTTTTTGACCGCAACTAGCGAGTACTCTTCCAAAAGTCGGTTTACTTTTCCTTTTGGAATGTTCAGTAGGTCGGCGGCCTCTTGGACTGTCAGCCAGTTGGTGACACTCTCGGTTGATTTGCTCACCCTACAAGTCTGCCACGCCCTGCGGGGTTCAGGGAAGAAGCAGTTGGCTTATGTGAAGCTTGATTGGTGCCCATGGACCGTTCAGACAAATCTAAAGTGCCCAAGAAATTGGCGATGCTCTCGGTTCCTTTGGCGGTCACATCTCCCCTGATCGCAGATCTACCTAGCAATGCCAGCTTGACCTCGGAGATTCAGAAAAACTCTGACGGCGAGCAGATGGCTCCTTCGTCTCAAACTACTGAGGTGGCCAGTGCAATACCTTCAACTTCGGTACCGACCCCACCAAGAAGCTACCGAGTCAAATCCGGTGACACGGTCACCCAGATAGCCAAGCGGTTCGGCACCACCGTAAACGCAATCGCGCGACTAAACAACCTAGGTCCAAAGTCGCTTATCCGCGTGGGTCAAGTCCTAAAGATCAGCGGCGAATTTTCCCCTCCAGCGGCCGTCGACAGCTACCGTGTAAAGCCTGGCGATACCCTGTCTCAAATCGCCCTCCGCCACAACCTGACTGTCTCGGAACTAACGGCCATAAATCGCATCAAGAGCTCGTCTCTTATCTTTCCTGGCCAAGTACTTCGAGTTGCCAAGGTAGTACCAGTTTCTGCTCCACCGGTAAATGCCCCGGATAGCTATCAAGTGCTAGCAGGTGACACTCTTGATTCGATTGCTGCCAAGCACGGTCTGGAGATTTCAGCGCTTCGAGACTTCAACGGACTTGGACGAAATTCGATCATTTACGTAGGCCAGGTTTTGAACCTAAAGCCGGTTGCACCGGCACCTAAACCAAAACCTGTGAACCCGATTGTTCCGGAAACCTCTGCTAGTCCGCTAGCCGATGAAATTTCAGAGGTAGATCCGATGAGACCTACAGGGGTCTGCACCGTCCATGGCTTTCACACTGTTTCTCCCGGTGAAACCATTAGCAGAATCGCTGCAGTTTACGGAGTAAGCACACAGTCGGTACTGAGTGCAAATAGCCTGAGCTGGTCCAGCACCATCTACGTCGGTCAACGACTTTCGATTCCTGGTGTTCACGAGATCAAGAATTGCCCGAACCTAACCAAGCTTTCGGCAGAAATGCGACAAAACGCTCAGGTCATATACAGCGTTGGTAAACAACTCGGAGTTAGCGACTACGGAATAGTGATCGCTCTTGCTACAGCAATGCAGGAGTCGAGCCTTCGCAACATCGACTTTGGAGATCGAGACTCGGTGGGACTTTTTCAGCAGCGCCCAAGTCAAGGCTGGGGAACGGTGGCTCAAATCATGAACCCCGAGTACGCAGCAAGAGCATTCTTTGGCGGTAGAGGTGGTCCGAACTTTGGAAAAATTCGTGGTCTCCTGGACATAAAAAATTGGGCGACTATGCCTCTTACTAAGGCAGCGCAGGCGGTTCAGATTTCGGCTTTCCCAGATGCTTACCAAAAATGGGAGCTATCTGCCTGGAGCTGGTTTGATCTTCTAGAGTCTGATGGCGAAAATGGCTAACCTCTCAGGACGACTGATAGCTGGGCGCTACCGCGTTGATTCGCTGGTTGCCTCTGGAGGTATGGCAAGCGTCTACGTAGCGCACGACACTGTACTGGACCGGAAAGTTGCGCTGAAGGCAATTCATCCACACTTAGCGCAGGACAAGTCCTTCGTTGAAAAATTCCAGCGCGAAGCAAAAGTTGCCGCAAAGCTTTCGCACCCGAATCTGGTGAACGTTTTTGATCAGGGCTCTGACGAAGAAGTCATCTTCTTGGTCATGGAATTTGTTCCAGGAATAACTCTTCGAGACGCGATGAATGACTTTGGTGCGCTCGACTCGAGCAGAGCGCTCGAGATAATCGAACCTTTAACTGCGGGGCTGGCTGCGGCACACGCGGCTGGTATTCTCCACCGAGACTTGAAGCCCGAAAATGTCTTTTTATCTGACGGTGGAAGCGTAAAGCTTGGCGATTTTGGCCTGGCGCGACCAATTTCCCAGCACACTCAAACTGGATCGATTGTTGGAACCGTGGCCTACCTATCCCCTGAATTAGTGTTGCGCGGACAAGCCGATGCTAGAAGTGATGTCTATTCCCTAGGCGTGATGATCTTCGAGATGCTAACTGGCACTCAGCCCTATCAAGGCGATCAGGCAGTTCAGATTGCCTACCAGCATGCCAACAGCAAGATTCCTGCTCCTTCAAGCGTAAAGGCGAGTGTTCCGGAACTCATGGATGAGATTGTGCTGTGGACAACCGCACGAGACCCAAGCAACCGACCAGCTTCCGCTGCTGCTTTACTCCCGGTGATTACTCGCGCAAGGGCCGACCTGGGACGCGGGCTCACAACTCGACTTCAGCAGATCGACAAAACCGCGCGCATCGATTTCCCTGAAGAATCAGTCATACCAGCAGGTGCAACTGAAGTACTGGACTTTCAATCACTTGAGAACATTGAGTATCAGCCCGCAGTTGCCCAAAAGCTAGAAAAAGCCAACAAGAGATCGAAGTTTTGGCTGAGCGTGTTAACTTTGCTTGCAATTTTTGGCGGGGCCGGCTCCGGTTGGTGGTTCTCGAGCGGACCAGGAGGCTTGGCAGCTGTTCCAGACCTTTCAGGAAGAGAAGTTGCTGCGGCGATTCAAGCTCTCGAGCCATTGGGTTTGGTAATCGAGCAAATGGAAGAAAGTAGTGCAACTGTTCCTGTTGGGGCAATCACTAGAACTGACCCAGCGGCTGGCTCACGAGTGTTCAAGAATTCTTCAATCACTCTTTTTATATCAACCGGCCCCAAGCAGGTTTCGGTTCCAGATGTAGTTGGCCTAAGTGCCGAACAAGCACTGCAAGCGCTCAAGGATGCCGGATTCACGGTTGGTAGTACTAAGAATTTCTATAGTGACTCTCCCGCTGGGGAGGCCTTCGGACTGTCTGCTGAACCTGGAGCGATTCTTAATGAGGGCAGCGTCCTTGATCTCTTTGTGTCAGTTGGCCCGCTTCCAGATGTTGCCGGCTTACCGGTTGCCGAAGCCACCGCTTTGCTGGATGAAGCTGGGCTGACTTTTGATCAGTTAGAAGTGTTCGATAACTCGGTCCCAGCTGGCTCAGCTGTTCGACTCGTGCTGAGTGAAACCCCTCTACCGGAAGATGGAACAGTCACCCTTGAGGTATCCAAGGGCCCTGAAATCGTAATTATGCCGAATGTGGTCGGAGAAACAATTGAAGCTGCCAAAATTCTGCTTGAAAACTTGGGGCTACGTGTGGTTATTGATACCAACCAGCTCAGCAGCAACTTTGGAATTGCAAAAGTGAAAAGACAGACTCCGTCATCACAAACCGAGCTTCGCGTTGGTGACAGTGTGACTATCGTCTCTCGCTAACGCTTGGCTAAGGCTTCCGAAACCAAGAACGCAAGCTCTAGCGACTGCATGTGATTCAATCTTGGGTCGCACAGCGACTCGTAGCGAGACTCCAAGGTTTTCTCATCAATCATTTCTGAGCCACCGAGACACTCGGCAACATCGTCACCGGTGAGTTCGATGTGTATGCCCCCAGGGAAAGTACCGGCTGCACGGTGCACCTCGAAGAATCCAGCTACCTCATCCATGACATCGTCAAAACGCCTGGACTTGTATCCATTCTTGGTGGTGATTCCATTGCCGTGCATAGGGTCAGTGATCCAAAGCGGCTTGGCATCGCTTGCCTTTACCGCTTCTACCAACTTCGGCAGTTTCTCACGAATCTGGCTAGCTCCCATGCGGGTGATGAAGGTTAGTCTTCCCGGCTCACGATTCGGGTCCAGCTTTTCGATTAGCGCCATCACATCGGAAACCTCCGTGCTAGGTCCAAGCTTCACACCGATTGGATTCCTGATTCTGGACATGAAATCAACGTGAGCGCCATCAAGCTGCCTGGTTCTTTCACCAATCCACAAGAAATGACCACTTGTGTCATATGGGTTTCCAGTTCTTGAGTCGATACGAGTCATTGGTCTCTCGTAGTCGAACAACAAAGCCTCGTGGGAAACGTAGAACTCAGTTGCTCGAAGCGCTTCAAAGTCCGCACCGCAGGCGTCCATGAATCTAATGGCGCGATCGATTTCGTTAGCTAGTTGTTCGTAGCGAATGTTTGCAGGGTTGCTAGTGAAGCCCTTGTTCCACTCGTGGACGCTTCGAAGGTCAGCAAAACCTCCGGTGGTGAAGGCTCGGATCAGGTTCAGAGTTGAGGCTGAGGTGTGGTACGCGCGCACCATGCGGTTCGGGTCTGTGGCTCTAGATTCCGCGGTGAAATCGTAACCGTTTACGGCATCCCCCCGGTAAGCAGGTAGGGTCACATCGCCACGGGTCTCTGTGTCTGACGAGCGCGGCTTAGCGAACTGCCCAGACATTCTGCCCATCTTCACAACTGGCATAGACGCTCCGTACATGAGCACTACTGCCATCTGCAAAATGGTCTTGACTCGGTTTCGAATTCGGTCAGCAGTTGCATCAGCGAAAGTCTCGGCGCAGTCCCCACCCTGCAACAGGAATGCCTTACCGTCGGCAGCTGCTGCCAATCGAGTGCGAAGGGTGTCGACTTCACCGGCAAAAACTAGCGGAGGCAGTAGCGCTAGCTCTGCCCTGGCGGCTTCAAGTTTTGCTTCATCGGTCCAGGTTGGTTGCTGGGCAGCTGGAAGATTCTTGTAGTTATCGAGACCCTTTAGTACCGTCGGGTCAGCCTTGATGTTTGGTTCGGTCATTTTTTTACCTAGCGAGCGCTGCTCGCTGCTCCTTAACTGTCGAGGCGTACTGGTCAACGTATTCCTGGCCGCTTAACTTCTTCAATTCATACATGATTTCGTCGGTGACGGCTCGAAGCACAATTCGATCACCTTCCATGCCATCAAACCTAGAAAAATCCAATGGCTTTCCGTAAACAATCCCAACCCGACGCACTCTAGGCAAGCGCTTTCCGATTGGTTGCACTTTCTCTGTGTCAATCATGGCAACTGGGATTACCGGAACCTTGGCCTCTAGAACCATTCGAGCGATTCCTGTGCGTCCGCGGTAAAGTCTGCCGTCTGGAGACCTTGTGCCTTCCGGGTAAATACCAAGAAGTTGACCCTGTTCCAAAACTCCAAGACCTGTGTTCAAAGCCGCCTCAGAAGCTTTCCCACCCGAGCGGTCAATAGGAAGTTGACCGGTGGCCAAGAAGAACCACCTAACAAGGGCACCCTTTATTCCTTTGCCAGTGAAGTACTCACTCTTGGCAAGAAACACAACCGGCCTCGGGCACTGAAGTGGCAAGAAAATTGAGTCTGAGAATGACAGGTGGTTGCTGGCCAGGATAGCGGCACCACTTGAAGGTACGTTCTCAACGCCTCTAACCCAGGGCCTAAAAATGAACCGCAGCAAGGGACCAAGCACGAACGTCTTCAAGATGAAGTAAGTCATGGAACCCTCCTTAGCCTCTAAAGGTCTTAGTTTAGTTTGTTGATCTAGGCGAAGGCCTGGCGAGCTAAATCAGCGGCTCCAATAAGCCCCGCTTGGTTCAAGAAGCTGGCTTTCACAACCTGAAGCTCAGGTCGGAAGCCTTTGGCGGGAACCGACTGCTCATAGGCGTCCCGGATTGGATTCATTAGCCGATCTCCCACGGCGCTAACTCCCCCGCCAATAACCGCCATCTCAGGATCAAGCACTGGAACAAATACCGCACCGATGGCAGTTCCAAGGTGTCGACCGAGTTCGCCAACAAGACGGTTTGCACCAGCATCGTCTTCGAGGATGGCTGCGTAGAGTTGTTCTCCGCTCAGTTTTCCATTAATCGCTTCTAGCTCCCGAAGCCTTGCTCCTTCTGAGCTTCCTGAGGCGGCAAGTTCTCGTGCGGCGGTTAGTAAAGCTGTTCCAGAGGCGTAAGACTCAAGGCAACCCTTTAGCCCACAACCGCATGGCTTTCCGCCAGGGATGGCTAAAACGTGACCTAGCTCGCCGCCGATTCCAAAGCCGCCCTTTAGTAAAACTCCGTCGGCAATTATGGCCCCACCAACGCCTGTGCCGATGGTGAGCATGATCATGCTTTTGACATCTTTACCTGCGCCAAATCTGAATTCGGCCCAGCCAGCAGCGTTGGCGTCATTTTCTAGAAGGACTGGGAAACTAACCTTGCTCTCAATCCGAGCTTTTAAGGGTTCGTTTCTCCAAGCATGGATGTTGGGAGCCAAGTACATGATCTCGCGGTCAGCACTCAAAAAACCTGCCGCTGCAACTCCAACGCCTATAACTTCTTCTCCGGCTGCTATTTCATCGATGACCGATGCGATGGCCTCGACCATCTGATTTGAATCGTCGATTGGGCTAGGAATTCTTAGTTCCTTGAGAATCTTCCCCGACTCATCGACCAAAGCACCGGCAATCTTGGTTCCACCGATATCTATACCAACCGCGTGCATGTATGGCCCTATCAAATCTTAGGAAAACAAACTAAAGGAAGAGTTTACCTTGCCTAAGTGACCCTATAGAAGGGCAAAAGCCCCTTCCGGCTTGGCTTTTGGCTATAGTTATGGAAAATCGCGAGATAACGGAGCCCAATGATGAGATCCTACGAACTTCCAAGCTTGGTTGAATCGGCCAACACTGAAAACATTACAGATTTGCTGGTTCAACGAGCCAAGGCAACGCCATCGCTACCACTGTTTGGGATTGAAGACACTCCGGGAGTCTGGCGCGATGTGAGCGCGAAAGCATTCTTGGAGCAAGTTCAAGATCTGGCCAGAGGATTTATCGCAGCCGGCATCAAACCTGGCGATGCCGTCGGGCTAATGAGCCGAACTCGCTACGAGTGGGCTTTGACCGACTTTGCACTTTGGTTTGCCGGGGCCGTGCCGGTTCCAATTTATGAAACCTCCGCACCGGCTCAGATTGAATGGGTGCTATCGGATTCTGAAGCCGTGGCGCTGATTGTTGAGACCAAAGACCACCTCGACAGGTTCGAAAAAATCAAGTCGAACACCCCAAAGGTTTCTCAAGTTTGGAGATTCGACGACGACTCGCTGTTCAAGCTGGTCGGTCAGGGAAAAAGTGTAAGCCTAGATGAAGTAGAGAGGGCCAGAACCTCTCGTGGACTAGATGACTTGGCAACAATTATTTACACCTCCGGCACCACAGGTAAGCCCAAGGGTTGCGAATTGCTGCACCACGGATTTGTTGACCTATGCAAAAACTCCCAGCTTGAGCTTCCTGAGGTTGTGAAGGAAGGTAACGCGACACTTCTTTTCCTACCGTTAGCCCACGTCTACGCAAGATTTATCTCTATCCTCTGCGTTTACGGTGGAATCAAGGTGGGTCACCAACCAGACACCAAGAGCGTGGCCGCCGGAATGCAATCCTTCAAGCCTCACTTCTTATTGGCTGTTCCAAGGGTTTTCGAGAAGGTTTACAACGCAGCCGAACAGAAAGCCGAAGCTGGAGGTAAAGGCAAGATTTTCCGCAAGGCCGTTGCTGTCGCAATCGCTTATTCCAGGGCTCTAGACACCAAGAATGGCCCATCGCTTGGACTCAAGCTTCAGCACAAAGTTTTTGATGCTCTTGTCTTCAAGAAGCTAAGAGCAGCAATGGGAGGAAATGTAAGTTACGCCGTTTCTGGTGGTGCACCGCTAGGTGAAAGACTCGGACACTTCTTTAGGGCAATCGGACTGATAGTGCTCGAAGGATATGGATTGACCGAGACCTCTGCCCCAGCAATGATTGGTCGACCAAGCGATGCCAAGATTGGCAAGGTAGGTCGTGTGCTGCCAGGTTGCGCGGTAAAGATTGCCGACGATGGTGAGATTTTGCTCAAGGGCTCGAATGTCCTAAGAGGATATTGGAAAAACCCGGAAGCGACAGCCGCAGCGATCCAGGATGGCTGGTTTAGAACCGGAGATATTGGTCAACTTGATGACGAAGGCTTCATCTCAATCACTGGTCGTAAGAAGGAACTTATCGTGACTTCCGGTGGAAAGAATGTTGCCCCTACCGCGCTGGAGGACCCTCTTCGCGCAAGTCCAATCATCGGTCAGGCAGTTGTCATCGGAGATCAGAGACAGTTCGTTTCCGCACTAATCTCACTTGACCCTGAGATGCTTCCAGCTTGGCTTGGCAATAATGGCCAGAAAGCCGACTTGACCCTTTCTCAGGCAGCTAAGAATCCAGTTGTGTTAGCCGAACTTCAAAGAAAGATAGATGAGGTCAACGCGACTGTTTCAAACGCTGAAGGAATCAAGAAGTTTGCAGTAATCGAAAGTGAGCTGTCCGAGGAATCAGGGCACTTGACCCCGTCACTGAAAATCAAGCGTGAGATTGTTGCCCGCGACTTCGCACCAATTATTGACGAGATGTATGGCGGATCGCCAACTACATCAGACGCAGTGAAGATTGAGGACTAGTCTCGCATAAACCAAGTGGTTTCGCGTAGTGCTGCCATGCACACCTTGCGGTCTTGCGCGTCAAGTCTGTCTAGGTAGACCAAGCCGTCGAGATGATCTATTTCGTGCTGAAACACTTGGGCCAGGAGTCCCTCAGCTTCTATTTCGATCTTCTCGCCAGATTGCTTCAAGCCACGAACTTTGACTTTGGTATGACGAGGGGTTTTGCTCCAAATCTCAGGTAGCGAAAGGCAACCTTCGTCCAGCAACACTTTCTCGCCACCAAGCTCAACTATTTCTGGATTGATTAGGTGCCCAACTACCCCTTCAACCTGGTAGCTGAACGCCCGAAGATTTACTCCAATTTGATTCGCTGCTACCCCTGCGCGACCTGGCATAGCGGTTGTTTCTTCAAGGTCAGCAACAAGCATTCGAACGGAATCGGTTATCTCTGCAATTGGATCGCATGCGGTTTTCAAAACCGGATCGCCGAAAAGGCGGATTTGCCTAACCGCCATGCTGATTACTTTGGATTAGTAATTGACCCGATTACTTCAGCCGCTAGGTCTCTAGCCGCGTCGCGGGTTAGCTTCTTGAGTTCTTTGAACTTGATTACCGATCCGGCTGCAAGAGCCGGGTCATAAGGAATTCGAATCACATTGCGCACACGGGTGCGGAAGTGCTGTTCGATCTCGTCAAGCTTTACTAATTGAGTTGCCTGAGTTGCGGTGTTTAGGGCAACTACGGAATTTCTAACGAGCTCGCCGTAGCCGTTCGCCTCAAGCCAAGTTAGCGTCTCAGATGCCAGTCTTGCCTCGTCAACCGAACCACCGGAAACAATTACCAGAGAGTTTGCGCGCTGCAGGGTTGGGCGCATAACTGAGTGAACAATTCCTGTACCGCAGTCAGTAATAACGATTGAGTAGTAGCGAGCTGCCATGTCAGCAACAACGTTGTAGTCGCCTTCGTTGAAGGCTTCAGAAAGCATTGGGTCGGCGTCCGATGCCAGAACGTCAAGCCTGGTTTCGTCTCTGGATACCATGTTGGAAAACTCCGAGAAGCCATCAATGGCTGCTGCTCGGTTTACAACATCCCTAACCGTGAACCTAGTTGACTTACTGACGCGCTCCGCCAAGGTTCCGCGGTCAGGGTTAGCGTCAATCGCAATGACTCGATCTTCACGAACCTGTGACAAGGCCATACCCAGCAAAGTTGAGATTGTGGTTTTTCCCACTCCCCCCTTGCGAGTTAGAACTGGAACAAACTTCGCTCCGCCTTCCAGAACAGCGCCGATTCGTGCGTCCATCGCCTTGCGCGCCTTGACCTTGGGTGAATCACCTGGATTCCAAAGCTTAAGAGTTAGGTAGTAAGCAAGCTTTCTCCAACCGCTTTCTGGTGCCGGACGGAATTTTGCGGAGTCATCCAAAAGGCGATCTGCTGTGAGCATCGCCGCAGGTTCTGGCTCGTCGAAAACTTCGCCTCGCAGGCTATCTCTTCTTGAATAGCGAGTCTTTCCGCCTTCAACTTCTTTAGATTCAGAAACCGGTGCCACAACTGCTGGAGTAGTAGGAACAACCGCGATTGAGGAAGTAGCTGGAGATAAGTCGATCTCTTCGGCTGTCACATCTGGAGCAAGCCCCAAGTTTGTGGAAAAGTCCGCTGGGTTTACCTCTGGAGCTGATTTGTCTAGGCCGGTACCCTCTTCTTCAAAGCCCGTGTTCTTTTTTCTTGGCAACAAAAACTCCTAAATTGGCCCCCAGTAAACAACTCGCCCTATTCTAAAGCAGTTGAGGCGAGGGTGCTAGTTGGGCTCTATTTCAAGGATTAGGTCGCCTGCTTCAACAGCTTGCGTGCCTGAAACGGCCAGTCTTTTGACAACGCCAGAAATACTTGCCGTGATGGTGGCTTCCATTTTCATAGCTTCAATGCTGGCAACTGGTTGACCAAGCTCAACCCTGGTTCCAACAACTGTTTTCAGAGAAACCACACCTTGGAATGGTGCAGCGACGTGTCCAAGCTTTGATGTGTCTGCTTTCTCCGCCACCACGACGTCGCTTACAATCTTTCGGTCTCTGACGTTTACCGGCCTTAGTTGGCCATTGAGCGTAGTCATGACAGTTCTGTAGCCCTTAGGGTCTGGGCTTCCGATTGCCTCTAGTCCGATGTAAAGCCTTAGACCCTTGGAGAGTTCGATCATGTGCTCGACTCCCTGCTCAAGCCCATACAAGAAGTCGATGGTGTCAACCTGATCTAGGCGGCCGTAGTTTTCGCGCATCTTGCTGAATTCCTTGAATGGTGCTGGAAACAGTAGGCGGTTTAGTGTTGCGCGTCGCTCCGCCGAACCTCCGGCAAGCAGAGCCTCGTCCTCAGCTGAGACTGGTTCGATACCAAACTTCAATTCACGACCTTTTAGCACTTTAGTTCTGAATGGTTCTGGCCAGCCGCCAGGTAGGTCACCTAATTCGCCTGCCATGAAACCGACTACGGAATCCGGTACGTCGTAGTTTTCTGGATTATTAGCAAAGTCCTCTGGGTCAGCCGACACAGCTACAAGGTGCAGAGCTAGGTCTCCAACGACTTTGGAAGAAGGTGTAACCTTCGTGGGTCTGCCCAAAATTTCGTTGGCTGCGGCATACATGTCCTCAACCTTTTCGAATTGGTCCCCAAGACCAAGCGCGATGGCTTGTTGGCGAAGGTTGGAAAGCTGCCCACCTGGGATTTCGTGCTTGTAGACCCTTCCGGTTGGTCCAGGAAGACCTGACTCGAACGGTGCGTAGATTTTCCTAACGGCCTCAAAATACGGTTCTAATTGAGTCACGGCTGAAAGAGCAATGCCTGCGTCGTGCTTGGTGTTCGCGAGGGCCGCAATCAGTGCGGAAGCAGATGGTTGAGATGTTGTTCCCGCCATCGGTGCGCTGGCCACATCCACCGCGTCAACGCCCGCCTCGATGGCTGCCAGCAAGGTCGCCAACTGACCACCTGCAGTGTCATGGGTGTGCAAATGAACTGGAAGATCAAATTTTGCCCTGAGGGCTGAAACTAGTTGGCGGGCGGCTTCGGGACGAAGCAGACCAGCCATGTCCTTAATCGCAAGTATGTGTGCGCCAGTGGCGACAATCTTCTCTGCGAGCTTTAGATAGTAATCAAGAGTGTAAAGATTCTCATTCGGATCTAGCAGGTTGCCTGAGTAGCAGATTCCCACTTCCGCAACCGCGGTTTTGGTGTCGAGCACAGCCTGAATCGCTGGCCGCATTTGCTCTACATCGTTGAGCGCATCGAAGATGCGGAAAATGTCTATTCCACTGGCTGTTGCCTCTTCAACGAAGGCCTTGGTCACAATCTCCGGGTAAGGGGTGTACCCAACTGTATTCCTACCGCGCAGGAGCATTTGAATACAGAGGTTAGGCATCGCCTCACGAAGTGCTTCTAAACGCTCCCAAGGATCTTCAGCTAGGAAGCGAAGCGCTACGTCGTAGGTTGCTCCACCCCAAGCTTCGACAGAAAGCAATTCTGGTATGAGCCTTGCAACGTGCGGAGCAACTTGAACCAAGTCTCTGGTTCGAACGCGAGTTGCCAGTAGTGACTGGTGTGCGTCGCGGAAGGTGGTGTCTGTAATCGCAACGTGTGATTGAGCTCTCAGCGCTTTAGCAAAAGCAGCAGGTCCTAGCTCAAGGAGTTTCTGCCGTGAGCCTGCTGGGGCTGGCCTTGATAGGTCTACATTTGGCAGCTTCAAAGCTGGATTTGAGTACTTGAGCCTAGGTCCGTTTGGTTGGTTGACGGTTGTCTCTGCCAACCACTGCAAAAGCTTTGTTCCGCGGTCTTGAGAAGGTCGCGTTAGGAAAAGTTCTGGACGTTCGTCGATGAAAGAGGTGCTCAAGTCTCCGGTTGCAAATGTCTCATCCGCAAGCACGGCCTGAAGAAACGAAATGTTTGTAGAGACACCGCGGATTCTAAACTCAGCCAATCCCCTACGCGCACGCATCACAGCATCTTGGAATGTCTTTCCTCGCGAAATTAGCTTTACCAACATGGAGTCAAAATGAGGAGAAATCTCTGCACCAGTGGAAACAGTTCCACCGTCTAGTCGAATGCCAGCTCCACCCGGTGAACGGTAAGTAGTTATCTTTCCGGTGTCAGGTCTGAAGTTTGCCGCTGGGTCCTCGGTAGTTATTCGGCACTGCATGGCAAACCCATGCATGGTTATGCTCTCTTGGCTCAGGCCAAGATCCTTCAGGGATTCTCCAGCAGCAATTCGCATCTGGGACTGAACGAGATCGATGTCGGTGATTTCCTCAGTGACGGTGTGTTCTACCTGAATTCTTGGATTCATTTCGATGAACACGTGCTTGCCCTTGTTTGGACCTACGGTGTCCACTAGGAACTCAACGGTGCCAGCGTTTTGGTAGCCCAATTCCTTGGCGAAGTTAACAGCGTCCTTGTATAGCTTTTGACGGAGTTCTTCGTCAATCATCGGAGCAGGTGCTATCTCAACCACCTTTTGGTTTCTGCGCTGAACAGAGCAGTCGCGCTCAAATAGGTGCACGACATTGCCCTGACAATCGGCGAGAATCTGAACTTCAATGTGGCGAGGTCTCAGTACTGCCTGCTCGAGGAAGACTCTTGAATCGCCAAAGGCACTCTCAGCCTCTTTGGACGCTTCGGCAATTGCCTGAGCTAGATCAGCCTCAGCTGCAACCCTTCGCATTCCGCGTCCGCCTCCACCAGCGACGGCCTTAACAAACAGCGGGAAGCCAATTTCCTTGGAGGCCACAATAAGTTCCTTGGCATCCGATGAGGAGTTTGATGACTTGAGAACGGGAACTCCAGCTCGAGAGGCCGCCTCGATGGCATTCACTTTGTTTCCCGCTAGTTCAAGGACATCTGATTTTGGCCCAATGAAGGCGATCCCATTTTCTTGAGCTGCTTTGGCTAATTCAGGGTTCTCCGAAAGGAATCCATAGCCTGGATAGATAGCGTCTGCACCACACTCTTTAGCAACTCGGATGATTTCCGAAACATCTAGGTAGGCGCGAACAGGGTGACCGACTTGACCGATTTGGTAAGCCTCATCGGCTTTCTGGCGGTGTGTTGAATTTCTATCCTCGTAAGGGAAAACAGCCACCGTGCGAGCCCCAAGCTCATAGGCAGCGCGAAAGGCGCGAACAGCAATCTCGCCTCGGTTTGCTACCAGAATCTTGTGAAACATCGGTTCCTAACCTGAAAGGGTGGTTTCGGTTCAAAGCTGCGCCCAATAAAAAGGTAGCCTATTTGGGTGCATGTTCTAAGTGTGAGCTCTCTGAAGGGCGGGGTCGGTAAGACCACCGTTGCCCTAGGGCTTGCCTCGGCAGCTCTATCCAGAGGACTTCGCACCTTGGTTGTTGATCTCGATCCGCAGTCTGACGCCACCACGGCACTTGGAGCCACCCGGGAACTGAAGCTAACTTGTGCTGAGGTTTTGAGACTCCCCAAGCACGCCAATGTGCATAAAGCAATAGTAGCCAGTGATTGGGAGTCTTTGTCAGGTGGCGTGATGGATTTATTGCCGGGCAGCCCCAAGGTGGTCGAGTATGACAGCCCAACACCAACAAAACGCGACCTTTGGAGACTCGAAGAAGCTTTGAGTCGAGTCGAAACCGAATACGACATCGTAATCATTGACACCCCGCCGTCACTGAATGGACTGACCCAATTGGCTTGGACCGCAAGTGACAAGGTGCTTGTGATTGCGGAACCCTCCATCTTCTCCGTCTTGGCAGCTGACCGCGCCATCAGAGCAATTGCTGAAATCAGCAAACAAACTGCCGGAAGACTTCAGCCACTTGGGGTGCTGGTCAATCGATACATCCCCGCCTCCAAAGAGCACCAGTTTCGCTACGCCGAGTTGGAACAACTTTTTGGACCAAGACTTATGACTACTGCAATCGAGGAACACTCAGCCGTGCAGCAGGCCCAAGGTGCGGCAAGACCAATTCACAGCTGGCCAGGGGAAATAGCAAGTAAGACTGCTCAAAACTTCGAGCTAATACTAGACAAAGTGTTCGAAGGCCCAGTCATTGAACACAGCTCAAGGTCACTGAAGCGAAACAAAAAGGCGACCAAAACAGCTCGCATTAGGCGAGGTTCGTCAATTGAGGCTGTATTAGATTTGGGCGACGACTAGAAAGCTAAACAGCTTTTCTGCTGGCACGTCGTGCAGCGAGCTCGTCCATGTCGTCAAGGTGAAGAGTTTGAATGTTCACCAAGGAAGCCTCAACTTCACGCAAAACTCTTCCAACTGCGATGCCAAAGACGCCCTGGCCTCTGCCAAGTAGGTCAATAACTTCATCCTCTGACGTGCATAGGTAAACCCTGGCGCCATCGCTCATGAGGGTGATTCGAGCCAAGTCGTTTAGACCAGCTGCCCGCAGTTGGTCTACTGCGATTCTGATCTGCTGCAGAGAAACTCCGGTATCCAGAAGTCGTTTTACAAGCTTCAAGACCAAAATGTCACGGAATGCATAAAGTCTCTGCGAACCTGAGCCGGTGGCAGAGCGAACAGTTGGCTGGACCAAACCGGTTCTGTCCCAGTAGTCCAGTTGTCGATAGCTAATTCCGCTGGCAGCCGCCGCCGCGGTTCCGCGATAGCCAACTTTAGGGTCTTGAGAGATCAGGCCGTCAGTGAACAGCATGCCGTCATCGAAACCTGTGTTTTCGGACATCTCACGCTCCCTTTAGATACAACCTGGAAGCTCTAATTGTCCCCTGTTCCAGGTAACAACACCAGTTAATCCTGCTTTACGGCGTGTCGGGTGCTTGGCTAAAGGGGTTTCTAAGCGTCAATCTTAGAAATTACGGCCTTGATTAGTTCCCCGCGAATTGTGGCGAACTGATTCTCAATCTCTTGGGCATAGTGGGCAGCCCTGGACTTGCTGGCAGCTTCATTCTTACCCAACACAGGCGCAACTACTCCCTCAATGATTCCAATTTCACGATCGGCGGAGGCCTTAAGGCCTCGAAGGTGCCTTGGGGAAATTCCAAAGCGCTGAAGGTGAACGATAGCCCGCGCAATTTCCAGATCGGAAGATTCGAAAGGCTCTTTTGAAATCAAAGTCAGTGTCTGAGCTTCCTGTAGCAGTCCAGCGCTAATTCCGGTTTCACTCATCAGAGCAACTTTTGTGAGCTTGATTGGATTCTTGGGCTGAAGCTTTGCTACTGAAGCCTGTGCCTGAGGCAAGCTTGGGCTCTTTCCTGCATCAAGTTGCTCCAGGTAGTCGCGAATGACGCGCAGCGGTAAATACTGGTCTCTCTGAAGTTCGAGAATTACTCGAGTGCGCTGAACATCTTGTTCGGAGAACTTACGGTATCCAGCTGGTGTGCGCTGTGGCTCGATAAGCCCTTGCTCTTCGAGAAAACGAAGCTTTGAAGGTGAAAGATCTGGGAACTCTGGATTTAGCACGCTGAGCACTTGGCCGATAGTGAACAATTTCCCACTCGAGGAAATTGCCCTAACGTTGCTCTGCGCTGAACCCATTAGTTGTTGCCTGCTGCTTTCGAAGAATAAAACGTGAGTCGGAATTTTCCGATTTGAACCTCGGCACCCTCTTCTAAAAGCGCGCTCTCAATCCGAACCCCATCGTAATAGGTTCCATTGAGCGATGCCAAATCCTGAACTTGGAACGAATTCCCGTGACGGTGGAATTCGGCATGCCTTCTTGAGACCGTTACATCATCTAGGAATATGTCAGCGTTCGGGTGGCGGCCAACTGTGGTCACATCGCTGTCGAGCAAGAATCTGGCTCCGGCTTTTGGACCCTGGCGAACGATTAGGAGCGCGTGGCCTGCAGGAAGAGCGTCAACGGCAAGCTGGTGCTCAGGGCTGAGTAGCTGGTCGTCCTCGGTAAGCCACTCGGAATTGAACCGAAGAGTTGACTCGACGTCATTACTGTTCTGGCTGTCGTCCATGACTTACCTCCTACCGCTTACATTTACATTAGTGGAATTCTGACGCTCTTCTCTAATCAGTAAAACCAGCTGCCAAAGGTAAACAAACCCTGACCACCAGTACAGAACAACTCCCCAGAGAGCAAAGGCCCAAGCTATTGGGGTGATGATGAAGGCAGCCTCGGTGAAGATCTTGCCCATCAGAAGAAGTGGGAAGGAGTAGAGCAGGGCAAAGGTGCTGGCCTTGCCAAGATAGTGAACCGGCAGGGAGCGGTAGCCAACCGATGCTAGAACCGGTAGTGAAACTAGTATCAGCAAGTCTCTGAGAATCACCAGACCAGCTAGCCACCATGGCACATAACCGGTTGACGATAGGGCAAGCAGTGTTGCGAATATGTAGAGCCGATCTGCAACCGGGTCGAGCAATTTGCCAAGTTTGGTTGTCTGGTTTAGCTTTCTTGCTAGAAAACCATCGAGGAAATCAGTAAGGCCCGCTAAGGCAAGAATTGAAATGGCAGCGACAAAAAATTCTTCCAAGAGAAACCATAGAAACACTGGCACTAGAGCTATGCGAAGAAAGCTCAGCAGGTTCGGGATGTTGACGACCTCGCCATTTAGAAAGCCTGCTTTTTTGCCCGGGGTCATGGCTTTGAGTCTATTGGATTTGCCCAGACACAAACTGGCTGCGGGGCTTTGCTGTCGGGCTAGCGGGATTTGAACCCACGACCTCTTGACCCCCAGTCAAGCGCGCTACCAAGCTGCGCTATAGCCCGTGATTCTAAGAGTCTAGCGCTTGCGTTTTTCGCGCACTCTCATCGATACCTCGATGGGAGTTCCTTCGAAACCAAAGGTTTCACGAAGGCGCCGAACGATAAATCGACGGTACTGCGGATCCAAGAAACCAGTGGTGAACAGAATGAACTTCGGTGGTCTCGTTGATGCCTGAGTGGCAAATAGAATTCTTGGCTGCTTGCCACCTCGGACTGGGTGCGGAAACTCCATCGCGAGCTCTTGTATAAAGGTATTCAGCTTTCCGGTTGGAATTCTTAGATCCCAGCTGTGCAGGGCTACTTCAAGAGAAGGGACGAGCTTTTCCAAGTGCCTGCCGGTGAGGGCTGAAATGTTTACCCTCGGTGCCCAAGAGACGTGAGCTAAATCCTGCTCAATCTCACGTTCTAGATACCTTCTTCTTTCCTCATCGAGCTGATCCCACTTGTTGAACGCCAGCACTAGGGCTCTGCCGGATTCAAGTGCCAAATCAACGATTCGGATGTCACCTTCGCTGATTGGCTCAGTGACATCGAACAAGATAACTGCAACCTCGGTGCGCTCGAGCGCTGCAGCTGTTCGAAGTGAAGCGTAGAAGTCGGCACCCTGTGCAAGTTTTATGCGTCTTCTAATTCCTGCGGTGTCAACAAATCGCCAGATTTTCCCACCGAGCTCAATTTGCTCATCAATTGGATCGCGAGTGGTGCCAGCAATCTCGCTTACCACTGCCCTGATGCTTCCGGCGGCTTTGTTTAGAAGGGATGACTTGCCAACGTTTGGTCGGCCAATTAGTGCAACGCGACGAGGTCCACCGAACTCTTGTTGTGCAACCGACGAAACACTAGGCAGCTTCGCCATTGCGGCATCCAGCATGTCCGCAACTCCCCTGCCGTGAACAGCTGAAACAGGAAGTGGTTCTCCAAGGCCCAACGACCAAAGTGCTGCAGCTTCCGGTTCTTGTCTGGCATCGTCAATTTTGTTGGCAACTAGAACGACAGGTTTACCTGAAGCTCGCAACATTTTGACAACTCGCTCATCGCTTGCGGTGGGTCCAACCATAGCGTCAACCACAAACAGCACAGCGTCGGACAGTTCAACTGCGACTTCCGCCTGAGCTGCAACCGCAGCATCGATCCCCTTGGGATTTGGTTCCCAACCCCCGGTGTCTACCAAAGTGAACTTGCGACCATTCCACTCGGCTTTGTATGAGACACGATCTCGAGTTACTCCCGGAACGTCTTCAACAACAGCTTCTCGGCGACCAAGAATTCTATTCACCAGAGCTGATTTACCGACGTTCGGGCGACCAACGATTGCAAGCACCGGAAGCGCCGGCAAATACCCCGGAACAGCTTCATCATCGAGTTCGAGATTGAGGAGGGCTAAGTCTTCTTCATCGAGTTCGTATTCGCTAAGGGAGCCGCGCAGAACATCCGCGCGTGCTTGCTCGTCGAAGTCTTCTTCGTGCACCTTAAATCCTTAGCTTTGTTAGCGGTTGATTAGATCAACCAGGGCAGCCACCGAACCTTCAAAGGAAAGATCAGTGGTGTCTAGCAGTGTTACACCGGGCGCAGGATTTAGAAAGTCAACAACTTTTGAGTCTTTCTTGTCCCGGTCGCTTACTTGAGCCGAAATTGAACCATCGGCTTCCAGATCCACTGCTCTTCTGCTAAGTCTAACTTCCTCACTGGCTGTTAGCAGCACCCGAGTTTTGGCATCCGGCATGACCACGGTGGTGATATCTCGGCCTTCAACGATGATTCCTGGCTTCGGGCAGGCTGAGGCAATAGAGCGAGTTATCTCTCTCATGAATGAGCGAACCTTGGGCTGGGCTGCCACTCGGCTAACATTTAGCTCAACTTCTTTGGACCTGATTGCCTCAGTGATGTCTTCTTGTCCTACCTTCACCCAGTAATTATTGGGATCAGTAGAAATTGAGTAAGTAAAAATTGAAGCGAGATCCAACTCACCTACGGCATCCAGGTCGAGTTTCTTGGATAGGGCCGTAAGGGTTAGTGCTCGATAACCAGCCCCGGTGTCTAGATAGCCAAAACCTAGGTTCTGGGCCGCAGCCTTAGAAACGCTGGACTTTCCAGATCCTGCTGGTCCGTCAACAGCGACAACTATCTGGCTCATCCGACTATCTTCCAACCCCTTGCGGTTAGCTCCGATACCAACTTTTGCTCGGCGGTCGGCAATACGTATAACTCTGGGAGTCCAACAGCAGCGCCGGTGGCATGCTCGAGCGTTAAGTCTTCAAGGTTGATTCCGACTTCCCCAACCTCGGTGAGCAGCCTAGCTAGTTCACCAGGCTTGTCGTCAATCATGACTACCACCTTGGAGTACTTGGTAGCCGACTGGCCATGCTTTCCAGGAATTCGAGAAACACCCAGGTTGCCCTTTTCCAATAGCTTCCCAATGCTCGCGAGCGACCCAGGTGCCTCTAACGCTCGAAGAGCGTTGAGGGCTTGATCAAGATCTTGCTTGAGGAGGTCGATCACCTTGGCAACCTCTTGACTGTTGGCTGCCAGAATTTGTATCCAAAGCTTTGGGTCAGATGCTGCGATTCTGGTGGTGTCACGCAATCCCTGACCAGCTAGGGAAATGTCGCTGGACTCCGATTCGCTCAATCGGGCAGCTAGTAGCGAAGAGATAAGTTGCGGAGCGTGCGAGACTAGCGCCACAGCACGGTCGTGCTCTTCAGGTTCTAGATGAATCAAAGTCGCACCCAAATCAATCGCTAGGGCCTCAACGGTCTCGACTGACTTGTTAGAGGACTGGCTGTTGGCCGAAATCACCCAAGGGCGACCAACGAAGATGTCGCTTCGACCAGCTAGTGTTCCGGCTTGTTCGCGGCCTGCCATTGGGTGTGATCCAACATAGCGTT
Source organism: Actinomycetota bacterium (assembly GCA_046046195.1). Classification (GTDB taxonomy): domain Bacteria; phylum Actinomycetota; class Actinomycetes; order Actinomycetales; family Microbacteriaceae; genus Rhodoluna. The sequence continues at coordinate 12,668 of JBJOKH010000011.1, read as the reverse complement.
CTAGGTCAGCACCATTTGATTGCAGCTGCTGGAGAATAGTGCCCTTCACGCTGGCAACATCGGTGACCGTCGCATTCGGATGCTCGAGCAACTGGCTAGCAATTACGCTCGCGCAAACATCGGGAGGCACGCAGACCACAACCAGTGAAGGCTCTGTCCCGGCGACAAACTTTTCGCCGGCTCCAAAGTCCACTGCGAGATTAGTCACAGCTGGTGAACTATCGGCAAGCAAAACTTTGGTGCCAAGCTGACTGAGAGCCAAGCCAATCGAAGTTCCAATCAGGCCAGATCCGACTATCTTTACTGGTCCGGCTAGCCTTGCCCGATTCATTGGGCTAAATCCAACCTGAGCGCAGTAGCGCCGCGGAGGTACACATGCTGGACTTCGCTTCGAGGAATATCTAGGTCAGCATTAATCAACACCCTGATGACTCTAGGAAGTGCTCCGGCCACGTTCATTTCTACAAAACACATCAAAGGAACATCTCCAAGACCTAATTCACGAGCCGCAAGCGCTGGAAATTCAGAAGTTATGTCCGGGGTTGCAGTGAACAAAATAGAAATCAACTGAGAGTTATCGACGTTATTGGCATGCAGAGTCTTAGATAGCAACTCGGCGGTTGACTTGAGCAGGTGTTCGCGCTCGTCGCTATCTAGCTGAATCGCTCCCCTAATTGCTCGCAGTGCCATTTCATCGCCTCTTCTGATCTGCCGCTTTCAAAAGGGCACCCAGCTCTATTTTACTTAGCTGACGCATATGCCCCAGATTTAGGTGCCCCAAGTGTAAGGGGCCAAACTGACGCCTAACCAAAGCCACTACCGGAAAGCCGACGGACTCAAACATTCGACGCACAATTCTGTTCTTTCCGCTGTGCAGCTCGATTTCGACAAGACTGTGATTTCCCGAAGCCGAAAGGAAGCGTGCCTTGTCTGCCTTGATGGGCCCGTCCTCCAGCTCAATACCGGAAACTAACTTGTTCAAGATTGGCTGGGTAATCTGACCGTGGACTTTCGCCTGATAGGTCTTTGGAACCTCAAAGGAAGGATGCATCAGTTTGTGTGCCAAGTCTCCGTCGTTAGTTAGCAGAAGTAACCCGGAAGTATCGGCATCAAGGCGACCGACGTTGAAAACTCGATCGTAGTCAAGAACATACTGACTTAGGTCTGGCCGGCCATGCTCATCCTGCATGCTGCTGACTACTCCTACTGGCTTATTGAGCATCAGGTAAACCTTCGAAACATCTAACTGCACGGGAGTTCCCCTGACGACGACCTTGTCAACGTCTGGATTGATTCGAGTGCCCAGTTCTGTGACTACCTTGCCGTTGACCTTCACGGCACCGGCGACAATCATGTCTTCACAGACCCGCCTGGAGGCTACCCCCGCTGCTGCCAAGACCTTCTGAAGTCTGATTCCCTCAGGTTTTGGACTACCGCTCATCGAAGTCACTGGTGACATCAGGCAGGTACGGGCTAATTGGAGGCAGTTGATCAAGCGAGTTAATACCAAGCTGCTCTAACAGAAGTGAAGTTGTTCCATAGTGAATCGCGCCAGTTTCCGAGTCAGTGTAAAGCTCAGTGACCAATCCTCTTGAGGTCAAGGTTCTCACTACCGAATCCACATTCACGCCTCGAATGGATGCGATTTGTCCACGGGCGATTGGCTGCTTGTAGGCAATTACCGAAAGAGTTTCCAGAGCCGCCTGAGAAAGCTTGGTTGGGTTTTCGTTGGCGATGAACATCTTCACGGCCCAGTCGTAGTTCTCACGAACGTAGATACGCCAGCCTCCGGCTACTTCTCTAAGCTCAAAGCCTCTTGCACTCGTTCCATCCTTACCCTCGTAGTCTTCACGAAGTTTGTTGACGGCGTCTCTAACCTGATTGACAGGAATTTCAAGTGCTGTTGCTAGTGCAACCAGAGAGATTGGAGCATCGGTGACCATAAGAATGGCTTCGATAGCACCCTCGATGGTGTCTTCCTTAAGTGTGTTTTCAAAGCCCTGATTTTCATCAAGAGTCATAGTCAGCTCCCAGACTTGCTAGTTGTTCATCGTCGAAGTGATCGGCTTGCCAACTGATCTCTAAATCAGCAAGCGGTCCTTCTTGCCGCATGGAAATCGCCGAAAGGCGATAGAGCTCCAATACGGCAAGGAACCTTGCCACCACTACTGCCCGATCTGATTCATCACGAATCAGATCGAAGAATGTAAGGCTGCCTGCTTTGCGCAGCCTAAGAATAACCTCTGTTGCCTGCTCACGAATACTTACTGCAGGCGCGTGAAGGTGAGTAAGCCCAATTCCTGGAATCTCGCGAGGTGTAAAAACATCCTGAGATAGGGCGTGGAACTCTTCAAGGGTCATGGTCCAAACAAGCTCAGGAGTGCTCTCGCGGAACCGCGTCTCGATCGGCACATCTCTAGCAACTCGTTTCGCTTCTACTTCAAAGCGTGAGTTGAACCAAGCCGATACTTCCTTGAAGGCCTTGTACTGAAGAAGTCTTGCGAACAAGAGGTCGCGGGCCTCTAGAAGCGCAACATCCTCGGCGTCAACAAGTTCTCCCTTTGGAAGTAGGCTCACAATCTTCAGGTCCAGAAGCGTTGCAGCAATAACCAAAAACTCGCTGGCCTGCTCCATTTCCTCGTGCTCGTCTAACTGCTTTACGTATTGGATGAATTCGTCCGTCACCCTAGACAGTGAAACCTCGGTGATGTCTAGCTCGTGCTTCGCAATCAGAGAAAGGAGCAGATCAAAAGGACCCTCGAAGTTACTCAGGGTTAAAGCAAAGCCACTGTCCTTGGGTGGCTCTAATACGTCTGGACTATGGGGCGCTGCCACGGGCTACTAACTCTCTCGCGACGGTCCGGTAGTACTCGGCCGCATCGGACGTTGGAGCAAATTCTGTGATGGGGACAGCTGCGATGGTCGCGTCAGGGAATTTCACGGTTCTATTCACAATTGTGTCGAAGACCTGATCTCCAAATGCTTCGTAAAGTCGATCCACAACCTCCCTAGCGTGAAGGGTTCTCGGGTCATACATTGTTGCCAAAATACCATCTAGCTTGATCGCTGGGTTTAGTCGATCTTTAACCTTTTCTATGGTTTCGATTAGCAATGCGACGCCTCGCAAGGCAAAGAATTCACAATTGAGTGGAATCAGCACGCCGTGCGCCGCGGTTAGCGCGTTGACAGTCAATAGACCCAGCGATGGCTGACAGTCGATGATTATCACATCGTAGTTTCCAAGTATTGGCCTAAGTATCCGGGCCAGAATTTGCTCACGCGCTACTTCATTGACTAACTGAACTTCGGCAGCAGATAAGTCAATGTTGGCTGGGATCACATCGAGATTCTTGATGCTCGTCTTGACGATGACATCTTGTACGTTCAAATCTTTTTCGACCATAAGGTCATAAATTGTTTTGATATCGTGGGCAACTACTCCAAGACCTGCCGACAATGCACCTTGAGGATCAAAGTCCACGAGTAATACTTTTCGACCGTAGCCGGCAAGAGCTGAAGCTAAGTTAATGGCCGTGGTGGTTTTACCCACGCCACCTTTTTGATTGCACATCGCAATAATTCGAGCTGGACCGTGAGATGACAAAGGTGCGGGGATTTCAAACTTTGGCCGTTTAACTGGACGCTGTGCCATGTATCCTCCCGAGCTAATAGCCTACCCGCCCGAGATTGACCCTATTTCCTAGCCCTTGGGTGGCTTGTGGCGTAGACCTCCCGCAGCGCATCAACTGTCACCAGGGTGTAAATCTGTGTAGTGGCAACGGATGAATGTCCGAGCAGTTCTTGAACCACGCGGACATCTGCCCCGCCCTCTAGAAGGTGGGTGGCAAAGGAGTGCCTGAGGGTATGAGGTGATACCTCCCCAGCAATTTTTGCCTGATCCGCCGCATCGCTGATAATTTGCCAGGCCGATTGTCTAGAAAGTCGAGTGCCTCGTTGATTCAAAAACAGTGCAGGCGTGCCCTTACCTTTTCCTATCAATGCAGGTCTTGATCGCACCAGATATGTGCTTATTGCCCGCTGGGCGAAGCTTCCCACAGGAACCACCCGCTCCTTAGAGCCTTTACCGAAAAGTCGAACCATAGTTGGATCCACAAGGTCATCAAGGTTGAGTGCGGTTAGTTCGCTGATTCGCGCACCAGTTGCATACAGCAACTCTAGAATTGCACGATTGCGAACCCGAGCCATATCAAGCGCAGTACCGTCCTCGGAATCAGGATCTGGTCCGGAAGCTTCGATAAGTTTCTCAACATCAAAAACGCTAATAGCTTTCGGGAGACGCTTTGGTAGTTTTGGCGGCTTTACCCTCGCGCTTGGGTCACCCTCGGTTATCGATTCAAAGAGCCAGAACTTGTGTAGTCCGCGCACGCCAGCCAGCATTCGGGCAACAGAATTTGACGCAAGCACCTGTGACTCAGCGATGGATTGTAGATACTCGGTGACCGTGCCTTCCGAAATCTCTTTGGCCTCGGTTATCTTGTTCTTATCAAGAAAGGCGAGGTAGCCAGCCAAGTCCCTTCGATAAGCCGCGACTGTGTTTTTTGCTAGTCCTCGCTCAATACTCAGATGGCGAAGATACTCATCAACTAACTGAGTTAGGGGTTTCATTTTGGAAGCAAACCTGTTTTCAACGAATAGGCCATAAGTCCAACTACTGCCGTGGGACTTTTCATTTCTGAGGCAAGAACGCTCTCGAGAGCGGTGCGAACCGGAACCCAGCTTTGCTCCATGTTCTTTTCCTCGCCAGATCTTTCAAAGCTAGAGTTGGCAGGGCTTAGATCCTTAGCCACAAACACCGTGATGCTCTCGCTGTTTCCACCTGGAGTGGCGTGAAAGGTTATTAGCCTCTCCCAAGAATCTGCCTTTAGGTCGGCCTCTTCTTCAAGCTCGCGCTTGGCACACTCCAGCTCTGATTCACCAGGAACATCCAGTAGGCCCGCCGGAAACTCCAAGAGAAAACTTCCAACCGGCCTTCGATATTGCTTTAGCAGTAAGACTTCTTCTTTGTCGTTTACAGTCAAAACCGCTACCGCTCCGGTGTGCTTTACAAATTCACGGGTAAGCGATTCACCATTGAAATCAAAGGTTTCGGAAATCAAATCCCAGACCATACCTTTGTGAAGCAACCGACTAGAGCTAGCCGGAATTTCGACCGGTTGGTCTTTAGGCATCCTTGACCTCGAAGAGCCTGCTCGCCTCTTGGCGATTCAAGCTGGCAGCGATAAGACCAACAAACAATGGGTGACCCTTGGTTGGACGCGACTTGAATTCCGGATGGGCTTGAGTCGAGACATAGTAAGGATGAACTTCTCTTGGTAGTTCCAAAAACTCAACCAACGACCCATCCGGTGAAGTACCGGAGAAAACTAATCCTGCTTTTTCTAGCTGATCACGGTAGGAGTTGTTTACTTCATAGCGGTGGCGATGTCTTTCAACTGCCGTCGAACTTGAGTAGACCTCGGAAACAATCGAACCTGGAGACAGCTTTGCTTCGAAGGAACCAAGTCTCATGGTTCCTCCCATTTCGCCGGCCGCGAGGATGTCCACCTGCTCAGCCATTGTTGCGATGACAGGGTGTTTTGCATTTGGGTCGAACTCAGTCGAGGATGCCCCGTCGAGACCGACAACATTCCTCGAGTACTCAATCACCATGCATTGAAGTCCTAAGCAGAGGCCTAGAGTTGGAATCTTGTGCTCTCTTGCAAACTTTAGGGCACCGAGTTTGCCTTCGATACCTCGAACGCCAAACCCTCCTGGAACGCAAATGCCGTCGACGTCGGAGAGCAGGGCCGCTGCACCTTCGGCAGTCTCACAAGCATCTGACTGCACCCATCGAATATTGACCTTTGTTTGGTGGGCAAACCCGCCGGCGCGAAGCGCTTCGGTTACTGAAAGGTATGCATCTGGTAAATCGATGTACTTTCCCACCAGCGCAATTGTGACCTCATGCTTGGGTTCGCTAACCGCAGTTAGAACACTGCTCCATCTACTCCAGTCAATTTCACCGGCATTTAGATTCAGTGCTTTGATGATGTAGCTGTCGAGACCCTCATTATCTAAAACGGTAGGAATTGCGTAGATGCTAGGTGCGTCTGCAGCGTTTACAACAGCCTTCAGGTCCACGTCACACATCAACGCAATTTTCTTCTTGATCGACTCGGGCAATTCGCGATCCGAACGGCAAACAATGGCGTCTGGTTGGATACCAATTGAGCGAAGCATGGCAACTGAATGTTGTGTTGGTTTAGTCTTTAGCTCACCCGATGGACCGAGGTATGGAACGAGGGAAACGTGAACAAAGAAAACATTGTCGCGACCAACATCGTGCCGAATCTGTCTGGCGGCTTCAAGGAACGGTTGGGATTCAATGTCTCCGACAGTTCCACCGATCTCAGTAATGATTACATCCGGAATCGGCTCTTCATTGGCTTGGAGCCGCATGCGCCGTTTGATCTCATCAGTGATATGCGGGATAACTTGAACGGTGTCTCCCAGGTATTCACCCCTTCGCTCTTTCGCGATGACGGTTGAATACACCTGCCCAGTTGTGACGTTTGCAGCCTGAGAAAGATTAATGTCCAAGAATCTTTCGTAGTGGCCTATGTCTAAGTCTGTTTCGGTTCCGTCTTCAGTTACAAAAACCTCACCGTGCTGAAAAGGGTTCATGGTGCCAGGGTCGACGTTTAGGTATGGGTCAAGTTTTTGCATGACGACCGAAAGGCCACGCGCCCTAAGCAGATTTCCAAGACTGGCAGCTGTCAAGCCTTTTCCAAGTGAAGAGGCGACCCCTCCGGTGACGAAGATGTGTCTCGTTCTTCCCGGATCCAAGGTTTCTACCATGGAATTACAGCTTACTAGTTGAATTGGCGGGGTCTTTCAAGATCCTCCCGCGACACGCAAAATTAGTTGGCCAGTGCGCTTTGGGCTAGTTCCAACAGCTCCTTAGCGTGAGACTTACCGCTCTCAGATTCACTCAGTCCAGAGAGCATCCTTGCTAATTCCTCAACAATTGCTTCGCCTTCAAGCCTGACTACATCTGTCGCCGTAAAGTCAGCAGACGAGGATTTTAGGACCCTGAGATGCCGGTTGGCGAAAGCTGCTACCTGTGGCAAGTGGGTCACAACAATGACCTGAGCATTACGAGCCAGCATCGCAAGGCGCTTTCCTACCTCTGTTGCGGCTGCACCGCCAACACCGGCATCGACCTCATCGAAAATGAAGGTTGGAGCAAGTTCACTCTTGGCTAGAACCACCTCGATAGCCAACATGATTCGGGAAAGTTCTCCACCGGAGGCGCCCTTGCCTATTGGCCTAGGTTCTGCCCCTGGGTATGCGCTGAGCAAAAGGGCCACCTGATCAATTCCATGTGAGGTTAGCTCAGCCAGTTGAGTCACTTGAACTTCCAAACTGGCACCGCCCATTGCAAGAGCTGCTAGCTCGGCCGTCACAGAGCTAGATAGCTCTTCTGCGGCCTGCGTTCTCAAGGTGGAGACTTCTGCTGCCAGCTGGTGAGCCTTCTTATTCAACTCAGCTTCTTCATTTCGGAGCTGTTCGATAGTTTCATCGGAAGAGTCAAGGTCTAGCAATCTAGCTCCCGATGTCTCTAGGTAGCCAATGACATCCGCAAGGGTTGGACCATATTTCCGCATGGCAATCGAAAGCTCTTGGCGCCTAGATTGAATCCGTTCTAGCTCTGCTGCTCCGTCGCTGTCTAGGGCAGCCAGATATCCGGAGATACTTGCCGCAGTTTCATTCAAAGAAAATCCAATTTCCTTTAACTGCTCGGCAAGGGATTGCAGTTCTGCGTCATGCTGGCTTACCTGCTCAAGTGCCCGCCTTGCCTTGCCGATCGCAGTGATGGCGTCTTTACCATCATCAAAAGACTCGGAGCTTAGCTCTTCATGAGCACTTGCAGCAGCCAATCTGAGTTCCTCAAGATGGGTTAGCTTCTCGGCTTGATCGGCTAGCTCTTGATCCTCGCCGGGTTTTGGGTCCAGCTTCACTAGCTCCTCAACCGCAGCGCGGATGTCCTGGGCTTCTTTGGCTCTTGACGATGACTCTTTTGTTAGAAGCTCAAGGCGTTCGGCTACTGACTTCCAGGTGGAAAAGACTTCTCTATATGATTCGAGAAGAGCAATTAGTTTTGGTCCAGCGAATTGATCGAGCGCCTCACGCTGGGCTGAAGCTGATTTCAAGCGAATTTGGTCGGATTGTCCATGGACAACAACCAGCTGCTCTCCAAGTTCAGACAGGATTCCAACAGGAACAGACCTGCCTGAAACGCTTGATCTTGAGCGCCCCTCAGAAGAGACAGAACGGGAAACTATTAGTTCACCATCGTCGATTTCAATTCCCGATGCCTTTATCCGTTCAAGAGATTGCTCAGGTAGCAGCCATCTTCCTTCAACAAACGCCTGATCTTGACCCTTGCGAATGGAGCTCGAGTCGCTTCGAGATCCAAGAAGGAGTCCGAGCGCATTCAAAACCATAGTTTTTCCAGCTCCGGTCTCACCGGTTAGAACGGTAAGTCCTGGGCCTAAGTCAAGTTGAGCTTCGCTAATTACACCTAGATCACGAATTCGGATTTCTTCTATCAAGAGTTAATCCTTTTTTGAATCCGGTCCGCGCCAGCCTTCTACGGGAAGAGAGAACTTTCGAACCAATCGGTCAGTAAATGGGCCCTGTCGAAGTCTTGCAAGCTTTACCGATTTCTCGGACTTTCGAACCTCCACTCGTGCACCCGCAGGTAGCTCGGTACCCCTTCTTCCGTCGCACCACAAAACTCCAGTGCCGGCGGATCTGTGCAGTACCTCGACTGCAAGCAAAGACTTGGGGTTTATAACCATCGGTCTTGCAAAGAGCGCATGGGCACTAAGCGGAACAAGCAAGAGGGCGTCAACCGATGGCCAAACCACAGGCCCACCGGCCGAGAACGCGTAAGCAGTTGATCCAGTTGGAGTCGACATGACGATTCCGTCGCAACCAAAACTTGAAAGCGGTCTGCTGTCTACCTCTACAACCACCTCGAGCATTCTCTCCCTCGCTGATTTCTCAACGGTTGCCTCATTCAAAGCCCAGGTGCGATAAACCTCTTTACCGTCGAGCTTTACTGATACATCTAAAGTCAATCGCTCTTTAACCAGGTAGTCTTTTGCGACGACTCTGGCCATTGTGGAGCTGATCTCGTTTTTCTCACTCTCTGCCAGGAATCCGACGTGACCTAGGTTGATTCCCAGCAGCGGGGTCTGGGATTCCCTGACTAGTTCCGCAGCCTTCAAGATTGTGCCGTCGCCGCCAAGAACAACCGTAAGTTCAAGTTCGGTTTCTTGCACGTCTTTACCCAACTCGAGAATTGCATCTGCAGCTTGCGGTGCAGCTGACTTGCCAAATTCTCTAGTGACAATAAGTTCTTCATGTTCCATCACCGGTGTGATGCCGGCTGCCAAAAGCGCCGTTGCGCACTCGAGGGTTGCTGTTAGCGCTTCCCGGCGAGCGGTGTGTGACACAAGCAGCACAAGTCTTCGACTGGTCATTTGCCCTCCCTCGCCAGAAGCTCAATTCTCTCAGTCCATTTTGACCGATTTGGAGCTTCAGAAGTATTAATCCAAATCAGGTACTCAATGTTCCCGTGAGTACCAGGCAATTCAGACCGCTCCAATCCAAGCACTCCAAGGCCTAGATCGTGGCAGCAATCCACAACCTGCTTTATGGCCTGTGCCCTGAGTCTGTGATCAGATACCACTCCTGAGGCACTCAATGACTGCTTTCCCACCTCAAACTGAGGCTTTATGAGCAAAACAAAGTCCGCATTGGGTGCTGCTTTGGCAAGAGCTGGAAGCACCAGAGTAAGCGAAATAAAGGATAGGTCTGCAACCACAAGGTCGATTTCTAGTGCTGGGTCGCCAGTTAACTCTCTAAGTTGTTCCAAGGTGACCTCACGAGCGTTGATTCCCTCAAACGAGAAAACCCTCGAGTTTTCTAAAAGCTCTGGTGCAAATTGCTCGTGACCTACGTCTATTGCAACAACCCGCGAGGCCCCGTGTCTCAACAGCACATCGGTGAATCCTCCGGTTGATGCCCCAACATCAAGACAGGTTTTGCCAACTACTTCTAGGGCGCCAAATGCATCAATGGCGCCCTTGAGTTTCAATCCCGCCCTTGAAACATACTCATCGGCAGGAATAACCGTTATTTCAGAATCCATCGCCACCGACTGGCTTGGTTTAATTATCTCACGATTGCCGATGAGTACACGCTTGCCTTTGATTAAATCTGCGGCGTGACCGCGTGATCTTGCAAGTCCTCTTTCGACGAGGAGCAGGTCAATGCGTAAATTACTCAGAGTCTTGTGGCCTTGAGTCGGCAATCATTGCCTCTAGCTTTTGCCTAATGACTTCGAAGGCAGCAGGCTGCTCATCAAGTGGCAACTGACGGGCCGCTGCTATTTCACCCGAAAGGTCATCTAGTAGTTCTGACATGCTTTCCTCTTTTCCCAATAAGCCTATTCGTAAAGTGCTGGCTCTACTTCGAGCAAGTGAATCCCGGTTCCCGATTCCCAGATTGTCAGGCAGGCAGCCTTGAGCGCATCCAATGATCTGGGATCACCAAAACTCACCACAACTTTGGAGCCTAGAAGTTCCACCTCGGCCTCGCCAAGCTTGTAACCGCGCTTAGTTTTCGTAGGGGCACGATAGGGCTGAAGCAAATCTTTCAGTGTTTCAAGTACAAACTTCGGTCTGGAATCAGGTTTGGCAGCAAGCAGTTCTTTACGAGTGGTGACTCCAGTCATAACAAGCCCGGAGCCAAGGCCTGCTCGGTTTGCGCCAACCACATCCGTATCGAGGCGGTCCCCTACATAGATTGCGGATTCCGCTGCAAACTCCCGCATTGCGGTTTCAAATATTGCCCGTTCTGGTTTTCCGGCCACCAACGGTAGTTGCCCAACTGCTGTGTGCACAGCTGACACCAAAGTTCCATTTCCTGGAGCAATTCCTTTTTCTCGAGGAATCGTCCAGTCCTGATTGGTTGCTACCCACTTAGCTCCTGCTTGAATTGAGTAGCTGGCCTCGGCAAGATTGCTCCAACTTACGTCAGGAGCAAAACCTTGTATGACTGCAGCGGGATTTGCATCACTCGATGCAACTAGTTCGAAGCCTGCTGACACAACACTCGACCTCAGTCCCTCGCCACCGACAACTAGCACCTTGGATCCGGCAGGGATCAAAGTTGCAAGCAGTTCAACACCTGCCTGAGCTGATGAGATTACCTCGGAGGGCGTAAGTTCTAACCCAAAACCCTTTAGTTGCTCGGCGATGGTTTCAGGTTTTCGTGAAGAGTTGTTAGTCACGTAGCCAACGGGTATTCCCTTGGCTTTTATTGCAGAAATCGACTCAACGGCATCAACAATGGCGTTTGCGCCTTCATAGATGACACCGTCTAGGTCAAGAAACAGAGTTTGATACTGATCGAAGACTTTAGCGACCACGAGGAGCTCCTCTGCGATCAGTTCCCGGTCCATCGAAACCGCGTTTGGGTTTTCCGAATTTGGGCTTATCGAAGGGCTTCTTGTCGAATGAACTTCTAGGTTTTTCACTGGAATCTAACTTGGGCCGCTCGGCAAACTTTGGAATCTCGATTTCTTCTATTACTTCAAACACGTCTTCCGGTTCTCCGGCTAGAGCAACCTCGGCGCGAATCGCCAGATCTGCCCATTTTTTGGCCTCTTCGGTTCGGGACAAAACTTCTAGCGTGTTTGCATAAGCCCGAAACAATGCTGGTGAGTAGCCAAAAACCTTTGCGGGGTTTAGTTCTGGAATTTCTAGTTCTGACAGGGCAAGCTCGTTTTCACCTAGGTCCAACCTCGCGCCACTTGTTGCAATAGCCAAGTTCACGCGAACCGAAGCCTCGAGTTTCTTACGATCAACTTCCCTGGCCATTTTCAGCGCTCGGTCTGGGCGATTCATGCCGCGTTCGGAATCGACAATCAATGGAATTTGATCGCTAGACCCGGAGATGCGCCGGTGCGCTAGGAGCTCCCTAAGAGCTAGGGGGTAGTCACCAACGGTATAGGCGGTAATTCCAACAGTTTCTCTGACAACGGCAATTCGGCCTGCTCTTCTGGCTGCAGCAAGTGCATGTTTGTGTGCAAGCTGCGGGTCTTGGTCAATCAATAGCGAGACCATGGCCAGGTGCCTTGCAACCATTTCGGCATTTTCAGCCGTAAGGGTCTTCAACTGAACTCGAACACCCAAGTCGATGTCGTTTGGGGTAATTGATTCAGGAATGATCGGTGATTTCTCACGGTTTGGATCGCGCTTTAGTTCAACGCGTTGCTGCCAAACCGGACGCTCGGTTGATTCTTTTCTTTGACCTCGGCCTGCCGGAGCATCCCGTCTTGGTTTACCTCCAGGACGTTCAGGGCGTGATCGCCGCCTGTCGTCTTCGGTCATTTTCTAATTCTTCCTTAAATGAAGATGGCCACCAATTAATTGGTGGCCATCTCCTTTAAATTAAGTCCGGCGGTGTCCTACTCTCCCACAAGGTCACCCTTGCAGTACCATCGGCGCAGGAGGTCTTAGCTTCCGGGTTCGGAATGTAACCGGGCGTTTCCCCTCCGCTATGGCCGCCGAAACACTATTGAGTTATGTTTC
>JBJOKH010000009.1:0-15791 GCA_046046195.1 Actinomycetota bacterium | reverse complement strand
GCTAAACCCAAAGGAGCGCAAATGGCTCAGTCGCGCCTGGAGCAAGGTTTCGATCTTTTCAAGGATGCCTACGCCCAGCGAGCCGAGAATCTCTCGGTGAGTGAAGTTCGCGCGCTATTTGCCACTGTCTCTAGACCCGAGGTTGTCTCGCTGGCTGGTGGAATGCCGGATGTTTCTGCACTCGATAACGAGTTGATTAGAACTGCATTTGACTCACTGATGAAAAACCGCTCGCAGTTTGCTTTGCAGTATGGTCCAGGTCAAGGCGATGCCAAGCTCAGAGAGCAAATTCTAGAAATTATGGCGCTGGAGGGAATTGCAGGTTCGGTCGAGAATCTAATGATTACCACCGGTAGCCAGCACGCACTTGAACTTATTGCAGATTTGTTTTTAGATCAGGGCGATGTCGCTTTGGTCGAGTCGCCAAGCTACGTTGGCGCGGTTGGAATTTTCAGACATAAAGAAGCCCACATCGAACACGTCTACACCGATAGTGATGGCATCTCACCAGAAGCGGTGGCGGAAGCAGCGGATCGCTTGATTGCCGATGGCAAAAAAGTAAAGCTGCTTTATTTGGTTCCAAACTTTGCAAATCCCTCCGGCGTTACCTTGTCGGAGGAGCGAAGAGACAAATTGATTGCGGTTTGTAAAGAGCGTGGGATTTTGATTGTTGAAGACAATCCCTATGGTCTGCTCTACTTCGATGGTGCTCCACCAAAGGCTCTGCGGGCCAGGGATGCCGATAGCGTTGTTTACCTAGGATCGTTCTCAAAGATTCTCTCCCCCGGCCTAAGGGTTGGTTACGTTCTTGCGCCACCTGCCATCAGAGAGAAACTAATCCTCGCTAACGAATCAGCCATTTTGTCTCCGGCGACCTTTGCTCAGATGTTGATTTCTGAGTATCTATCTATTTGTGATTGGCAAAAACAAATTGCTGATTACCGAGGTCTTTATAAAACCAAACGCGATGCTGCGATCTGGGCACTAAACGAATATCTGCCGGATGTTGAAACAACTAAGCCAGCGGGTGGATTCTTTTTGTGGGTGAGCTTGCCTAGCGGAATTGATGGAAAGAAGATGCTGCCGATAGCCGTTGAAGAGCTCGTTGCCTATACGCCCGGCACCGCCTTTTATGGTGATGGCAGAGGGAAAGAATTTATTCGAGTTTGCTTCTCGCACCCAACTGCTGACAATGTCAAGGTTGGAATTCAAAGACTCGCCAAGGCGATTGAGCGCTCGCGCTAATTACCTTTTCTGAATCTCGTCAGCGATTCTTCTGAGGTCTGCAACCGATCCAAACTCAATTGTGATCTGACCCTTCTTGCGACCAATAGAAATCTTTACTCTGGTGTTCAGGTAATCAGAAAGTTGTTCTGCGAGCTCAGACAACATTTCGGTTTTGGTGCCTGGTTTAATTTTTGGCTTCTTGGTTTTTACGCCACCCGATGCGATCAGCTCTTCCAGTCCACGAACCGAAAGTCCCTCGCGAATTACTCTGCCTGCTAGCTCGCGCATTGTTTCATCATCGGCCGCAGCTAATAGTGCTCTGGCGTGACCGGCGGATAATGCACCGCCAACCAACTTGGACTGAACATCCAGCGGCAATCTCAGAAGTCGCATTGTGTTGGTGATCTGTGGACGAGAGCGACCTAGTCGATCAGCCAGTTGGTCCTGGGTGATTCCAAAGTCCTCGAGCAGTTGCTTGTAGGCACTTGCTTCTTCAATTGGATTTAGGTCTGCTCTGTGTAGGTTTTCCAGCAGAGCATCGCGCAACATGTTGTCATCGGTAGTGTCGCGAATGACAGCAGGGATTGCGGTTAGGCCTGCCTCTTTCGATGCGCGCAGTCGGCGCTCACCCATAATCAATTCGAAGTTGTCGCCGCTTGGTCTAACAACAATCGGCTGCAGCACACCAAACTCTTTGATTGAGTGAACGAGCTCTGCGAATGCTTCTTCCTCGAAAACTTTTCTTGGCTGCTTTGAATTCGGAGTTATGCGACTGAGTTCCAAATATGCAAGCTTTGCGCCAGGAACTGCGACCATGCCTGCCGAGTCAGAGGAAAAGAAAACGTCAACTGCATCTCGCTGACCACCGGGAATTAGTGATCCGATTCCTCGACCAAGGCCGCCACGTTTTTTGTCGTCTGACATTTCTAGACTCCTCGCTGTGCTAGTTCGATTGCGGCTTCTTGATAGGCAAGTGACCCTGCGTTCTTTGCGTCGTATTTGATGGCAGTTTGTCCAAAGCTTGGTGCTTCAGAAATTCGAACCGATCTTGGAATTACTGCTTGCAAAGTTTGCTTGGGGAAAAAGTTTCTAACCTCATTAGCAACATCAGAACTTAATTTGGTTCTGCTATCAAACATAGTTAGAAGGATTGAGCTAATGACCAGTGATGGGTTGAGAGCTTGCTTGATTCTTTCAATGTTTGAGATCAGCTGCGTCACGCCTTCCAGGGCGTAATACTCGCACTGGATCGGAACCATTACCTCGGTGGCGGCAACCAGGGCATTAACAGTCAATAGACCCAGTGATGGTGGTGAATCAATAAAGACGTAGTCCTGGGGATGACTCAGAAGGTACTTATTTAGAGCCTCCGCCAAGATTCGCTCTCTGTTAACCGTATTAACGAGGTCAATTTCGGCTCCCGCCAGGTCAATCGTGGCGGGAAGGCACTGAATGTTGGGGTGCTCGGAGGAACCCACTACAGCTTGGGCCATTGAAATCTCCCCCACCATGACCTCGTAGCTCGACGGGGTTCCGGCGTTATGGGCTACCCCTAGGGCCGTGGAGGCATTTCCTTGGGGATCCAGGTCAATTACCAATACCCGCATGCCCTTTTGGGCAAGGGCGGTGGCTAGGTTGACAGCGGTGGTGGTTTTTCCGACCCCGCCCTTTTGGTTAGAGATCGTGATGATTCGGGTTTTGGCTGGTGGGGTCAAAACCGCTGCCGCCACCCTCTTGGCCCGCTCGCTGTTGACTTTGAGCTCGTGAAGGATAGGGGTGGCACCCTGCTCAATCGTCATCTGAATCCCCCAATGTTTCACGTGAAACATTCGTCAAATTCTCGTTATTTAGCCCCTGCCAGCCAATTGGAGTCGGGCTGACTTCCTCCCGATTGTTGGGATAGCCCATGCCGGAGACGACGGTTGGCTTGGTGACGGCGGACTCGTCGGCGGGCTGATTCATGTTTTCTATCATTTCAGGAAAGTGCGAACAACCGTTGCTGTTTCGGGGGCTTTTCCGGAACCCAAGATTAGGACCTCAGGGGTCGAATAGCCAAATTTGGCCAAAATCTTGCTAGCCTCCTCGATTTCCTGCTCTGCCCTGGAGCCTTTCATGGCGATCACAGTGCCCCTGGTGGAGTCGCTGATCAGGGGGGACATCAGCTTCATCAGCTTGTCCAGCGGAGCAACTGCCCGAGCCGTGGCAAAGTCAAAATTGGACTTTTTTACCTCTTCGGCTCTAGCCCTTACCACCTCGACATTCGGCATTTGAAGATCCGAGACCACTGCTTTGAGCCAGTTGGCCCTGCGCTCCATCGGCTCGACCAAAGTGAAGTGTGCCTTGGGTTGAGCAATTGCCATCGGGATTCCGGGCAAGCCTGCCCCTGATCCAACGTCGACGACGCTGCTGCCTTCGGGAATCAGCTCGGCCAATAAGCCTGAGTTGATGACGTGCCGGGACCAGAGCTTGGATAGTTCTCTTGGTCCAAGTAGGCCAAAGGTCTCGGAATCTTTGGCTAGGCGTTGCGTGAATCTTCTAGCAAGTTCTATTTGTTCGCCAAATAGCTCGGCGGCATACTGGGGTTCTTTTTCTAATTCAGCTTCGAAGTCACTTGGCATGTTTCACGTGAAACATTAAGGCTTGCTGACGACGATGTGGCGATCGCGACCTTGGCCCTCAGACTCTGAGACCAGCCCCGCTTCTGCCACCATGTCGTGGACTAGCTTGCGGTCATAAGAGCTCATTGGCTTGAGGTGTTCTGGTTTTTCGGTTTCGTTAACCTTCTTAACGACTCTCTCCACCAGCTTCCTTAGCTGTTCGGTCTTGGCTTCTCGGGATCCACCAATGTCCAAGATGAGTCTGCTTGGTTCGCCGGTCTTGTTCTGAACCGCTAGCCGAGTTATCTCTTGGATGGCCTGGGCAACTTCGGGATCGGCAACCTTACCCAGGTTGGACTCCCCTTCGCTAGCTACGGTTAGGTAGACGCGGTCGTTACGAAACTCAATCTCTAGGTCGCCATCTAGGTCAGCGGCGTCCAGGAACTCCTCGAGGAAGTCGGCTGCGACTTCCCCCTCTTTTTCAAGCAGGTTTTCTTCGGTCATTTCTTCTTCTTTTTCTTGGCACGATTCTTACTTACTGGCTGCTGGCGCTGGGGGGAGGTTTCTCCCTTGTCCTCCTCGGCATCATCGGATGCCGCTGGGGTTGGTTCTGATTCAACCAGCTTGCCCTTCTT
Organism: Actinomycetota bacterium; assembly: GCA_046046195.1. Taxonomy (GTDB): domain Bacteria; phylum Actinomycetota; class Actinomycetes; order Actinomycetales; family Microbacteriaceae; genus Rhodoluna. Next base: position 11,332 of record JBJOKH010000009.1, on the reverse strand, counting down.
GCGAAGTCTTTCTTGTCTGGCATGGAAGGCGGGGGAGCCGGGTTGCGGCATGTTCCTAATCACAAAGAATTGCTGCCCCATGGTCCAGAAGTTGGAGATTAGCCAGTAGGTCATTACTCCCAGCGGGAAGGTTAGACCGGAGACCAGGAAGACTAGTGGGAGCACATAAAGCAGTAGCTTCTGGGTCTGCATGAACTGGCTGTTCATAACCTCTGGGTTTTGGTTCTTCGCCATGATCTGCTTCTGAGTAATGAACTGGCTGGCAGACATCAGCACAATCATGACTCCGGCGATGATTTTGACGTTTAGTTCAGAGCTTCCGAAGAAGGTGTCGGAGAGCTTGGCTCCCCAGAGCTGGGCCTGGGAGAAGTTGGCCGCTAGCTCGGCGGTTAGTGGACCGACACCTTTTTTGTTGGCCTGGGCATCGTTCAAAGTGAAGAACAGTCCCATGAAGATTGGTGCCTGCAGAAGCAGCGGGAGGCAGGAGCTAAATGGGTTCGAGCCGGTTCTCTTGTAGAGGTCCATTTGCTCGCGAGCCATTCGCTCACGTGATTCACGATCTGTCTTGCCCTTGTATTTCTTCTGAAGTTTTAGCAGCTCCGGCTGAGCAAGCATCATGTTTCGCTGGCTCTTTATCTGACGGACGAAGATTGGAATAAGGGCCGCTCGAACCACCAGCACCATAGCAACAATTGACAGCACCCAGCTGATGCCTGTCTCGTTGCCTAAACCGATGGCGACAAATAGGTTGTGGAAGGTCACCAAAATAAATTCGATGAGCCACTTAATTGGCCATAACAGATCCACTAATTACCTCGTTTTGATAAGTCAGGACTTACAAATCCTAGTGTGCTGATTGCAATCGGTCTTGGGCTATTTGGAACATCATCAACCCCGCCACTAGAAAATGGATTGCAACGGATAATTCGCCAAGCAGTCATTGGAACTCCTCTGATGACTCCAAATCTCTGAATGGCAGCCAGACCATAGGTTGAGCAACTCGGGTGATATCGGCAAACATTCCCATAAAGAGGGGAGATAAATTTTCTCCACAGCAGGATCGGGGCTATCAGAATGTTTCGAGGTAGCAACCAGATACTTATCAGAAACTTCACCGGATTTGCCCCAGGATTTCCACAAGTTCAGCATCTACCTGTTGATAACTCATCCGATCGGCCCCTGGCCTTACTCGAACAACGCCTGAGATGGCTGGGGAGTGGGTGGTTTGGCCTGATAAAACGGCTCTGATTCGGCGTTTTACCTGGTTTCTCACCACCGCACCCCCAACAGCCTTGGAGACAACTATGGCGAAACGGTTGGTTTCGGCTGGTAGGTAGTGCAAAGTAGCCAATTTTGAGCTAATTCGCCTGCCCTTATTCACAACTTCGCGAATTTCATCGCTTGAACGCAAGCGATTTACGCGGGGGAGCAAAACTGCCCCTAGGCGCTGAGCTCGACGCGGCCCTTACGGCGGCGGGCAGCCAAAATGGCTCGACCGGCACGGGTCTTCATGCGAGCACGGAAGCCGTGGGTCTTGGCCCGGCGGCGGTTGTTAGGCTGAAAAGTGCGCTTGGTCACTTCGATCTCCTGAAACTTACGGGCATATGCCCTAGACAACCTAAACAATTTACGCGGTCTAGGCGCCCAAGTCAAGGTGGAATTTGGTCCAAAAACCCTTGATTTACAGGGCCGACACGCCGTCCCGATTTGATATCTGGAGGCTAGGGGTATTGAATTACCCAGTCAAAATGTGGGCTACTTTTCCACCAAGTTTTCCACAGCACTCTAAACCCTATCCACAGGGTTATGCCCCTGTGTAAAACTCTGTGGATAACTCTAGAAAGGGATTCTGATGGCGGATGCAGCTCTGGCGAGCTCCTGGAAGGGGCTTGTGGCCAAAGTCGCCTCGGATCCTGTTGTCACCCCGCACCTAAAAGGCCATCTTGATCTCGCAGTGCCGAAGGGTGTTTTGGATGACACTCTTTACATCGAAGTTCCGAACGAAGTTACACGTTCGATGTTGCAAGGAAGATTGCGCGATCAAATTCTTCAAGCGCTCTCGGAGCTTTCAGAAATCGGTGGACCAACTTCTTTCGTTGCAATCACAAATGAAGATTTGCAAACTGCAATCAAAGTTGATGTTGTGCAAGAACCAGAAGTTAAGTGGGAAGATGTTGATCCTGCAACTGGTCCAGTATTAACTGCAGTTAATGCATCCGGATTAAATCCAAAATATTCTTTCGACAGTTTTGTTACAGGTGGTTCAAACAGGTTTGCACACGCCGCTGCATTCGCAGTTGCAGAAGCGCCTGCCGAGGCTTACAACCCGCTATTTATCTATGGTTCGAGCGGTCTTGGTAAGACACACTTGCTGCACGCCATCGGCCACTACGCACTTCACCTAAAGCCAAGACTCAAGGTTCGGTACGTTTCGTCCGAGGAATTTACAAACGATTTCATCAACGCAATTCAGAACAATAAGACCGCTGAATTCCAAGCGCAATATCGCGATGTGGATATTTTGCTAGTCGATGACATTCAGTTTTTGCAAGGAAAAGATCAGACCCAGGAAGCGTTCTTCCACACATTCAACACTCTTCATGATCACAACAAACAAGTTGTTATCACCTCTGATCTTCGACCAAAACAACTGGCGGGTTTTGAAGAAAGAATGCTTTCGCGTTTTGAGTGGGGATTGATTACAGACATTCAGGCTCCGGAGTTTGAAACACGTGTTGCTATCTTGAGAAAAAAGGCAGCCCAGGAAAGAATTCAGGTCCCGGATGAAGTAATCGAATACATGGCCGCTCGAATCTCATCTAACATTCGCGAGCTTGAGGGAACCCTGATTCGCGTGACCGCTTTCGCAAACCTAAACCGCCAACCAATCGACATGGACCTGGTCCAGGTGGTCTTGAAAGACACCCTATCTTTTACCGGGGATAGCAATGTTTCACCGATGGCCATAATCACCGCCACCGCCGAGTACTACAAGCTCAGCCCGGACGACATCACAGGCAGCGGCCGCCAGCAGGCGGTAGCACTAGCCCGTCAGATTGCCATGCACATTTGCCGGGAGCTAACAGACCTGTCCTTGCCCAAAATCGGGATGTACTTCGGGAACAGAGACCACACGACTGTGATGTATGCCACCAAGAAGATCAGTGAGCAGATGCGGGAGAGGCGCTACATCTACAACCAGGTTTCCGAAATAATCCAGAAAATCAAGGATTCTTCGAGATAAACCTGTGGATAACTAGGTCAAAATCTGTGGAAAACCATCCACATTTTGTCAACAAACACCCCTTTTCGAGCAGATAGTTGCACGGTTTCCACAACCACTAAGGTTGTCCACAGACTTATCCACAGCCCTATTTACAACTTACAAGATTGTAGTTTTTAGGTTTTTTAGTAGCAGTAGCCAGTTATCCCATATTCCACAGGCACTTATTGTTGTTATTAGATGGGATTTAAATAGCTGGGGGTTGTGGGGAAAACCCCAAACTGTGAAGAAGGCGGCCTCTTATGCCAAGATTAGAGCCCCGATTGAGGAAAACATGAAATTTCAAGCTGATAGAGACGTTCTTACTGACGCTATTTCTTTTGTTGTGAGGCTTGTTTCACCAAGACCACAACTTCCCCAACTTTCTGGTGTCGTCATTGAAGCAAACGGAAAAGAAGTTACTTTTTCTGTTTTTGACTATGAAGTTTCAGCAAAAGCCACCATTTCGGCAAATGTTGAAAAACCAGGAAAAGTTTTAGTTCAAGCAAGACTTCTATCTGACATTGTTTCCAAGCTTCCATCAGAAGCTGTATCGATTGATCACACAGAATCACGGGTTCAAATAAATTCTGGCTCTAGCAAATTTTCTCTATCTGCTATGAGTATGAGTGAATACCCAACAACCCCATCAACCCCAGCTGGTTCCGGAAAGGTAGATGGCGAACTATTTTCTGATGCAATTAACCAGGTATCCGTCGCAGCATCGAGAGAAGAAGTAACTCCGGTTCTCACCGCTGTAATGATCTCCGCAAACAACAAAGAGCTTTCTCTAATTGCAACAGATCGATTCCGCGTGGCAACTAGAAACATCGCCTGGCAAGGATCGGGTAGCGACCGCGAAATTTTAATTCCATCACGCGTTGTTGGTGAAATAGCAAAAACTTTCGCTCATGAAAAGGAAATTTCAATTGGCTTTGCCGACGGAGACAAAGAAATGGTTGGTTTTTCCTCTGGCACAAAATCAGTCACAACGTCAACCATCAAGGGTAAATACCCAGCCGTACTGAGCTTGTTCCCAGCAGACACACCCCACTTCGCTGTTGCCAACACGCAAGATTTGATAAACGCAACAAAAAGAGTTGGCCTGGTTGTAGATCGCGATAAACCACTCCGGTTTAAGTTTTCATCAAGCGAAATTGCACTTGAGTCAATCGGTTCGGATGTTGCCGATGCTAGTGAACAGGTAGCCTGCTCACTAACAGGTGAAGAAACAATTGTTTCTTTGAAACCTCAATATCTAATTGATGCACTCGCTGGAATTGACACAGAGATGGTTTCGCTCGGGTTTACTTCAAACCCGAACAACCCAAATAAGCCTGGGCCGGTTCTTATTACCCCGGTTGGTTCATCACAGCACTACAAATACCTATTGCAGCCCAACCTGCTGGTTTCTTAGGCGGCATAAGTTGTGGGTAAGCGAAATTCAGCTTGCTAATTTTCGAAATTACGCTGCCCTAAACCTGACCCTCCAAAAAGGCGCCACGCTATTTCATGGCCCAAACGGAGAGGGTAAAACCAACCTCGTTGAGGCGCTGGTTTTTCTGAGCCAGCTTTCCTCCCATCGTCCCGGGGCCCAAAAGACCCTGATAAAAAACGGCGAAAACCAAGCCGTAGTTTCCGCAACTGCGAACCAGGGCAACCGGAGAGTTGTTGTGGCGGCGGAGCTAAATCGGGACGAGACAAACAAGTACTTCCTCAACGCTAACCAGCAAAAACGAACCGCGGATTTCCTCGGTAATCTCCCCGTCGTTCTGTTCGCACCAGAGGATCTGGACATAGTGCGCAGAGATCCGGAGGACCGCAGATACTTCATGGATTCCACCATGGCACTACTCCGTCCTCGCCTAGCTCAGCTCAAGTTGGATTACGACCGAGCCCTAAAGCAGCGCAATGCCCTACTAAAAAGCGCCAAGTTCGCTAAGAACCCAGATCTCTCAACCCTTGACATTTGGGATGAGCAAATTGCATCGCTAGGAAGCAAACTAACAATTGCTCGTCTCGAATTGATCTCTGAAATATCTCCACTGCTGCAAGACTTCTACAACAAGCTCTCACCCGCCAGGGAAAAAATCTCTTTGAGACTTGTCTCGCTAAACAGCCAAGAGCAATTAGAAGAAATCACTCAAAGCAACATTGAAAAGCAAATGCTTGAAAAAATGTCGCTACTACGAGAGCAGGAGCTCGAACGCGGCATCACCCTTGTTGGCCCTCACCGCGATGAGCTGCTGATAGAAAAAGATTCAATGCTCGCGCGCTCGCAAGCATCACAGGGTGAAGCCTGGTCTATTGCGCTTGGACTAAAACTCGCTGTTGCTGCCCTTTTAAAAGACGGTTCGCTCGGCGACCCAGTAGTAGTACTTGACGATGTATTTTCGGTGCTGGATCCAGGCCGCCGAACTAGAATCTTGGAATTTGTGCTTGGCTTTGAGCAAGTTTTGATAACAGCAGCAGATGCGAGCATGGCGCCTGAAATAGAGTGGACGGCATCATATTCGATTTCGGGAGGCGAGCTAAATGGAGATTAACTTCGAGCTCGCCGATAAGTTTTTCAAGCAAACCCTGAAGTCGCTGGGCCGCAAAACAAGAGATGAAAAAAGACGTGATGAAAAATCTCGCGGCACTAAACCATTTGAAAAAGGACGCGAACCCATTTCCGCCGGCGAAGGAGTGGAGGAACTGCTGGGCGAATTTGATTGGCAGAAGAGAGTCGATAAAGAATCACTGTTTCTGAACTGGCATATTCTGGTTGGTCCCGAAAACGCTGCCGCCTCAGCGCCAGATGAACTAAGAAACGGGACCCTCAGTATCAAGTGTCGATCGACCGCCTGGGCGACCCAGCTCCGAACCCTAAAGGACCAAATATTGGCCCGCATTCAAGAGCAATACCCCGACCTGGGGGTAAGAGATCTGGTCTTTTTCGGGCCTTCCGCTCCGAGTTGGAAGAAGGGGCCAAGAAGCGTTCCAGGACGGGGTCCCAGGGATACCTATGGGTAGTTTTGCCCAATAACGGCGCGGATTTTGGAGTAGACTAACGGGGTTAGCTAACCCGAATCTCAGTCACTTTTTGAGTGCATTTCTGTGGTGCTAACCCAAGTGGGAAGCAACTGAATATGTCAGAAACAAAGAAGAAGTACGACGCCGGAGCCATCCAGGTCCTCGAAGGGCTGGAAGCGGTTCGAAAAAGACCTGGAATGTACATCGGGTCCACCGGCCCCAGGGGTTTGCACCACCTGGTTTATGAAATTGTAGATAACTCGGTCGACGAGGCACTAGCTGGCTATTGCGACAGCATCGAAGTCACAATCACAAAAAGCGGCGACATCAAAGTCAGCGACAACGGTCGCGGTATTCCGGTTGACATGCACCCGGTTGAGAAAAAACCAGCGGTGGAAGTTGTGCTCACTGTTTTGCACGCCGGTGGAAAATTTGGCGGCGGCGGATATTCAGTCTCCGGTGGTCTGCACGGTGTTGGTGCCTCGGTTGTGAATGCGCTTTCCACAAAACTCTCCGTTGAGGTTCACCGCGATGGATTTGTTTGGACTCAGAGCTACACCGTTGGTGTTCCCGATGCTCCACTGAAAAAGGGCACCAAGACCACCAAAACTGGAACGACAATCAAGTTCACGCCCAGCAAAGAAATTTTTGAAACCGTTGTCTTCGACTACGAGACTCTTCGTCAAAGATTCCAACAGATGTGTTTTCTAAACAAGGGTCTACAAATCTCCCTCACTGATGAACGAGACGGAAAAACAGACACCTACAAATATGACCTTGGTCTGATTGATTACGTCAGATATCTAAACTCAGCCAAAAAAGTCGAAGTAGTTCACGACGACATTATTTCTATCGAATCACAAACCAAAGACAAGAAGATGTCCTTGGAAGTTGCGATGCAGTGGACCACGGGCTATAACGAGGGTGTTCACACCTACGCCAACACCATCAACACTCACGAGGGCGGCACCCACGAAGAGGGGTTCAGATCCGCAATCACGTCTTTGCTAAACAAGTACGCACGTGACAAAGGACTACTGAAAGAAAAAGACGAAAACCTAACTGGTGATGATGTTCGAGAGGGACTGACCGCGGTTGTCTCGGTAAAGCTCTCTGAACCGCAGTTCGAAGGTCAAACCAAAACCAAGCTTGGTAACACTGAAGCCAAAACCTATGTGCAGAAAATTGTTGCTGATCAACTTGGTGACTGGTTTGAAAGAAACCCCACCGGTGCCAAGGAGATTGTTCGCAAAGCAATTCAAGCTGCCGCCGCTCGATTGGCCGCAAGAAAAGCCAGGGAGGCAACCAGAAGAAAGAGCTTGCTCGAATCCGGCGGCATGCCAGGAAAACTTCGCGACTGCTCATCTCGAGACCCGAAGGTTTCTGAAATTTATATCGTTGAGGGTGACTCTGCTGGAGGCTCAGCGGTTCGAGGAAGAGACCCTGAAACCCAAGCGATTCTTCCGCTGCGCGGAAAGATTTTGAATGTTGAGAAAGCCCGACTCGATAGGGCTCTGGCTAACACCGAGGTCCAATCACTAATCACCGCATTTGGCACCGGCATCGGCGAAGAGTTCAATGTCGACAAGATCAGATATCACAAATGCATTTTGATGGCGGATGCCGATGTGGATGGCCAGCACATCAGAACACTTTTGCTGACACTGCTATTTAGATACATGCGTCCACTGATTGAACACGGCTATGTCTACATGGCGCAGCCTCCGCTTTATCGAATTAAGTGGTCAAACGTCGAACACGAATATGCCTACTCCGATGCCCAACGCGATGAGCTGATTGCGAAGGGTCAGAAGGAGGGCAAGAAGCTACCAAAGGAAAACTCGATCCAGCGCTACAAAGGTCTGGGCGAGATGGACTACGACGAGCTGTGGGAGACCACCATGAATCCCGCCACCCGCACCCTGTTGCAGGTGACCCTGGCCGATGCCGCCCTGGCAGACGAGATCTTCTCAACCCTGATGGGTGAGGATGTCGAAAGCCGCAGAAACTTCATTCAGCGCAACGCCAAAGACGTTCGCTTCTTGGACATCTAGGAGGAACTAAGTGTCAGATCAGATAGACAAGATCGAACAAATCGACCTCCAGGTCGAGATGCAAAGAAGCTATCTCGACTATGCGATGAGCGTAATTGTCGGCAGAGCCCTGCCGGACGTTAGAGATGGTCTCAAGCCGGTTCACCGCAGAGTTTTGTATGCGATGTATGACGGCGGCTACCGTCCCGATAAGCAGTTCTCTAAGTGCTCACGCGTTGTTGGTGATGTGATGGGCCAGTATCACCCGCACGGTGATGCTGCGATCTATGACACATTGGTTCGCCTCGTTCAAGAGTGGAACATGCGCTACCCACTGGTTTGGGGCCAGGGAAACTTCGGGGGTCCTGGTAACGATGCGGCTGCTGCCCCTCGTTACACCGAGTGCAAGATGGCACCGCTTGCGATGGAGATGGTTCGCGACATCGATGAGGAAACTGTCGACTTCCAAGACAACTACGACGGAAGAACCCAGGAACCAACCATTCTTCCTTCGCGTTTCCCAAATCTTTTGGTCAACGGATCAATTGGTATTGCGGTTGGAATGGCAACCAACATCCCGCCTCACAACCTTAAAGAAATTGCAGAAGCTGCCAAGTTCGCACTTGATAACCCAGACAAAACTGGCGAGAAACTTCTCTCGGAGCTTCTAAAAATTGTTAAGGGCCCTGACTTTCCAACCGGCGCACAAATTCTTGGCAGATCCGGAATCGAAGACGCCTACAGAACCGGTCGCGGTTCAATCACCATGCGAGCTGTTGTCACCGTTGAAGAGCTGCAGGGAAGAACCTGCTTGGTTGTCACCGAGCTGCCATATCAGGTAAACCCAGACAACCTGGCTCTTCGAATCGCAGAGCTGGTTAAAGAAGGAAAACTGACCGGCATCGCAGATATTCGCGATGAGACATCTGGTCGCACTGGTCAGAGACTTGTCATTGTTTTGAAGAAGGATGCGGTTGCAAGAGTTGTTCTAAACAACCTCTACAAATACACGCAGCTGCAAGAAAACTTTGGAGCGAACATGCTGGCTTTGGTGGACGGTGTTCCAAGAACCCTGACATTGGACGCCTTCATCACCCACTGGATTGATCACCAGATTGAAATTATTCTTCGTCGAACCAAGTTCCGACTAAAGAAAGCTGAAGAGCGCGCTCACATTCTGCGTGGCTACCTAAAGGCGCTAGATGCTCTTGATGCGGTAATCAAACTAATTCGCAAGAGCCAAACAGTTGACGACGCTCGCGATGGTCTTATGAAGCTACTTGAAATTGATGATCTGCAAGCAAGAGCGATTCTGAACATGCAGCTTCGCCAGCTCGCAGCGCTTGAGCGTCAGAAGATTATCGATGAGGCGGCCGCACTAGAGGCAGAAATCAAGGGCTACAAAAAGATCATCAAGGACGAGAGCCTGCAGCGAAAGATTGTTGGCGACGAGCTGGCTGAGATCACCGAGAAGTACGGCGATGACCGCAAGACTCAGATTGTTGCAGCAGATGGAGATGTGTCAGTAGAAGACCTAATCCCAGAAGAGGGAATGGTTGTAACACTCACCGTCGGCGGCTACATCAAACGAACCAGAAGCAACAGCTACCGAGTTCAACACCGCGGTGGCAAGGGCGTGAAGGGAACCTCACTTCGTGCAGATGACGTCGTGCAAAACTTCATCGTTTCAACCACTCACCACTGGTTGATGTTCTTCACCAACAAGGGACGCGTCTACCGAGCAAAGGTGCACGAGATCCAAGAGGGATCGCGCGAGGCAAAGGGACAGCACGTTGCCAACCTGCTCGCACTCCAACCGGACGAGCGAGTGGTGGAGGTAATCGACCTGAAGGACTACAAGCAAGCCCCATATCTCGTAATCGCAACCAAGTCTGGTCTTGTGAAGAAGACCGAACTAGAACTTTATGACACCCCGAGAACTGGCGGAATCATCGCCATCAAGCTTCGCAAAGACGATGAGGTTGTCAACGCGATGCTGGTTGAAAAGAAAAACCGACTGCTACTGGTTTCCAAAAAAGGAATGTCTATCTGCTTCTCGGCAGACAACGACTCCCTGCGCCCAATGGGCCGCGACACCTCTGGTGTCACAGGCATGAAGTTCCGCAAGGGAGACGAGCTGCTCTCCGCTCGAGTGATTGGCAAGAAGGGCTTTGTCTTCGTTGTTACCGAGGGCGGCTATGCCAAGCGAACCTCGGTTGACCAATACCGCGTGCAGGGACGAGGCGGCCTAGGAATCAAGGTGGCCAAGCTGGATGAAAAGCGAGGCGATCTGGTCGGCTCAGAAATTGTTGACGAACAGGACGAAGTACTAGTTGTATTAGCTTCCGGAAAGGTAATGCGAACCCCTGCTTCTGAGGTGCCGGCTAAGGGCCGCGACACCTTGGGTGTAGTGTTTGCTAGGTTCGAAGAAGGGGATGCAGTTCTTTCTTTGGCCAAAAACTCGGAGCGAAATCTAGAGACGAGTGAAGGAGCCTAAATTGGCAAGTTTGTTTAATCGCACAGCGGCAACGTCATCTGAGCCGCGCAAGCAGATCAAGCTCAAGCTCAGAGGCATTGACATTCTCTCTGCCACTAAAGCAGGCTTCTTTGTTTCGCTGGCTGCGGCAATCGGAATCATCGTCGGAGCACTACTGCTCTGGGTGGTTTTGACTTTCTCCGGCCTACTCAATTCACTGGGTGGAATTTTCAGCAGCCTGCTGGGCGCCGAGGGCGATCTCGCATCGAGCTTCTCACTTCCCTCGGTTATGGGAACCGCCATCACCTTGGCGCTTTTGAACATGGTGCTGACCACCTCGCTAGCTGCGGTTTATGCGGCCTTGTTTAACGTTATTGCCAAGCTTTCAGGGGGTATTTCTCTCACCTTCACCAATAACTAGGTGGGGGTTTGTTTGAGCGGGCAATCTCTAGTAAGGTTTTGTTTGCTCTACGGGCCTATAGCTCAGGTGGTTAGAGCGCTTCACTGATAATGAAGAGGTCGGAGGTTCAAGTCCTCCTAGGCCCA
>JBJOKH010000045.1:0-2914 GCA_046046195.1 Actinomycetota bacterium | reverse complement strand
CTGTTCGGATTGGTCCTGACCTGACGCAGGCAAGCGGTGAAGAGACTTTCTACTACTCGCCGTCATCACCAACTGAGGACGCCACTCAGGTGGAGATCTTGAATGGGTTCCTAGCAGCTGGGACTGGTCCGCAAAATGACTACGCGGTTGCCAGAGAGTTTTTGAGTGAAAACATTCGTTCCACCTGGAGCCCAAGCCAGGAAGTATTGATACAGCGCTCAAGCCCAAAGGTAAGTGTTCTAGAGGGCGATGTGGCAACCGTCGAGATTGACGTTTCGGGACGAATCGATGCCGATGGTAGATACGAAGCTGTTCCAGCTGGCTCGTCACAGGTTCTTGAGTTTTCGTTTGTTCGAGAAGGTTCGCAGTGGCGATTGAACAAGGCACCAGATGCAACCGTTTTGATTCGCCCAGTTTTCGATGTGGTGTTCAGTAGCTTTTCGGTTTACTTCTTCGATAGACAAAAAAGATTCCTCGTTCCAGAGGTTCGCTGGTTCCCAAACACCGCTGCAACTGGCACAAGGTTGGCGAACGCTTTACTTCGCGGACCAAGCAACTGGCTAAAGCCTGCAGTTATTTCTGCGATTCCAAGCGGTACCCGACTCTCGATTGACGCAGTGACTGTAGAAAACGGTGTTGCATTGGTTGACCTAACTGCAAGAGCACTTGTTGCAACAAGAACTGACCGCTCTTTAATGAAGGCCCAGCTGGATGCAACTCTTTCTCAGCTACCGGCCGTTTCCGAAGTTGCCATTTCCATCGAGCGATCGAAGCAGGAGATTACAGATAGCCAAAACGAACCGAACGTTCAAGGAAATAGGCCTCTTGCATTTGTTGGCGAGGAAGGGCTGGAATCGCTTACTTCAACGGAACCAAGTTTTTTTCAAGCCGGAAAAGAATTCTTTGAGCAGTACGAAGTTTCGAAGTTAGCTCTATCTCGCGAGTCCGGTTGGCTTGCAGGCATCAGCGATGGCGTGGTCATTAGAACACGTAGTGAACAACCGGGATCAACTATCGAGGTTGTGGATTCAAGAGCTGGAATTGTGGCGATTGATTTTGATCCTCAGGAGTATCTATGGAGCCTGACCCTCGAGGGGTCTTCAGCTGTAAGGGCAATCTCATTTGATGGGAAAGCGTCAACGGTAGCTGCCCCTTGGCTTGCCGGCCAATCGGTCAGAGCCTTTGCTATTTCACCCGAAGGTACCAGGGCAGCTTTGCTGGTTTCAGGGTCAGATCGAAATCGAGTCTTAGTCAGTGCAATTGTTAGAAACCCATCCGGGACTCCAATTGAACTTGCCGAGCCCATTGAAATTGCAGGCGAAGTTGCCAACCCATCTGCACTTAGTTGGGTCGATGCAGTCACAGTTGCCGTTGTGAATTCAACTGATGTTTTCACCAATGCTTTCTTGACTACCGTCGGTGGAACATCGAAGGCAGTTTCTGCGGTCCAGGGAACCATAGCGCTGGTTGCAGGTGGCTCAAACAGTGCGCTCTATTTGCTCACCTCAAGTGGTGACCTTTACACCTACCGCGGTTCAACCTGGAGCCTGATTCGCGAATCGGTTCGAGCCCTAACGGCAATCAACTAGTAAACACAGTTTTCAACAGTTTCCTTGAAAGGAAACCGTTGCCTGGCAATTCTGTGTTGTATTGGTACGTGAAGACCCCTGGACTACTGGACATAGTTTTTCCATCACGTTGTGCGGTTTGCGAATGTGCTGGACCAAATTTATGTGGTGCCTGTCAACCAGTCTTAACGCCGAACCCCCATCGCTTCGAACGCGGCCCAGTTTCAGGCCTTGCCGCAACCAACTATTCGCTTGAAGTTTCAAAACTTTTGGTCGCCTTCAAAGACAAGGGTCAGTTCGCTCTGGTCAGAGAGCTTAGTGAGCTAATGTCGCCGCTAGTTCGAGAACTAACAATTCTTTCAGAAACGGTCTATTTGGTTCCAGCACCTAGCCGAGCTAGAAACTACTCACGTCGTGGCTTTACCCCGAGTGTTCTGCTTGCTCGAGCTATTGCAAATCAAGTGCCTCACGCCAGAGTCATGAATGCACTGTTATCTGGCGAGAAGGTAATGGATCAAGTTGGACTATCAGCCCCAGAAAGAACTCAGAATCTAACTGGGAGCATGCGCCTAAACCAAGTCGTTGCGAACAAGGTCTGCTTCATTGTCGATGATGTGGTCACAACGGGCGCGACAGTGATCGAGTGTTGGCGCGTGCTAACCGCTGGGGGAGCGATGGTGCTCGGCGCACTTGCTGTGAGCGAGTCTAGAGCGGACAAATCCCAGTAGTTTCGGGGGTTATTTGCGACCAGGATGCGGATTCGGACCATCGTCTAAGATTGAAGTAATTACTTCCCATTTGGTTTGGAGCGCATTTTGGCGTCTATTTTTGACAAGATTCTTCGTGCTGGCGAGGGCAAGGTCCTAGCCAAGCTAAAGGCCCTAACCATCGCGGTCAACTCACTTGAGCCTGAGTTTCAGCAGCTATCAGATGAAGAGCTAAAGAACGAGACCAAGGTTCTAAGAGAGCGCTTTGCCAACGGAGAGTCGCTGGATGACCTGCTTCCCGAAGCCTTCGCAGCCGTTCGCGAAGCCTCCACGAGAACAATTGGACTTAGACCATTTGACGTTCAGATCATGGGTGGTGCTGCACTTCACCTAGGCAACATCGCAGAAATGAAAACCGGTGAAGGTAAGACTCTGGTTGCAACACTTCCTGCTTACCTAAACGCAATTGCTGGACGCGGTGTTCACGTTGTTACCACCAACGATTACCTAGCCGGCTACCAGTCAGAACTTATGAGCCGTGTTTTCCGAGCACTTGGAATGACAACCGGTTGCATTCTTTCAGGCCAGGAACCAGCTGAGAGAAGAGAGCAGTATCTAGCCGACATCACTTACGGAACC
>JBJOKH010000019.1:0-14558 GCA_046046195.1 Actinomycetota bacterium | reverse complement strand
CTACAAATACACCAGGGGATTGGTTGATTACGTCGAATTCCTAAACGCCTCCAAGAAGATCGAGCTAGTTCACGACGAGATCATCTCGCTAGAGGCAGAAACCTCGAAGAAGGACATGTCCATTGAGGTTGCGATGCAGTGGACCAATGCCTACACCGAGTCTGTCCACACCTACGCGAACACCATTAATACCCACGAGGGTGGAACCCACGAGGAGGGCTTTAGAACAGCCATCACCTCTCTGCTCAACAAATACGCCAGGTCAAACAACCTGTTGAAGGAAAAAGACGAAAACCTATCCGGTGACGATGTTCGAGAAGGTCTAACCGCAGTTATCTCAATCAAGCTTTCCGAACCACAGTTCGAGGGTCAAACAAAAACCAAACTTGGAAACACCGAGGCCAAGACCTTCACCCAAAAAATAGTGAACGACCAATTGGGTGACTGGTTGGAGCGCAATCCTCAGTCAGCAAAAGAAATTGTTAGAAAAGCAATTCAAGCTGCAGCGGCAAGAATGGCAGCTAGAAAAGCAAGAGAAGCAACCAGAAGAAAAGGTCTTTTGGAATCCGGCGGTATGCCAGGAAAACTTCGTGACTGTTCTTCGCGCGACCCAGTAGTTTCAGAAATATATATCGTTGAGGGTGACTCGGCAGGTGGTTCTGCAGTTAGTGGAAGAGATCCCGAACACCAGGCGATCTTGCCACTGCGCGGAAAAATTCTGAACGTTGAAAAATCAAGACTTGATCGCGCGCTTGCCAACACCGAAGTCCAAGCTCTCATCGCAGCTTTTGGTACCGGCATCGGCGAAGAGTTTGATGTTTCGAAGATCAGATATCACAAGTGCATCTTGATGGCTGACGCAGACGTTGACGGTCAACACATTCGCACACTGCTACTAACACTGCTCTTCCGCTACATGAGACCACTTATCGAACACGGTTACGTTTATCTTGCCCAACCACCGCTTTACCGAATCAAGTGGTCAAACGCTGAGCACGAATATGTTTACTCAGATGCCGAGCGCGACTTGAAACTCAAAGAAGGCGCCAAGGCCGGAAAAAAGATTCCGAAGGAAAACTCCATCCAGCGCTACAAGGGTCTTGGTGAAATGGACTACGACGAGCTCTGGGCAACAACAATGGACCCATCAAGAAGAACCCTGCTCCAGGTAACCCTCGATGACGCAGCCCTAGCCGACGAAGTCTTCTCAACCCTCATGGGTGAAGACGTCGAGGCTAGAAGATCATTCATTCAAAAGAACGCAAAGGATGTTCGCTTCCTAGATATCTAGGAGTGAGAAAAAACCATGGCAGATAAGACACCGACCCCAGAGCCTCGAATGGATCACGTCGAGCAAGTCGACCTACAGGTCGAAATGCAGCGCAGCTATCTCGATTACGCGATGAGCGTTATCGTAGGCCGCGCACTTCCCGATGTTCGGGATGGACTAAAGCCAGTTCACCGCAGAGTTTTGTATGCGATGTATGACGGCGGCTACCGCCCAGACAAGCAGTTCTCAAAGTGTTCGCGTGTAGTTGGTGACGTGATGGGTCAGTACCACCCACACGGCGACACCGCTATCTATGACACCTTGGTAAGACTTGTTCAGTCTTGGAACCTTCGCTATCCGCTGGTTCTAGGTCAGGGAAACTTTGGTTCCCCAGGAAACGACCCAGCTGCTGCTCCTAGGTATACCGAGTGCAAAATGGCACCGCTTGCCATGGAAATGGTTCGCGACATCGACGAGGAAACCGTTGATTTCCAGGACAACTACGACGGCAGAACCCAAGAGCCAACCATCCTTCCTTCAAGAATTCCGAACCTTCTGGTCAACGGATCAATCGGTATCGCCGTTGGTATGGCAACCAACATCCCACCCCACAACCTTCGCGAGGTAGCAGAGGGTGCAATCTGGTTCCTAGAGAACCCAGATGCTAGCCAAGAAGAACTTCTGACCGCTTTGATGCAGCGCATCAAGGGTCCAGATTTTCCAACCGGTGCCGAAATCATCGGCAAGCGCGGCATCGAAGACGCCTACCGAACCGGCCGCGGTTCGATTCAGATGCGAGCAATCGTCAACGTCGAAGAACTCCAGGGAAGAACTTGCCTTGTTGTAACCGAACTTCCATATCAGGTAAACCCTGACAACTTGGCTCAAAAGATCGCCGAGCTAGTCAAGGAAGGCAAGATCACAGGCATTGCCGACATCCGTGACGAAACCTCTGGTCGCACCGGACAGCGTCTGGTGATTGTTCTAAAGAAGGATGCAGTTGCAAGGGTTGTTCTAAACAACTTGTATAAGTACACCCAGCTGCGCGAAAACTTCTCGGCCAACATGTTGGCCCTAGTTGACGGTGTTCCAAGAACACTTTCTCTAGATGGCTTCATCTCGCACTGGGTCAACCACCAGGTTGACGTCATTGTTAGAAGAACAAACTTCAGACTCAAAAAAGCCGAAGAACGCGCGCACATTCTGCGCGGCTACCTAAAGGCCCTCGATGCACTAGATAAAGTCATCGCCCTTATTCGAAAGAGCGCAACAGCTGACGATGCCAAGGACGGCCTAATCAAGCTGCTCAAGATTGATGAGCTGCAAGCTCGAGCAATCTTGAACATGCAGCTCAGACAGCTTGCGGCTCTTGAGCGTCAGAAGATTATCGATGAAGCTGCGGCGTTGGAACTTGAAATCAAGGAATACAAGTCCATCATTGCCTCTCCTAAGAAGCAGCGCGAGATTATCAAGGCAGAACTTTCTGAAGTTGTTTCTCGTCACGGTGACGAAAGAAGAACTGCCCTGCAAGCTGGTGGAGACGACGACGTATCAACCGAAGATCTAATTCCAGAAGAAGAGATGGTCATCACTGTCACTCGCGGTGGATACATCAAGCGCACCAAGAGCACCAACTACCGAAGCCAGCACCGCGGCGGCAAGGGTGTTAAGGGAGCATCTCTTCGAGCCGACGATGTGGTGTCACACTTCTTCGTCACAACCACTCACCACTGGCTTCTGTTCTTTACAAACAAGGGTCGCGTCTATCGCGCGAAGGCCTACGAGGTTCAAGAAGCCGGGCGCGACGCAAAGGGTCAGCACGTTGCTAACTTGCTAGCGCTGCAACCCGATGAACAAATTGCATCTGTTTTGGACATCAAGGATTACAGCAAGGCGCCTTACCTGGTTCTTGCAACCAGAAGCGGTTTGGTTAAGAAGACAGCACTCGAGGCCTACGACACCCCGCGCTCGGGTGGAATCATCGCCATCAAACTAAAAGGTGATGACGAGGTAGTTTCCGCGATGCTGGTTTCAAACTCCGATGACCTGTTGCTTGTTTCACGCAAGGGAATGTCAATCAGGTTCTCCGCATCCGAGAAATCACTTCGCGCAATGGGAAGAGATACTTCTGGCAACATCGGAATGAACTTTCGTAAGGATGACTTCTTGCTGTCGGCCACCGTCATCAACGACATCGCTGACTCCTACGTGCTTATTGCCACCGAAGGTGGCTACGCCAAGCGAACCGCGGTGGATCAGTACCGACCTCAAAATAGGGGTGGTTTGGGCATAAAAGTTGCCAAGTTGGCGGAAAAACGCGGTGATTTGGTGGGGGCAATTATCTGTAGCGAATCTGACGAGGTGCTAGTTGTGCTAGCTAGCGGTAAAGTTGTCAGGTCAGCTGTCAGTGAGGTTCCGGCCAAGGGCCGGGACACCATGGGTGTGGTTTTTGCCAGATTCGATGAGGCTGATTCTGTTATTGGACTCGCAAAGAATTCAGAGCGCAATTTGGAAGGTGCAACAGAAGAATGAGTGATGCTCCGGCAAAGAAATCTAGGTTCGGTTACCGTCCCGCCCCTGCCCAGAAGCAGGTTCAGCTAAAGCTAGTCAAGATCGAGGTTTGGTCAGCGGTTAAGGCAGGCTTTTTCATCACGGTTGCAGCCGGTGTCGCAACACTGGTTGGTTTCTTTGCACTTTGGTTTGTCGTGGGTCAGATCGGACTCTTCGCCTCCCTGAACTCGCTTCTTTCAGGTGTCTTCGGTGACGGCGGAGTCGACATCGAGCAGGAACTTTCATTGCCTCGAGTTATGTCTTTTGCCAGCACACTGGCGATTGTGAATGTCATCCTCGGAACTGTCCTTGCGGGCATCTACGCGATGATCTTCAACGTGATTGGCAAGATCACAGGCGGTATTGCCGTTAGCTTTACAAACAACTAAACAGATTCACCCTGGGCTTTTACTGGGTTTGAGCATTGATTTTGGATGCATTAGACTCAGGGAGGCTGTTTTGGGCCTATAGCTCAGGTGGTTAGAGCGCTTCACTGATAATGAAGAGGTCGGAGGTTCAAGTCCTCCTAGGCCCACCAGGAAGCCTCAAGTCACTTGAGATTTCCAAAATGGGGACTTAGCTCAGTTGGTAGAGCACCTGCTTTGCAAGCAGGGGGTCAGGGGTTCGACCCCCCTAGTCTCCACAAATAGAAAACTCCTCCTAGAAATAGGGGGAGTTTTTCTTTAGCTGTGAAGCCCTAGATTTAAATCATGTGCGGCCGCTTTGCGATGGAAGAAATGCTCAACGACATGGTCGCCGAGTTTGGACTCAAGGGCTTACCGAACCGAGAGCTACCGTTCGACTGGAACATCAAGCCAACCCAAGACGTATACATAGTCAAAGGTGAGAATCTTGAAATTGCATCCTGGGGACTAATTGCTCCTTGGAGTAAGAACGCAACTGAAGCCCTGCGAAGCCAATCGGCTGCAATCAATGCCAGGTCCGAAACCGTTCACGAAAAGCCAACTTTCAAAAATGCTTTCCGCAGGTCCCGTTGTTTAGTTCCTGCTACCGGCTATTACGAATGGGCAACTGAACTAGGCAAATACAAACCAAGACAGCCGGTCTACATCTCCAGGGATGATGACAAGATGCTGGTCTTCGCTGGAATTCAGGATCAGTGGGTTGCACCAGATGGTCAAGTAAAAAGCAGTGTCGCTATCATCACAAGAGATGCTGTTGGTGAATTAGCTACCGTACACAGCCGCATGCCGATGTTCTTGCCGAAGGATCGTTGGGAGACGTGGATGGATCCGAATTTGCAGGATGTTCAAAAGGTTCGAGCACTGTTTGACAACTTTCAGCCAGATGCCCATTTGCGCTTTTGGACAGTATCGGATGCTATCAACTCGATAAAGAACAGCGGGCCGGATTTAATCAAAGAAGTTGTTGTAGAACCAGAGACCCTTTTCTAGCTACCAGTTAGGTGACCTTTCAAAATGCGTAACCGCCGAATCCTGCTTGGCTACCTAGCAGTGTTCTTCAGCGTTGTTTACTTCTATGACTCTTACCGCGACAACACATTTCTTGTGATTTTGGCGGTGACGGTTATTTCCCTAGGAGGGTTGGCTGCTTGGGTTTGGTCGGTTCAGCCCAAGAAAGACGAAAAGGATCAGTAGCGGTCTTCGCGTAGGATCTGAACATCGCTAACCCAGCAACTAACTGCGTAGTGTGGGAAATACTCAGCCTCTAGTTTTTCAACAATCTTTTGTACGGTTGGCTCATCGGCGATTACTTCAATCCGGATGTTGCCACCTTCGAGATCACCATTTCTTTGGTTTCTGGGCCCTGCTCCGTGAGCGTCGGTGATGGTGTATCCCTTAGCACCAAGAGCCATAGCGTCTCTGATAAGCCTTGATTCAAGAGCCGCTTCACAAACAACCGTAAGTAGCTTTCTAGCTGAATACTTCAAAAGCCCAACACCTCCAATAGATTCCCCAGAGCAAACATAATCGGGATTCCAAAGATCAGGTTGAACGGGAACGTAATTCCAAGCGACGCGGTCAGGTATACGCCAGGGCTAGCTTCAGGAAGCGCAAGCCTCACAGCTGCAGGAGCTGCGATGTAAGAAGCCGAGGCGGCAAGTACGCCAAGCACAACCGAACCACCGAGGCTTAGTCCAGTGATCTCACCGACGAAGACACCCATCGTTCCAGCAACCAGCGGGAAACCAAGACTGAATGCGACAAGTCCAGCTCCTGCTTTTTTAACATCAGGCAATCTTCTGCCCGCCACGATTCCCATCTCGAGCAAGAACAGCGCCAGCACACCAGTGAAAAGCCCACCAAAGAAAGGCTCAACTCTTGCGTAGCCATTTTCACCGGTAATGAAACCAAGAACCAATCCACCAGCTAGAAGAACAATGGATTTTGAGGTGAGAATTTCTCTGAGCGATTCACCCCAGTTAAGTCCTCGACCCAATCCCCTACTTGCAAGCAGCAATCCAACAACAATTCCTGGGATCTCAAGAATTGCCAACAGCGTTGTCACAAAACCTTCGTAGGCAACAGCTTGTGAATCAAGGAAGATAAGCGCGGCCGAGAATGTCACAAGCGATGTTGATCCATAGTGCGCGGCAAGCGCTCCGCGGTTGACGGTATCCAACTTGGTGATTTTCCCGATGACCCAAAAGGCCAAAACCGGAATCACGATTCCAAGAGCTAAGGTTCCAACAATCGGTAAAGCAACTTCGGACCAGTTAGCTTTTGAAAGAGCAACTCCACCTTTAAGTCCGATGCCAAACAACAGGTAAATCGAGATTCCCTGATACAGAGCCTCGGGTAGTCGAAGGTCAGACTTTATTGCAACAGCCAAGAGCCCCAAGACAAACGCCAGCACCGGAATCGATGTGACGTTTGTCAGTGCGGCGTCAAGGAACATTTATTGGGTGGACTTCTTTCTCGAAGCTTTAGCCAAGGCCTTCATCTCTTCTTCGGTAGCGAATTCGAAAACCTGCTTGTTCTCAACTTCCACCTCGTGAGCTTTTTGACCCTTTGTCTTTATCAGCGAAGCAACAATCGAAATCGTGATGACGATAAAAATCACTGCCAAAGAGATAAGTGTTGGCATCTTGAAATCAAGAGCTACGTTGATGAGCATCTTTACGCCAACCCAAACCAGAATGAATGACAAACCAATCTTGAGATAAACGAAACGGTGCATTAGGTCACCGAGCAAGAAGTACATCGCGCGAAGACCCAGGATTGCAAATGCGTTAGCGGTGAAAACCAGGAACGGTTCATTGGTAACCGCGAAGATTGCCGGAATCGAGTCAACCGCAAAGATGATGTCGGTGAACTCAACTAGCGCAAGAACAATAAACAGTGGTGTTGCTAGCAACACCCCATTGATTCGAACGAAGAACTTCTGACCGTAGTACTTGTTGACTGACGGAACTCTCTTTTGGACAAACTTCAAGAATCTGGACTTAGTTATATCCATGTGTTCGTTGCGCTTGATCATCATCTGAACACCGGTCCAGATTAGGAAGGCGGCGAAGATGTATAGGATCCAGCCGAAGCTGTTGATTAGTCCGTAGCCAAGGGCTATAAAGATGCCTCGGAAAACCAACGCACCAAGAACACCCAGGAACAGCACTCTGTGCTGGTATTCACGCGGAACTGAGAAGGCTGCGAAGATCAACGCCCATACGAAAACGTTGTCGATGGCAAGGGATTTCTCGATGATGAATCCCGAGAAGTATTGCTGTCCAAACTCTGAACCGTATTCCATCCAGATGTAGACACCGAAGGCAACACCCAGGGTGACCCATAGCAGCGACCAAGCGGCAGCTTCTTTGAACTCGATTACTTTTGCGTGGCGGTGGGCAAACAAGTCGATGGCAAGCATCACCAAGATGACGCCTAGTACTGCAAACCAGAGCCAGAGTGGGACGTTCAAGTGTCTCCTAAGCTAGAAAGGGAATTCCTGAATAATTGTTCTAGTTTAGTTGGGGTTGAGTCTAAGGTCTAGCCCAACTCGCCAAGGGCGGAAATCAGCTCTCCAACGGTTTTGCCTCGGCTGGTTGAGTGCCTAAGCGGGGCTTTTTTGTTGATTTCGTAGTGGTTATTCCGGCCATCTTTGGTCTTGGAAAGATAGCCATCATCGACCAGATCATTGATCAGGTTCACTACTGACCTAGAGGTAATTCCGAGAATCTGTGCCAGTTTGTCGATTGTGTAGTCGGGGTCTCGATCCAGGGCAAGAAGTAGGTGCGCGTGGTGGCTAAGCAATGTCCAGCTCTTGCTCATGGCACTCTCCCAAAACTCTCAGAGTTTGTTCTGGTCCAAGTCTATTGCTAGCCGGCTCCGCGACCCGCTACATACTTATCCCATGACCATTTGCACAGTGATTGCCACCTTTGAACCAAAGCCTGAGTTTCGAGAAGAAATCAGGCAGCTTTTGCTGGAGCAAGCCAAAATCGTCCGGACCGAACCAGGTTGTGAGTACTACGACCTCTACGACGAGGTAAACGGCAACTTGGTCTTTGTTGAGGCCTGGACAACAAGAGAACTCTGGATGATCCACAACGAAGCTGCAACTGTAAAGACAATCAACCAAGGCGTTGAAGGAAAGCTGCAGAAACCAGTTTTCGTTCAAGAGCTATACGCGGCCAGTTAAACCGACCCGGTTTATAGAATTGAATTTCGCCGAACAGGAAAAGAATTTAAAGCCATGACAGAGCAACCGCCGCAAGAACCCAAAAAGAAATCCAAGGGACTTCCAACCTGGGTTTGGTTTGTTGGAACCTTTGCAGTGGTTAGCGTTGCTGGCAACGCGGTTTTTGGTGGCAACACTTGGATTAACTCGAGCATCAACTTCGTCAACAACACAATTGCGTCGATGCAGGTTGAAGAAGACACCTCTCAGAATGACTTTTGCCTAACCGGTGAAGTTTCCGAAATCGACAAAGCAAACACTTTAACTGTTGTTACAGAAGCGGATGCTTTGGTTGGAACAACCACCGGTGCAATCGGATTTGCGTCTCTTGCTGAAAACGCAGACGAAATGGCAAATGCTATTCAGACCGTTCGCGATTCAGGACCTGAGTACTTAAGAATCGGTGAACGCTTGCTGACCGCCAAAGAGTGTGGCGATCCAACTTACGAATACCTGATGGAAGATTTTGGAAACGCCATGGTCGATATGGGTGAAAACTTCGGACAGTGGGATCCAGAAACTCTAACTACTGACCCAGCACTTCTACTAACAGTCACGCCGCTAATTGAAACGGCAGCCTCAAAGGCCAGGGCGATTCTCACCTACGTGGAGAACCTGAAGTAGCCTTCTGCCTAATCATCTCCTGATACAAAGCAATTGTTTTCTTGCTTATCTCGCTTTGGAAAAGCCACTTATTGTTGGCAAGCGTTTCGCGCTTGGTTTGACCTTCTGAGATTTCCTTGGTTGCAAGCCGGATGGTCTTAGCTAGACCTTCGATGGAACCAGAATCATCTAACCAGTTACTATTTCCAGGAAGCTCAGCTGCAATCTTTGGATCGCAAAGCAATGTTGGAGTTCCAACGGCCGCTGCTTCATAAACGGTAAGCCCTTGAGTTTCAAAACCAATGCTGGTTTGCATCACGACGTCGGCATCGGCAAATACCTGAAGAATCTCTTTGTGAGGGAGTTTGCCGCGAAACTTCACTCGCTTGGAAAGACCACGTGCTCGAACCAGGTTCTTTGCCGCTCTTTCCAAGGGGCCAAAGCCATAGATTCGCAAAGTCGGTTTTCCTTTTGCTCTAGCAAAAGCCTCGATGGTTTGAAGAATTCGCTTCTCCGGCTGCATTCGTCCTGCCCAGACAAACCGCACGGGCTTTTGGGGAACCGGCTTGGTTCTTTTGACATTAGACAGCAAGTCATCGTCAACACCTGTGATCAGGACTTCAATCTCTTTAGCAACACCTTTGTCCTTCAACAGTTGCGCGAAGTGCTTGGAGGGAGCGATTACCTTGTCGACGCTTCTGTGTACAAAGGCCATGTAGTCAAAGGCCGTCCAAACCTTGGGCCGGTTAGGGATGTTTAGGAAGTGGGCGTGCTGCCAAGTGGAAAAGCGCAAGAAAAGGATCTTGAGCGGCTTACCGATTAGCTTGTTCGCCATGACATCGATGTTGGTGTGGGAAGTGTAAACAAGTGGCAGGTTTCTGGACTTGGCAAGTTCAATGGCAAGACTTGCTGCTGCAAAGTCTCCCTGCAGGTGTACTAAGTCAAAATGCTCCGACTCGTACTCTTTCTGACAAAACTTTGCCGCTTTGCGCAGTGACCAAACAACGGAGTATTCGCGCCCGATTGATGGGTAGCTGGAAGGAACCACCTTGATGTCCGGGTCAAAGACCATGCGTTTGGACTTGGGGGCAAAGATGGTGACTTTGACCCCATTGCGGTTCAGATACTTCTTCTGAAGCATCACGGAGGTTTGAACCCCACCCAGGGAGTGCGGATGCTGATCCATGAACAGTGCGATATGCAAGAAGGGCCTTTTCCTTAGGGCTTTGGATAGCTAGATAAATCTACCCCTGAAGCGACTTAGAATCAGTAAATGACAATCAAAGACCTAGAGCTCACCATGCTAAATGGCCAGAAGGCTAAATTCGGCGACTTTTCCGACAAGGTCGTCCTAGTAGTAAACGTAGCCTCTCGCTGCGGACTTTCACCGCAGTATGAAGCGCTCGAGGCTATGCACAAAAAGTACGCCGACCGCGGCTTCACTGTTCTAGGTATGCCTTCCAATCAATTCCTTCAGGAACTTAGCAACTCAGAAAAGATTTCCGAATACTGCTCCACCACCTGGGGAGTCACCTTCCCGATGACCGAGAAGGTAAAGGTCAATGGCAAAAACGCTCACGAGCTATACAAGGTTCTCACAAAGACCAAAGACGGCGCAGGACTTGCAGGACCGGTTGCCTGGAACTTCGAAAAGTTTTTGGTTCTTCCTAACGGAACCATTCACCGCTTCCGCCCTACCGTGAAGCCCGACTCCCCTGAAATCATCGCGCTCATCGAAGCAAACCTGCCTCGCTAAAGTTATACGCATGAGCGAACCAAAAGTTTTAGTTGAGCAACGAGGCCACGTACTTCTTATTGGCTTCAATCGCGCCGACAAATTCAACGCCGCGGACATGGAGCTGCTTGAACAACTCTCCGCTGCCTACGGCAAACTCGATGCTGATCCAAACCTTCGAGTCGGTCTGGTTTATGCAGTTGGAGATCACTTCACGGCAGGTCTCGACTTAGCAGATGTTGCACCGAGGCTAAATGCGCAAGGACTCTCATTAGTTTCTGAAGGCGGGATTGATCCGTGGGGGATTCAAACCAGGTCTTGCTCGAAACCGGTTGTGGTTGCAATTCAGGGAACCTGTTTCACACTCGGTGTTGAGCTTGCACTCAACAGCGAAGTTGTAATTGCATCTGATGACTCAGTGTTTTCGCAATTGGAAGTTTCTAGAGGAATACTTCCCTTTGGTGGAGCATCGAAGCGCATGCCAAGATCTGCTGGCTGGTCAAACGCCATGAAATATTTACTAACTGGAGAAAAGTTCAATGCTCAAGAAGCTCACCGTTTAGGAATCGTCACAGAAGTAGTTGCTAGGGGTGCTCAGTTTGATCGAGCACTCGAGATTGCAAACAAGATTGCTGCGCAAGCTCCGCTTGCAGTTCAGGCAACTCTGGCTTCTGCCAGAGCATCCCTAACCGACGAGGCGGCCGAAGATGAATTCGTTGGCAAGAGACTTGCTCGCCTTGCGGCCAGCAATGACGCCAGGAAGGCAATGGAAAGCTACCTTTCCAAGCAACCGGTCGAATTTGAGGGCAATTAGCCTTCCAAGAAAACCCCAAGTTTTTTGTATGTAACCTACAAAGAACAAATAGGCCAATTTCCGCCTGTTGTGGTTAGTTACAGACTTTTAGAACCCACTAACCCCAGTGAAATAGCGGTGCTTACAATCAGACCGACACGAAGGAGTGCGGAATGAAAAGCGAAGTGTTACCAAAAGTCGACGTTGCCCAAGTTGGCGAAATGCTGCTGGGTAAGTGGAAAGACATTCGCCTTGCCACCAGGAAGATCTGCGAGATGCCGGAGATGTGGCAAGTCCCAGGACTTAGCCACCACGACCACCGCGAGCGGGTGCTCAACCAACTAAGAATTCTGGTTAGAGAAGGTGCAACTACCTACGGTTTCCCCAAAGTAGTTGGCGGAAACGCAGATCCCGGAGGCTCTCTCACAGTCTTTGAAGAACTAGTTCTTGCTGACCCCTCTCTTCAGATTAAGTACGGCGTGCAATGGGGATTGTTTGGCGCTGCCATTTTGTACTTAGGCGATGAAGACCACCACAAAGAACTTCTTCCAACCGTTATCAATCTAGAAACACCAGGTTGTTTTGCAATGACCGAAACCGGTCATGGATCCGATGTTGCAAACATTGGAACCACCGCAACCTATGACGAAGCAACTCAAGAATTTGTAATTCACACTCCTAGTCGTCACGCTTGGAAGGATTACATCGGAAACGCAGCTCTTCACGGAAAAGCAGCCGTTGTCTTTGCACAGCTAATCACCAAGGGTGAGAACCACGGAGTGCACGCGTTCTATGTTCCACTTCGCGATGACAACGGAAATTTCTTGCCAGGAGTTGGCGGAGATGACGACGGAATAAAAGGTGGACTCAACGGAGTCGACAACGGAAGACTTCACTTCGCAAACGTTCGTATACCAAGACGCTGGTTGCTAAATCGCTACGGCGCAGTTGACGAAAACGGAAACTACTCTTCTCCAATCGAATCAAAGGGAAGAAGATTCTTCACCATGCTCGGCACTTTGGTGCAGGGAAGAGTTTCCATCACTGGTGGAGTAACCAACGCACAAAAAGTTGCACTGACTATCGCTATTCGCTACGCGAACGAGCGTCGCCAGTTCCCTTCGCAAGACGGAGAAGAGCATGTGTTGATGGACTACGGTCGTCACCAGCGAAGACTGCTTCCGGCTCTTGCAAGAACTTATGCGCAAGCATTTGCTCACCTAGAACTTCTCGAGCAATTCGACGAAGTCTTCAGCGGAAGAAACGACACCGAGTCAACTCGTGCCGATCTCGAAACCGTTGCTGCCGCATCCAAGGCACTTTCAACCTGGAACGCGCTCGAGATCATTCAGACTTGCCGTGAGGCTTGTGGTGGTCAAGGATTCATGGCTGAACACAGAATGGTGGGTCTGCGCGCCGATCTAGACGTTTACGCAACATTTGAAGGTGACAATAACGTGCTCCTTCAGTTGGTTGCCAAGCGGTTACTCTCTGACTACTCGAAGGCTTTTTCTTCGCCTGACTTTGGAACACTGGCTCAGTATGTAGTTGAGCAAGTTGGTGAAGTTGCCTTCAACCGCGGAGGTCTTCGCGGTCTTGCGCAGAAGTTCACCGACTTTGGATCAACTGCAAGATCGATTGGATTTGTTCGTGACGAGGAGCACCAGCACCAGCTTCTGACCGACCGCGTTCACACCATGATTGCTCGCCTAGCCAATGAACTAAAGCACTCCGGCAAGAAGGACCCTGCTGAGTCTGAGCGCATATTTAACCGCCACCAGAATGACTTGATCATCGCCGCCAAAGCGCACGGTGAGTTGATTCAGTGGGAAGCGTTTACCTCAGCTCTAAAGCGAATTCAGAACCCAGAAAGCCTGAAGGTTATGACTTGGCTGAGAGACCTATTTGGTTTCACACTGCTTGAGGAAAACCTTGCCTGGTACCTGGTAAACGGCAGACTTACTTCTCACCGCGCTGAAGCCATCACCGACTACATCGACGGCAGGCTGTTAGGCCGCCTAAAGCCACACGCCCTTGACCTAGTTGATGCCTTTGGACTTAGCGAAGGACTGATCAGATCAGACCTAGCCTTCGGAGCAGAAGCAAGACGCCGCGAAACCCTAAAGAAAGCGAACTCCTAAAAATGCAGAACACATACTTTGTTGACGGAGTTCGCACTCCCTTCGGAAAAGCCGGAGAAAAAGGTGTCTACTGGGGCACCAGAGCAGATGACCTAATGGTCAAGTCCATCATTGGTCTGCTGGAGCGTCACCCAAACCTTCCCAAGGAAGCCATCGATGACGTCGCGGTTGCCGCCACCACACAAACCGGTGACCAGGGACTAACCATTGGTAGAACCTCAGCCCTTCTTGCCGGACTTCCGCTATCGGTTCCGGGATTTGCAATCGACCGAATGTGTGCCGGGGCGATGACGGCCGTCACGATGACCGGTTCTGCAATTGGCGTGGGCGCCTACGACGTCGTGTTGGCAGGTGGTGTTGAACACATGGGTCGACACCCAATGGGCGAAGGTGCTGACCCCAACCCTAGGTTCTTGGCCGAAAAGCTTGTGAACCCAGAAGCGCTAAACATGGGAAACACAGCAGAGAAGATTCACGATCGTTTTCCAGAGCTCACCAAAGAAAGAGCTGATGCATTTGCTGTTAGAAGCCAACAGCGCGCAGCAGCTGCCTACGAAAAAGGCCACATCCAAAAAGATTTGATTACAGTCTCGGCAACCACAGCTGAAGGCGTCAGAGTCGTCGACCGCGATGAACTGCTAAGACCTGATTCAACCGTTGAGGGAATGAAAGACCTAAAAACACCATTTAGACCAAGCGGAAGAGTAACCGCAGGAAACGCATCCCCATTGACTGATGGTGCAACAATCTCACTTCTCGCAGGTGATGCTGCTGTGAAGCAGCACGGATTGAAACCTCGCATGCGCA
>JBJOKH010000026.1:0-2968 GCA_046046195.1 Actinomycetota bacterium | reverse complement strand
TGCTTGGCACTTGTGATCCTTCAGGCAGCTCAACGGGGTTTGCGCAAACACCACCTTGATGCACACCGCCGTTGGGATCAGTTAGCGGTCCCCACTGCACACACTTTTGTTTTCCAGGATTCGCAGCATTCCAAGCGGCAGACTCCGCTTGTGCAGCTGCCTGTGCAGCAGCTTTTCTTTGGTTGAAATCATTCCAAGCGGCAGTTGTGTCAGGCGCTTCCCAAGTCTTTACGCAGTAGTAAGAGCGAATGTCGTCGGATTGCGAAGTGGTTCCGCGAAGATCAGTTCCCATTCCTCTGCCCGAACCACTTGGACAGCTGTGGGAAGCACCAGCTCCAGCATTGAAAGATTCCCAGGATTCGCCAGGGGCGGAGCTTACTCTGGTGCCAGGAATTTCTTGTCCTCTGGCAATTCCAGGAAACGGATCGCTATCGGCGCTCGCTGAAACTCCAAGTCCCATCAGTAGGACCGTTATTGCTAGAAAACCAACTCTTCTCATTTATCCCCCTTGGTTCACTAACCACCCTAAAAGCACCCTAGGACAATTTGAGCTGGGCGATCAACTTTTCTGTGCTGGACTACAAGATCTGGCTCAGAGATAATGGGCAAGGGTTGATCGGGGGCTCGATTGAAGAAGTTTTTTGCTTTTATTTCATGCTTAGCATTCCTTACTATTCCCTCACCCTCACACTCAGTCGTATTCGGCGAGGAAGTCCTCGATGCCTCTACAGAGTATCCATGGGTAGCCAGTATTTGGATTGACCTAGATGAGTATTCCTGGGAGACCCCAAAAAGAGTCTGTTCTGGGAGCCTCATAGCACCAGATATCGTCTTGACTGCCGCACACTGCGTATTAGATCGCGGCCTTTACTACGTTCAACTTGGCTCGGACACAATGAATGCGACTGGTGAATTAATCGAAGTCTCAGCTGTGTGGAAGCATCCAAGGTACAGCGATCGAAAGTTTGTGAACGACATTGGTTTACTTAAGCTGTCCCAACCATCCACTGTTACGCCGATGCCTTACGCAATTGGCAAGCATCAAAAGCTAGTTGACAGAGTGAAGACCTATCGCATTCTTGGCTGGGGCATTAATCAAAATGATGAGGATCCCACCTACCTAAGGACTGCAGTAATCACGAACCAAAACAAGGTTGCTACTTCACGCTACAAGAGTTCATTTAATTCAAAAACGATGATTGCAGCCGGGAAATACATTGCTTCCGAAAAGGTTTATGCGGGCGGTTGCTCGGGAGACTCCGGTGGCCCGATTATGGCCACAATCTCAGGTAAGAAAATGGTGGTAGGTGTTACTAGTTATGGTGCAGTGGACTGCAACTGGGGGTTACCCACCGTCTTCACCAAGGTTTCCTACTACGAAAAAGATTTGATTCGCGGACTCGCTACCCTGCAGAAAAACGAAGAAACTTTCAACAGAGCTGCTCCTAAAGTCGAGGTACAGCCATCTATCTCTGGAAATCTTGTGAGAGGCGGAAGCGCAACATGCAATCCAGGCACATGGAGCTCTAACACGACAAAGGTTTCTATTCGCTGGACTTCCCCCTGGAACATAAGTGGAAGTACGAACCCCACAATTCAGATCAGCAGTTCGACCAGCTACATAGATACCGAATACGTGTGTGAGGTCACCGGCAGCAATGCAAGCACAGCAGTAAGAGTTACCGCCAAGTTTCTTATGCCTGCCCGGCCATCTCTAACTGGATTTCCGTCCATCACCGGGGTTCCTTCATTTGGAACACCTGACCTTGGCACGGTGGCAACTTGCTCAGGCTTCTCTTCTCGAGGAACCGGCGTGACGCAAACAGTTAATTGGTACGCAGGTGCGAGCTACAACTCCAAGACTCATTTCTTGGGTTCTGGCAGCACAATCACCCTTAACGAATCAGTTGAACAACTTGTCTCATCTCGCTGGTATCTCACCTGTGAAGCCACTGTCTCAAACGCCGGCGGAAGCGATAGCTGGTCCACCAGCACCTACCTGCAGGCTCCTTTTAGAAGACCTGCGCCAACTGCAACGCCCAGCCCTACGCCAAGCTCCTAATCAAAAGCAAGCAACCTTAGGGTCTATTCTGTTCGCCCAGAAGCTTCTGTAGGCGAGCTATTTCCTGCCTCAAAGCCTTTATTTCGTCATTTGTGACAACTCCATCGGCGCTGATTTCATCAACGTTCTGACCGATCAGCTCAAGTCCTTCTGGGGATTTTTCCTTAGCCTTGGCTTCTTCTCTTGCTTCATCCATGGCATTGAGAACAATTCCAATTAGCAGGTTCAAGACCGTGAAGACGATGATGAAGACATAGGAGAGCAGGAATGGGATAGCTAACCCATTAACAGCAATTGCTTCTTCCAGATAAATCGGGAAGTTCTCAAGTGTCAACAAAATCACCAAGCTCATCACCGATGCCCCAATGGTTCCCCAGGCAACTGGCAACTCAGCACCAAACAAGTAAGTGCCAACCATGCCATAGAGGAACAGCAGCAAACAGATCAGAGCAAACATGCTCAGCAGTGGACGCATCGACTTCACAATCGAAGCGCTAAGAATCCTCACCTCTGGCAAGAACCTAAAGATTCTGATCAATCTGAAAATACGCAGCAAACGGAGAATGGTGGTTTGACCGGCAAAGATTGGGGTTGCGGCAATAATCAAAAAGTCAAAGATATTCCAGCCACTTCTGAAGAACATCCATGGCTTCTTGCCATAGGAAACCATTCGAACAATCAGCTCAACCACAAAGATGCCAAGGCAGACATAATCGAGTGTCAGAACCAACTGTCGGGTTTCTGGATCAATGTTGGGGAAAGTCAATATGGCTAAACAAACTGCGTTCACCACAATCACCAGAGCAATCAGCATCTCAAAGGTGTCGCTATGAATCACCCTGGCTATCGGCTTAATCCGATAGTCAGCCAGCTTCTGAACCTGGCCATAAACCTTTACATAGTCTT
>JBJOKH010000013.1:0-3078 GCA_046046195.1 Actinomycetota bacterium | reverse complement strand
CGCTGGGAGCGAGTGTAAAGATTCCGATGAGAATAACCGCCAGTAGCGTCAAGGTGTAGCTGTTGAGCCGACTGGTGATTCTCATTTTTCTTTCCTAGCGGAAGTTTTTGAAGGCTTTTGCCCCGGGGTAGTAAGCCGCGTCAGCCAGCTCCTCTTCAATGCGCATGAGCTGGTTGTACTTGGCAACTCTCTCGCTTCTTGCGGGAGCACCGGTCTTGATCTGGCCGGCATTTGTTGCAACTGCTAGGTCCGCGATGAAAGTGTCTTCGGTCTCTCCTGAGCGGTGGGAGATGATTGCAGTCATCCCGTTTTTTTGAGCCAGAGAAACGGCATCCAGAGTCTCGGTGAGAGTTCCAATCTGGTTCACTTTCACCAATATGCTGTTGGCTGTTTTCTTCTCGATGCCGGTAGCCAAGCGCTTTGGATTGGTCACGAATAGGTCGTCGCCGACTAGCTGAACTTTGTTGTCTAGCTTCGCAGTCATTGCTGCCCAGCCGTCCCAGTCATTTTCGTCAAGCGGATCTTCAATTGAGACCAGTGGGAATGCGGAAACTAGTTCTTCATAGTACGCAATCATTTCGTCAGCACTGCGGGCTTGACCTTCAAAGTGGTACTTACCGTCTTTGTAAAACTCGGTGGCTGCAACGTCTAGAGCCAGCGCGATATCAGTTCCAAGTTTGTATCCGGCTTTCTCAATTGCTTCTGAGATCAACTCAAGCGCTGCCCGGTTGGTTGGAAGGTCAGGAGCAAATCCACCTTCATCACCAAGACCGGTTGAAAGCTTCTTTGACTGAAGCAGGGACTTCAGTGAGTGGTAAACCTCGGCTCCCCAACGAACGGCTTCAGAAAATGTCGGTGCACCAACTGGGACAATCATGAATTCCTGGATGTCGACGCCATTGTCGGCGTGGGCACCACCATTCACGATGTTCATAAGAGGTACAGGAAGGGTGTGCGCGTTTGGGCCGCCAAGGTATCTGTAAAGCGGCAAGCCACTGCTGTCAGCGGCAGCCTTGGCAACCGCAAGCGAAACTCCAAGGATTGCATTAGCTCCAAGGTTTGATTTGTTCTCGGTGCCATCTAGTGAAATCAAAGCTTCGTCAACTAGACGCTGGTCTGTGGCATCAAAGTCAACGAGGGTTTCGTCGATCTGACCGATGACTTTGAGAACTGCCTGCTGGACTCCCTTGCCCAAGTATCTTGACTTGTCTCCGTCTCTGGATTCGTGAGCTTCAAAGGCACCCGTTGAGGCGCCGGATGGAACACCGGCACGACCGAATGAGTCATCGTCAAGCAAGACTTCAACTTCAATTGTTGGATTTCCTCTGGAGTCGAGAATCTCTCTGGCGCCAATGGCTTCGATAAGTGACAAGGGGTTTCTCCTTAGCGGTTTGAAAAATATGGCCGAATGGCCTCAAGAAACATCGTCGTTAGCTCTAGATCTAGTTTAGTTTGGGTGCGGTTGACCCTAGCCAATTGGCTTGATGTTTAGGCCCTTTAGGCCAGCTTGTCCGTCTTCGAGCAAAGCAAAGTGCCCAAAACCCTGCTCTTTCAAAGAGTCCAGCAAAGTGTTTAGCTTCTTGGGCTTTGGCTCAAGTCTCACTAGGTAGCCAGCAGCAATTGCCTCTGCCTGGACAGCTAGGGCAGCCTGTATCTGTCCTTCTTCAAAAACCAGCACAAGAGACTTTGCGTCAGAAGAATGGCTCACCACGAGTTCAGCTACACGCTCGAATCCAATCGAAATTCCAACAGCTGGAACGTCCGTGCCGAGCCACTTCCCTACCATTCCGTCGTAGCGTCCACCACCTCCGATTGAGGAGCCTGATTGTGGGTGCTCGATTTCAAAAATGGTTCCGGTGTAATAGCCCATTCCTCGAACCAGTGTGGGATCGAATTTTAGTTTTCCAGGATGGACTCTTTCAATCGAATCAAATAGTTCTTGGAGTTCACTCGGAACGCTGACATTTGAATCGACGTTAGCAAGCCATGCCGCAGTTGCCTTTGAAACATCAACACCAAATCGCTCGTTCATTTCTTGAGCAACGCCTTCGATGCCAATCTTGTCTAGCTTGTCGATAGTAATCATCGCTCTTGAATAATCCGCCTCCCCAACACCTAAGGCAGAGATTGACTTCAAAAGTAGTGCTCGGTGATTCACGCGTACCTTGGCATCTGAAATTCCAATAGCCTCTAGAGCTCTTAGGCTCGCGTTTAGCAATTCAATTTCGGCGAAGCCGGTTTCATCACCAATGATGTCGATGTCGCACTGGACAAACTGGCGGTACCGAC
This sequence comes from Actinomycetota bacterium, assembly GCA_046046195.1. Taxonomy (GTDB): domain Bacteria; phylum Actinomycetota; class Actinomycetes; order Actinomycetales; family Microbacteriaceae; genus Rhodoluna. The sequence continues at coordinate 789 of JBJOKH010000013.1, read as the reverse complement.
CCTTCTGCGGGCGCTCTGCTCTCCATACTGGACCGGTCTGAATGGCCTTAAAAACTTTTGGTAATTTTGCTTGATTGGTTGCGTAGTACCTCGTCAGCGGAACGGTTAGATCGTAACGCAGCCCCAAATCAGAAAGCTCTTCAGAACCTTGCTCAAGAGCTTGGTCCAATTCCTCACCGCGCTTTAGTACTTTGAAGGCCAATTTCTCGTTGTCGCCGCCGTCACCAGAACTTAGGCGCTCAATTGCCTCCAAAGCTGGGGTTTCAATTTCCTGAAACCCGTGAGAGGCATAGCTGCCAACAATCTTCGAGAGCAAATCATTGCGGAACTGTTTTTCCGTTGGAAGAAAATCCCGCATTCCGCGCGGAGGATTGATTTGCGAGGCCATTTACTAAGTCTGGCAGACCAGAGCAAAAAAGCTTGGATACCTGTGGTCCTGTTGGCTTAAGCCTTGCCAACTACTCCGGCATCAAAGTCATCGCTTAGCTCAAAGGAACGAATCTCCACCTGTAGCTCACGAAGCGTTTCACGAAGCGCTCTTTCTGAGTCGAGACCCTGCTGTTTGGCAGATAGCACCAGAGCCAGCAGTAAACCACCTAGCTGCTCTTCGTCGGCTAACTCAAATGCTGGCGCCGCTTCCGACTCAAGGACTCCAAGCTTTTGTGCTTTGCCAATTACCTTGTCAGCCAGCAGAAGTGCAGGAAGAGAACTAGGAATTCCATCAAGCACGCTTTGGCGCTCAGGTTTTTCCTTCATTTTGTGCGCGTCCCAGCTTTTCATTACATCGTC
>JBJOKH010000042.1:0-3289 GCA_046046195.1 Actinomycetota bacterium | reverse complement strand
TAGCTTGCTCCCCCGGTCACAACCGGAGCCTGGTCAGCTCCACAACCCGAATCGCTAGAGAAAACTTTCTCCCAAGGAGATGGAGCACTGGCCATAGTTTCACCCGCAGGCAAAACGATGTTGCTGTCCTCGAGGGAATCTCTAGAACACTGAGCCGATGTCCAGATGTCCTGGTCACCACTTTGGATTGTGAAGTACTGAACCTTGGCACCTGCGTTGAAGGTGCAGTCAACAGAGTTTGTGTTTGTCAGAGTAAACCAGATGTGTGGAATTTCTTCTGCGCTAAATGCCGTTGCGGTCTGACCTGCAGAGTTTCCAACTTGTGCCTCGACCACGACAGTTCCCGGTGGGCACATCTCGCCTGACTCAACAACAACGCTCGATTCAGACATTCCATCTGGTAGCTGAACCTGAGCGGTGTTTGAACCGCCAAGCCAAGTTGAGACGGCGTTCACCCCCGCCCAAACCAAGGCCATGAACAGCGCCAAGATAACGGCGGCCGCAATGCGGCGGCGGCGAAAAACTTCTGGGGATGGTCTTCTTGAGTATCTAGGCATCTGGGACATGCCTCTAATTTTAGGTTTGGGAGTTGCTAGATCAGCTTAAGCATGCGGGTGTTGCCCAAAGTATTTTGCTTCACCCTTGCTAAATCAAGAAACTCGGCGATACCTTCGTCGTTTGAACGAACCAGCTCAGCGTAAACGTCTGGGTCAACCGGAGTTTCAGAAATTGGCTCGAATCCAATCTTCTTGAAAAAATCAACTTCAAAAGTCAGGCAGAAGATCCTCTTGAGTCCAAGTTCTTTCGCCTTACCAAGCAGGTGTTCTAAAATCTGCTTGCCGACTCCCTTACCTTGATGAGCCTGATCGACGGCAACAGTTCTTACTTCGCCCAAGTCTTCCCACATAACGTGCAGTGCTCCGCAGGCAACAACTTTTCCGGAAGCATCTTCGGCAACAACAAATTCCTGGACAGATTCATAAAGCTCAACGCGCTCTTTACCAAGGAGCACACGAGATTGAATCAGCGGACCACAAAGGTCAGCGATTGCGTTGATGTCCCTAGTCCGCGCTGGACGGACCTTGATTGCTTCCATCTAACAAATGCTAGGCGGTTTGAGCTATGGTTTCACGCACTTTGCTCGTGAATACGAACTCGCCACCAACAAAGTCAACCTTGATGTGGCTTGAGTTCTTTAGCTCTCCCTGCAGAATCTGCTCGCTGATCTTGTCTTCGATTTCTCGCTGAACAGCTCGGCGTAGCGGTCTAGCACCCAGGGCTGGCTCGAAGCCAATCTCCATCAAGCGCTCCTTGGCAGTTGAGGAAAGCTCCAGGGTCAAGTCACGCTCTTCTAAGCGAGTAGCAAGACGCTTGATGAACAGCTCCACAATCTGAAGTAGCTCGACCTGAGTCAGCTGCGGGAAGACGATTGTCTCGTCAACACGGTTTAGGAACTCTGGTCTGAAGTTGCGCTTTAGTTCTTCGTTGACCTTGGCCTTCATCAGCTGGTAGTCGTTCTCGCTTGAGCCCTCAAGGCTAAAGCCCATAGCACCTCTAGAGATGTCTCTTGCTCCAAGGTTCGTGGTCATGATGATCACGGTGTTCTTGAAGTCAACTACTCGACCCTGGCCGTCGGTTAGACGTCCTTCTTCAAGAATCTGAAGCAGTGAGTTGAAGATGTCTGGGTGAGCCTTTTCAATCTCATCGAACAGAACAACACTGAATGGCTTGCGGCGAACCTTCTCGGTTAACTGGCCACCCTCTTCGAATCCAACGAATCCTGGAGGCGCACCGAACAAACGTGAAACGGTGTGCTTCTCGCCATACTCAGACATGTCCAAAGAGATAAGTGCGTTCTCGTCATCGAATAGGAATTCGGCTAGAGCCTTAGCGAGCTCGGTCTTTCCGACTCCAGTAGGACCGGCGAAGATGAATGAACCGGAAGGACGCTTTGGATCTTTTAGACCCGCGCGCTGACGACGAATGGTCTTTGACAAAGCAGCGATTGCTTCCTGCTGACCGATTACGCGTTTGTGTAGTTCGTCTTCCATGAAGATCAGCTTCGCGCTTTCTTCTTCGGTCAACTTGAATACTGGGATTCCGGTTGCCTGAGCTAGAACTTCAGCAATTAGCCCCTCGTCAACAATTCCCTGAGCCTGAACGTTGCCCTTGCGGAACTGCTTCTCGAGCTGAGCGCGCTCGGCGATTAGTTTCTTTTCCTCGTCGCGCTTAGAAGCAGCCAGTTCAAAGTCCTGACCCTCAATGGCCTTTTCCTTCTCGACGCGAACGGCAACGATGCGCTCTTCGATCTCGCGAAGTTCTGGTGGTGAAGACAAAATGGAAAGTCTAAGACGAGCTCCCGCTTCATCCAGCAAGTCGATTGCTTTGTCCGGTAGGAAACGATCGGTGACGTATCTGTCAGACAGGGATGCTGCCGCAACGATCGCGCCATCTGTAATTGAAACCTTGTGGTGGGCTTCGTAGCGGTCGCGAAGACCCTTCAAGATGTTGATGGTGTGAGGAAGAGTTGGTTCGTTAACCTGCACTGACTGGAAACGACGAGCAAGAGCAGCGTCTTTCTCGAAGTGCTTGCGGTACTCATCCAGGGTTGTTGCTCCAATGGTCTGGAGCTCGCCACGAGCAAGCATCGGCTTCAAAATGGATGCTGCGTCAATTGCACCTTCAGCAGCACCTGCTCCAACGAGAGTGTGAATCTCGTCGATGAATGTGATGATGTCGCCACGGGTGCGAATTTCCTTGGTGACTTTCTTAAGTCTTTCCTCGAAGTCTCCGCGGTAGCGGCTTCCTGCGATAAGAGAACCAAGGTCGAGAGTGTAGAGCTGCTTGTCCTTCAATGTCTCTGGAACGTTTCCAGAAACAATTGCTTGAGCTAGACCTTCAACAACTGCTGTCTTACCAACACCTGGCTCACCGATTAGAACCGGGTTGTTCTTGGAGCGGCGAGAAAGAATCTGCATCACGCGCTCGATCTCACGCTCACGACCAATCACTGGATCTAGCTTTCCGTCGGCTGCGGACTGAGTCAGGTTCTTGCCGTACTGGTCAAGAATCTGAGAACCCTTTTGAGGTGCAACGGTCTCGCCGCCGACCTGTACGGTCTCTTTGCCCTGGAAGCCAGAAAGCAGCTGAATGACCTGCTGACGAACACGGTTGGTGTCGGCACCTAGGCGAGTAAGAACCTGAGCGGCTACACCTTCGCCTTCGCGGATCAATCCAAGTAGTAGGTGCTCGGTGCCGATGTATGAGTGACCAAGCTGAAGTGCTTCGC
>JBJOKH010000039.1:0-3204 GCA_046046195.1 Actinomycetota bacterium | reverse complement strand
AACGATTTGTATCCAGAGGTAATGGTCCAAGCTGCCAAGAAGATAGCCAAAGGTTTGCCAGTGAAGATTAAGGTTTGGTCCGAGAAAGACCTGGTCTCCGAAGGTCTGGGCGGAATTCATGCTGTGGGTAAAGGTTCTAATCGCCCGCCGAGGCTTGTCAAACTTGAGTACAAGCCCTCAGGGGCCAAGACGTCCCTTGCCCTGGTCGGTAAAGGAATTACCTTTGATACCGGTGGACTATCTCTGAAGCCTGCAGAGTCCATGGTTGGTATGAAATACGACATGACTGGGGCTGCGGCAGTTCTTCAATCACTTATCGCAATCGCAGAGCTCAAGATTCCCATTAAGGCAACAGCTTGGCTCTGCCTTGCAGAGAATATGCCCTCCGGCGGGGCAACTAGACCCAACGACGTAATTAAGATTCGAAACGGAAAAACGGTTGAGGTGCTCAACACTGATGCCGAAGGAAGGCTCGTGCTCGCCGATGGATTGTCGATGGCGTGCGAGGACTCCCCTGATTTCCTTGTGGACGTTGCAACCCTGACGGGCGCTGCCACAATTGCCCTCGGAAATCGCTATAGCGGATTGATGGGTGACGAAAAGGCAATAAAAAAGGTACAGTCCGCTGCAGCCAGCGCCGGTGAGCTGGTTTGGCACATGCCACTTCCAGAAGAACTGCGACCGCTGCTCAACTCTGATATCGCAGACATCGCAAATGTGAAGATCGGAAATCGTGCCGGTGGCATGCTAATCGGGGGTCTTTTCTTGCGTGAATTTGTTGAAAGCAAGACCACAACGAAACCTGCCTGGGCTCACTTGGACATTGCAGGGCCTGCCAATAATGACTCGGCACCTTACGGCTACACCCCCAAGGGGGCCACGGGAGTCACGGTTAGGACTCTCGTGCAGCTAGCCCGAGACCTTGCCAGCTAACGGTAGTAAACTCTTAGCGACCCTCAAATCAACGCTCTAAGGAGATTATTCTCGTGGCCGATCACTCATTCGACGTAGTTATCCTTGGTGGCGGAAGTGGCGGCTATGCCGCTGCACTGCGCTCTGCGCAGTTAGGTAAAAGTGTCGCCCTTGTTGAAAAGGACAAGCTTGGCGGTACCTGCCTTCACCGAGGATGTATCCCGACAAAGGCACTGTTGCACTCCGCTGAAATCGCGGATAACACCCGTGAGGCCGAGAGTTTCGGTGTGAACGCTAGCTTCCATTCGATAGATATGCCAAAGGTAAATAGCTACCGAGATGGCATCATCGACAAACTGTTTAAGGGACTTACAGGTCTTGTCAATTCCAAGAACATAACCGTAGTCGCCGGAGAAGGTCGCCTTACTGGTCCGAAAACCGTGACGGTCAATGGTGACAACTACACCGGTACCAATGTGGTTTTGGCAACTGGTTCTTACTCAAAATCACTTCCTGGTTTGGAGATCGGTGGTCGGGTAATCACTTCTGACCACGCTCTAAAACTGAACTTTGTACCAAAGAGCGTGATTGTGCTTGGTGGCGGAGTAATCGGAGTTGAGTTCGCCTCTATATGGCGCTCATTCGGTTCTGAAGTCACGATTATCGAGGGACTTCCCCACTTGGTTCCAAATGAGGATGAAGTTATATCTAAAGCTCTTGAACGCGCTTACCGCAAACGTGGCATCGACTTCAAGCTAGGAGTTCGCTTCAGTGGCGTAGAGCAGAACGAAACATCGGTTACTGCAATTCTTGAAGACGGCACCCGTATCGAAGCAGAACTCATGCTTGTGGCTGTAGGGCGTGGACCAAATACCGCTGGCTTTGGCTATGAAGAGCAGGGTGTGCAGATGGATCGAGGTTGGGTCCTTACTAACGATCGACTTCAAACAAATCTTCCTGGTGTTTATGCTGCCGGCGACATCGTTCCTGGAGTCCAGTTAGCACATCGTGGATTCCAGCAGGGTATTTTCATTGCCGAAGACATTGCAGGCCTAAAGCCTGCCGTTATCGACGAAGATGGAATTCCTAAGGTGACCTACTGTGAACCAGAGATTGCGTCGGTTGGACTTTCGGAGGCCAAAGCTAAAGAGAAGTACGGTGCCGAGAACGTCTCTAGCTACGAGTACAACTTGGGCGGAAACGGTAAGTCTCAGATTCTTGGAACCGCCGGATTTATCAAATTGGTACGCAAGAACAATGGCCCAGTGCTAGGTGTTCACATGATTGGCTCCCGGGTTGGCGAGCAAATCGGTGAGGCTCAGCTCATCGTGAACTGGGAAGCTTACCCAGAGGATGTTGCAACACTGGTGCATGCGCACCCAACGATGAACGAGGCTATCGGAGAAGCCCACCTCGCGCTTTCCGGAAAACCTCTTCACGCCCACGCCTAAACTTTAGAAAGAACAACAAGGAGTTCAAACAATGAGCGAATCCGTAGTCCTGCCAGCCCTCGGTGAATCAGTTACCGAAGGAACGGTCACCCGTTGGCTGAAGAAGGTCGGCGACAGTGTGAACGTCGATGAGCCATTAGTAGAAGTCTCTACCGATAAGGTCGACACTGAAATTCCTTCACCTGTTGCTGGAGTGATCGAACAAATCTTGGTTCAGGAAGACGAAACCGTTCAGGTCGGTGCTGTCCTAGTGATTATTGGGTCTGGAGCAGGTGGTTCATCTACTCCAGCAGCTCCGGCAGCAACACCTGCTGCCCCGGTCGTTGAAGCTCCCCCTGCACCAGTAGTGCCTCCAGTTGCTCCACCAGTAGTTGTGGCTCCTCCAGCTCCGGTTGTTCCACCAATTGCACCACCTGTGGTGGCTGCTCCAGTTGCTGCACCAGTGGTTCCGCCATTGGTTTCGGCTCCAGCTGTTTCATCAGCGCCAGTTTCCGGTTCAACAGATGCCGGGTACGTCACTCCATTAGTTAGGAAGTTCGCACAAGATTCAGGTGTTGATCTTTCTCGAGTCGTCGGAACCGGAGTTGGCGGTCGCATTAGAAAAGAAGACGTAATGGCGGCAACCTCAGGTTCTTCTGCGCCAACAACCGCGCAGGCATACGTGCCAGCCCCAACAAGTGCTCTGCGCGGAACCAGCGAGCCAATGTCTAGGCTTCGTAGGGTTCTTGCCGAGCGTGCAGTTGCTTCTATGGTTTCGTCGGCCCAGTTGACGACTGTTGTTGAGGTAGATGTAACTCGAATTGCAGAGATGCGCAAGAACGTGCAGGCTAAGTTCACTGCT
>JBJOKH010000020.1:0-5300 GCA_046046195.1 Actinomycetota bacterium | reverse complement strand
ACCAAACCGTGGTGACGAGATTCGATGATGCCGGCACGGGTTAGGTAAGCAAGTTGAACGGTGTCTGATACCTGATAGCCCCAGTTGGAATCGACCACTTTGGCCCCTAACTAATTGTCTTGAACAAGGCACGAGTCTAGAGTAAAAAGCAACTACCCCCAGCACTGGAGAGAATTGCTGGGGGTAGTTGGGACAGCGTCAGTTTCCGACTATGGCCGCACCGGCTTAGTTGGCTTGGTTGGCTTTACTGGTGCTGTCGGCTTTACAGGAGCAGGACCTAAGTCCGCAATCGCTGCATTTCTGATTGCGAGTGCGTCGGATTTAGCCTGCTCAAATTCTGCCTTCGCTGCGAGTTTCTGTTCTGCTGAAACCTCTCCCTCAATAGCACTTAGGTACGTTGACCTAGCTGCCCTGACGGTTGAAGCAAATGTCTGACCAATTTGCTTCTTAGCTGCTGCGTAAGCGGTTAGCGCTGGCTTCAGTGATTCCATTGCCTCTTTGTGCGCAGCCCTTTGTGCTCGATAGTCACCTCTTGCCTGATCGAAGGTTTCCATGTCTGCCTTGAACGAAGTCATGGCTTCTTTGAATGATGCAATTGCTGCTCGATCTCTTGGTGCAACTGATGGGCTAGATTCCCCGTCGATTGCCAGAGCTGGGGCGGATGTTGCTGTTAGTAGCGAAACCACGATGGTTGCTACCAAAACTGCCTTTTTCATAATTGATCCTTTTCTGCCGGTGAAGTCAGGTTCCCACTGATTCTTTGGAATTCCATGTGAATGGGCACTGGGTTTCATTAGTCTTTGGTTCAACAAGAAGTAGTGCCAATACGATGAAGTCATGACAGCGAGAATTCTGGTAGTCGATGACGACACCGCTGTGCGCGAAATGGTCTGCGATGCTTTGGAGCTCGCAGGCTACGAAACCTTCTCAGCCAATGATGGCCAGCAAGCCTTATCGGTTCTGCAAAAGGATCACGCCGACCTCGTGGTATCTGACATTAACATGCCAAAGGTTGATGGCTTTGAGCTTGTTGAGAAATTGAGAAGTCGGGGTAATCAAACTCCAGTAGTTTTTCTAACCGCAAGGAACGAAAAGCCAGACATCGGCAAGGGCTTCAGAGTCGGTGCCGACGATTACATCTCCAAGCCCTTCGGCATTGAAGAATTGGTTCTTAGAGTTGCAGCCATCCTAAGAAGATCAATGGCCAGCGAATCTTCGAAGATACTTTCCATTGGTCCGATTGAGGTGGACGTGGATGCTGTCACAGTCAAGCTAAACGGTAAGTCGGTCAGCCTATCTCCTACCGAATTCAAGCTGTTGCTGGTGTTGATAGAAAATCGTTCAAGAGTGGTATCTCGCCAGTTTCTGTTAGATGAAGTTTGGGACATGGGATTTTCAGAGTCGGCAACCGTTGTTGATACCTATATTTCTTATCTGCGAAAGAAGTTGCACACCCCGACCTTTGAAGGCATTCGGACGGTGCGTGGTTTCGGTTTTCAGATTACGGATAAGTAATCGTGCGCCTCAGAAGCAAAGTTATTGCAACTAGTGCGCTGATGCTCGCTGTATCTACCGTGGGCTTAGGAAGCCTTGCCGTAGGAATCACTTATCAGCAAGGAATTGCAAACCTTAGAGTCGAACTTAGGGAATTGGTAGCGATAGTTGAGTCTGATCCAGACCCACTTAGTGCTGCAGTTTACGAGTTTGACGGGCTAAGCGTGAACGTTCAGTTCCAACAAGAAGATGGCTCCTCCACTTTCCTTCAAGAAGCTTTCAGCACCGATGGGGTTTATGGCGAGATTTCTGAAGCGATTGATCTCGGATATGGCGAGAGTCTAGTTATTTCTAAATCGACCAAATCAATACAAAACCTGGTCGCTGATTTGATTCCACTAGTTCTAATCAGCAGCATCGTGCTCTCGGCACTGAGCGGACTTGTTTTGTATGCGGCGCTCCGAAAGGACGTGGAGGGAATCCGCTTGCTGGCACAGTTCGCCAAGAACAAGGCAGCTGGTGCAACCACCGAGCTTTCTGAGGCTAAAGTCAGCAGCGAAATACAAGATCTATCCGAAACTTTGAACCTAATGGTCTCCAGTCTCGAGCAGGCCCAAGAGAACCTGCGTGAATTTCTTTCTGACTCATCCCATGAACTCAAGACACCCCTGACTGTAATTCGAGGCTATGTGGAAATACTCCAGCAGGAATCTCGGGATGAGATCACATCCGAGAGACTGCAAAAGATTCATCGCGAAGCCATAAAGATGCAGAAGCTGGTTGCTGATCTATTGCTCCTAGCCGAAATAGAGTCAAGCACTCCAATACGCCCAAGTGATTTCAATCTTGGGGAGCTTGTTGATGAAGTAATCGAGAACCAAAAAGTCCTTGCCCCGGAGATGTCCTTTGTCTCCACAGTTGGGACCGATGTGATTGTTCACGCCGATCGGGTGCTTATCGATCGGTACCTCACAAACGCCCTGTCCAACGTTCGGCTCCATACACCGAGCAACACCACGGCTTGGATCGCCGCCAAAGTCCAAGATTCAAAAGTTGATTTGACCATCGAAGACAATGGGCCTGGATTACCCAGCGAGCTGATGCTATCTCAGGACATAAGGTTCCGTCGTGAAAAAGCAGACGGTGGAACAGGACTTGGGCTCTCGATCATGAGGGGCGTAGTTCGCAAGCACGGCAGTGAGCTTGTACTTGGAAACAGTTCCCACGGGGGACTCAAGCTCTCCGCGAGCATTCCAAGCGGAGAACTATAGAAAAACCCCAGGCCATTGGCCTGGGGTTTTTACTCAAAGGGAAAGCGGTTAGTTACTTCTTTTTCTTCTTTGGGGCTGCCTTCTTAGCTACCTTCTTGGCAACTTTGGTGGCGACCTTCTTGGTTGTCTTCTTGGTTGGAGCCTTTGGGCTTACCTTTTTGGCAACTTTCTTAGCAACTTTCTTAGCGACCTTGGTGGCCACCTTCTTGGTTGTCTTAGCGGTTGACTTCTTGACAACCTTCTTAGCTGCCTTCACAGTAGCTTTCTTAGTTGCCTTGGCTGCCTTCTTGGCTGGATCAACAGGCTTCTTAGTCTTTGGTGTCTTTTTGTTCGGTGAAGCCTTCTCAGTTGCAGATTTCTTCGCAGCTGGTTTCTTTGCCGCTGGCTTCTTTGCGGCGCGAGTGATAAGTGTCATTCTGAAACTCTGCCAAATATCAGAATGGCAAAATACCAAAAGTGCTTGTTAGCAAGTGAATTCTTTCTTTACTTGGTGAACTGGTTGTTCACCTACTTAACTACTAAACCCCCGAGATTTCTCTCGGGGGTTTAGTAAGAAGTAATTAAATTACTTGGTGATCTTGGTTACAGTTCCTGCACCTACGGTACGGCCACCCTCACGGATAGCAAAACGTAGACCCTCTTCCATGGCGATTGGCTGGATTAGCTCAACGCTCATTTCGGTGGTGTCACCAGGCATAACCATTTCGGTTCCTGATGGCAGGGTGATAACACCGGTCACGTCAGTGGTACGGAAGTAGAACTGAGGACGGTAGTTAGCGTAGAACGGGTTGTGACGGCCACCCTCATCCTTGGAAAGGATGTAGACGTTGGCGTCAAAGTTGGTGTGAGGGGTGATCGAGCCAGGCTTGCAAACAACCTGTCCACGCTCAACATCTTCACGCTTGGTTCCACGTAGAAGTAGACCTACGTTCTCGCCGGCCTCTGCGTAGTCAAGAAGCTTACGGAACATTTCGATACCGGTCACGGTGGTCTTCTGCTTGTCGCGGATACCAACGATCTCAACTTCGTCGTTCACGTTAACTGTTCCACGCTCGATCTTGCCGGTGATAACGGTTCCACGACCAGTGATGGTGAAAACGTCTTCTACAGGCATTAGGAAAGGCTTGTCAGTCTCGCGCTTTGGCTCTGGGATTGACTCGTCGCAGGCAGTCATAAGGTCAAGAACCTTAGCGCCCCAAGTTGCGTCACCCTCAAGTGCCTTTAGAGCTGAAACCTGGATTACAGGTGCCTTGTCGCCATCGAAGTCGTAGCGAGATAGAAGCTCGCGAACCTCAACCTCGACTAGCTCAAGGATTTCAGCGTCGTCAACCATGTCGGACTTGTTTAGAGCCACAACGATGTAAGGAACGCCAACCTGCTTTGCAAGAAGCACGTGCTCCTTGGTCTGAGGCATAGGACCGTCGGTTGCTGCAACCACAAGGATCGCACCATCCATCTGGGCTGCTCCGGTAATCATGTTCTTGATGTAGTCAGCGTGGCCCGGTGCGTCTACGTGAGCGTAGTGGCGCTTCTCGGTCTGGTACTCAACGTGAGAGATGTTGATGGTAATACCGCGCTGCTTCTCCTCAGGGGAGTTGTCGATCTGATCGAAAGCGTAGCTTGCGTTCAGGTCTGGATACTTGTCGTGAAGCACCTTTGTAATAGCAGCAGTCAGAGTGGTCTTACCGTGGTCAACGTGACCGATAGTACCGATGTTGACGTGCGGCTTGTTGCGCTCGAATTTCGCCTTAGCCATTTTTGTCCTCCTCAGGACTTGTCATTTACCCGCGCGGGTAATCCGCTTGGATTTTGGGTTTGTTTTCTATCTTAGTTGAGAAAGCAGCCTTTCGACTACTCCCCCTTGTTCTTCTGAACGATTTCGTCAGCTACAGCCTTTGGAACCTCAGCGTAGGTTTCGAAGGTCATCGAATAAACCGCACGTCCCGAAGTCTTCGAGCGCAGGTCACCGACGTAACCGAACATTTCAGACAGTGGAACTAGGGCGCGAACGACCTTGACGCCAGAAGCGTCATCCATTGCCTGAATTTGGCCGCGGCGAGAGTTGAGGTCACCGATTACGTCACCCATGTATTCCTCTGGGGTACGCACTTCAACGGCCATGATTGGCTCGAGCAGAGTTGGTTGAGCTAGACGAGCTGCTTCTTTATAAGCAATCGATCCAGCAATCTTGAACGCCATTTCCGACGAGTCAACGTCGTGGTAGGCACCATCAAGAAGGGTAGCCTTTACGCCAACCACAGGGTAACCGGCAAGAGTACCGACCTGCATTGCGTCCTGGATACCAGCGTCTACAGACGGGATGTACTCACGAGGAACGCGACCACCGGTTACAGCGTTTACGAACTCATAAGTCTTCTCTTCAGTTACTTCCATTGGCTCCAGTTTGATCTGGATCTTGGCGAACTGACCTGAACCACCGGTCTGCTTCTTGTGCGTGTAGTCGACCTTCTGGACGGCCTTGCGAATGGTCTCGCGGTAGGCGACCTGGGGCTTGCCGACGTTGGCCTCGACCTT
>JBJOKH010000049.1:0-2583 GCA_046046195.1 Actinomycetota bacterium | reverse complement strand
TACGCATTCAACCTGGTTCAAAAGCACGCTAAAAATCCTCAGGGAGCTCCAGATCCAAAGCTTGCCATCAAGGTTCAAAAAGTCGGCATCGTAGGTGCCGGCCTTATGGCAAGCCAGTTCGCTCTGCTATTCCTTAGGCGCCTTGCGGTCCCCGTGATTATCACTGACGTTTCCCAAGAGCGCGTCGATAAAGGTCTGGCCTACGTTCGTGCCGAACTAGACAAGCTAGTTGAAAAGGGAAGACTTTCCGTCGACGATAGAAATCGTTTCAGTGCAAACCTCTCTGGAACGCTGGAACTATCTGACTTCGCTACCTGCGACTTTGTGATTGAAGCGGTCTTCGAAGAAATGAAGATCAAGCAGGACGTTTTCAAGAAAGTCGAAGCAGTTGTTCGCGAGGACTGCGTTCTTGCAACCAACACTTCATCGCTTTCTGTGAACGAAATTGCAAGTGTTCTTTCCAAGCCTGAACGCATGGTCGGCTTTCACTTCTTCAACCCGGTAGCAGTTATGCCACTGCTAGAAGTAGTAAAAGCACCGAAGTCCAACGAGGTTTCTGTAGCGACCGCGATGAAGGTTGCCAAAGAACTAAAGAAGACCGCGGTCATCACCTCTGACTCCACTGGCTTTGTTGTGAACCGCTTGCTTGGTTACTTGCTTGGAGAAGCCATGAGGGCAGTTGACGAAGGCATTCCATTTGAAGAAGTTGCCGATGCAATTGCTCCACTTGGGCTTCCAATGAACCCATTCGATCTTCTTGAGCTAGTTGGTCTGCAGGTCGGCGCACACGTATTGGATTCGATGTATGGGTTCTCCTCGGAGCGCTTTTACAAAACCGAATCTCTACACAAACTAGCCAAGTACGGAAAGATTCGAACCAAGGACTCGAAGGGCAACCCAACCGGCTACGATCCAGAGGCAATCAAGATTGTTTCGGGTGGAACTCGAACAAGAACAAAAGAGCAGGTCTTCAATCAACTGATCGAAGGCCTAGCCAAAGAAATCAAACTCATGCTTGATGAAGGTGTTGTTGCATCGGCGGAAGACATCGATCTTTGCATGATCATGGGTGCCGGCTGGCCATTCCACTTAGGTGGAATAACGCCTTATCTTGATCGAGTTGGAGCATCACAAAAAGTCTTTGGTGCTACTTTCCATAACCCAATGATCAAGGGTGTTTAGCGAGCAGCCAATCCGCTCGCTAGTTCCAAAACGGTAAGTGCTCCAAGCCTTACTGTTCTGCCATCAGCACTATCTGCCATTGCGTCAATTTCGGTGATGTCAACACTCTTTACTTGCTTTGCTTTTCCAACCAGGAATGCAAACTGGCGAAGTTCATCAGCCGAGATTCCCCCTGGGGCTGCAGCAGGGCAAGCCGGAACTACGCTTCTGTCACAAACATCCATGTCGATGTCAACGTGCAAAGACTTGTTGCCAAGAATCGAAAGCGCCTCATCCATTACAGATTCCGCTGTTCTGTTTCGAAGTGCTGATCGAGAAATTACGTGAACTCCAAGCTCACGCGCTCTTGCCGCGTACTGCGGTGAATTAGAAAAGTCATTGATCCCAATTTGAACAACGCTTGTTCCAGGAAGCCCCGCTTCGATGAGTCTTCTTACCGGTGAGCCATTCGAAACACCATCGCGCAAGTCATGATGGGCATCGAAGGTGATCAAACCAGCAGTAGCAAGTTCCTCACCACAAACTCCTCGCATCACCGCGTATGTGATTGAGTTATCGCCACCTAAGGCAATTGAAAGTTTTGAGTTTTGTGAGACCTTCTTGGCCAACTCCATAGTTTGCGATTCACCGTTCGGTGAATCAGGAGTTTCGGAATCACCAAAGTCGGCAAAGGACAAATCTCTGAGGTCAAAGTTTTGGCTCCAGCTGTAAGTCGAATAGCGAGCAAGGGCAACCCTTATTTCGGCCGGGGTGGTGTTGGCTCCGGTTGCCGAAATCGAAGTCTCTGAGGCCAGCACCCCAAAGAGCCCTAGGTCAAAACTGCCTTCGCTAGCGGGCTTTAGCCAGCTCGCGGCGCTAGGCCAAAGGGCATCTTTGCTCACGAGCAGTCCAATCGGGATTACGGCAAAACGGTAAGTGATTTGAGATTACCCTGTTAGCAGGGCTTTATAAACATCGATGTTGATGGAGAAGATGATGACCACATTCACCCGTGGAGACCTGCACGCAGCTACCGGTTCAACCAGAACCGCTAAGGGCTGGGGTCAAGAAGCAGCAATTCGAATGCTGCACAACAACCTAGACCCGGCAGTAGCCGAGCACCCGGAAGAACTAATTGTTTATGGTGGCAGCGGTAAAGCAGCGCGCAACTGGGCAAGTTTCGATGCGATGGTCAAGACCCTAACCAATCTTGAAAACGATGAGACCATGCTGGTCCAGTCCGGAAAACCAGTTGGTGTTTTCCGCACACACGAGTGGGCACCGAGAGTAATTCTTGCTAACTCAAACCTGGTTGGCGACTGGGCCAACTGGCCAGAATTCAGACGCCTCGAGCAACTGGGTCTAACCATGTATGGGCAGATGACCGCAGGTTCTTGGATCTATATCGGAACCCAGGGAATC
>JBJOKH010000018.1:0-134145 GCA_046046195.1 Actinomycetota bacterium | reverse complement strand
CATGAATTCCGCCCAGACCTTCGGAGACCAGGTCTTTCTCGGACCAAACCTTAATCTTCACTGGCAAACCTTTGGCTATCTTCTTGGCAGCTTGGACCATTACCTCTGGATACAAATCGTTGGCAGGAGCATTAACTAAATCCCTAGTTCTGTGAACAGCGGCCGAGACAACCTCTAGAGCCTTAAGCTCTGCTGTGGTCGGTTTAATTGCTGTGACAATTGTCAATTTTGAAAGCTTTCGCTTTTCCGCCTTTGGTTTGTAAGTGATGTACTCGTAATTCCCAAGAAGGAAACCCTCAACAGCAGCGAGGACTAGAGCCTTCGAGCTAAATGGAACATCAAGGACCACGTGTTCGAAAGAGCCTAACTCGCGCGCAACTGCACCCATTGAGTCACGAACAGAATCGGAAGAGAGCTTTTCACCAAGTCCAACCAGAGCTAGGACCGAACCGTTTGGACCAGCCAGTTTCTTGATAGATCCAACATCGGAGGAGATCCCCAAGGAAGCAAGGTCGAAGCTAGACGCAAACTTCGAATCCAAGTTGTTCTTCGAGAGCTTAACTGACTTGCCAGAGACCTCCACTCCAACAACTACAGCGGTTGCACGCGAGTGAGCCGGGAGGGTCTGCGAAAAAGAGATTTTGAGGTTAGCCATAGCGACAATCGTATTCCAGCTATTGCTTAGACTTGAAACATGGCTAGTGATCCGCTGTATGAGTTTGAGTTTGACCAGGTCGAGGTGCCCCCAGGGCTGCACTTGATAGCAGGGCTCACCGGATTCACCGATGCCGGGGGAGTGCTAAACCAGTTCTCAGAGAACGTTTTCGCAAACCTGTCTACTTCGCAGGTACTTACTTTCAATAACGACGAGTTGCTCGATTACCGCTCAAGACGCCCGGTTATGTACTTCGAGAAAGATCACATCGAAGACTACGAACCTGCAACTCTTGGTTTATACCTAGTACACGACGAAGCCAATCAGCCTTTCTTGTTCCTTCATGGATACGAACCTGATTTCCGTTGGGAAGCTTTCACAAATGCAGTTATTCGACTAATCAAGCGACTACAAGTAAAAGATGTCACCTGGCTGCATGCAATTCCTTTTCCTATTCCTCACACGCGGGAAATCGGCGTGACGGTATCTGGAAATCGCCAAGACATAGTCAACGAACTTTCAGAGTGGAAACCACAGACTCAAGTTCCAGGCAACGTGCTTCATCTTCTCGAATACAAGGTTGCGCAAACCGGGATGCCGATAGTTGGCTACGTTCTACTCTGCCCTCACTACCTTGCCGATAACGATTTCCCACAGGCTGCTGTCACTGCATTTGAATTAGTCTCTTCGTCAACCGGTCTGGTTTTCCCGACCGACGATTTGCGCGATGACGGACGTCAGTTCCTTGCCAAACTTTCTGAACAGATTGCAGAAAATCCTGAGTTGCAGAAAATGATTTCAACTCTTGAGCAGGGTTATCAGAATGAGGTTTCAGGACCTTCTAGGGCTCCGATTCGCAAGCCATTTGTAAAGCTACCCAATGCCGATGAAATCGCAGCTGAGCTTGAGGGCTACCTCGCGTCGCGCCAGCGCAATAACCCTGAAGAGTCAGAGAACTAGTTCAGTTCCACAAAGTTTCTCTAGAATCTTCCAATTCTCATTTTGATTCTCTTCGGTGCAGCTTGCAGGAATTTTTCCCGGAGCAAAATCGCCCCAGAGCTCCAAGTACTTTGGAGCAAGATAGCTTCCTCCAGTTAGGTTCGGTCTGCTGGCTGCTTCAATAATTGGTCTTGCGCCTTGCGTCGCAGACTGAGCAAGAAATGATTCAAAGAATCTTGTGCTCTTGGGTCCGTAAGGTTCAGCCCTAGCAAAACCTGGATGCGCTGCAACGGAGATCAATCCTTCAGTTCCAAAACGTTTGTTTAGTTCAAGAGCAAATAGAAGGTTTGAAAGTTTGCTGGCAGCGTAGCTAGCACCGGGCGAGTATGAGTTTTTGCTCCCGGCGGGGCCCAGTGCTTTCGGTGCAAATCTTGCGACGATAGACGAAACAGAAACTATCCTGCAGCGGCTAGCTCGAAAGGGAAGCAGCTCTTTCGTTAAATGAAAGTGACCAACTGCATTGACACCAAAGTGATACTCAACGCCTGAATCGGTTTCAGAGTATTTCGAGAGTACTTTGGCTCCTGCATTGTTGATCAGCACATCCCATTGCCCGTGGGCTTTCGAGAAACTCGCTGGAAATTTTTTAATGCTCTCGGTTCGGGCTAGATCAAGACTTAGAACAGAGCAAACACCGCTTGGGAATTCGTTCCGGAGTTTTTCGACTGCTCTTTCGCCCTTAGCGGAGTCTCTACTGGTTAGAACCACTTCGACCCCCTTAGCCATTAGACCTCGGGCGGTTTCGAAGCCAAGTCCTGTGTTGGAGCCTGTGATTATGGCAACTGGCATGGCTCAAGACTAGGTCAGGAATAGAAAACACCAGGTGTTTGTTGACCATCAGGCACGCAATCCTGGGTCAAGTTTTCCCAGGATTTCGTGGCATAATAAAGACAGACCCAGTCAGACGGAAATTTTTCCGACTTGACATGGGTCTTAGTAATGCCTGGAATCGAATTCCAGCGAGAGGACCAAGTGGCAAAAGCCCCAGTAGCTCCAAAGAAAACCGCAAAGCCTGCGGTTGCAAAGAGCGAACCGAAGTTGAAAAAAGCTGCGTCCTCAGTCAAGCCTGCTGCAAAAGTTTCTAAAGCCGTCAAGCCAGCCACAAAGTTGAAGTCAACGGCGAAGCCAGCAGCAAAGCCCGTCGCTAAGTCATCTGCGAAAAACGTTAAATCTACTCCCGTTGCAAAAGCCGGGAAGGTTAGTGCCGCTTCTAAGAACAGCAAGCCAGCTAAGGGATCCACTGGACCGGCAGCAAAGACTTCAAAGAAAGACTCAAAATCTCTTCCAGTTAAGGGTGGAGCCAAGTCCAAAGCCGTTCTTGACGATGAACTAGAAGATGACGAAGACATTGAACTGGAATCGGTTGAAGACATTGTCGCTGACGTCGCCGAAGCTGTAGACATAACAGCTGTCGAAATTGAAACTCCAGTAGCCGACGAAGTTGAGGAAGTAGTTGTTCCTGGTGGCGGATTTGTATTGTCGAACACTGAAGATGACGACATCCCGGCTCAGACAACGACAATCACAGGTGCAACTGCCGACCCGGTCAAGGATTACCTGAAGCAAATCGGTAAAGTCGCGCTTTTGAATGCGGAGCTCGAAGTTGAGCTGGCCAAGAGAATCGAAGCCGGACTCTTCGCCGAAGAGAAGCTTGCTGGCAAACGAAAGCTTGCTAGAGACATGGAACGCGATCTCAAGTGGGTCGTGAAAGACGGGCAAAAGGCAAAGTCGCATTTGCTGGAAGCAAACCTTCGACTGGTGGTATCGCTAGCTAAGCGCTACACGGGTCGTGGAATGCAGTTCCTGGATCTCATTCAAGAGGGAAACCTCGGGCTTATTCGAGCGGTTGAAAAGTTTGACTACACAAAGGGCTACAAGTTCTCTACGTATGCCACCTGGTGGATTCGTCAGGCAATCACTCGAGCGATGGCGGATCAGGCTCGAACCATTCGTATTCCAGTTCACATGGTTGAGGTAATCAACAAGCTTGCTAGAGTCCAGCGCCAACTCCTTCAGGATCTTGGGCGCGAACCAACTCCTGAAGAACTGGCACGTGAATTGGACATGACCCCGGAAAAGGTTGTCGAAGTTCAAAAGTACGGTCGCGAGCCTATTTCTCTATCTACTCCGCTTGGAGAAGATGGCGATAGTGAATTTGGTGATTTGATTGAGGACACCGAGGCTGTTGTTCCAGCAGACGCCGTTGGCTTCACGATGCTTCAGCGTGAACTTGAAAGAATCCTCCAGTCGCTGCATCCTCGCGAAGCTGGCGTAATCAAGTCTCGCTTTGGTTTGGGCGATGGTGTGCAGAAAACTCTCGATCAAATTGGCGAGGAATTTGGGGTAACCCGAGAGCGAATCAGACAGATCGAGTCCAAGACAATGTCAAAGCTAAGGCACCCATCACGCTCGCAAATGCTGCGTGATTATCTCGACCAGTAGCATCCCGTGAGGCTATTTCTTGCAGTTCTAGTCGGCAAATTGGTCCGCGTTGTCGCAAGGTTGCGAGGCGGAGGCTCTGCGATTCCTGGCCGTGTTGCCATGTTGATCGAGCCCAACCTGCTGAAGAAAACCCTCGGTTCTCTAAGGCACGGTGTTGTATTCGTGACGGGGTCAAATGGCAAAAGCACCACAACGGCTTTAGTTGCTGGAACTCTTAAGTCCCAAGGACTAAAGGTGTTTAGCAACCCTTCCGGTGGAAACATGCCACAGGGAATAGGTTCAGCCGCGATTGGTCAATGTTCTCTTTCTGGCAAATTGGATGCCGATGTCGCCGTTTTGGAAGTTGACGAAGCATATGGAGAAGTTATTGCACCTTACCTAGCTCCGAGCTGGGTGGTACTGACGAACATTCAGATTGATCAATTGAATAGATTCTTCGAGCCTGACCGCGTATACAAGATGCTTGAGGCGGCTGCTAAAAGCGCAATCAAGGGCGTAGTCGTAAATGGATCCGACGCAAACTTGGTGGACATCGGCATTGGACTCAATAACGCTCATCAAGTGACCGTTTCGGCTAAAGCCTTGGCTAAGTGGCCTGAAGGAGCGCTTGCTGCCCCCAGGTTCGGTAAGGGCTCTGAAGCAAACATTATCCCGGCAACAGTTTCGGTTTTGAGTGAGGAAGACGGTATTGCTACCTTCTCGATGGAGAACCAAGAGCACACCGTCAAGCTCCCAGGAAAGGGCCTACATTTTGCAATTGACACAGCACTAGCATTCACAGTTTCCCGACAGATAGTTGGCCCTGACTTCGACGTTGCTCGAGCGATAACCGCAATTTCACAACAGGAAACCGTTTACGGTCGCGGCGAAGTAGTTCAGTACCAGGGCGTGCAGATTCAAATCTTGATGATGAAAAACCCGTCAAGCATGCGAGCAACGTTAGTTGCCATGGAGGACCCAGAAACCAAGATTTGGATTGCCATGGACGAAGGAACCCCGGATCCTTCTTGGATCTTCGACATCGACCTTTCGAGAATTCATGCAGTTCGGATGATCTCAGGATCTAGAGCCTGGCACTGGGCGACACGATTGACTTACGCCTCGATCCCTGTTGAAGAGGTTTTGACAGACAGCAGACAAGCACTTGCCGAGTATGTGAAATTCCTCAAGTCCGAAGGTAAGCGCGGGACGCTAGTCACTAACTACGAGCAAATGATGGAAATTCGCAAGCTGATGGGATTTCTTGATTTGGAGAGTGGAAAATGAGCGTTAAGTTTCTGCATCTTTTTCCTCGTCAGCTCGGTCTCAATGGCGAGAAGGGAAACCTCGACTGTCTAGTGCAAAGACTTTCTTGGGCCGGTATCTCCTCAGAGGTGTTGGTCTTCGACGGTAGTGGGCCAATCCCGAGTTCCGTTGATGCGGTATTCATTGGCTCCGGAACACTTTCCGGGGCCACAGAAGCTCTTGAGTTATTGAAATCATCGACGGTCAAATTAAGGTCTTTGGCCAGCTCAGGCACACCATTTTTGGCTCTTGGCCTTGGCTGGGAGATTCTAGGCCAAAGCGTGCAAGCCTTGGACGGGACAGTTATTGAAGGCGCTGGCGTTTTTCCGTCGAGAAGCGTTCGGACCAATCAGAGAGCATCTACAGAATGTTTTGGTTTCGATTACACCGGTCAATTAACAACTGGCTACGCTAACCACTCCGCTGAGATGGAGCTGCTCGATGGGGCACAACCTCTAGTGACGCTCAGTGAAGGGTTTGGAAACAGCTCAATCACCAACGCCAAAGGACGACCGGATGAGGGTTTGATTTCAGGAAACCTAATGGCTGCAAGGCTTAACGGACCGTTGCTACCGCTTAACCCTCATCTGGCCGATCAGTTTTTGAATTTAGTTGCGGCCAGGTCCGGGTTTGGCTACAGACAAGATAGTAAGGAAGCCGTCGTTGCTGACGGTTTTGCCTCAAAGGCAAGAGCGGAACTTAAGGCGAGACTAGCGCGCTAGAAGCTTGTCGGTTTCATCAAGCCAACCTTTGGCGATTGGCTCAAGTTTTTCTTTGTTTGCCTTGCCGTGGTGTGCGCAGAAAAGAAGTTCACCGGTCGAGAGCGAAACCTTTATGTACGCCTGTGCTCCACAAACGTCGCAGCGGTCAGCTGCATTTAGTGTGGCGCCTAGGTTCTGTTCGGTTGCTTCAACTGGTTGCATTTAGGTATCCCTTCTTGGTCAATCTCAGCACATGCCTGGGACAATTCAGACCATTTACGGCCTGTTTTCGCTAAAAGCGAAGTATTTTCACAGTCTTGAGTGTTGGATTCCAAGCCAAAGCGACTGGGCTAATACCATTTCAAGGTGGCAAATGAAGACTATTCCGCAAGACACCTATCTGTTCTCGAGGGTCTAGAGGCAGTTAGAAAGCGCCCGGGGATGTACATCGGGTCTACCGATGGACGCGGTCTTATGCACTGTCTCTGGGAAATCATCGACAACAGCGTTGACGAGGCACTTGCCGGACATGGCAAGAAGGTCATGGTTGAACTCCATAAAGACGGAAGTGTGACCGTTGAGGATGATGGTCGAGGCGTACCAGTAGATATCGAGCCCAAAACTGGACTTTCAGGTGTTGAGGTAGTTTTCACAAAACTGCACGCCGGTGGAAAGTTTGGCTCAGGTTCTTACGCTGCCTCCGGTGGTTTACACGGAGTGGGCGCATCGGTTGTAAATGCCCTCTCTGAACGTCTCGATGTTGAAGTAGACCGCAATGGACAAACCTTTGCGATGTCATTTAGAAGAGGCGAACCGGGCGTCTTCGACGACAAAAAAGGAATTGGCCCAAGCAATTCATTCAAGCCATTCATCAAAAAGAGCGAACTTCAGGTCATTGGAAAAGTCGCCAAGAACAAGACCGGAACTAGAGTTCGCTACTGGCCAGACCCACAGATCTTCGTCAAGGAGACCGCCTTTGATCTAAAGGAGATTGAGGATCGCGCCCGCCAGACAGCATTCCTCGTCCCAGGTCTTCTGATAAGCGTCAACGACAAACGAACTGCTAAGGGCCAGAAGCAGGAATTCAAGTTTGAAGGTGGAATTTCCGAATTTGTGAACTACCTAGCTCCGGACACTGCAATAACTTCTGTTTGGCGACTCAGGGGAGACGCCGAATTCACTGAAACTGTCCCGGTTCTAGATAAAAAGGGCAACATGGTTTCCACTGAAGTCACGAGAAACTGTGAAGTGGACATCGCCCTTAGGTGGGGCGCCGGTTATGAGACCAATTTTCGTTCTTTTGTGAACGTCATTGCAACTCCCAAGGGTGGAACTCACGTAACCGGCTTTGAGCAAGGTGCAGTGAAGGCAATCAGGTCTGAAATTGAAGCAAACTCCAGAAAGCTCAAACTTGGCAACGACAAGGTTGAAAAAGAAGACATTTTGGCGGGTTTGACTGCCGTTGTGGCAGTGCGCCTCGCGGAACCGCAGTTCGAAGGCCAGACCAAAGAGATTCTTGGTACGCCTGCAGTCAAGAACATCGTGTCGGCAATTGTTGCCAAGCGACTGAATGAAAGATTGAAATCAACTAAACGTGATGACAAAACGCAGTCAGCACTTGTTTTAGAGAAGATAGTTGCAGAAACCAAGGCTAGGGTTTCGGCCAGGACTCATAAGGAGACTCAGCGCCGTAAGAATGCCCTTGAGAGTTCTTCACTTCCTAGCAAACTCGTAGACTGCAGGACTTCTGAGACTGAAGTTTCTGAACTCTTTATTGTCGAGGGTGACTCAGCTCTCGGGACAGCAAAGCTTGCAAGAAACAGTGAGTATCAGGCGCTGCTGCCTATTCGTGGGAAAATTCTCAACGTTCAAAAAGCTTCGGTTGCCGACATGCTTTCCAACGCTGAATGCGCGTCGATTATTCAGGTTATCGGTGCCGGTTCTGGTCGAAGCTTTGATCTTTCAGCTGCTAGGTACGGAAAAGTTATTCTCATGAGCGATGCCGACGTAGATGGGGCTCACATTAGAACTCTTCTGCTAACTCTCGTCTTCCGATACATGCGTCCCCTTGTTGAGGCTGGTCGAGTCTATGCAGCGGTTCCTCCGCTTCACCGGGTCACGGTAATCAATCCAGGCGGTAAAGCTAACGAACACACCTATACGTACTCGCAGGCTGAACTTGAGAAACTACTAGCTAAGCTCAAGGCCGCTAAGAAGAACTATCAGGAGCCAATCCAGCGCTACAAGGGCTTGGGTGAAATGGATGCTGAACAGTTGGCAGAGACAACTATGGATAGGTCAAAGAGAGCTCTGCGAAGAGTAACTGTCAAAGACGCCGAGGCGGCGGAGAAGATGTTTGAGCTATTAATGGGAAATGAAGTTGGCCCTAGGAGGGACTTCATTATTGATTCTGCAGACTCGCTGGAGCGCGAAAGAATCGACGCCTAGGTTCTTCCAATAAAGCTGACCGCTGGAGCGGGAGATCCTGACGCATCTCGCTTTTGTAGCTCGTATTCCATTCCAATAGCTTTTCCTCTGGAATCAACCAACTGGAAATTCTCTGGTCCCACGTGACACAAGACGATTTGATTTTGTCCACGAATGAACTTTTGACACCTAACGCCACCGGTTGCGCGGCCCTTCTTCGGGAACTCTTCAATCTTTGAAACTTTGAGACCGCCACCATCGGTACCGGGAAGGGACGCAGAACTATTTGCGACCGTGACAACCACATTCTTTTCTTTGGGCTTCAAAACCCCAAAGTAAACGACTTCTGTCTCAGTTTTGATTCCCGCCATACCTGCGCCATTTACGCTTTGCGGCTTTACGGCCTTGGCGTCAAACCGTAGCAGCTGAGCGTCCTGGGTAATAAAAACAAGTTCATCCGAGTCAGTGGCAACTGCCGCACCAACGAGCTTGTCGTTGCCTTTGAGATTGATGCATGAGAACTCGGCTTTACTTGGAAGATCGGGGGATATGCGCTTAACTACACCAGCCCTAGTTCCAACGGCAATCACAGTCTTTTCGTCAACAGGGAAGACCCCTAGAACCTTCTCTTTCTTTCCCAGCCCGAGAAACTCTGAGGTTGGTGTTCCAGCGTTGTGAGTCATGTAATCGCCGACAGGGATGTCACCTACATGCGCCCTAAGCATTCGGCCAGCTTCCGTTATGAAAACTACGTCACTTCGGGTTGAAGTCGGGAACCAGTTGCGATAGCCATTCTTTCGAGAGGCCGGTTCTTCGCTCGACTCCGCCCTAAACACTCGCCCAGATGCAGTTAGGTTGATAGCAGAAGGGGAGTCCGTTAGCTGAGCATTCACAGTTTGCTTCGCGCTAGCTGGCGCTAATGGGGCCTCCGATTCGGCTTGTAGTGAAGTCCTGCGCTCATCGCCGTAGTTCTTTGCAACTTCTTCGAGCTCTGTGGCAACCAGGTCCTTGAGCACCTTTTCGCTCTTCAAAATCTTTTCAAGCTCTGCAATCTCAAGCAGCAGTTCCTTCTTCTCTGTTTCGAGCTCTAGTTTGGAGAACTTCGTCAACCTTCTAAGGCGCAGCTCCAGAATGTACTCAGCTTGAATGTCGCTGAGTTTGAATTTCTTCATAAGTTTGGTCTTGGCTTCTTGGACTTCTTCAGAGCCTCGAATGATCTTGATTACCTCGTCTATGCCGACAATTGCCAGTAGCATTCCCTCAACCAGGTGAAGGCGAGCCTGCCTCTTTCCAAGACGGTTTTCACTTCGACGCCGGATGACCACAATGCGATGAGCCAAATAAACACCTAGGAGATCTCTAAGCCCTAAGGTCTGAGGTTGGCCATCAACAAGAGCGACGTTGTTGATACCGAAACTGTCCTCCATTGGGGTGTATCTGTAAAGCAAGTCGAGAACTACCTGGGGGTCAAATCCTGTCTTGAGTTCAACAATTAGCTTTAGGCCATTGGTTCTATCTGTTAGATCAATAACGTCCGAAATACCCTGAAGTTTTTTGGCGTTCACGCCCTCCTTGATCTTTTCGATGACTTTCTCAGGTCCGACCAGATAAGGAAGCTCGGTTATTACTAAGCCCATCTTTCTTGGGGCAACGGATTCGACGCTAACTCTTGCCCTGGTCTTGAATGAACCTCTGCCGGTCTCATAGGCCTCTTTGATTCCCTCACCAACCACGATGATGCCACCGTTAGGAAAATCTGGCGCCGGAACAATTTTGATCAGGTCATCAAGAGTGGCCTTTGGGTTTCGAAGTAGGAAGATTGCAGCCTGAATCACTTCACGCATATTGTGTGGCGGCATATTGGTTGCCATACCGACGGCAATACCTGATGCCCCGTTTACGAGCAAATTTGGAAAGGCCGCTGGCAAAACCTCAGGCTCGGACAGCTGAGCATCGTAGTTGGGCTTGAAGTCGACAACGTCTTCTCCCAGACCTTCGTTCATCATGAGTGCTGCGGCTGAAAGCCTCACCTCTGTGTATCGGGCCGCAGCAGGACCATCGTCAAGTGACCCAAAGTTTCCGTGCCCATCAATCAGCGGGACTCGAAGAGAAAACGGCTGTGCCATTCGAACTAGTGCGTCGTAGATAGCGCTGTCGCCGTGAGGGTGCAGCTTACCCATGACTTCACCTGTCACACGAGCAGACTTGACGTGCCCACGATCTGGACGCAAGCCCATTTCGCCCATTTGGTAAACGATTCTTCGATGGACAGGCTTTAGGCCATCCCTGGCATCAGGCAGCGCTCGAGAGTAAATGACGGAGTAGGAGTACTCGAGGAATGAATCCTGCATCTCTTTTGAGAGATCTATGTCAAAGATTCGTTCAGAAACTTTTTCGATTTGTTCTTTGGCCATTTTCTTCCTACTGCTGTGGCAAACTTAGCTCTGATGCTACCTTCTGTACCAAAATCATTTGGGAGGCTTTCCGACGCCTATCTCAGCGCTTTTCTTGCGTGCTTAGGCAAAGTCAACCCTCTTATTCTTCCGAGTAAGCAAAGCTACGGTGTCATATTGATAGATGGCCTAGGGGTTTCTAACATCAAAAATGCTGGGGCTCATGCTGGGTACTTAAACAAGAAGCTGAGTGCATCAAAGACTCTTTTTTCCGGCTTCCCCTCCACAACGGCCACCAGCTTGGCTAGTTTTGCGACAGGAAAACAAAACGGTGAGCATTCCTTTATTGGATACCGAGTATTCGATAGAGAAACCCAGACTCCAATAAACCTGCTCAATGAGTTAGGCGACGCACTTCCACCAAGGGAGTATCAAGACCTTGAGACAGTTTCCGAACAAGCCACAGCTGCGGGTCTAAGGGTTGTGACAATAGGTCCTGCAGAATACGCGGAAAGCGGTTTTACCAAGGCCACAATGCCAGCCGCCCAATACTTGCCAGCACCCTCAATCGAGGATCGATTCAAGGCTTTGTTATCCGAACTTGGAAAAGAGAAAACACTGGCTTATCTGTACGTTCCGGAGCTAGACCAGTTAGCTCACCGTTTCGGTTCCAACTCGCAGCAGTGGTTGGCAATGGTAGAGCAACTCGATTCTGAAGTGGCGAAATTCTCAAAAAAACTTTCGAAGGTGGCAGGTTCGGTTCTTACAGCCGATCACGGTGTGATTGACGTGCCGAGTCAATCGCACGTTTACCTGGACGAGTTTGATGCAATGGAAGATGTAATCATGGTTGGCGGTGACCCCAGAGTTGGGTTTCTGTATTTCAATCAAGGTGTTGACTTGCAAGCCAAAAGGCAAGCCCTGTTAGAGCAACTGAATGGACTTGCGGAAATAGTTTCGTCGGAAGAGCTTGTCGATTCTGGTTGGATTGCGCCTTTATCGAAAAATGCCCGCAGGGTAGCGCCTGATTTGATTGTTCTTCCAAAATCAGATCGAGTCGTTTACGACCGCAGATTTGCCAGAAAGAAGTCCATGGAGATGGTTGGTCAGCACGGGGGGATGAGCAAGCAGGAGTGGGAAGTTCCCTTACTTGTTTTCTAGATTTTCTCAGTCTTCGGTTTTGGTACCGAACACTATTTGATCCCAACTTGGAATTGAGGCCCGTCCACGCTTTGGGGGATTACTCGAATCGTTAGGGGTCGGAGCGGGCATCGGTTCAGGATCGGAGATATCTTGTGAAATGTCTTCAACGGCTACTTCCTCTTGGTAAACATCCTCGGGAAGCTCAACAATGCGAAGACCTTCTGTCGACGGATGAGGTTCAAGGTGGTCGACTGCCTCGCGAGCTTCTCGTCTTTTGCGGAGTGCATCTAGTAGGTCAGCCGTTTCGGAAAGTGCAGGTTGTTCGACGCTGGTTTCCTGGTTTAGAGGGGGAGCCGATTGAGGCATGGTGCGAACTAAATCGACCGTGTCTTCCAGACTTTCAGTTATAGAGGTCGGGGCGGTTGCTACTGGCCGAAGCCTTGGGGCCTGTGTTGCAATTTTGTCTTGTGACGAAAGGGTTATGGCTACATCGTTCTCTGGTGCAAGTGCGAGCCGCTTTGGATCATATGTCCAGGTAGCTTTCTTGGTTTCGCCGCTTAGCTCAAACTCGCAATAGATGTAAAAGCCGCTGTCTGGAGCTTTCTTGGCAGACCATCTCTCGATTCCAGCGCCACTTGCGGCCAGCCTGCTCTTGATGATTTCACCAAATTCTCGTGCGGTGGGTTCGTTGAAGCGATCCCCGGCAATTTCTAGACGAACGGTTAGTGCGTTTAGCACCGCGTGGTTAAGCTCGTCTAGAACCGGTTGAGCAAACTTACGAACGTACTCCTCAGGCGCCCCACTGGCGTCGATTATGTCTTGAATAGTGCGGCCAACTCTGATTTCCTCTTGAATTTCACGCGGACTCAGTTTTGGAGCATCTAGTCGATCTGTTGCGTCTCCACGAATTGCCCTTTTTAGAGAGTCGTCCAAGAGCAGTCGGTAGCGCTGACCCTCGGGAGTCTCTAGTAATAGAAAGTCACCGTCGGTACCTAGAAACTTGATGTCTTTCATCGTGAATTCTCTCCTAGCTAGAAGTGTGCCAGCTAGGGCCTAGTGGCGGGCGCAAAAACACGGGAGTTTCCAAGGAAATTGTCGCTGTGTCGGTTTGCTATTGGGTTGATTTTGTTGGACACTACTAGCGCTCACCGCACAACTGAAGGGTCCAAAGATGGCAACCGATTACGACGCCCCTAGAAAAGCCGACGATGACACAGAGTCAATTGAGGCAATCAAGGAGCGCGTGCCCGCAAAGACCGGCGCGTCCGACACTGAGATTGATGAGTCTGGGGACTCTTTCTCCATACCGGATGTTGTTTCTGAAGACCTAGAGGTAGTAGTTCTTCCGCCGCAGGAAGACGAATTCACATGCTCGACATGCTTCATCGTTAAGCACCGCTCTCTGGTATCCAGGAAGACCAAGCACGGGCCAGTTTGCACTGAGTGCGACATTTAACTTCTAGTAAGTAATGCCTTCGCCAGCTTGTCCGGCCTACGAGTTGAGATAATCCAGTACGGCGTCGGGTCTTGAGGATCTTTCAGGTAAACCTTGACCGCTGCTTTCACAGTTCCTTGAAACACCTTGTATGAAGCAGGATCCAATTCCGGTCCGCGTTCTTGAAAGATTCGATCTTTGCCAATCTCAACTACCTCGCCGATGAACTTCCTGGGAACGTAGGCTTTGCCGGCAAAGAGATTGCTTTCAGTGACCCTTATGGAAGGCGACATGAAAATGAATGCGGCCCAAATCGCCGCTACCAATCCGATGCTAAGAAATAGCCCAATTCGAAAATCGAATGGTTCTGAAACCAGCGTCACTGCGGGGATTAGGGCTGAAACCGCCACAAATGTCGTCAGGTTTGGTCTGACTCGCTCTTTATAGAAGATCGTTTCGCTAGGTTTTGGGCTCGACACAGTTTCTAGATTACGCTGTACAACGATGAATGAAGTTCCAGTACTTATAAAAGCAGCTGAAGGTTTTGAGCCTGTATACGCGAAACCCGGTGACGCCGGAGCTGATCTACGCTCAACCGTTGCGGTCACCATTCCCGCCGGCGAAAGATTGCTGGTGCCAACGGGAGTATCAATTGCTCTACCCGGTGGTTATGTCGGACTGGTTCATCCGAGGTCTGGGCTTGCAGCCAAGCACGGAATTACCGTACTAAACACCCCTGGAACAATTGACGCTGGATACCGCGGTGAGATCATGGTGATTCTTTACAACAGCTCCAAGGTAGATTTCGAAATCCAGGTCGGAGATCGAATTGCCCAACTAGTCATTCAAGCCGTGGAAACAGCGCGGTTTATGAAAGTAGAGATTCTTCCTGAAAGCGAACGCGGCGAAACTGGGTTTGGTTCGAGCGGAAGATCGTAATGCTCGAATACGGCAAATCCAAGTCGGCGCCGGTCGATCGAGTGACCGCAGGCCCGTTTGATTCGACTGAAGTCATCAACATTCGGCCCTCTGTTGATTTCGGGGCAATCTCCCTGCCGATTCATGAAGACGTCACACTCAAGTTGGAGGTCGAAGAGGCCTCGAGTCGAATTGTTGCGCTGACTGTCGAACACCAGGGATCTTCGCTTCAGCTTCAAGCTTTTAGTGCCCCGGGTAGTGAAGGCATCTGGCACGAAATTCGTGGCGATCTCGATAGATCGATTCAAGCTCAAGGCGGTAAAACCGAAGTTGTTGTTGGACCGCTTGGGCCAGAACTAAACGCTCAAATACCAACCAAAGATGGCGGTAGCCGGTTAGCTAAATTCATTGGGGTAGATGGTCCGAAGTGGTTCTTGCGAGGTGTTATTTCTGGGTTGGCACTGGGTGACACGCTAGCCATGACTTACATGATCGACATCTTTCGGTCGGTAGTTGTCGTTAGAGGCGTTGCACCAATGCCTCCAAAGGAACTGCTGCAACTAAATGCACCCCCAGGTGCCAAGAAAGCGCTTTCGTAATGGCAAACGAGGAAATAAGAGAATCCGCCGCCAAGCGTCTCGGGGTTACTGCAGAAAATGGAAACATCAAACTTGATGGAAAGTCGATGCTTGCTGGCATGGGCGGTTGGCTTGGCATAGTAGAAGCCGTAGTGCCGAGCGTATTGTTCGGAACCAGCTTTGCGAGCACCGGGCAAGCAATCATTTCGGTGAGCGTCGCAGGTGGGGCGTCAGCCTTATTCATCCTGTACCGCCTGTTCACTCGAAAATCAGCGTCTAGCGCTGTCATCGGTGCGTTAGCAGTTGGATTTGCAGCATGGCTTGCCCTAAGAGAAGGTGGCCAGGCCGTTGATTACTTTATCCCTGGTTTCATTACCAACGCTTCCTATGGTTCCGTCCTGTTGTTATCGATTCTGGTTCGCTGGCCACTGATTGGTGTTCTAGTTGAACTACTGCGCGGGCACGACATGAGCTGGAGAAAGAATCGAAAGGTTCTAACCGTCTACTCGCTGGTGACAGCTTTCTGGGTTGGATTCTTTGCTCTGAGACTCGCTGTTCAGTTACCTCTTTACTTTGCAGGGAACACTGAATTACTGGCCACCGCTAGGGTCGCCATGGGCCCTCCTCTTTACGCCTTGGTCATAGTGTCGACCTGGCTTATGCTTCGCGCCACCGTTCTAAAGCCTCGCTAGGGGTGGTATTTTGGTACCCGAGGGCCGTTTTGCCCGAATTTCTATAGGGAGAAATGAATGTCCAAGGTAGACAGTTTTGGTGTTGGTCGCGATCTTGAAGTAGGCGGCAAGACCTTTCGAATCTTTGACATGACAAAGCTCGATGCTAAGACCCTTCCATACAGTCTGAAGATTCTCCTAGAGAACCTACTTCGAACCGAAGATGGCGCAAACGTCACCTCCTCACACATCAAGGCAATTGTTGATTGGGACCCAAAGGCCGAGCCAGACACGGAAATCCAATTCACACCGGCCCGAGTAATCATGCAGGACTTCACCGGTGTTCCTTGTGTTGTAGACCTTGCCACCATGAGAGAGGCGATGGTCACTCTTGGGGGAGATCCAAAGAAAATCAATCCGCTGGCTCCGGCTGAGCTAGTAATCGACCACTCTGTCGTAATTGATGTCGCCGGATCGGCTGACGCCTTTGAGCGCAACGTGGAGTACGAGTACCAGAGAAACGCTGAGCGCTACCAATTCCTGCGCTGGGGTCAGATGGCTTTCGACGACTTTAAAGTTGTTCCTCCTGGCACTGGAATCGTGCACCAGGTAAACATCGAGTACTTAGCTAGAACTGTTATGACCAGGGAAGTAAATGGCGTGCTTCAGGCATATCCAGACTCCTGCGTTGGTACCGACTCACATACAACCATGGTCAACGGCCTTGGCGTGCTCGGTTGGGGAGTCGGGGGAATTGAAGCTGAGGCGGCCATGCTTGGTCAGCCAGTATCGATGTTGATTCCTAAGGTCGTTGGTTTCAAACTCACCGGTCAGATTCCAATGGGCGCTACCGCTACCGACGTTGTTCTGACAATTACCGAAATGCTTAGAAAGCACGGAGTCGTTGGAAAGTTCGTTGAGTTCTATGGCGCTGGCGTAGCTTCAGTTCCGCTTGCCAACCGCGCAACTATTGGAAACATGAGCCCGGAATTTGGCTCAACGGTAGCGATATTCCCAATCGACGAAGTCACTTTGGATTACTTGCGATTTACCGGCCGACCTGAAGCTGACATCTCCTTGGTTGAGGCTTACAGCAAGGCTCAGGGGCTTTGGCATGATCCATCTATCGAGCCTCGCTACTCTGAATACCTCGAACTAGACCTCTCAACAGTTGTTCCTTCGATTGCTGGGCCAAAGCGACCTCAAGACCGAATTGAGCTTTCAGCAAGTAAGAGAAAATTCTCGGAAGACATCAAGGCCTACGCATCGGTTGCCTCGAACCCAGCTCAGGTAAAAGGCAAGGACTTTGCCATGGATCACGGCCACGTGAGCATCGCTTCAATTACCTCATGCACCAACACCTCAAACCCTTCGGTCATGCTTGCTGCTGGTCTACTGGCAAGAAATGCAGTCGCCAAAGGGCTAAAGGCAAAGCCATGGGTAAAGACTTCGCTAGCGCCAGGGTCGAAGGTTGTTACCGATTACTACGACAAATCTGGCCTTACAAAAGATCTTGACGCCCTAGGTTTTCAACTCGTTGGCTACGGCTGCACTACCTGTATTGGAAATTCAGGTCCGCTGGATCAGGAGATATCTGACGCCGTGAATGCCAATGATTTAGCTGTCACAGCAGTGCTTTCTGGTAACCGAAACTTTGAAGGACGCATCAACCCTGACGTAAAGATGAACTACCTTGCGTCACCGCCTCTGGTAATTGCTTACGCACTTGCTGGAACCATGGATTTTGATTTCGAGAAAGACTCTCTTGGCACCGGCTCAGACGGTTCGAATGTGTATTTGAAGGACATCTGGCCAACTCCAGCCGAAGTCCAAGCAACTATCGACTCTTCAATCAACTCCGGAATGTTTACTAAGCAGTACGCCGGAGTATTTGAGGGAGACCACCGTTGGCAGTCGCTAGACACCCCGACCGGAGACACCTTTGCCTGGGATGCAAAGTCGACCTATGTTAGGAAACCTCCATATTTCGACGGTATGACCATGCAACCAGCCCCAGTTTCGAATATTTCCGGAGCAAGAGTTTTGGCTAAGTTGGGGGACTCGGTCACAACCGACCACATCAGCCCAGCAGGCTCCATCAAGGGTGATTCTCCAGCTGGAAAGTACCTAACGGAGCACGGAGTATCACGGGTTGATTTCAACAGTTACGGTTCACGCCGCGGAAATCACGAGGTGATGATCCGAGGAACCTTTGCGAACATTCGTTTGCGTAATCAGTTGCTAGACAACGTTGAAGGCGGCTACACCAGAGACTTCACAACACCTAATGGAGATCAGGCATTCATCTACGACGCAAGTCAGAACTATCAAGCTCAGGGAACACCACTAGTCATACTTGCCGGAAAAGAGTACGGTTCCGGATCTTCTAGAGACTGGGCCGCAAAGGGGACCAGTCTTCTCGGAGTCCGCGCTGTAATCGCTGAGAGCTTCGAGCGCATTCACCGAAGCAACTTGATTGGAATGGGTGTTCTCCCACTTCAGTTCCCCAAGGGTCAAACAGCCGAGAGTCTAGGTCTCGACGGAACTGAAACCTTCGAAATCACTGGTGTTGATCTGCTCAACAACGGGACAACCCCAAAGACTCTAAGGGTAAAGGCGTCACCATCCGAGCAATCACCTGCCGGAAAAGCTACCGTTGAATTCGATGCTGACCTTAGAATCGACACACCTGGAGAAGCTGACTACTTTAGGCACGGCGGTATTCTTCAGTACGTGCTGAGGTCCTTGGTTTCGGCCTAGGAATAGTTAGCCCGACAAAGAAGTTGGTATAGAAATGGCGATTCTCGATTCAATAAATGGTCCCGAAGACCTTAAATCGCTCAACCATAATCAACTTCTCGAGTTTGCCCAAGAGATTAGAGAATTCTTGATCTCAAAGGTGGCCAAGACCGGCGGTCACCTTGGACCCAACCTGGGTGTTGTCGAAACCACTATTGCCATTCACAAGGTATTCGATTCTCCAAACGACAGCATTGTTTTTGACACTGGACATCAGTCCTACGTTCACAAGATCCTAACTGGGCGTAAAGACTTTGACTCACTTCGACAAAAGAACGGTCTTGCAGGTTACCCACAACGTGCAGAGTCAGTTCACGACATTGTAGAAAGCTCCCACGCATCTTCTTCTCTATCCTGGGCAGACGGAATAGCCAAGGCCTACAAACTAACCAATCAAAACGATCGGTACGTGATTGCAGTTGTTGGAGATGGTGCGCTCACCGGTGGAATGACCTGGGAGGCACTAAACAATATCACGGATGACAACGACCGAAAACTAGTGATCGTTGTAAATGACAACGGCCGTTCCTATGCTCCAACTATTGGAGGTCTTGCCCGCTACCTAAACGACATTCGGACCGAACGCTTTTACCGAAGGCTATACCGACTCAGCAAGAAGATCTTCTTCAAGTTTGGAACCGTCGGCAGGATGGCTTACTCCACGCTCCGAGGAGCTGGCAAAGGTCTGCTGGGCTCTTTCGCGCCGAAGGGGATGTTTCCAAACTTAGATTTGAAGTACATCGGCCCAGTTGATGGACACGACCTTCACGCTATGGAGGCAGCACTGAGGCAGGCTAAGAAGTATTCCAATCCAGTTATTGTTCACGCCATCACTCAAAAAGGTAAAGGTTACGATCCTGCAGTTAGCGACGAGGCTGATCAGTTCCACGCGGTAGGGCAGATTGACCCCGATACCGGAAAGTCAGTTGAAGCTTCAGGCAAGAGAAGCTGGACGGCAGTGTTCTCTGATGAAATCGTCGATATCGCTGGGCGCGATAAGTCTGTGATTGGAATCACGGCAGCCATGTTGATTCCGGTTGGAATGCACAAATTTGCCGAGAAATACCCAGACCGAGTTTTCGATGTCGGTATTGCAGAGCAGCACGCAGTCACTTCGGCTGCTGGTATGGCGTTTGGAGGGCTCCACCCAGTTGTAGCTGTCTACGCAACTTTCATGAATCGAGCTTTTGATCAAGTTCTGATGGATGTTGCTCTTCACAAAGCCGGAGTCACTTTTGTTCTTGATCGTGCTGGAGTCACTGGACCTGATGGTGCGAGCCATCATGGAATGTGGGATTTGGCCATGCTGCAGATTGTTCCTGGGATCAGAATCGCTTCCCCTAGAGATGAAGTAAGACTCAAAGAGGAGCTCGCGGAAGCTGTGGCAGTCAAGGATGCCCCAACGGTCATCAGATTCCCTAAGGGAACGGTGTCTTCGGAGCTGGCTGCAATTAGACGACTGTCTGACGGAGTGGACGTTCTATTTGAAAGCGCATCGAAGGACGTCCTGATCTTGACCGTGGGTTCAATGGCAGAAGTAGGCATGCAGGTAGCGAAGATGCTTGCGGATCAAGGCATCGGTGCAACTGTGATCGACCCTCGCTGGGTAGTGCCAGTTCCAAAGTCCGTCGTTGACCTTGCTGCAGCACACAGACTGGTCGTCACAATCGAAGACGGAATTCGGGTTGGTGGAATTGGAACTAGAGTTCGCCAGGACTTGAGGGCGGCCCAAATCGATACTGCTCTGAGCGAGATTGGACTTCCCGACGAATTCTTGGAGCACGCATCCCGAGGAGAAATACTCGAACGCGTTGGGCTAACTTCTCAGAGCATAGCCATGGAGATTACGGCCCAGGTTCTGGGCTCTAGAGTTCCCCATGCTCGTCCTGTTCCTGGAGATCAGCCGCTGGCTGGTCGTCCTGAACTGTCTCAGCACGATTAAATTCGGCGGCAATAACCTCCGCTGTATTTTTGACCTGCCATTTTCTGGCGCCAAGCTCCAACAGCCGGTTCGCTATGGATTGAACGCTAATGGACTGCGGGGGAGTGAAGCAGATTTGACGCAGGTACTCAGGAGTCAGCAGATTCTCAAGAGGCAGGTTTAGTTCTTCACAAAGAGCGCCTAACTTCTCCTTCGCGAATTTGAGTCTTCTGTCGGCATCCGGAAACTTGTTTATCCAGTTTCTATGGTTAGGCAGCGCACCTGTCTTCTCAGGCTTAATCGCTGGCAACTCGTTAGCTCTAAGTGCACTGGAGACAGCTTCCCACCAGTGGTCTAGATAGGATCTGCTTGCCCGCCCTCTAAAGCTTTTCATGGCTGCTAGCTCTGGTCGCGATTTAGGTTTCTCCATGGCAGCTGCAAGTATCGATGAATCTGGGATTAATCTTCCTGCAGCAATATCCATTTTTTGAGCAAGGGATTCTCTTGCAACCCATAGACAACGAGCAATCTCCAAGGACATTCGATCCTGGACTTTGTGAAGGCCGGTGATTCCGCGCCATTTGTCGACTCTTTGAACTTTGGGACTGAATCCAAGAAGCGATTCAAATTCTTCTTTTGCCCACTCACTCTTATTCTGTTCGATAAGAAGGTTCAGCACCGCTTGGGCCAGTTCATGCAAAACATCTACATCTAGAGCCGCGTAGTTGAGCCACTCTTTTGGAAGGGGCCGTGTACTCCAGTCAGCCGCTGAATGCTCCTTGGCTAGTCGATAGCCAAGCAAATTTTCAGTCAAGGACCCAAGTCCCACTCTGGCTTGACCCGCGAGCCTCGATGCAAGTTCAGTGTCGAATATCGCGCCCGGTTGCAGACCAAGTTCCGCTAAGCAAGGTAGATCTTGGGTAGCAGCATGCAGAATCCACTCTCGATCGCCAAGAACTTTCTTGAGTTCTGCAAACTGGATGGAAGTCGCTATATCCGGATTTGAAGTTGGGTCAATAAGAAAGATTGGCCCATCCTTGGCTTTGAGTTGAATCAGGTAAGCCCGTTGCGAGTACTTGAAGCCAGAAGCTCGCTCTGCATCGATTGCTACCGCACCCTGCGACTCATTCAAGCTTTGAATGACTGGAACGAGTTCTTCTGGGCTAGAGACTAAGTGAACCTGAGCTCGTGGTGCACTTAGTAGCGGGAGCTCTGCTTCTGAGTTGGAGACGGCTGCAGATTCAGACAATTAGATTCTGCTGATTCCTGATTCGGGTGGGAGACCTGACATCATGCACAACAGGTCCTGCCAAGCCTCGAGGTGTGATGAAAAATTATTGTCCGTTGGCGACCAAGACGCCCGTAGTTCAAGCTCGGCATGATCGCTATGACCAGAAATCGAACCGTAGCCCTGGGAAATAATGCGGGTTATAGTTCCAGCGGAGGCTGTGTAGCCAGCACCTCGAGACTTTAGCGCGTCTTCCAACCATGCCCAGCAGACGTCCGTGATCATTTCATCTTGACCAATGTCGGTTTCTAGCGGGGATTTTGCAAAGCAAATGATTCGGTAGTTTCCGCCCCAGCCTTCTTGTGGCTCGTCGGAGTTAAGTAGAACGAAACGCCCAGTCCCCTGATCGGATCGATTCTCGTGAGCGTCCACACCGATGTTTGCAGCCAGTGCTACTGAGTACTTAGCGATTTTGTCAGGGGAGGGGATCTCGGTGATGTTTACGCCATCTCGAATGGTTGCTTGACGCAGAGACATAACCGCAAGCTGAAAGTCTGCGGTCGTGTCGGTCTTATCTGAAATCTCAAGCATTTCTCAAAGACTACGAGAGGCCAAGTGAAGAGTTAGGCTGCCACGCCGTCAGTGTGACCAGAGCGTGAAAGTAGCTCCAGACGTGGAGGCAACTGACCGCAAAGCAGCATGGGAATCGAAGGCATGTTCGACCTTGCTAATGTCCGTTGAGTCGAGTTCAGGTGTGAAAGTCAATGCCGACTGAACTACCGCGCCGGCAGCAAAAGCAAGCTTTGTGAAGCCAGGTCCGGACTCGAGAAGAATGGTCTTGTAACCTTTGATGGCAGCCCAATCAGAGAGAGTTTCAATTGGGTTGCGTTCAACTCGAACTGCTTCAGCATGTGCTCTTGATTCGCTCTTAGGAATTCTTTCCTCGGAAAACAGATAAATCTTCGAACCGCCCGTTTCAAGAGCAGGAATTTGTTCGAATCTGCCAGTTTTGGAAAAGACTGCCAAAGTTGTTCCGCTAGTCGGAGTCCGGTATTTCTCAATTCGTGCCGTTGCTGCATCAACCACAATCAAGTCTGCTTGAGACCGAAGGGCAAGCAACAGCTGCCTGTCAATTGGGTGAGAAATAGTCCTCGAGGTTCCATCTTCACCTGCAAATGAGTTTGATGGCCCCAAAACGTGATTTGTTCTTATGCCCTCCCAGGGCCCATACATTTCAGAAAGCTCCTGAGCGTTGCTGAATTCGCGGCTTGCTGCTAGACCAAATGAACCAATGATCATTAGGCAGATTTTTCGCGCAGCTGTCGCTTTATTCTGGAAAGAATTCCAAGCATTCCTCTCAGGCGAAGCAAAGAGACTGCAGAAGAAAGAGATAACTTGAATGGAAAATCAGGATCAAAATCTAAAGCTTCTTGCACAGGTAAGCCGTCAATCACACTAAACAACAGACTCGCAAAACCTCTGGTGGTTGGAGACTCGGCTGGGGCGCTAAAGAATAACCTCGCAAGTCCAGCATCGTCTATTTCCACAAAGAGGAATATTGGTGACTGGCACTCCTCAACTCGTTCAAGCAACTCTGGATGCTCAGCATAGCGAGGTGGAAGTTCCGGCAGAGCCTCAGAAAACTCAAGAAGTAGGTCGAGTCTCTCCGAATCCTTAAGGTCTGCAAAGTCTTTTATCAGCTGCTCTGCTGTTTCAAGAGTTGGCATTAGGCCAGCTGGGGTACGGCGCCTGGTTCAGCACCGAGGGCAATAGGTGCTCTCACTAGCGAGCCCCATTCACTCCACGATCCGTCATAATTTCTGACGTTCTCAATCCCCAAGAGATATTTCAGTACGAACCATGTGTGGGAAGAGCGTTCGCCGATTCGACAGTAAGCAATTACGTCTGAGTGTCCAGCAAGACCAGCACCGTCGAGATAAATTGCCTCTAGCCCTTCACGATCTTTAAAGCTTTGATCCTCGTTGCATGCCTTTGACCACGGAACAGAAGCCGCTGTAGGTATGTGACCGGGTCTAGACGCGCCTTCATCAGCGTAGCCTGGGGCAGACAACCGCTCTCCTGCGTACTCTTCGGGGGAGCGAACATCAATCATCGGCTTTCCAAAGTGAGAAAACACATCTTCCCTAAAGGCTCGAATACTCGAATCATCTCTAGCAATAACCGGATAGTTTGTCGCCGAAGGTGACGGCACATCCTTCGTCAATTCGCGGCCTTCACTGGTCCACTTATCGCGTCCGCCATCGAGCAATCGAACGTCTTCGTGGCCAAACAGCTTGAAAACCCACAGAGCGTAAGCTGCCCACCAGTTGCTCTTGTCACCGTAGAGAACAATGGTGTCATCTCGATTAATTCCAAGTCTCGACATCACAGCTGAAAAGCCTTTGCCATCGATGTAGTCGCGTGTAGCGCTGTCGTTCAAATCTGTGTGCCAGTCAATTTTTCGCGCAGTGGAGATGTGCCCGGTCTGGTATAGCAGGACATCTTCATCTGATTCCAGAACCACTAGACCTGGTTTGCCTAGATTCTCAGCTAACCATTCGGTGCTCACCAAGGCGTTCGGATGTGCATACGCGGCGAACTTGTCATTGCGGTCGATGTCGATTGGCAAAGTTATCTCCTTGTAGACTGTTGTCCTATTCGGGTCCACGCTAGGCGGTGTCATTGTCAACCAATTCAGGGGCAGTTTGTTCCCTGGTTGAAATTCAACCTAATCCAAGCTTGGGCGAGGTTCTCAGTCAACTGATTCCTCCTAGAGAGTTTACCAAAGCCAGGTTTGCGAACTACATCCCAAACGAATACTTTCCCTCTCAGGCTGCGGCAGTCGCCTCCGCCAAAGAATTTGTGAAGCCTTCAAGCCTCAAGGGTTTGTTTTCACGTTCCAAGACCCCTCCGCCAGCTGGAATCTACCTAGACGGTGGATTTGGGGTTGGAAAAACTCACTTACTAGCTGCCATCTGGCATGAGTACAAAGGCCCAAAAGCATTCGGTAGCTTCCTGGCTTACACAAGCCTTATTGGCCTTCTTGGCTTTGCCGATGCACTGAAGCAGTTAGCCAACTATGAATTGTTGTGCATTGATGAATTTGAACTAGATGACCCAGGCGACACAATGCTAATGTCCAGATTGCTTAGCGAATTAGGTTCTCAAGGAATTCGCTTTGCCGCCACATCTAACACCCCTCCAAATGCTCTGGGTCAGGGGCGTTTTGCCGCCAAGGACTTTGCACGAGAGATCTCCGCAATGTCGGACCGATTCCAGATTGTCAGTGTGGATGGTGAGGATTATCGACACCGTCCAATTGATGGGCACACCCAGGCTCTAAGCAAGTCCGATGCCGACCAGGCAATTCAAAGCAAGGTGACAGACGGCAAGTGTGTTGCCGTGGATGACTTTGACCAAGTGCTGGCACATCTGGCAAAGGTGCACCCGTCAAAGTTCCTAAAGTTGATTGAGGGGGTAGACGCTGTCGTGCTAACTGATGCACATGTGCTTACTGATCAATCGGCCGCACTTAGGTTTGTATCCTTTGTCGACCGCCTGTATGAGTCCCAGCTAAGCCTTAGCTCAACAGGTCTTGGGCTTACAGAGGTCTTCTCGCCTGAATACCTTTCCGGAGGCTACAAAAAGAAGTACCTCAGGGCTATTTCGAGGATCGGTTCTTTGACTTCTTCGTTCTAGGCTTTGCCTTCGACATGCGAATGTAGTACCTACCGCGCATGGAGATAAGAACTCCACCCGCTGCCAATGCAGCGAACGAACCTAGCAATACTCCTAATACCGACTGTGCATAAAGCTCCGGATTATCACGGAAGGCAAGGTGAGCTATCAAAAGTGAAACGGTAAAACCCACTCCCGCCAAGAACCCTAAAGGAATGAAGTCAAAAAGCCCAAGCGGCAAACGATCTTCTTTCTTCATAAATTGGTTTGCAACAAATGCCGCCAATGAAATTCCAACAACTTTGCCTACGGCCAGGCCAAAGAACGTCCCAGTAAAAACCTGGTTTGAATCTCCGGTCATAGTTGGGATAACAACAGCAACTGCGGTGAGGGCAAAAATTGGCAGTATCACGAAGTTCGTAGCAGGTTGCACCTTCGCAATTGCACCGTGGGTCCGAGCTGCCGGGATTAGAACGCCTAGGACAACGCCAGCGATGGTTGCGTGGACACCGGACTGGTACACGGTGTACCAAAGGACTAGACCGAAGGTAATTCTGACTAGCCACTTGTTCTTGTACTTTGCTTTCTCCGCAAATCGAAAACCAATTGCAAGGGCGGCGGATGCAAGAAGCCAGATCGGCTCTAAGTTTGTTGTGTAAAACAAAGCGATGATAGAGATTGCAACCAAGTCATCAAAAATCGCTAATGCTAACAAAAATATTCTGGCTTCTTTGGGCATGCCTCTTCCAAAAATTGCAAGAATTCCCAAGACGAAGGCTATGTCAGTAGCAGCTGGAATAGGCCAACCGACAATTCCTTCGGAGCCCCAGTTGAAGTAGGCATAGATACCCGAAGGAACAACTACTCCAGCGATAGCGGCGACAAGCGGTACGAGTGCTCGCTGAGGAGAAGACAAGGTTCCGATCCTGAGCTCGTACTTTAGTTCCAGCCCAGCAACGAAGAAGAACACAGCTAGGAAAAGGTCAGAAACGATGTGGCCAACGGTGATGTTTATGCTCAAGAAATCCAAGTTCACCTTGAAGGCGATTGTGTCAAGCAGTGGTTTTCCAAATGGTGAATTTGCAAGTAGGAGCCCAGTGAGGGCTGCTCCGAGCATTACCAGAGCCGCGTTCCGTTCGGATTTCATAACTTTAATCTACCTTGATGGCGAAACAAAGATTTCACTAAAGTACTGATTTCGAAACATGCCTGAAACTTTTGTTGCCTCTCTTCGAAACACACTTATGCCATCGTTAGCCTAAGCACCAAAGCGGTGCGGTCTTAGCAATCGAAAGGAAATCGAATGGAACAAGGAAACACCGCATTCGTACTTTTCTCCGCCGCTCTGGTTCTTCTTATGACACCAGGTTTGGCCTTCTTCTATGGCGGTCTTGTAAAAGCCAAGTCCGTAGTGAGCATGATGATGCTCTCTTTTGGATCACTAGCTCTGATTGCAGTTCTTTGGGTGCTTTATGGTTACGCTATAACATTTGCAGACGTTGGTGACGTGGGTTGGGTTGGAATTCCACACATAATCGGTATCGACACGGCGGCTCTAGGTCTAACAGCGCAAGTCGCGGATGCTGCCGCACCAGCCGGCAGTATTCCAGAGCTAGCTTTTGTCGCATTCCAAGCAACATTCGCGATTATTACTGTCGCGCTGATCTCTGGGGCAATTGCTGACCGCGCAAAGTTCGGAGCTTGGATGGTATTCGCAGGACTTTGGGCAACTTTGGTTTACTTCCCGGTTGCAGGCTGGGTCTTCAACTTCACTCCAGAGGACGATGGGGGATGGATCGTAGACAAACTTGGCGCAATTGACTTCGCGGGTGGAACCGCTGTTCACATCAACGCCGGTGCCGCCGCTCTTGCACTAGCCATCGTGCTTGGAAAAAGATTTGGTTTCTCAAAGGGAATTATGCAGCCACACAACGTTCCGCTTACGCTCATCGGGGCAGCGCTTCTATGGTTTGGTTGGTTTGGATTCAACGCCGGAAGCCAGTTAGCCGCTGATGGAGTAGCCGCGCTTGCAGTTGTCAACACAATTGCAGCTCCAGCAGCAGCAATGTTGGGCTGGATTACTGTTGAAAAAATTAGACACGGCAAAGGCACCTCCGTGGGCGCAGCATCCGGTGTTATTGCCGGTCTTGTTGCCATCACTCCGGCAGTTGCTTCCGTCGAACCGGTCTGGGCTCTGGTACTCGGTCT
Source organism: Actinomycetota bacterium (assembly GCA_046046195.1). GTDB lineage: Bacteria > Actinomycetota > Actinomycetes > Actinomycetales > Microbacteriaceae > Rhodoluna. The sequence continues at coordinate 106,665 of JBJOKH010000018.1, read as the reverse complement.
GATCTCGGGTGTTGTTTGTGCCTTGGCAATCGACATGAAATTCAGCTTCGGTTTCGACGACTCTCTGGATGTAGTAGGTATTCACTTAGTTGGAGGAATTATCGGTACCGTTGCCATCGGATTCTTCGGCACCGGTGTTGGACTTCTGTTTGGATTTGGTTTCGATCAACTAATCGCCCAGATTCTTGGTGCCGGCGTGGTTCTGGTCTACAGCTTTGTAGTTGCCCTGGCTATTGGGTTCGCTATAGAAAAGACCATGGGCTTTAGGGTCAAGGCAGAAGACGAGATTGCAGGTATCGACACCGTTGTTCACGGTGAAGAAGCCTACGCATTTGCTCGCAGCAGGGACTAGATAAACGAAAACCAAAAGCGGGGGTCCATCGGCCCCCGCTTTGTCTTTTCCCGCGTGTTTTAGGGATGTGGCAAGACATCGGGATTTGAGTTAGAGTAGCCAAGCAACTTAGGTTGCATGCGGATGTGGCTCAGTGGTAGAGCATCACCTTGCCAAGGTGAGGGTCGCGAGTTCGAATCTCGTCATCCGCTCGGTGGTTAGAAGCCACTTATCGGTGGAGTGGCCGAGAGGCTAGGCAGCGGCCTGCAAAGCCGTCTACACGGGTTCGAATCCCGTCTTCACCTCCGAGTAAACAGAAATGGGCGATTGGCGCAGCGGTAGCGCGCTTCCCTGACACGGAAGAGGTCACTGGTTCGAACCCAGTATCGCCCACAGCAGTATTCATTCAAGGACGAGACAAAGGGATTAGATTGCCAAATCGTAGTGACTACGACCTCGTTCTAATCGGTGGCGGAATCATGAGTGCCACTCTAGGTGTCTTGATCAAGCACCTGAATCCAGAGCTCAGCTTTATTGTGCTTGAACGTCTTCCTGAAGTTGCTCTCGAATCTTCTAACGCTTGGAACAATGCGGGTACTGGCCATGCGGCGCTGTGCGAACTTAACTACATGCCCGACAATCCAAACGGCGGTCTACCATCTGCCGAAAAGGCAATTTCAATCAATCAGCAGTTTCAAGAGTCTCGTGAGTTCTGGGCTTCACTTGTTGAGTCAGGTGTGATGTCACAGCCTGATTCGTTCATTCACTCCGTACCCCACATGACCTTCGTTCGTGGCTCTAAGGACGTCGACTATCTCAAGAGAAGATTCGAGTCCCTTAAGGATCAGCCGCTTTTCTCAGGAATGGAATTCTCCGATGACGTCCAGCAAATTGGTCGGTGGATACCTCTATTGATGGAAGGTCGAGAAGAGACCACAATTGCTGCAACGCGCATAGAGCAAGGGACCGACGTTGACTACGGGTCTGTGACCAGGCAACTTTTTGAGTGGCTAAAGTCTCAAGGCGTAGAGGTTCTCAGTGGCCATGAAGTGAAAAGCCTAAAGCGCAGCGCTTCTGGCTGGAAGGTCGTTGGTAATGCAGGCGGGCAGAAGTTTGCCATTTCAGCTCCAAAAGTTTTCGTTGGTGCAGGTGGTTGGGCTTTAAAGTTGCTCCAGAATTCCGGAATCAAGGAAGTCAAAGGTTATGGGACATTTCCAGTTAGCGGACATTTCCTGAAAACCGAAAATCCTGTTCTGGTGGAAAAGCACAATGCAAAGGTGTACTCCCAGGCAGCTGTTGGTGCGCCTCCAATGTCCGTGCCACACTTGGACTCTCGTGTAATCGACGGCAAGCCCTCCCTGTTGTTTGGACCCTTCGCTGGATTGAACTTTAAGTTTCTAAAGCACGGCTCAGTTCTTGATCTTCCGCTTTCGCTTCGCCCGGCTAACCTTTTGCCCTATCTAAGTGTTGCTCTTAAGAACTTGTCTCTAGTTGCGTATCTAGTTCGTGAAATCCTGAAGACGCGGAAGCAGAAATTATTCGGTTTGAGAGAGTTCGTACCCCTAGCGGTTTCGAAAGACTGGGAGCTCTATGAAGCCGGCCAGCGCGCACAAGTAATCAAGCCAAAGGGCTCAACGGGCACACTGCAGTTTGGAACTGAAGTGATAAGCTCGAACGATGGTTCAATCGCGGGACTCCTGGGAGCCTCACCAGGTGCCTCAGTTGCAGTAAGAGTGATGCTTGATGTTATTGGCAAGCTTTATCCAGAGGAATTCACAAGTTGGGCTGACAAGATCGCGGCACTTGTTCCAAGCTACGGCGTCGACCTGAACAGCGACCAGAAACTTGCGCTGAACTCGCTGTCGAGAACTGCATCTGTTTTAGGACTGAAGGCTTAGCCGACCGCTACCCCTAGGGCAGATCCAATCGCATACGCGATTCCCATGGTGAGCAGCGAAACTGTCACATTTCGACCTACGGCTCGAAGCGGCTTCGCTTTACCAATCTTTGCTCCGACGTAGCCCGTTATGGCCAGAGCGATTACTACCGAAGAAACAGTTGCGATCTCGCGATATTCAATCCATGGACCTGAGATTGCCACAATTGGCAAAACTGAACCAAGCGCAAAAGCTAGGAAGGACGCAATGGCCGCTGCCGTGGGGGAGACGTGTTCGTCGGAGGAAATGCCCAGTTCAGCTTCGGCGTGGGCCCGAACGGAATCGGTCTGGGTGAGTTCATTGGCAATCTGAAGCGAGAGTTGTTTCGAAATCCCACGAGCTTGGTAGTAGTTGGCGAGTTCTTCCAACTCGCCTTTGGGGTTCTCTACAAGTTCCTTACGCTCTTTCGCGAGTGCGGCAATCTCGCTATCCCGTTGAGCGCTGACTGATGCGTACTCACCACCTGCCATCGAAATGGAGCCGGCAACCAAAGCGGCGATACCCGCGATTAGGATCGGTCCGCTTTCGACTGTTGCACCGGCTACACCCATCACTAGACCAGCTGTCGAAACAATCCCGTCATTGGCCCCAAGTACGCCAGCACGGAGCCAGTTCAGCCTGCGAGCATGCGCCTTGCGTTGTTCGGCTCGGGAGTTGGCATTTTCAGACATCGTGATTCCTTGGCTTAGTTTGTCAGGCTAAAGGCTACCAAGACCAAACACTTTGGCTGGTTAGGATAGAAGCGCCTTCTTCGATTGGATAACCGTGCCCGAAACTATTGACCTGACAGTTGACGGTATCCAGTCCACTTTCCCTGCTGGTACGACTGGTTTCGAGCTGTTTACAGACAAAAAGGTTGTCGCTCAACGTGTAAATGGTGAATTGCGTGACCTTGCACACCGTTTGTCCTCAGGGGATTCAGTAGAAGCTGTACTTATAGATTCAGCGGATGGATTGAGCATCTTGCGGCACTCAACTGCTCACGTATTGGCGCAGGCAGTTCAAAAGATCAATCCCGACGCGAGGCTTGGTATTGGACCTCCTATTGTTGACGGTTTCTATTACGACTTCGATGTTGCGGAGCCATTCACCCCTGAACTTCTAAAGACTCTTGAAAAAGAGATGGAGCGAATCATTCGCTCAGGCCAGAGATTCGTACGTCGCGTAGTCAGTGATGCCGAAGCGAAGATCGAATTGGCTAATGAGCCAAACAAACTCGAACTGATTGCGCTGAAGTCATCAGACAACTTGGCCGAAGGTTCTGCTGAAGTTGGTTCTGGAGAACTGACAATCTACGACAATTTCGATCCACAGTCTGGAGAAGTGGTCTGGAAAGACCTTTGCCGCGGTCCACACCTTCCAAACACAAGGATGATTGGAAATGGTTTCTCACTCACACGTCTTGCTGCAGCTTACTGGCGCGGAAACGAAGCTAATAAACAACTTCAGAGAATCTACGGTACCGCTTGGCCATCAAAGGACGAGTTGAAAGCGCACCTGGAAAGAGTTGAGGAAGCCGCAAAGCGAGATCACCGGAGATTGGGCGCGGAGCTCGATCTGTTCTCTTTCCCAGAGGAGATTGGGTCGGGACTCGCAGTGTTTCATCCTCGAGGCGGCATCATTCGCAGAGTGATGGAGGATTACTCACGGCAGCAACACGAGCAAGCCGGATATGAGTTTGTTTATAGCCCGCACATCACTAAGTCGAACCTGTTTGAAACTTCCGGTCACTTGGCCTGGTATTCCGAGGGAATGTTTCCTCCGATGAAACTTGATGAAGAAGTTGACGGGGAAGGTGTGGTTCGTAAAGTCGGACAGGACTACTACCTAAAGCCGATGAATTGCCCTTTCCACATTCTCATTTATAAATCACAGGCCAGGTCCTACCGCGATCTACCGCTTCGAATGTTTGAGTTCGGCTCGGTTTATCGCTACGAGAAGTCAGGCGTCCTTCATGGGCTAACTCGCGTTAGGGGAATGACTCAAGATGACGCTCACTTGTTTGTCACCCAGGAGGACATGGAAGCTGAACTCACTTCTGTTCTGAACTTCGTTCTCGACTTACTTCGCGATTACGGACTGACCGACTTTTATCTTGAGCTTTCAACGAGGGATCCAGAAAACGAAAAGTTCGTGGGTTCCGACGCAATTTGGGATGCGGCTACTTCAACACTTCAAAAAGTAGCTACTGACTCTGGTCTCGAATTGGTCCCCGACCCAGGAGGCGCAGCCTTCTACGGCCCTAAGATTTCCGTGCAGGCGCGAGATGCAATTGGCAGAACATGGCAGATGTCAACTATTCAACTCGATTTCAATTTGCCAGAGCGATTCGACATTGAGTACACGGCCTCAGACGGTCTCAAGAAGCGGCCAGTGATGATCCACCGTGCACTATTTGGCTCGATTGAGCGGTTCTTTGCCGTCTTGACAGAGCATTACGCGGGCCACTTCCCACCTTGGCTTGCTCCTGTTCAAGTGGTTGGTATTCCTGTTGCCGATGATTTTGCTCCTTATTTAGCCTCAGTTATCGATCAACTCAAAGCCAAGGGCGTTCGCGCGCAGATTGATACCAGTGACGAGAGAATGCAGAAGAAGATTCGTAACCACACAAAAGACAAGGTGCCTTTCCAGTTGATTGCTGGAGGCGATGATAAAGATTCTGGTTCCGTGAGTTTCCGCTATCGTGACGGTTCGCAGGAAAACGGTGTACCTGTGGCACAAGCAATTGAGAGAATTGTTTCGGCCATTTCCAACAAGGAGCAGGTCTAGGTGGAGACCCCGGAGTTTCTTCCAGGCGTTCCAGACAATTTTCAGCGCCTGTGGACTCCTCATCGATTGGTCTACATTCAAAACGGGCAGCAGCCACCGGCTGATGAATGTCCCTTTTGCCTTGCTCCAAAAGGTTCTGACGAAGACGGTCTCATTGTTTTTCGCGGGGAGACTTGTTTTGTGTTGCTGAATCTTTTTCCATACAACTCGGGCCACCTTTTGGTTTGTACCTATCGGCACATCGCCGATTATGACCAGACCACCCTCGAGGAAGCCGCAGAAATGGCTGCTCTTACGAAAAGAGCCATGGAAGTCCTTAGAAAGGTCTCTCGAGCTCAAGGCTTCAATTTAGGAATGAACCAGGGGGTTTTGGCTGGGGCCGGAATTGCCGAGCATCTTCATCAACACATCGTTCCCCGGTGGGAGAATGACTCGAACTTCTTCCCAATAATCGCCAAGACCAAGGCTTTGCCGAGATTGTTAGGTGAAGTCAGGGCTGAAATACAGTCCGCATGGGGTTAACTCGAATTTCCAGCCCTCTTTTCTCGGGTTAGGATAAAGAGCATGAGCCATCCAAAAAACGAATCGACACCCCTTGTGAAGCGCGGCCTCGCCGAGATGCTGAAGGGCGGCGTGATTATGGACGTCGTTAATATCGAGCAGGCGAAGATTGCTGAAGACTCAGGTGCTGTTGCCGTGATGGCTCTCGAGCGCGTACCGGCCGACATCCGAGCTCAAGGTGGCGTTGCCAGAATGAGCGACCCTGACATGATCGATGGAATCGCGAAAGCAGTTTCTATTCCAGTAATGGCTAAAGCCAGAATCGGTCATTTCGTGGAGGCGCAAGTACTTCAGAGCTTGAAGGTCGACTACATCGACGAATCTGAAGTTTTATCACCGGCCGACTACGTAAACCACATAGATAAGTGGAAGTTTGATGTTCCATTTGTGTGCGGAGCAACAAATCTTGGTGAGGCCTTGCGCCGAATCACTGAAGGTGCTGCCATGATCCGCTCAAAGGGAGAAGCGGGTACAGGCGATGTATCTGAAGCAACAAAGCACATCAGAACCATTCTTGGTGAGATCAACGCTCTATCTGCAAAGACCGAGGATGAGCTTTACGTTGCTGCCAAAGAGTTGCAGGCCCCATACGATCTAGTTCGTGAAGTGGCAAGAACAAAGAAGCTCCCAGTTGTTTTGTTCGTGGCCGGTGGCGTTGCAACTCCAGCAGATGCTGCAATGATGATGCAACTTGGCGCAGACGGAGTCTTTGTAGGCTCGGGAATCTTTAAGTCCGGCGACCCAGTCAAGCGCGCGGCCGCGATCGTAAAAGCCGTAGCAGCATTTAACGACCCACACGTAATCGCGGAGTCCTCTCGTGGGTTAGGCGAGGCGATGGTTGGAATCAACGTCAATGATCTGCCGGCACCACATCGGCTTTCGGAGCGCGGCTGGTAATTGCGCGTCGGCGTTTTTGCTCTTCAGGGCGATGTCCGTGAGCACATACTCATGCTTAAGGCTCTTGGGGCTGAAGCGCTAGAGGTAAGAAATAAAGCTGACCTAGATCAAGTTGACGGCCTAATTCTCCCAGGTGGCGAATCGACGACAATTTCGAAGCTCATAGACATTTTCGAAATGCGTCAACATCTGAAGGATTTCATCTCTACCGGTAAACCCGTCTATGGAACTTGCGCTGGAATGATACTTCTTGCCAATGATGTTTTGGATGCAGCCTCAGGCCAGAAGAGCCTAGGCGCTATCGATGTTTCAGTAAGAAGAAACGCATTTGGCTCTCAGTTGGATTCGTTCGAAACTGAACTACTTTTTGATGAAATCCCAGCCAGGGTTGCTTTCATTCGTGCCCCAATTGTGGAGCGCGTGGGACCAGGAGTTGAAGTTCTATCTAAGCTTCAGGACGGCACAGTCGTTGCCATCCGCAAGGGCAACATTCTTGCAACCTCATTCCACCCAGAGATAACTGGGGATAAGACGGTGCATAAGTACTTTTTGAGTATGGTTTCTGCTCAGGCATAGGTTCTGACTTAGAATTCATACCGAACCTCAACAAGGAGAGTAATGTCCGGTCATTCAAAATGGGCAACTACCAAGCACAAAAAAGCAATCATTGACTCTCGTCGCGCCAAACTTTTCGCCAAGCTAATCAAAAACATCGAAGTTGCCGCGCGTATCGGGGGACCAGACATCGACGGCAATCCCACTCTGTATGACGCCGTGCAAAAAGGACGAAAGAGTTCTCTTCCAAACGACAACATAGAACGGGCAATAAAGCGCGGTTCTGGCCAGGATGCTGATGCTGTTGAGTATCAGACCATTTTTTACGAAGGTTATGGCCCAAATGGGATTGCTCTACTAATCGAGTGCCTTACCGACAACAAGAATCGCGCAGCAGCGGATGTCCGTCTTGCTGTGACCAGGAACGGTGGCACAATGGCGGACCCTGGTAGCGTGTCGTATCTTTTCAGTCGTAAAGGCGTCATAACAATCGAACGAGCCAGCGAAGTGAGTGAAGACAAAATTCTAGAAGTTGGACTGGATGCAGGAATTGAAGACGTAGAGGTTCGCGAAACTAGCTTCATTGTCACCACCGATCCTTCCCAGATGGTCGCCGTCAGAACCGCACTACAGTCTGCAGGAATTGACTACGAGAGCGCAGACGTTGAGTTTGTCCCAGCCGCATCGTTGCCAGTCGACGCTGAAACTGCGAGAACGGTTTTTAAGCTGATTGATGCCCTTGAGGATTCTGACGAAGTTCAAAGCGTTTACGCCAATTTTGACATCAGCGCTGAGGTACTTGCCGAGCTAGAGGATTAGTCATGACCAGAATTCTCGGAATAGATCCGGGACTGACTAGGTGCGGTGTTGGCGTAGTAGAACTAGCCAAGGGTCAGAAGATCAAACTGGTCAAAGTCCAGGTGCTCGAATCCGACAAGGAACACTCGCTAGACGTTCGAATTGGAACTATAGGCAAAGAACTAGATGACATTTTTCGAAGCGTGAAGCCCGATGTTGTGGCAATCGAGAGAGTCTTTTCACAGCAGAATCTTTCATCAGTAATGGGAACTGCGCAAATCTCTGGGGTTGCAATCTTTCTTGCTAACAAGTATTCAATCCCGATAGCAATGCACACCCCAACCGAGGTAAAGGCTGCCGTCACAGGATCCGGCCGAGCTGCAAAGGCACAGGTTGGAAAGATGGTTGCTCAGTTGCTAGGACTAAGGGAAGTTCCAAAACCTGCAGATGCAGCCGACGCGCTTGCAATCGCAATTTGCCAGGCTTACCGAGGGGCTAACTCCTCGAACAGCTACACGAAGGCGCAACTTAAGTGGAACCAAGCTGCTAAATCAGCAAGTTCCAAAAGCATTCGCTAAGTAGGCTTATGGCGTGATCGCGTCATTAACGGGAAAGATTCTGTCTAGTTCGAACGGACAGGTCGTTATCGACGTGCAGGGTGTTGGTTACCTAGTCAACACAACCTCCCAGGCCTCAAAATCACTAGAGATAGGCAACACATCAACATTCTTCACGAACCTCGTGGTGCGCGAAGACTCGATGACTTTGTTTGGCTTTCTTCAATCACGCGAACTAGAGATTTTTGAGTTGCTTTTGAGCGTCAACGGAGTTGGGCCAAAATCGGCACTTGCGATTCTGAGTCAGCTATCGGTTGATCAAATCTCCGCTGCAGTTTTCAATGAAACCGATGCCACTTTCAAGTCAGTTTCCGGTATTGGGGCAAAGACCGCCAAGCTAATTGTTCTGACACTATCCGGCAAGCTCGGGACTAAAGACCAAAGCATTCAATCAGGTGCGCATTCGGAAAAGGCCGTAGCGGGTTTGATTGGACTTGGTTGGAGTGAAAAACAATCCAGGGAAGCGGTAGGACAGGTAAATCAGACAGATCTTTCTGAGAAACAGGTTCTAAAGGCGGCTCTACAAATTCTTTCCAAGGCTCGAAAATCATGAGCGAACTTTTGGATGGGCAGGCAACAGAGTCGGACCTCGCCTTTGAGAGCGCACTTAGACCTAGTAATCTCGAGGAATTCATCGGTCAGGATAAGGTCAAGCAACAATTAGATCTCCTTCTCAAGGCTGCATCCCTGCAAAATCGCTCACCGGATCACATTCTTCTTGCGGGACCTCCTGGTTTGGGCAAGACAACGCTAGCCATGATTGTTTCAAACGAGATTGGCTCTGGGTTGCGCATGACAAGCGGGCCCACCATTCAGCATGCCGGAGACTTGGCGGCGGTGCTGTCGTCCCTAAGCGCGGGTGAAGTGTTGTTCATAGACGAAATTCACCGAATGGCCAGACCTGCGGAAGAGCTTTTATACATGGCTATGGAAGATTTCCGGGTTGACGTCATGGTCGGAAAGGGAGCTGGGGCAAGTTCGATTTCTCTGGAGCTCGAACCCTTCACTCTGGTGGGTGCTACAACCAGATCTGGAATGCTGCCTAGCCCGCTACGTGATCGTTTTGGCTACACAGCCAATCTGGAATTCTACGAGTCAGCTGAACTTTCGTTTGTTCTCGAACGTGCTGCCAATAAGTTGAACCTCACAATTGATGCTGAGGCAGTTCGGCTGATTTCGTCGCGGTCTCGGGGGACCCCCAGAATTGCAAATCGTCTTCTTAGGAGGGTTAGGGATTATGCGATCGTTTCTAAAAAGGATTCCATTGATTCCTTGCTCGCAGAGCAAGCGTTAGCTGTGTATGAGGTTGACTCGCTAGGTCTGGATCGATTGGATAAACAAGTTCTAATGGCTCTCATTACAAAATTCGAAGGTCGGCCCGTGGGGCTGTCTACTCTAGCCGTGGCCCTTGGCGAAGAGCCAGACACCATCGAATCGGTCGTAGAGCCGTTCTTGCTTCGCGAGGGCTTGATAGAGCGCACTCCAAAGGGCCGTCAGGCCACACCTCTTGCCCACAGGCACCTTGGCCTCCAGTTATAATCAGTAGAACGCATTTGCGTTCACAAGACTTCAGGAAAAACCAGTTAGGTACCCAATTTCATGGACGACAGCCTCTTTTTATTCATCGCGCTAGCTTTCTTGGGAGCCATGCTCTACTACTCAAGCCGCAAGCGTAAGAAAGCAGCGGAAGAGTTGAGAGCAAGTGTTGTCAAGGGTGCTTACGTTATGTTGACCAGCGGTATTTTTGGAAAGGTCACAGCCGTTTTAGACAACCGCATCGAGTTTGAGACTGCTCCTGGAAACAAGATGCTTGTTGCAATGGGCGCTGTTCGTAGCATCGAAGAAGAGCCTAAGTCCGAGAAATCCCCCGTAAAGAAGACCGCATCAACCGCCAAGAGCAGTTCAGATTCTTCTAAGTCGGCAACCAAGCCGAAAGCAAAATCGGCAACCAAGTCAAAGTAAGGCATTCTAAGTGTCAGTAAAGAACACAGTTAAGTCCGCGCGCAAATCACTGGCGTGGTTCTTCGCCATCATTCTTGGTCTAACTGGGCTTATCGGAGTTGCTTCGCTATCAGATTCGAATGCAAGCTTTGTTCCGAAGCTGGCTCTTGATCTTCAGGGCGGTACCCAAGTCATCCTCTCTCCACTGCTGCTTGATGGTCAGGCCGTCACTCCAGAGCAGTTGGATCAGGCGGTCTCAATCATCCGTCAACGTGTTGATGCCAGTGGTGTAAGCGAATCGCAGGTAATCACCCAGGGTGACCGAAATATCATTGTGTCGATTCCAGGGGTTCCAGATGAGAACACACTTGCCTTGATTAAGGCTTCTGCAAAGCTGGAATTCCGAGCAGTGCTTTTGACTAGTGCCGGAACACCGACCTCAGCTATCGACGGAAACGCTGCCCAGACCGAAGGTGAGGATTCAGGGGAGGGCAGTTCAACGGAAAACTCGTCACCGGAGGCTCAAACTGGTGAAGCTGGAGCAACACCCGAACCAAACGCCGCACCAACTGACGCCAGCGATTTGAACTGGATTACACCGGAACTACGCGCCGCCTTCGATGCCTTGGATTGTGCCAGCGCATTTCGCGAACCAGGCCAAGTTGACGACCCTACTGTTCCGCTGATTACATGTGACACCACTGGCACCGCCAAGTTCATCCTTGGACCCGTTGAGGTTGAGGGAGCTAACATCTCAGATGCTTCCAACGGAACTGTACAGAGTTCAACAGGCGCCTCAACCAATACCTGGGCTGTTAATCTGGACTTTGACGGTGTCGGTACCCAAGCTTTTGCAGACGTGACTCAACGTCTTTTCCCCTTAGAAGCGCCAAGAAACCAGTTCGCAATTACTCTGGACGGTTTTGTCATCACAGCACCTGCAACTCAGGCAGTCATCACCAATGGTTCGGCTCAGATTACTGGAAGCTTCGACAAGGACTCTTCCAAGGTTCTAGCCGACCAGTTGAAGTACGGATCTTTACCAATTGGTTTTGAAGTGCAGAGCCAAGAGAACATCTCGGCTTCTCTTGGTTCGGAACAGTTGGCCAATGGAATCATTGCCGCAGTTATCGGAATGATCCTTGTCGTCGCTTACTCAGTTTTCCAGTACCGAGGCTTGGCTATCGTGACGCTCGGTTCGCTCATCGTGTTTGCCATTTTGGTGTATCTAGTAGTCGCAATTTTGTCTTGGCGCCAAGGCTTCCGACTGTCACTGGCTGGAGTAACAGGGTTGATTGTTTCGATTGGTATCACGGTGGACTCTTTCATCGTTTTCTTTGAGCGCGTAAGAGACGAGATCCGTGAGGGACGCTCGCTTGAAACAGCCGTTGAGAATGGCTGGCGTAAAGGAATCAGAACAATTCTGGCTTCAGACATGGTTAGCTTCACGGCTGCGGTCACACTGTTCTTGCTTACAGTTGGAAACGTAAGAGGATTCGCATTTACCTTGGGGCTAACAACACTTATTGACCTCGTTGTTGTTGTGCTGTTTACATATCCAATGCTTCAGCTATTGGCAAGGACTAAGTTCTTCTCCTCGGGTCACCCATGGTCAGGATTTGACTCCAAGTCCCTAAAGGCATCCGGGTATGTCGGTCGAGGGCAATTCCGTGTGTCTGACTCTTTAGCCTCAGGTAAAGCTGAAAAAGCTTCCAGGGAAGCAGAGAAGCGGCAAACCATTGCTGAACGCAAAGCCCAAGCTGCAATCGCAGAAGCTAAGGGAAAAGGTGACAACTAATGTCAAAGATGAAAGAGCTAGGAAACGATCTTTACAGTGGCAAGGTTTCCTTCGACTTTGTAGGTCGCAGGAAACTTTGGTACGCAATAGCGATCACAGTGGTCATTCTGTCAGTACTCGCTCCAGTGGCCAGGGGCGGATTCAACTTTGGTATCGAATTCAGAGGGGGCAGTGAATTCCGAATCGACGGAGTGTCCAGCCTGTCGCAATCCCTTGCAACCGACGCAGTGCAGTCTGTTGAGCCAGGCATTGAGCCACTTGTTACAACCGTTGGTCTTGACTCAGTTCGAGTTCAGACAGAGCAGCTAGATGACGTCACCAGCGAAGAGATGAGAATCGCCCTTGCAGCTGCCTATGGGGTCGATTCTGGTCTGGTCACATCTTCCTTTATCGGGGCCAACTGGGGCGCTGACATCACCGAGAAGGCGATTACCGGACTTGTGGTGTTCCTGCTTTTGGTTTCCCTCTTTATGGCGCTGTATTTCCGCACCGTAAAGATGTCGGTAGCGGCTCTTGTTGCGTTAGCTCACGACATGATTTTAACTTTGGGAATCTATGCGCTTTCAGGGTTTGAGATTACCCCTGCAGCGGTAATTGGCTTCCTTACAATTCTTGGATACTCGCTCTATGACACCGTGGTTATCTTCGACAGAATTCGCGAGAACACCCTCGACGTTGAATTCTCTGAGACTAAGAGCTTTAGCTCTCAGGTCAATCTTGCAATCAACCAGACTATTGTGCGGTCCGTTAACACCAGCATCGTCGGTGTTTTGCCAATCGCATCGATCTTGTTGATTGGTGCCGTTGTGCTTGGAACGGGAACACTGCGGGATATCTCGTTGGCGCTCTTCGTCGGAGTTGTAGTTGGAACATACTCATCTGTTTTCCTAGCTGGACCTCTTTACGCTCACCTGAGAGAACGCGAAACGAAGTTCACCAAAGCTAAGGCTGCCACCCAGAGTTAGCCAATCTGGCCAACCCCAGACTAGGCTTGAAACTAAAGCCGAAGCAGGGGAGGGATGACACTGTCAGACTCAACCACGGGTTCGTTGCGCTCAAGACTTCCCCGAATATTTGCTAAACCAGGCTCTTTCAACAGCGAACTTCAAGCTGTGATCCGTGCAGTAAAAGTCAATCACCCAAAGGCTGATGTTTCAGTAATAGAGCGGGCTTATGTTGCCGCTGAGAAAGCTCACGCAACTCAGCTAAGGAAATCTGGCGAACCCTACATTACGCACCCCTTGGCGGTGGCTCAGATTCTTGCAGACCTGGGAATTGGTGCCACAACAATCGCCGCGGCCTTACTGCATGACACAGTGGAAGACACGGAATACACGTTAGATCTGGTTCGTCGCGACTTCGGCGAAGAAGTTGCCATGTTGGTTGACGGCGTGACCAAACTAGACAAGCTCAAGTTTGGGGACAGCACCCAGGCTGAAACCGTTAGAAAAATGGTTGTTGCAATGTCTCGAGACATCAGAGTTCTTGTTATAAAGCTCGCAGACCGTCTACACAATGCTAGAACTTGGAAGTACGTGCCGGAGGAAAGCGCAAGGCGCAAGGCGCAGGAAACGCTCGAGATCTACGCACCGCTAGCTCACAGGCTCGGAATCAGCACTATCAAAGTAGAGCTCGAAGATCTTTCTTTTGGAGTTTTGTATCCGAAGGTTTACGAGGAAATTGTCAATCTAGTCACGCAAAGAACTCCAAAACGCGAAGAGTACATAGATTCAGTTATTAGTTCGATTGAAGAGGACCTTAAAGAGTCGAAGATCAAAGGAAAAGTTGCCGGGCGGCCAAAGCAGTACTACAGCATCTATCAAAAGATGGTCGTACGCGGGAGAGAGTTCGATGATATCTATGACCTCGTTGGTATCAGGGTGCTGGTTCCTACAGTTCGTGATTGCTATGCGATTTTGGGTTCGATTCACTCCAGATGGAATCCAGTCCCTGGGCGATTCAAGGACTACATCGCAATGCCTAAGTTCAATCTGTATCAATCACTGCACACCACAGTAATTGGACCTTCGGGGCGGGCAGTGGAGATTCAAATCCGGACCAACGAAATGCACAACCGTGCAGAGTTTGGTGTTGCTGCTCACTGGAAGTACAAAGAGCAGTCTGGAAATTCTCAGACCACCACTGAAGATGACATGGTCTGGCTAAAGCATCTCTCTGATTGGCAAGCAGAGACGCAAGACCCAGGGGAGTTCCTAGACGCGCTTCGCTTTGAAATCGGCGCGAAGGAAGTTTACGTCTTCACACCAAAGGGAAAAGTCATCGGCCTTACCTCTGGTGCAACACCGGTTGATTTTGCGTATGCCGTTCACACTGAAGTGGGTCACAAAACTATTGGCGCAAAGGTCAATGGCAGGCTAGTGCCTCTTGAAAGTGTCCTAAATTCTGGCGATGTTGTCGAAGTATTTACGTCAAAATCGTTAGATGCTTCACCGAGCAAGGATTGGCTGAACTTCGTCAAGTCCCCAAGGGCTAGAGCCAAGATCAAGCATCATTTCTCACAGGAGCGAAGAGAAGACGCAATCGAGCAAGGCAAAGAAGCTCTTACCAAGGCGATGAGAAAGATGAACTTGCCACTACAGCAACTCATGTCGGCAGAGTCCCTTGCGAAAATCGTCGCTGATCTAAGGCTTTCGGATGTCAGTTCCCTTTACGCAGCTATTGGTGAAGGTCAGGTATCCGCTCAATCAGTCATTGAGAAGCTGACTATGTCCAGCGGTATTGAGGAAGATGCGGACGTTGAATTTGAGTTACCAGCGGCGCCAAAGTCCTTTAGGCACATCGGGGGAAGTGATTCAGGGGTTCTAGTCAAGGGCGATGCGGATGTAATGGTAAAGCTCGCGCGTTGTTGTACACCTGTACCCGGAGACAAAATAGTTGGTTTCGTCACAAGAGGGACCGGAGTTTCAGTTCACCGAACAGATTGCAAGAACGTCGGCCAGCTTCAACTTGAGCCCGAACGAATTCTTGAGGTTAGCTGGGCACCCACCTCAAAACGATTGTTCCTTGTTCAGATTCAAGTTGAGGCTCTGGATCGATCTGGTTTGCTAAGCGATGTGACAAGAGTTTTGAGTGAACATCATGTCAACATTCTCTCAGCCACAGTTTCGACCAGAAATGACAGAGTGGCACTTAGTCGATTTGTTTTTGAGATGGGTGACCCAGGAACTCTTGAGCATCTGCTGAATGCAGTAAAGAGAATCGAAGCCGTATACGACGTCTACAGAGTTTCGCAGTAGCTAGTTAGCGCTTTGCTTAACCGCTTCTAGCCAGGATCGTCGAGCTGCTAGCGCATCTGTCAATTCTTTTGACTTCTTTGCGTTGTTTTCGGCTGATGCCTTGCTCAAGTCTGCTTCAAGAGCGGCAATTGATTGCTCCAGTTGTGAAAGAACACCATTTGTTCGCTCAATCGCCGCAGGGTCCGATCTTCTCCACTGCTCCTGTTCGAACTCTTTGACTTTCTTCTCGACGGCTTTCATGCGATCGTCGGTCTCACGAATCTTGTCCTTTGGCACTTTTCCAGCTTTTTCGTAGCGCTGCTGGATTTGAAGGAGGGCTTTCTTAGCTTCAGCTAAGTCTCTTGATGGGTCGATCTTTTCAGCTTCGAGCAAAATTTCTTTCTTAGCCTCGTAGTTAGCCAAGAACTCGACCTGTTCCTTGGCGATTGTTTCTTTTCGCAAAACATATATAGCGTCACCGGCAGCTTTGAAGCGCTCCCACAGCGCGTCATCCTGTTTGCCTTGGGATCTACCGGTAAGTCTCCACTCGTCAAGAAGCTTGCGGTAATCGTTCGACGCATCGGCTCCCTTAGGAACCAGAGCTTCCGCCTTCGCTACAAGCTCCGACTTCTTTGCCCTAGCAGTTTTTGTGACAGCTGATAGCTCGGCAAAGAACGCTCTCTTATTTGCTTCGAATTTGGTCCTGGCTTGAGAGAAAACTTTCCAAATGGCGTCGGCTTCTTTTCTGGGAACTTTTGGGCCCGACTTTTGGGAGGCCTGCCAAGAAGTGAAAAGTTCATTCATCTCGGCAGACGCAACCTTCCACTGAGTCTTTTTTGGATCTTTATCGGCAAGGGCAGAAGCCTTCTGAGCAATTTCGTTTCTGAGCTTAAGCGTGGTCTCAATTGCTGCCTTGTTTGCTTCAGATTTCTCGGATTTTAGCTTTTCAATGTTAGGAGTAACCGCTGAAACACGGTTGCGCAGTTCCTGAAGGTTGCCGACGGCAGCTGGTTCGATGAGTTCCTTAGCTAATTTCTCTGCGGCAGCTGCGATGCTTTGGGCATCGGCATTGTTTTTTAGCCTTTGTTCAAGAATTCTTACACTTGCTTCAAGTTCTTGGTACTTGCGTTCGAAATAAGAAAGCGCCTCGGATTCGCTCACGCCCGGATACTGCCCAACCTTGCGTTCAACACCCGCGTCAACTACGAAAACGTTGTTATCGCTGTCGACTCTGCCGAACTCGCTCGAGGTTTGGGGCACGATACTCTCCTGGGGGCTTTGGGTTTGGTCTTTATCTTACTTCGATGGCACCGAGCTTGGTTTCCACAGCTGGAGGACCATCAGTTGCACCACCTTGAACGCCAGCGCTGATGATTGGCTCTAACTGGTCAAGACCTCCGGTGATTTTGCCGAATACTGTGTAGCCACCTGCTGCGTCCGATGGAATTCGTGAATCCTGGTAGACGATGAAGAACTGGCTACCCATACTGTTTCCGTCGCCGCCCACTCTTGCCATGGCCAGCGAGCCAGTTGCATAAGAATCATCGGCAGGTGCATTTTCGATTGGCCCAAAGTTGTAGCCTGGCCCGCCACTTCCGTTGCCAGAGGGGTCACCACACTGCAGAACGTAGATTCCATCAGTGACCAATCTGTGGCAACTGACCCCCTCAAAGAATCCATCACGACTCAGGGAAATAAAGTTTGAAACGGCTTGTGGTGCGTTTACTCCATCAAGCTCAAGTTCTAGAGCAGCGTCGCCGACTTGCATAGATCCGGTCCATACTCTTGCCTCAGCAATTGTCGGTGAAGGTACAAGTTCTGAGTTCTCAACCGGTGGAAGCTCAGCTTGATTTTGGACTGAACCTGGTCCAAAGCTGAAGTAAGCAAGTTGGCCAACTAGAGCGAGGACCACAGCTCCAGCCCCAAATAGAACAGCTAATCGATTGTCCGCTTTGCGCCTAGCCGCTTTCCGAGCTTCGAGTCCTTGCTTGGCGTTGAATGATGACAATCGTTCTGCAGCTTGTGTTGAGATTTTCTTCTGGGTGCTCAATGTTGGGTCTCTCTGTTAGATTTTCTGGTCCAAAGAGAGTTTACAAAGCTTTTTAGCACCATTCTTATAGCCTTGTGACATGGCCGACTCCCTGTTTAACAGCGCTTCACCTCTAGCGGCACGCATGAGACCAAGAAGTCTTGCTGAGGTAGTTGGCCAATCGAAAGCTTTGTCAGTTGGCTCTCCTCTCGAGGTTCTTTCGAGGCCAGCCAAAGCCGGTAAGCAATCAACTACCTCTGTAGTTATCTGGGGTCCACCGGGTACAGGCAAAACAACGATTGCCAAAGCGGTTGCCAATACTTCTGGAAGAAGATTCGTTGAGCTCTCAGCTGTTTCGACAGGAGTTAAAGAACTTCGTGAAGTAATCGACAAATCGCGAACCGATCAGGAGCTTTATTCGGTGTCGACCATTGTTTTTCTCGACGAGATTCACCGATTTTCCAAGGCACAGCAGGACGCACTACTTCCAGCAGTGGAAGCTGGGTGGATTGTGTTGATTGCGGCAACGACCGAGAATCCTTCATTCGCGGTCATTGGGCCGCTGCTATCGAGGTCGCTCGTGGTAAAGCTCGAGGCGCTTTCGGAGCAGGATGTTGCAGTATTGATTTCCAGAGCTTTGTCATCACCATCAGGGCTGAACGGGAAGCTTACAATCGCCAACGATGGACTCGATCGCGTTTGTCAGGTTTCAGGTGGAGATGCAAGGCGCGCCCTGACGATTCTTGAAGCTTCGGCGGCTAGAGCCGAATCGGCAGTGCCCCCCAGGACTGAAATTGGTTTAGAGGACGTCTTGGCCTCTCTCGAAGCGGCCCTTGTTCGTTATGACAAGGAGGGAGAGCAGCATTACGACACCATAAGCGCTTTTATTAAATCCGTCAGGGGATCGGACGCTGATGCGGCCATTCATTACTTGGCCAGAATGCTCGAAGGCGGCGAAGACCCCAGATTCATAGCAAGACGACTGATGATTCTGGCATCAGAGGATATTGGACTGGCTGATTCTTCAGCACTTCCTTTAGCGGTTGCCGCATTTGAGACTGTCGAGAGAATCGGAATGCCAGAAGCTCGGATAGCGCTTGCGCAAGCGACGATCTACCTTTGCCTTGCCCCGAAGTCTAATTCGGCATATTTGGCTATCAACCAAGCGATTGAAGATGTGAGAAGTGGATTTATCCCTTCAATCCCACTCAACTTACGCAGTTCGAGTTCGGCTAGACAAGGTCAAATCGAACCTTACAAGTATCCGCACGACACCGAGCACTCAGTTGTGCAGCAGGACTATGTGCCAGATGTGGGAGAGTACTACACTCCAAAAGCTCACGGCCAGGAGAAGGCTCTTAGTGAAAGATGGGCCACTCTTCGGGCCTTTATCCGCGGGAAATAGGGCTTGAGCCTGGCCTTCGAGCGGTGCTAAACTTGCAAGGTTGCCAATTTGAATCCCAAGCGCGGCTGCAAGGGATTGATCAAATAGCGAGTGTCATTTAGCAGACCTTTCTCGGCAGCACGAAGGCATTCCTCTATTGCTTTTATTTTTTGTTGGAATAACTTGAAAGGAAGCAGTGTCTAAGACATCGCGCACTCGTAGTAAGACCCGTCTGTCCAGAGCACTCGGGATTGCACTAACCCCAAAGTCAGCGAAGTATCTTGAGAAACGTCCATACGCTCCAGGAGAGCACGGTCGCACCAAGCGCAAAGCTGACAGTGACTTCGCCGTTCGTCTTCGTGAGAAGCAGCGCCTAAGGGCGCAGTACGGCATCCGCGAAGCCCAGCTAAAGAAGACTTTTGAAGAAGCAAAACGCGCACCAGGCTTGACCGGTGAGAACCTTGTAGAACTTCTTGAAATGCGTCTGGATGCGATTATTCTTCGTGCTGGCTTTGCTCGCACAATCGCCCAGGCCCGTCAGCTCGTTGTTCACCGCCACATTCTTGTTGATGGGCAGCGTGTTGACCGCCCATCTTTCCGAGTAAAGCCAGGACAGCTGGTTCACGTTCACGAGAAGAGTGAAAAGACTGAGCCATTCCAGGTTGCTGCTGCAGGCGGACACGTTGATGTTCTTCCTCCGCTTCCTGGCTACCTAAGTGTTGAGCTAGACAAGTTGCACGTTACCTTGGATCGCCGTCCGCTCAGATCTGAAGTACCAGTCACTTGTGAAGTTCAGCTCGTTGTTGAGTACTACGCAGCCAGATAACTCGAATCAGGTTTAGGGAGGGCACCGTGTCAGGAACTGAAGTCGCAAGCATCATTGCTGCGAGTGGATTTGTTCTGCTGGTGCTTTTCCTTGCCGTTCCCATCTTGAAGCTCGGCAAGCTGATTGATCGCAGTGCCGATTCTGTTTCGCAGATGACCGAGGAGATTACTCCGCTAGTTTCCGAGCTAACCATCACGCTGGAGGAAACGAATCGTCAGCTAAAGAAGATCGATTCGATAACCACTGACGTCTCTTCTGTGACGACCAATCTCTCCTCCCTGGTCGCAGTATTCACATCAGCGATGGGCGGGCCTCTTGCAAAACTGGCTGGCCTTGGGGGAGTAGTCAAAAACCTATTGGGAAAGAAGAAGTAGCCCTATGAAGAAACTAATTTGGTTCGCTGCAGGTATAACTCTTGGAGCTCTTGCTGCTCGTCAAATTGAGGAGAACCCTGCGGCCAGGAAAGCCTACGAGGATGCAAAGCTTTCGGTATTGGAATTACGCGACGCCGTTCTAGAGGGATACCAAGAACGCGAAGCAGAGCTTGCAAAGCCTAAGCGCAAGCCGGCCTCGGCGGCTAAAAAGACCGCGCCAAAGTCCAAGCCTTCCAACAAGTAAGGGTTTGATTTGAAAACCGCCGAGATTCGTCGGCGCTGGCTCGACTACTTCGCCAGCAAGAAACATGAAATTGTGCCTTCGGCATCCCTGATCTCAGAAGACCCAACTCTAATGTTCACGGTCGCTGGAATGGTTCCATTCATTCCATACATGACCGGACTTGTCCCGGCTCCATACAAGCGCGCCACAAGCGTTCAGAAATGTGTCCGAACTCTGGACATTGACGAGGTGGGAAAGACAACGAGGCACGGCACCTTCTTCCAGATGAATGGAAACTTCTCGTTCGGTGACTACTTCAAGAAAGAAGCGATAGCTTTCGCTTGGGAATTTCTAACCTCCAGTCAGAATGATGGCGGTCTCGGCATTGAAAAAGAACTTCTTTGGGTCACTGTCTTTCAGGACGATGACGAGTCAATCAAGATTTGGCAAGAAGTCGCCGACATTCCAATGGAGCGAATTCAGAAACGTGGAATGAAGGACAACTATTGGTCAACAGGGCAACCTGGACCAGCAGGTCCTTGTTCCGAAATTTACTACGACCGTGGACCTTCATACGGTGTTGAGGGCGGTCCAGAAGCTGATGAGAACCGGTATATAGAGATTTGGAATCTCGTTTTCATGCAGTTTGAGCGTGGTCAGGGCACCGGCAAGGACAGTTTCGAAATTCTCGGTGAACTTCCGTCCAAGAACATAGACACCGGTATGGGGCTAGAGCGAGTCGCATTTCTAATGCAGGGGGTCGACAACCTCTACGAGATTGATGAAGTAAGACCAGTACTTGACCTAGCTGCAAATCTTTCTGGAAAGTCTTATGGAGCAAACGCTGATGACGACGTAAGACTAAGAGTCGTTGCGGACCACGTACGTTCGGCATTGATGTTAATTGGAGACGGTGTCGCTCCAGCAAATGATGCACGTGGTTATGTTGTCAGGAGACTGCTTCGTCGGGCAGTGCGAGCTATGCGCCTTCTAGGGGTTGAGAAACCAGTTTTCAAAGAACTTTTTACAGCTTCTAAGGACGCCATGAAAGCAAGCTATCCGGAGTTGGAGAACGACTTTGATCGTATTCTGCGCACCGCAGTTAGTGAAGAAGAGGCGTTCCTGAGAACCTTGAACTCAGGTCTTTTGGTGTTAGATGAAGAAATCAGCAAGGCCAAACTTGGCACGTCTTCCAGCCTGACTGGTGAAAGCGTGTTCTTGTTGCACGACACCTACGGTTTCCCCGTTGACCTTACCTTTGAAATTGCCCAAGAGGCTGGGCTGTCGATTGATAGAGACAAGTTCACTTCCCTTATGAACATCCAACGCCAGCGTGCAAAAGATGACGCAAAGCTGAAGAGAGCTACTAACGCAGATCTATCCGTCTACGGTGAATTCAGATCTCTTGGTACAACAAAATTCACAGGCTACGAGGAGCTAGTGGCTGGGGCAAAGATCATTGGCCTGATTCGCGATGGTCAGGTCGTTACGGAGATCAAAGCAGGAGACGTAGCAGAAGTAATCCTTGATGAAACTAGCTTCTACGCGGAATCAGGTGGGCAGGATAGCGACTCCGGTTTTATTGTCGGAGACGGTTTTTCCTTGGAAGTGCTTGATGTACAGAAACCAGTCAAGGGATTAGTTAGTCACTCCGTACTTGTTAAGCAGGGTCAAGCAGGCTTAGGAACTAAAGTGTCGACCGAGGTTTCGGCAGACTGGAGACTTGGAGCTGCGCAAGCTCACTCTGCCACTCACGTTGTACACGCAGCGCTTCGCCAGGTTCTAGGTCCACAGGCTTTGCAGTCAGGGTCCTACAACAAGCCTGGTTATCTAAGGCTCGACTTCTCCTGGACTGAGGCGCTTTCCGAATCGACAAAGACAGAAATCGAAGAGGTCACCAACTTAGCAATCCGTCAAGACTTGGCCGTTAGCGCTTCCTACATGAGCGTTCAACAGGCGAAGGATTTTGGTGCTGTTGCCTTGTTTGGTGAGACCTACGACGAAAGCGTTCGAGTCATTCAAATTGGCGGACCATGGTCTAGAGAACTATGTGGTGGAACACACGTGTCTCGAAGCTCACAAGTGGGCCTAGTTTCGTTGATCGGCGAAGCCTCAGTTGGCTCTGGTTCTAGACGCTTAGAAGCCTATGTTGGTTTTGAAGCCTTTCAGTTCCTAGCTGCGGAGAGGGCACTCGTGTCGTCATTGACGGAATCATTCAAAGTCCCTCGCGAACAGCTGGCAGAGAAGATTCAGGCTACGGTTGAAGAACTTCGCTCTGCTCAGCGAAGACTTGCGGCCCTATCCATGGAACAGCTCAAGACCCGTATCCCAGGACTCGTATCTCAGGCAAAGGATGTATCCGGAAGCAAGTTAGTGCTGGCAAACATTGGACCGGTTGATTCAAGCGATCAGGTTAGAGATCTAGCGATTGCAATTCGAGCAGGATTCGATAAGGAATCTGCTGTGGTTGCTATAGCGGGGGAGGCGGCCGGAAAAGTTGTGCTCATCGTCACCACCACAAAGGCTGCAAGGGACAAAGGCCTGGGTAGTGGCAAGCTCGTCAAGGAAGCATCTGCAATTCTCGGCGGAGGCGGAGGCGGAAAGGACGACATCGCCCAAGGCGGAGGACCTAACGTTTCTGAGCTAAATGCAGCATTTGGCGCAATCGAAAAGGCATTATCAAGTTAAATGAGAAAGGGCAGGCGCTTAGCAGTCGACGTAGGTACGGTTCGGATTGGTCTTGCCCTGTGCGATTCAGATGGCATTCTGGCATCGCCGATCGAAGCCATCAGCAGAACAAGCGCTTTGAATGCTGTTAAAGCCATAGCTGAATTAGCAGCGCAAAGTGACGTTATTGAAATCTACGTAGGCGACCCGCTCTCACTGTCAGGCTTGGAAACTAGTTCAACAGCTGACGCCAGAGACTTTGCTAAGGCCCTGTCTACTGTCGCAAAAGCGCCAGTTCGGTTGGTTGACGAAAGGCTTACTACCGTGAGCGCCGCAGCAAAACTCCGTCAAAACGGCTCGGACGCGAAAGGTTCGAAGGCGCTGATAGACAGCGCAAGTGCGGTTGAGATACTTGAGCAGGCACTCAGGACAGAAAAAGCCTCAGGTACAGCTCCAGGTCTTGATGTGGAGGACCTTATTGTCTAGACGACCAATGCCTAGAAGCAGAAAGCTGCTGCGTACCTTTCTGGTGCTTACTTTAGGTCTAGCAGTTGTTGCTGGAACTGGCGTGGCTCTGAACTATGACACCCTTCGAGCTCAGTACTTAAAGCTCACGACTCTAGATTTTGAAGGTCCAGGGGAGGGCGAGGTAGTAATCCGCATCGAGGAAGGTGAGGATGGCGTGGCAATCACACAGAAGTTAGTCGATGCCGGAGTTGTGAGAGATTTTGATAGTTTCTACCGACTCCTCATTGAGAAGAATCCAGTCTTCTACCCAGGCTCATTCATGCTGAAACTTCAAATGAGCAATCAAGCTGCCTTGGAAGTTATCTCAAATGCACGAAACGTGATGACCTACAAGGTGACCATTCCTGAGGGATACCGCGCCGTTCAGATTTTCGATGAGTTGGCACTGGTCTCCGGGATACCTGCAGAAGAGTTTAAGTTAGTCTCAGAGGACCTTTGGGATTTCGGCATTCCAACTGAGGCAAAGACCATCGAGGGATACCTATTCCCCGCGACTTACAGTTTTGATCCTCAAGCGACACCAAAGCAGATAATCGCAACTATGGTTGAGCGGATGAAAGAGGAGCTAACTGCATTAGGCCTTCCTGAGAGCAAGTGGCACGAAACATTAACCCTGGCCTCGATTGTGCAGCGCGAGGCAAAACTTGAAGCTGATTTCTACAAAGTCTCGAGAGTATTCGCTAACCGTATTGAGAAGGGTATGAAGCTTGAAACCGACCCAACGATTTCTTACAGCTACAGCGGTAAGGACATGTCGGATCTTTCAAGAGATGAACAGATCAAGCACGGATACAACACATATCTCATTGAGGGGCTGCCTCCAGGTCCAATTGCATCTCCTGGTTCTTTGTCTCTGGACGCAACCCTAAACCCAGTTCCGGGCGACTGGTTGTTCTTTGTGACTATTGACTTGGCTTCTGGGGAAACAATGTTCTCAAAAACATTGGCAGAACATGAAGAGTATGTGAAGTTGCTTCGACAATGGGAACGAGAGAATCCGAACTGGTATGACAACTAAATTCTGTGTTGTGGGATCGCCAATTCAACATTCCCTGTCTCCGGTTCTCCATCAAGCTGCGTATCAAGAACTTGGATTGGATTGGACTTACGAAAAGCACTTGGTAGAGCAAGGTCAACTGGCGAATTTCATCCAAAGTAAGGACTATGCCGGCCTCAGTGTAACAATGCCGCTCAAACGCGAGGCATTTGATTTTGCAAGTGAATGGGACGAGAACTCATTACTCACGAATGTGTCAAACACCTTGGCCCTGGTTGGAGGCTCGTGGCAAGCGGCAAACACTGATGTTTTCGGTATCGAGAAAGCTTTGTCTTTGGTTGATAGCCCGAAATCGACCGTAATTCTTGGTTCCGGAGCAACAAGCGCATCTGCGCTAGTTGCAGTTAGCAAAAAGTTCCCCAAGACGAATGTGCATGTAATGGCCAGAAACCAAGAATCTGCCGCAGACTTGGTTGCCCTTGCAAACTCACTGGGTCTTTCGGCATCAAAGACGCCAATTAGTGCAGCAGGTATCGCTGAATCCTCTTTAGTTCTGTCTCTAGTTCCTGCTGGAAGTTTCGATGAGGTTTGGGACGACGTATCAAGAATCGTCAAAGGGGGCTGGCTCTTTGATGTCTCCTATAGCCCTTGGCCTTCAGTAGCGGCGATGTCTTGGAAGAGCGAAAGAACGATTTCTGGTCTAGAAATGCTCATCTGGCAGGCTATTTCACAAATTGAATTCTTTGCTCGCTCACAGGCAATCTCGATCGAAGGCTTTGAAAAGCAGCTGTACCAGGTAATGAAGAGCGCAGTTTCCGCGGCGTAAAGCGCTTGACTGTGCCAGAATTAGATTATGTTGCGCTGGTTAACCGCTGGAGAGTCCCATGGACCTGAACTAGTCGCGATTATTGAGGGAATGCCTGCTGGTGTTCCCCTTACAACAGCAGATGTCCAAGCTGCACTTGCCCGTCGAAGGCTAGGTTTTGGACGTGGCGCCAGAATGAAGTTTGAGCAGGATGAAGTCAAGCTCAGCGGCGGAGTCAGGCATGGATCCACCCAGGGTGGGCCAGTTGCTATCACTATTCAGAACACTGAGTGGCCGAAATGGGAAACAATCATGTCTGCTGATCCAGTGGACGCAGCATCGCTTTCCGGTGCTCGCGCCGAGCCTCTAACTCGACCAAGACCTGGTCACGCAGATTTCACTGGAATGCAAAAGTATGGGTTTTTGGATGCCCGACCAGTTCTTGAACGTGCTAGCGCCAGGGAAACGGCTGCTCGTGTGGCGCTCGGGGAGGTTGCTGCAAAGTTCCTGGGTGAACTTGGAGTCCATTTGGTGACTCACACCGTAGCCATCGGTACCGCAGGCTACGAGGAATCGGAACTGCCTAAACCTTCTGACGTTGAAAGATTGGATGAAGATCCGGTCAGGTGTTTCTCCAAGGCTGCATCGGATGCAATGGTCGCCGAAATAGAAGACGCCCACAAGAGCGGAGATACCCTTGGTGGAGTTGTCGAGACACTGGCGTATGGGCTACCTCCCGGTCTTGGTTCTTATGTCCACTGGGACAGGCGACTCGATTCGCAACTAGCAGGTGCGCTAATGGGTATTCAAGCGATTAAGGGCGTTGAAGTTGGGGATGGCTTTGAGACCACAAGGCGTAGAGGATCAGTAGCCCACGACGAAATCGAACGCGATGCATCCGGATTGGTGAAGCGTTCCTCCGGCAGAGCCGGCGGCATCGAAGGCGGAATGTCAACGGGAGAGCTCCTCAGGGTCAGAACCGGAATGAAACCTATCTCTACAGTTCCGAAAGCCTTGGCAACAATTGATGTTTCGACCGGAGAGGCATCAAAGGCCCACCATCAGCGATCTGATGTTTGCGCGGTTCCTGCAGCAGGAATAGTCGCTGAAGCGATGGTTGCATTAGTTCTAGCAAACGCTGTTCTTGAGAAATTTGGTGGTGATTCGGTTTCAGAGACTAAGCGAAACCTAGATTCATATCTTGCTAGCATTCCCGCAGTGCTTAAGTCCTTCGATAGCTAATGGATGAAGCAGTGGTCTTGGTTGGACCAATGGGCGTTGGCAAGACAACGATCGGTAAGAAGCTAGCCAAACAGCTTGGCCGTGACTTTCTAGATACAGATAAGGAGATTGTTAAAGATCACGGGTCTATTCACAAGCTTTTCGAGAAATTCGGTGAGCAGCACTTTCGTGAAATCGAAACCGAGTACTTACTGCGAGCTCTTTCGTCTTCGGGTGTCGTTGCCACCGGCGGGGGTGTAGTGACCAAAGAGGCCAACCGGGCTGCACTTAAAGGTGCTTTTGTTATCTATCTTTCAACCAACGGTAAACACATGTCATCACGACTTTTGGCTGGTAGAAGGCCGCTATTGAAGAACGGATTCGCAGACTGGAAGCGCATTTATGAGGAGCGAAAGCCCTTATATGAGAAAGTTGCAACAGTCGAGGTTTCGACTAGCTCCAAGTCCTTATCGAGCATTGTGAGTGAAATTATGGAGTTGGTGAACAGACGTGGCTGAAATTTCTAAGGTTCAAGTTGGCGGGGAACAGCCATACCCTGTGATCATTGGAAGAAACTTACTGGAACAGGTGCCGGATTTCTTGGCTGGGGCCCGTAAAGTCCTGGTTGTTCATCCGGTTGGTCTTGCTGTAAGCGCTGAGAAGCTGAGTGATTATCTAAAGAGCTGCGGGTTCGAAGTTGTTTTGGCCGGTGTGCCGGACAACGAAGAAGCCAAGCGAATTGAAGTGGCAGCTTTTTGTTGGGGAATCCTAGGCAAATCCGAGTTCTCCAGGACTGACATGATCATCGGATTCGGTGGTGGAACGATCACTGACCTCGCTGGATTCGTAGCAGCTACATGGCTCAGGGGAGTTGGAATAGTCCAGATACCAACGACAGTTTTAGCGATGGTTGACGCAGCTGTAGGTGGAAAGACGGGGGTAAACACAAGTGAAGGAAAGAACCTTGTTGGAGTTTTTCATTCGCCGTCTGCTGTAATCGTTGACCTTGCGACCCTAGAAACTCTCCCAAAGAACGAGGTGCTTGCTGGTTTCGCAGAAGTTGTTAAGTGTGGATTCATTCAAGATGCAGAGATTTTGACCTTAATCGAACAGGATTTGGAGCGGGCGATAGACATCTCATCTCCAGTCTTTGAGGAGTTGGTTAGGCGAAGTATTGAAGTAAAGGCTTCGGTAGTGGCCATTGACTTCAGAGAATCAGGTAAACGTGAGTTTCTAAACTACGGACACACCCTAGGTCATGCGATTGAACTAGCGGAACGCTATAAGTGGCGTCACGGGGCCGCCATCTCTATAGGAATGGTGTTCGTGGCCGAACTTGCTCACCTGAATGGTCGTCTTTCCAGGGACATAGTTTACAGACATCGGAGGATTCTTTCAGGCCTTGGCTTGCCAACCTCATATCCAGCTGAAAAGTGGCAGCAGCTTCTTTCTAACATGCAGGTTGACAAGAAGTCTCGGGGTGGAAACCTACGATTCGTGGTTCTTGACGATGTTGGCAAGCCAACCATCATGCACGCCCCAACCGAGGAGATTTTATTCACTGCGTACCAGGAAATTGCTGAGTAGGCTAGAACAATGAAAAAGGTCTTAGTGCTCAACGGCCCAAACCTTCAGAGGTTGGGATCAAGGGAACCTGACATCTACGGAAGCCAGGATCTAAGTGCGCTTCTTAAGCAGCTTGAAGAGTCGGCTCTTCAGTTAGGTATTTCTGTAGAACACCATCAGAGCGACAGTGAATCAGAGTTGATTTCATGGATTCATCGAGCAATCGACGAAAAGCTTGATGTAGTGATAAATCCTGCCGCTTTCACCCACTACTCCTATGCCTTAGCTGACGCCTGTAAGGCTCTCACCGCTAGTGGCCAAAGGCTAGTCGAAGTCCATATATCTAATCCGCATGCCAGAGAAGAGTTCAGACATAAGAGCGTTATCTCCGCAAGCGCGACTGGTGTAATTGCAGGACTAGGCTTCGATTCATACAAACTTGCTCTTCGTTATCTAGCAAGCTAAACCTGTAGACTTTTAGACACCCCACTTCGAACAGAAATTAGAGTAAGCGCGACCATGGCAACTTCAAATGACCTAAAAAACGGACTAGTTCTAAACATCGACGGCCAGTTGTGGACCGTTATTGAGTTCCAGCACGTGAAACCTGGAAAAGGTCCTGCTTTTGTGCGCTCAAAGCTAAAGAATGTTCTCTCGGGCAAGGTCGTCGAAAAGACTTTTAACGCAGGTGTGAAAGTTGAGACTGCCAGCGTCGACAAGCGCGAAATGAACTACCTCTATAACGATGGCTCGGGTTACGTTTTCATGGACAACGAGAACTATGAGCAAATGACTCTTTCAGAGGAGGTAGTTGGCGATGCCAAGGACTACCTTCTTGAAAATCAAGGAGCGGTTGTTGCCGTCTACGAAGGTAATCCGATTTATGTTGAACTTCCTGCCTCGGTAGTTCTCGAGATCACATACACCGAACCAGGACTTCAAGGTGACCGTTCAAGTGGCGGAACCAAGCCAGCAACCGTTGAAACCGGCTTGCAGATACAGGTACCGCTTTTTATCGAGCAGAACGTAAAGGTTCGAGTTGATACCAGAACCGGTGAGTATCTCGGCCGCGTCACAGATTAGCAATTGAGCTCACGAACTAAATCTCGGAAGATGGCACTCGATGCCATCTTTGCTGCCGACATGCGCAAGCAGAACCCCAATGATCTTCTTGAGGTCACGGCGGGGAACCAAACAGATCGTCAGAACCAGGATGAAATAGTTGGGTATGCGCGCGAGATAGTAGCGGGTGTCACTGAAAATCACGCGCAGATCGACGACCAGATTGAAGCTTTTTCACACAAGTGGTCCATTGAGCGTATGCCTGCAGTTGATAGAGCAGTTCTTCGAGTGGCTGTGTGGGAGATTCTTTTCAACCAGCAAGTTCCAGATGCTGTCTGCATAGCCGAGGCCGTTGAACTTGCTAAAGAGTACTCCACCGAGGAATCTGGGGTATTTGTCAACGGACTCCTATCTTCGATTTCTGGGACAAAAACGGCAAAGTAAGGAAAGTCTGCTAAGGTTTTAGCGAATACATCCTTTAAAGACCGTCCTGTGAGGCGGAGAAGGAGGTGGGCGTTGTCAAAACGCACCGTCTTGAGCGCCGACGACATATCTCGGGCCTTGACTCGCATTTCTCATGAAATTCTCGAAGCCAACCGAGGCCTTGAAGATCTAGTTCTACTGGGCATTCCGACAAGAGGCGTTCATCTTGCCAATCGCCTCTCAGAGATCATTAGAGCTCATTCTGGAACCGATCTAGCAGTTGGTTCTTTGGACATAACTCTTTATCGAGATGACCTGGCAAAGCAACCCACGAGGGGGCCTGGCACAACTTCCGTCCCTGCATCCGGCATAACCGGCAAGACAGTGGTTTTGGTCGATGACGTCCTTTTTAGCGGAAGAACGGTTCGTGCTGCACTCGATGCACTGAATGACCACGGTAGGCCAAAGTCAGTAATGCTTGCGGCATTAGTAGATCGCGGCCATAGAGAACTTCCAATTCGCGCGGACTTCATCGGTAAGAACCTTCCAACTTCATCACTTGAACACATATCGGTGAAACTGACAGAGGTTGATGGAGTTGACGAGGTTGTGATCGAATCTTGAAGCACCTACTGTCGGCATCCGATCTTGGCAAAGAGAGTGCTGTTGCCTTGCTTGACCTTGCCGAGGAAATGTCGAATGTCAACGATCGTGAAATAAAGAAACTCCCAACACTTAGAGGAAAAACGGTCGTCAATCTGTTCTTTGAGGATTCAACCCGCACGAGAATCTCGTTTGAACTAGCAGCAAAAAGGCTTTCTGCAGATGTAATTAATTTTGCTGCGAAAGGCTCATCCGTCTCAAAAGGTGAGTCTTTGAAGGACACTGCTCAGACACTGGAGGCCATGGGCGCTGATGCAATTGTTCTGAGGCACGGATCTAGTGGATCGGCGCATCGGTTAGCTCACACAGATTGGGTTAGCTCTTCAATTGTCAATGCCGGTGATGGATCGCACGAGCACCCCACTCAAGCCTTGCTCGATGCTATGACTATAAGGCAAGCTTTCCAACCAGGTGCGCGTGGTTCAGACCTAGAAGGCTTGCGCGTACTTATAGTTGGGGACATTTCTCATTCCAGAGTGGCAAGGTCGAACTTGATTCTTTTGAAGACCCTTGGAGCGCAAGTCCATGTTTGTGGACCTTCAAGTCTTGTGCCAATGTCGCTGGTTGATACAGGCAACAGACATCTGATCCTTGATGATGCATTAGAGACGGTAAAACCAGACGTCATTATGATGCTTCGTGTTCAGCTTGAACGCATGAACGCTTCGTACTTTCCAACCGAAAGAGAGTACGCACGCATTTGGGGATTGAATAAGTCACGCTTGGCAAAGCTTTCTCCAAAGTCAATTGTGTTGCATCCTGGACCGATGAACAGGGGTCTGGAGATCGACGCTACAAGTGCCGACAGTGAAAAATCTCGAGTATTAGACCAGGTCAGAAACGGAGTTTCGATGAGGATGGCTGTGCTGTTCACTTTGTTATCTGGAGGTTCGGAGTGATCACCGGAAACTACATACTCAAGAACGCTTTAGACACAACTGGGAATGCAGTTGAAGTAGTCATTGAGTCACGAAAGATAGTTGAAACTGTTGATACCTCAGTCCAATATGAAGTCCTAGATTGCACTGGGCTGACAGTACTTCCAGGATTTGTCGACCTTCATACTCACCTCCGTGAGCCTGGTTTTGAGCAGAGTGAGACTGTTTTAAGTGGCTCGCGTTCAGCCGCAGCAGGCGGCTATACGGCTATACACGCCATGGCGAATACTTTTCCAGTTGCAGATACTGCGGGAGTAGTTGAACAGGTTGCGAGACTAGGTGAGGAGGCTTCTCTAGTTCATGTGCAACCGATCGGGGCAGTAACTGTTGGGCTAAAGGGTGAACAGTTAGCCGAACTTGGAGCAATGGCTCAGTCGAAAGCTAGGGTCCGAGTATTCAGCGATGACGGCTCCTGCATCCACGATCCATCGATTATGAGACGAGCTCTTGAGTACGTTAAGGCTTTCGACGGCGTTATTGCGCAACACGCACAAGAACCAAGATTGACGGTTGGAGCTCAGATGAACGAGGGAGCTTTGGCGAGTCGTCTGGGACTATCTGGCTGGCCAGCTGTTGCCGAAGAAGCAATCATTGCTCGGGATATTCTGTTGACAGAGTTGACTGGTTCGAGACTTCACGTGTGCCATGTTTCAACATCAGGTTCGGTTGAACTCATCCGCCAAGCCAAGAGGCGAGGGATCAATGTCACTACAGAGGTCACCCCACATCACTTGTTACTCACCGAGGATCTTGCCGAAGGATATGACCCAATCTATAAAGTGAATCCACCTCTTCGGACGAGGAAAGATGTGGAGGCGCTCAGAATGGGCTTAGTCGATGGAACAATTGACGTAGTAGCCACTGATCACGCACCGCACCCTAAAGAATCAAAAGACACCGACTGGAACTCCGCCGCTTTTGGGATGGTTGGCCTTGAAACTGCTTACTCGATTACTCAGCAGGTACTAATCGATTCTGGTGAGTCAACTTTCAGTCGGCTCGCTGAAGTGATGTCAATAAATGGAGCAAGGATTGGTGGCTTAGACGGACAGGGCAGTTATCTTGCCTCGGGTGCACCAGCCAATCTCACGCTTGTTGATCCCGCGCAGTCTTGGGTAGCTAGTTCAAAGACTCATAGTTTGAGCGAAAACTCTCCTTATGTTGGGCTGCCAATGAAAGGAAGAGTTAAGTACACAATTTTTGATGGAGAATTTACTTACAGGGACGGCCAAGTAATGAGTAGGGAGCAGCGCTAGTGGAGACCTATCAGGTAGGGGTTATCGCCCTAGCACTTTTTGCATTGTTTGCTGGGTTTGCCTTTTATTCCTGGCGTCGCCGAATAACTAAGCAAGCTAGCTTCCTTGACGCTCCGGAGTTTGTTCACGGAAACGAGGATGGCTTTAAGACCTTTTATGTTGCGACAACATTTGGTAACAGGCCGCTTGAAAGAATCGTGGCTCACGGTTTTGCTCACCGTGGCATTGCTTACTTGAGTTTGAGTAAGGACTACCTGGTGGTTTCAAGAGTAGGCGAGAAGAGCTTTACTGTTCCAATTAGTGCAATTAGTTCAGTTTCCAACAATTCCTCTGTGATCGATCGCGCGGTCGAGACAAACGGCCTTCTAACCATAAGCTGGAGACTCGGAGAAGAAGTTGTCGATTCGCATTTCCGATTTGTCAATACGGAGCATCGTGAGGCAATGGTTCGAGAACTTCAAACGTTAGTTGGTGTCTAAATCAATGTCGATAGCCAAACTTGTACTTGAAGATGGGGTTGTCTTCGACGGGGAAGCTTATGGAGCTGAAGGGCAAACCCTTGGAGAGATAGTCTTTGCCACTGGAATGACTGGCTACCAGGAAACCTTGACCGATCCGAGTTATGCAGGCCAGATAGTGGTGCAGACAGCTCCTCATATCGGAATCACTGGTGTAAACACCAGAGATCAAGAGTCAAACAAGATTTGGGTTGCGGGTTATGTAGTAAGAGAGCCATCCCGAATAGTCTCGAACTTCCGTTCCGAGCGAACCCTTCAAACCGACTTGGAGGACAGCTTTGTTATTGGAATAAGTGGCATTGACACTCGAGCTCTCACTCGCCACATCAGATCACGTGGCGCTATGAGAGCTGGTATCTTCTCCGGCCCACGTGCCGACCAATCACTCGAGAGATTGGTTGAGATCGTTAGGGAAGCTCCTGAAATGAAAGGCCAATCTCTAAGTTCTTCTGTAACGACACCTGATTCTTATGAAGTTCCGCACATGGGGCAGTTCATTGGACGCGTCACGATTGTTGATCTAGGGATTAAGCGTTCAACAATCGAACACATGATCAACCGGGGTCTGGTGGTCACAGTTGTGCCAGCATCGGCATCTCTTGAAACGGTATTGGCTTCGAATCCAGACGCAGTCTTCTTTTCAAACGGCCCCGGCGACCCCAGCGCCTCAGCGGATCAGGTTCTTCTTCTTCGTGCCGTACTGGAAAGAAAGATTCCTTTCTTCGGAATCTGCTTCGGAAATCAACTTCTTGGAAGAGCACTCGGTTTCGACACTTACAAACTCGCCTTTGGGCATCGTGGAATTAATCAGCCAATTCTCGACAGGACCACGGGTCGTGTAGAAGTGACGGCCCATAACCATGGTTTCGCGGTAAGCGTTCCTGGAGGTGAACAGGGGCAAGTAGTGGAGTCTCCAGCTGGTTTCGGGAAGGTTCGTGTTTCCCACGTCAATCTGAATGATGATTGTGTTGAGGGGCTCGAGTGCCTTGATGTACCGGCATTCTCCGTGCAGTACCATCCTGAAGCTGCAGCTGGGCCGCACGATTCCAGCTACCTGTTTGATCGTTTGGTTAGCATGATCAACGCTCGTGAAGGGCGCGACTAATGCCATTAAGAGAAGACCTAAAGAGCGTCCTGGTAATAGGTTCAGGTCCAATTGTCATCGGCCAGGCTTGTGAATTTGACTACTCCGGAACCCAGGCCTGCCGCGTGCTTCGCGCGGAAGGAATAAGAGTGATTCTGGTTAATTCCAACCCTGCAACAATCATGACCGATCCCGACTTCGCAGATGCCACCTACGTTGAACCAATTACCCCACAGGTGATCGAATCAATCATTGCCAAAGAGAAACCCGATGCGATCCTTCCGACCCTTGGTGGTCAAACAGCGCTAAATGCCGCCATGTCACTTCATGAACTTGGGATTCTGGAGAAGTACAACGTTGAACTAATCGGGGCAAACATAGCTGCTATCAAAGCCGGGGAAGACAGACAATCTTTCAAGCAACTTGTGCTAGATGCGGGTGCGGATGTAGCAAAGTCAGTAATTGCTCACAGCATCGAAGAGATTCTTGATGGAGCTAAGCAGCTAGGCTACCCACTGGTAGTTCGACCCAGCTTCACAATGGGCGGACTTGGTTCAGGAATTGCTTATAACGAAACGGAACTAATTCGCATAGCCGGTGCAGGCCTTCAGGCGAGCCCAACGACGGAAGTTTTGTTGGAAGAGTCAATTCTTGGCTGGAAAGAATATGAGCTCGAACTAATGCGTGACAAGAACGACAACGCTGTAGTTGTTTGCTCCATTGAGAATGTAGACCCGGTGGGTGTCCATACTGGCGATTCAATAACTGTCGCCCCGGCGCTTACTTTAACTGACCGTGAGTACCAGAATCTTAGAGACATCTCAATTCAGATTATTCGTGACGTTGGAGTGGATACCGGCGGTTGCAACATCCAGTTTGCGGTCAATCCCGAGAATGGGCGCGTCATCGTGATTGAGATGAATCCTCGAGTGAGCAGGTCATCGGCTCTAGCTTCAAAAGCTACTGGATTCCCAATTGCCAAGATCGCGGCGAAGCTCGCTGTTGGTTACACCTTGGATGAGATCCCAAATGACATTACAAAGGTGACTCCCGCGAGCTTTGAGCCAACCCTCGATTACATCGTCGTCAAGGTTCCTAGATTTGCGTTTGAGAAGTTCCCGGCAGCCGACCCCACGCTCACAACAACCATGAAGTCTGTTGGTGAAGCCATGGCAATTGGTCGTACCTTTAGCCAGGCATTTCAGAAAGCGCTACGTTCCCTTGAAAAGCGAGGATCTTCTTTCCACTGGGGCAAGAACAAGAATTCGGTCGAGGAGCTTTTGCTTTCTGTTAAGCGCCCAACAGACGGACGAATCGTTGCCGTACAACAGGCGCTGTTCAAAGGAGCGACCGTACAGCAGGTTTTCGAAGCCACAAAGATTGACCCATGGTTCATTGATCAGATTGTTCTAATCAATGAAGTTGCCGTGAAAATTAGGGATGCTGTTGACCTGAGTGCAGAGGTACTGAAACTTGCCAAGATGCATGGCTTTAGCGACGCTCAAGTAGCAGAGTTAAGGGGAATGGATGAAGATGAAGTTAGGGCACTTAGGTATTCTCTTGGACTTCGACCAGTCTTCAAGACAGTCGACACCTGCGCGGGGGAGTTCCCAGCTCTAACCCCCTACCATTACTCAACGTATGAGCAAGAGACTGAAGTCGCACCTTCAGATAGAAAAAAGGTAATCATTCTCGGTTCGGGGCCAAACCGAATCGGTCAGGGTGTTGAATTTGATTATTCCTGCGTTCATGCATCGTTTGCTCTTTCAGATGCAGGCTTCGAGACAATCATGATCAACTGCAATCCCGAGACCGTATCAACTGACTACGACACTTCTGACCGACTCTACTTTGAGCCCTTGACGCTAGAAGATGTTCTCGAAGTAGTACACGCTGAGTCACAGTCGGGCGAAATTGTTGGTGTTGTCGTTCAACTTGGAGGGCAAACAGCTCTCGGTCTGGCGCAAGGCTTAGAGAAAGCAGGCGTTCCAATCCTTGGAACAACGCCAGATGCAATTGATTCTGCTGAGGAGCGCGGTTCGTTTTCGAGAATTCTTGAGAAGGCAGGCCTGCTAGCTCCCGCTAACGGCACAGCCATAAACCTCGATGAGGCGAAACTGATCGCCGAAAGAATTGGGTTCCCGGTGCTTGTGAGGCCTTCATTTGTGCTGGGTGGAAGAGGCATGGAAATTGTTTACGACTCTGCCGGAATGGATGACTATTTTGTCAGGATCGAAGATCAAGCGATTGTTGGTCCTGCTCACCCTCTCCTAGTTGATCGCTTCTTGGATGATGCCATCGAGATAGACATCGATGCTCTGTATGACGGCAAGGAACTATATGTCGGTGGCGTCATGGAGCACATCGAGGAGGCCGGAATCCATTCTGGGGACTCAAGTTGTACATTGCCACCGATTACCTTGAGCGAATCCCAGATTGAGCGCGTAAGACTTGCTACCTTGAAGATCGCGGAAGGAATTGGAGTACTGGGACTGCTGAATGTGCAGTTTGCTCTAGCTTCTGACGTTTTGTATGTCCTGGAGGCAAATCCAAGAGCATCGAGAACTGTGCCTTTTGTGTCTAAGGCCCTCGGCATCACCCTGGCAAAAGCAGCTTCCCTGGTTATGGTTGGTAGGTCAATCGCTGATTTGAAAGCTGAAGGTCACTTGCCAGCTTTGGATGGAACTCACATTCCGACCGACTCCGCGATCTCGGTGAAAGAAGCGGTACTACCGTTCAAGAGATTCGCTACACCGGACGGACGCTACGTTGACTCTCTTCTTGGTCCTGAAATGCGTTCGACGGGTGAGGTTATGGGGATTGATGTTGATTTTCCAAAAGCCTTTGCTAAATCTCAAGCAGCAGTTGGCAGTGCGTTGCCTACCAGTGGAAGAATCTTCATCTCTGTTGCAGACCGCGATAAACCTCAGATGCTCCTTGCGGTAAGGCGTCTTGAACAACTGGGGTATGAAATTCTTGCCACAGCCGGAACCGCGAAGATCCTGAAGCGCCATGGGATTGATGCTCATGAGGTTCGGAAGCACAGTGAAGGAACTTCAGCTTCGGGGGAGCCCACAATCGTCGAACTGATTTCTGCTGGAAAAGTAGATGTTGTCGTCAACACACCCACGGGCTCTAGTGCTCGAAAAGATGGGTACGAGATACGTGCAGCGACTACCGCCGCTGATAAACCGATTTTCACAACATTGGCTCAATTGAGCTGCGCCATCGGTTCATTTGAGGCAGTCATTAATGGGCCCTTCGAAGTGAAGTCGCTCCAACAACACGCTGCTGAAAGAAAGTCAGCGCTTGGTGTCTAGTTTCGGTTCGCGTCTGAAGCTCGCTATTGAAAACTACGGGCACCTGTGTGTGGGTATAGACCCAAGCGCCGAGCAACTTTCGTCTTGGAACCTACCGACGTCAGCATTAGGCGCGGAACGTTTGGCGATGGAGATACTTGATGCTTGTTCTGGAAAAGTTGGAATCGTAAAACCGCAGGTTTCTTTTTTTGAACAGTTCGGCCCAGCTGGTTTCGATGCCTTATCTCAAGTGCTTTCAAAAGCGAGAGAAATGGGTTTTCTAGTTATCGCTGATGCGAAGCGAGGAGACATCGGTTCAACCATGAACGGTTACGCTCGTGCCTGGCTGGTTTCCGAGGCTCCATTTTTCTGCGATGCGCTAACACTTTCCCCATACCTTGGCCCTGAATCCCTCGGCGAAACAATTGAACTCGCAATTGAGAATGAACGTGGAGTCTTTCTACTGGCTGCAACTTCTAATCCAGAGTCATTGAGCGTTCAGCATGCCCAATCTCAAGGGGAGTCTGTCGCGTCTTTAGTCGCCTCCTACGCTGAGTCTCTAAACAAGTCTTTTTTGGGCTCTATTGGTCTTGTCATAGGAGCCAGCGTTGATTTGGCAACAGCCGGCATCAGCGAAGAGCTGTTAGTCAACACTCCAGTTTTGGTGCCTGGTTTTGGGGCTCAAGGTACAAAGCTTTCCAGTGCTGGTTCGATTCTGCGATCGGCTAGGTCTAACATGATTTGCTCGGTTTCAAGGTCTGTGGCCGGAACAACGAAATCTGGACTTCATGAAAGGCTTGAATTGGCCTTGAGGGAGCTGAGTGAGGGGATGGCAAGTGACTAAGAAAGGAAAACTTCTAGTTATTGCTGGGCCGTCAGGAGTTGGAAAAGGTACTCTTGTGAAGTTCATCATCGAGAATTTTGATGACTTTCACCTTTCTGTTTCGGCAACTACAAGGGACCCCCGACCTGGAGAAGTGAATGGGTCTTCTTACATCTTCATTTCGGATTCTGGATTTTCAGAATTGGTCGATTCCGGAATGATGCTTGAATGGGCCACGGTCCATGGAAAACACCGTTATGGAACTCCCCGGGCACCAGTGCTAGAAGCACTCCAGAACGGTCTTAACGTAATTCTTGAGATTGATGTTCAAGGGGCCCTCCAAGTGAAGCAGTCATACCCAGAAGCACTCCTCCTTTTCGTAAAGCCACCATCTTTTGATGAGCTAAAGAGACGTCTTTCTGAGAGAGGCACCGAATCCGCGCTAGAGCAGCAAGTGCGCCTTGAAACGGCAGAGATAGAGCTTGATCAGGCTAATAGCTTTGATTTCACTGTGATAAATGATGAGGTAGAAAGATGTGCCAAGGAAGTTGTAGACTTGGTTCAATCCACCTAAACACACGGAAGTAGCCATGTCTGAAAAGCTAGAAGGAATTGTTTCACCGTCAATCGATAACTTGATGGATCGGGTCGATTCCAAGTATGAGTTAGTTATGTTTGCTGCTAAGCGTGCGCGCCAGATAAATGACTATTATTCAGCTCTTCACGAGGGTAGCCTTTTCAACAACGTAGGTCCCCTTGTTGATGTGACTATTGACGAAAAGCCATTGACGATCGCGCTTCATGAAGTAGATCAAGGTCTACTAACTAAGCGTCACCTCGACTAACGAATTCTAAAGTGGCCAACATAGTTGTCGGCGTCACTGGAGGAATAGCCGCATACAAATGCGCACCTCTTATCCGACTATTTGCTGAAGCTGGCCATAATGTTCAGGTCGTAGCCACCGTAAACGCGTTTCGTTTCATCGGTCAAGCAACTCTAGAAGCTCTGTCGGGGAATCAAGTCAAGATTCTCGACCCAGACATGTTTACAGATGTTGATCACGTGAAACACATTGCTACCGCAAAGTCAGCAGACTTAATCGTCGTAGCTCCAGCCACGGCATCATTTATTGCCAAAGTAGCAGCTGGCATAGCAGATGACCTCCTAACCACAACCGTGCTTGCTGCCACATGTCCTGTTGTCTTAGCTCCAGCCATGCATACAGAGATGTGGCTCAACGACGTTACCCAGACCAACCTGAAAACACTTGTGTCAAGAAAGCTACGGATCGTAGAACCAGGAACCGGGAGGCTCACGGGGGAAGATTCTGGTGTTGGTCGAATGGCGGAACCGCGAGAAATTTTCGAGAAGGCCGTTTCAGCCCTTGGCGGAATACTTTCTGGCAAACGTGTTGTTGTGACAGCAGGTGGAACTAGGGAACCCATCGACATTGCAAGATTCGTTGGGAATTACTCGTCAGGAAAACAGGGACTTGCCTTCGCAAGATCAGCACAGAGAATGGGTGCTGACGTGATTCTGATTGCCGCAAACCTGGAAGAAGACAATGCGAAAGGACTAGACGTGTTGAGGGTTAGCACAGCTCAAGAACTTGAAAATGCAGTAAAGGCGAACGTTCTAAACTGTGACATCTTCATTATGGCTGCGGCAGTTGCGGATTATCGCCCTAAAGACTCAACCTCTACCAAGATAAAGCGGCTTGAAGTGGGCGAGGAGCTGGAACTCAAACTGGTTATGAATTCCGATGTTCTCGCTAGCGCAGTAAAGGAAATCAAGGAAAGAGGAAGTAGGACAATCACCTTGGGTTTCGCTGCCGAGTCTTCGGCGGACCTAGAGGAACTAGCCCTTCAGAAACTCAAGACCAAGGGATGTGACTACATTTTCGCTAATGATATTTCCGGTGGGGCAGTTTTCGGTCGGGATACCACTAGTGCCTTACTTGTTTCATCCGAAAAGTCTCTTCCATACTCAGGGTCAAAGGAACAGGTTGCCGAGCTAGTTCTAACCGAGATTGCTAGTAACATGGGGGAGCTATGAGTTCATTAAGGCAGTTCACATCCGAATCTGTGACTGAAGGTCACCCGGACAAGATTTGCGACCAAATTTCTGACGCAATCCTCGATGCAATGCTTACAGAAGACCCCAGTGCTCGTGTCGCCGTTGAGACGATGGTCACCACGGGCCTCGTTCATGTTGCTGGTGAGGTTTCAACGAGCGGCTACGTTGAGATCCCTTCAATTGTTAGAGAAACAGTTCTCGGGATTGGATACAATTCTTCGAAAATTGGGTTTGACGGGGAAAGTTGCGGAGTTTCGATCTCTATCGGGCAGCAATCTCCAGATATTGCTCAGGGTGTTGATTCGGGTCTTGAAGTTCGCGATCATGGCTCCACCGACAGGTTTGAAAGTCAAGGTGCAGGCGACCAAGGCATTATGTTCGGATACGCCAGCAATGAAACTCCAAGCTACATGCCGACGGCAATCTCGCTTGCTCATCAACTTGCCGAGAAGTTGGCTTCCGTCAGGAAGTCTGGTCAAGTTCCTTTCCTCAGACCTGATGGCAAGACCCAGGTCACTATTGGTTTTGAGGGATCTGTTCCAAAAACTGTCGAAGCGGTTGTTGTATCAAGCCAGCACGATGACGGTCTTTCCCAAACCGAGATTCATGAAGCCATCCGCAGCTCGGTTATTGCACCCGTCCTTGAGAGTTCTGGCTTA
Organism: Actinomycetota bacterium; assembly: GCA_046046195.1. Taxonomy (GTDB): domain Bacteria; phylum Actinomycetota; class Actinomycetes; order Actinomycetales; family Microbacteriaceae; genus Rhodoluna. The sequence continues at coordinate 65,803 of JBJOKH010000018.1, read as the reverse complement.
GATTTCTCAAGCTCGAAGTACTTCATTAACCCAACCGGGAAATTCGTTATTGGCGGACCCCAAGGTGATGCAGGCCTTACTGGGCGCAAGATTATTGTCGACACTTACGGTGGAGCGGCTCGTCATGGTGGGGGTGCATTCAGTGGGAAAGATCCATCAAAAGTCGATAGGTCTGCTGCATACGCAATGAGATGGGTTGCTAAGAATGTCGTTGCTTCAGGGGCTGCTGACCGCGCTGAGGTGCAGGTTGCTTATGCCATTGGCGTAGCAAATCCTGTTGGCGTTTACTTGGAGACTTTCGGAACTGCAAAAGTCGATCCAGCAAAAATTGAAGAAGCAATCCGCGAAGTGTTTGACCTTCGACCAAGGGCCATCGTTGAGCAACTTCAACTTCTTCGGCCGATCTATTCAAAAACTGCGGCTTATGGCCATTTTGGGAGAGAGCTTCCAGAATTCTCTTGGGAGAAACTTGACAAGGTTGAAGCTATCCGCTCCCACTTGAATGTCTAAATGCCTCAGATAGCGAAGCTGGCTATCCAGTCAAACTTGCCGCAATTGGATCGCCTCTTTGACTACCTGGTTCCCGAGCACTTGATAACTTCGGTCGAAATCGGATCTCGAGTCAAGGTTCATTTTGGAAAATCAAAAAAACTAATCGACGGTTACGTAATCGAACTTACTGAGAGTTCTGATTTCAGGGGAAAGCTTTCGACTATTGAAGAGGTTGTGGGAGATCGACCCGTACTTCTTCCTGAAGTATTCAGACTTTGTCAAGAGCTGTCAGAACGATCCGCCACAACCCTTGGTGAGGTGGTTAAACTCGCCATACCGGCACACATGCCCAGGGCTTTCGAGCGTCACGTGTCGATGAGGCTAGAACCCCAAGACGAGTTATCTGCATTTCAGACAAATTTTGAAACCGAGTTCACAAGTAATGCTAGAAGAGCCGGCAATCGTTCTTTCATTCTCTCTGAGCCGCGCTCTCGGCAAATTCAGATTGGAGGGCATCAAGTAGAAGCACCTAGCTGGGCGGCTTTGTTTGTTGCAATCGCTGTTGAGAATCTGATTCAAAAAAAATCAACCATTATTCTGGTACCTGATTATCGCGAACATGAGGTCATACTTAGTTGCATCGTTTCTCTAGGTCTTGAAGCACACATCTGCAACTATTCTCAAGATCTCCCAAAATCCAAGCAGTATGAAGCATTTCTTAAGGCTCTTGACTCGACCCCACGAATAATTCTTGGTTCAAGACTCGCCGCTCTAGCGCCAGCTTTTGAATTGGGTTCGATACTCATGTTTGATGAATCAGACCAAAGTTATTGGGATAAGTCAGCGCCTTACTTAGGAACCAGGGACGTCGCCCTCGTTCGCCAGTCGATACAGAAGTGCGCGCTGCTGTTTGCCTCACATTCAATTTCTACTGACATCACAAGACTTTTGGAGTCCGAGTACCTCAAAGACATAACCCTAAACTTCCCAAACCCCAGGCTTGCTGTCTCAGAACCAGGATTCAGGGTCGATAGCAGCGCATATGCCGCAATCAAGGATGGCCTGCAGGAAGGCCCAGTGTTGGTTCAGGTAGCTTCTGTTGGCGATTCGACTGCTCTTTACTGTACACGCTGTGACGAGGTTGCTAGATGTAGTAGTTGCAGTGGACCCATTTGGATAGATTCGTCCTCCACCAGGAAATGCAGATGGTGCAATAGCTTTCAAATGAGCACACCTTGTACGTGCGGTTCAACGGACTTAAGATCTGGTAGAGCTGGTTCCTCGCGAACAGCCTCCGAACTCGGTAAAGCTTTCCCAACGGCCCGAGTAATCGAGTCAATAGGCGAGAAGAGACTAATTCGCGTTAAGCGAGAAACTGCTCTGGTAGTTGCAACAGCCGGAGCTGAACCATATGTTGACGGCGGTTACAGTGCAGTAGTTCTGCTGGACGCAAAAGTGTTGCTTTCAAAACAATCGTTGCGAGCAGAGGAAGACGCAGTGCGTATCTGGTCCAACGCAATAGCGAAGGGCTCGGCAACTTCGAGAAGTGTCTTGGTGGGAATTAGTGGCGCACTTGCACAGTCATTCTCACTCTGGGATCACGGAAAGATTTCGGCTGTTGAATTCAAGGCTCGCAAAGAGTTGCGACTTCCACCAGCACTCCGGCTTGGAAGCATTACGGCAGATCAGGAAATGGTGAAGTTGTTCGGAGAAGAGCTTTCAAGTGATAGCTCGGTACAGACAATCGGTCCAGCTCCCGTGGGCGAGGGTCTTTGGCGTCTTCTTATCAAGTACTCGTACGCCGATGGTCTAGCCCTTGCGCAAATGCTGAAATCCATGGCGACTAAGGTTTCTGCCGGCAAATCAAGAATCACGCGTTCTGGACGAAGCGGCAGGGCAATTACCATAAAGATGAACGATCCTGAAGTAATCTAGTCGCGGTGATGTCTTGAGAATTGTTTTTGCGGGAACACCAGCAAACGCTGGAGTAGTACTTAGTGCCCTTGTTTCCGCAGGGCTAGATATTGTTGGCGTGTTGACTCGGCGTGATGCCCCAATCGGCAGGAAAGCCACTTTGAACCCGTCGCCTGTTGCAGAAGTAGCAGAGGCGCTGAGAATACGAGTCTTGAAGGCCAACCACATTGGTCCCGATGAGATTTCATGGCTAAATTCTCTTGAACCGGATCTCGGAGTGATTGTTGCGTATGGGTCTATTTTGAAGCGCGAAGCCTTGCAAGTGCCAAAAAGAGGCTGGGTGAATCTTCATTACTCACTGTTACCAAAGCATCCAGGTGCATCACCAATTCAACAAACTATTTTGAATGGCGACCAAACGTCAGGGGCGACAGTTTTCAGGCTGGATGAAGGAGTCGACTCTGGTCCTGTTCTTGCACAGACAGAGACTGAAGTCGGTGAAAGAGTTCGCAGTGAGGAATTACTTGTAGATCTGACAGCAATTGGATCCAAGCTCCTGATAGACACTCTCCGCAATTTCGACAACATTGTTCCGATTCCCCAGGAGAAGCAGGCTCCATTAACTAACTCCTACGCGAAGAAGATTTCCAGGGACGACGCAAGAATCGACTTCTCAAAAACGGCAATAGGGGTTGACCGTTTGGTAAGGGCAATGTATCCAGAACCCATGGCATGGTGTGAACTTAATGCAATGGCACTTCGAGTCTTAGAGGGCGAACCTGTCGAATCCACTGCGTTGCGTGTTGGAGAAGTTCAAGTTATCGATTCGAAGGTTCTTGTAGGTTGCGGGGAAGGTGCTTTGCAATTGATTTCAGTTCAGCCTTCGGGAAGAACCAAAATGAGTGGGCCAGATTGGTTCAGAGGGCTTCAAGCAGATACCGTGATTCTTTCGTGACGCGTGAAATAGCCTTTGATCTTCTGACTCGAATTCAAGTTGACGATTCTTATGCAAACCTTCTTCTTCCAACTCTGCTTAAGCGGGCCAGACTAGATGGTCGGGATGCGGCGTTTGTCCAGGAGCTAGCCTTTGGAACAATTCGGAACTGGCTCTTCTACGAGAAGGTAATTGAAAAGGCCTCTGGAAGAAAACTGGATGACATCGAAAGCGATGCGCAAACTGTGTTAGTACTAGGAATTCACCAGTTGCTTGACATGCGCGTGCCACCGCATGCAGCAATTAATGAAAGTGTGAACCTTGCAAAGTCCAGAGCTAGCAAAGGTTCTGTGGGCTTTATTAACGCGGTTCTGAGGAAAATTTCAACAGCCGATAGAGAAACCTGGCTTAAAGCGGTCACAAGCGGACTGACGCATGATGAGAAGCTTTCTGTCACGTACTCACATCCAGTCTGGATTATTAAAGCGTTCAAGGCAGCACTGACTTCCAGGAGGCTTGAGGCAGGGCTCGAAGATCTACTGCGTAGCAACAATGAGGCACCCAAGGTTTCAGTTGTAGCGTTGCCGGGTTTTTCTGAGCCACAAGAGCTTTCAGACGAGCAGTCAACACACATAGCGTCCCCTTTGGGTAGGGAGATCTCTGGGAATCCTGGAAGCATTCGCGCTGTTCAAGAAGGTCGCGCCAGGGTACAGGATCAAGGTTCTCAACTAGTCACCATTGCAACAGTGCAGGCCACAACATTATGTAGCGACGAAGTTTGGTTGGACATGTGCGCTGGGCCTGGTGGAAAGGCCGCGCTTCTTGCCGCTTATTCACTTCTTCGCAAGACACATCTTGTCTGCAACGAAATCTCACATCATAGAAGTGAGCTAGTAAGAAATGCTCTTGAGCCGATTGGGCAGTTTAGCGTTCAAACTCAAGATGGTAGGTCTCTGGGTGATGCTTCAACTAAATTCTCTAGAGTGCTACTGGATGCACCATGCACAGGACTTGGGGCATTGAGACGTCGTCCGGAATCTAGATGGAGAAGAACGCCAGAAGACCTTGTGGACCTAGTCTCGCTACAGCGTGAGCTACTGGAGAACGCATGGAAGGTATTACGGCCTGGAGGGATACTTGGGTATGTGACTTGTTCGCCCCATTTGTCGGAAACAACAGGTCAAATTACCTGGGCCGAGAAGCAGTTTGGGTCTGAAATGGAACTTTTAAACGCAAACCAGATTTTGAACGAAATCAATCCTTCCTTAAACTTGGACAGTTCATTTCGAACAGTTCAACTCTGGCCTCACTTGAATGGGACCGACGCTATGTTCCTAGCTTTACTTCGCAAAACTGTAAACTGAGGCTATGAAAGCGCGTATAGCCCCCAGCATACTCAGCGCTGATTTTGCGAATCTCGAGTCTGAACTCAAATCCATTGACAACGCGGACATGATTCATGTCGACATCATGGATGGGCATTTTGTACCAAACATGACTTTCGGGCTTCCCGTACTGAAGAGGATCTCACAGGTCACCAACGTTCCTATTGACGTCCACCTAATGATCGAGAATCCTGAAAAATGGGCAGTGAATTATGCAGAATTTGCCGACTCCGTGACATTCCATTACGAGTCGACTGACAACCCCTCATCTGTTATCGAGCTCATACGATCTACTGGCAAAAGAGTGTCCATGGCAGTTAAGCCAGCAACACCCTTCGGCGCGACTACTCAATTGCTGCACGAACTAGACATGCTGCTTGTAATGACTGTTGAACCTGGTTTCGGAGGACAAGGATTGATTCCAGAGACTTTAGATAAGGTCCGAGAAGCTTTCTCTTTTAGGAATTCAAATGGGCTTAGCTATGAAATTCAAGTCGACGGTGCAGTAACCACTGAGAACATTCAAGAGCTGTCGGCTGCCGGTGCGGATACGTTTGTCGCTGGAACCTCCGTTTTCTCAGCTCTAGACCGTCGATTATCCATTGAGAAGCTTCGTTCGCTAGCAAGTACTGTATAAGGTATGGCTACTTTTCAAGATCTATTCGATACCCTACAGTCGCGCGCGAAGTCTGGAGATGCAACGTCTCGCACTGTTGAGCTTCTGAAACTAGGCACCCACGCGATCGGTAAAAAAATAGTTGAGGAAGCGTCAGAAGTTTGGATGGCAGCAGAACACGAAGGCAAGTCTGCAACTATTACGGAGATAGCTCAGCTTATTTATCACGTTCAGGTGCTAATGATTGATCAGGAGATTTCAATGGCCGAACTTGAAGGGCAGTTGTAGATTGCTTAAGGTAGCCGTTCCGAACAAGGGAATTTTGTCAGAAAAAGCAATTAGCATGCTCAAGGAAGCCGGCTACCTAGTTAGGCGTGACGACAAAGACCTACACATTGTTGATTCTGCGAACGGCATTGAGTTTTTCTATCTGCGACCACGTGACATAGCAACATATGTTGGGTCCGGATCGCTCGATGCTGGGTTCACTGGTTTGGATCTTTTGCTTGATTCTGGTTCTAAAGCGAGGTCAGTAGCTGAACTTGGTTTTGGCAATTCCACAGTTAGATTTGCAGGACCGGTGGGTCGATTTAGAGACCTTTCAGAATTGCAGAGCAGATCTGTTGCTACCGCTTATCCCAACCTGGTTAAGCAGTTTTTAGAAAGCAAAGGAGTTGTGGCGAAAGTTGTTGCGCTAGATGGGGCAGTGGAAGTTGCAGTAAGACTAGGTGTTGCTGATGCTGTAGCTGACGTAGTTTCCACAGGCGCCACACTTAGACAAGCAGGGCTCGAAGTTTTTGGCCCGATCATTCTCGAAAGCCAAGCTCAACTGGTGGTTGCGCTCGGCAAAGACTCGGAGTGTTCGGTACTTCTGCAGAGATTAGAAGGTGTTCGTGTAGCAAGAGAGTATGTAATCTTCGATTACGACTGTCCTGTCAGCTTAGTTGATGAAGCTTCACTGATCACCCCTGGCATAGAATCTCCAACTATTTCACCACTTCGTGATAGTGAATGGGTTGCGATTAGGTCTCTAGTAAAGGCATCCGAAACTAACGCAAAGATGGATGAGTTGTACAAACTTGGAGCTCGCGCAATTCTTGTTAGCGCAATCCATGCTGCGAGAATCTAATGCCTCCTACAATTCGAATAATTCCATGCCTTGACGTAGCCGATGGCAGAGTGGTCAAAGGGGTTCAGTTTGATAACTTAGTTGATTCCGGTGACCCTATTGAATTAGCACTTCACTACTACAGAGAAGGAGCCGATGAACTCACGTTTTTAGATGTGAAAGCTAGCAAAGAAGCTAAGCAAGTCGTACTAGAACTTGTTCGAGCTACCGCTGAGCAGGTATTCATTCCACTAACCGTTGGTGGTGGGATTAGGGAGGTGGATGATGTTGCAAGACTGCTTGACGCAGGCGCGGACAAGATTTCGATTGGCTCAGCGGTTTTTGATAAACCTCGATTACTGTCAGACATTGCCGAGCGCTTTGGGTCGCAGGTTTTGGTTGTTTCCTTGGACCTAAAGCGTGATCAAACTATGCCTAGTGGATTTACTGCAACTAGCCATGGAGGAACTAAGAACACAGGCGTGGATGCACTTGAGTTAATCGTCACAGTTCAAGAGCACGGTGCTGGTGAATTATTAGTAAATAGCATGGACGCCGATGGAACCCGTGACGGTTTTGACCTAGATCTGTTGAAGAAGGTTTTAGACGTTTCAAACGTTCCAGTTATCGCCTCAGGCGGTGCTGGAAGCGCACATGATTTCGTCAAGGCAGCTGAAGTTGGGGTCGATGCTTGCCTTGCTGCTTCAATCTTCCACAACCATGAAGTATCTATTTTTGAAGTGAAGAGCGCACTAAGGGAAGCCGGTAATAACATTAGGATTTCATTTTGAATTATCAAAAGATTCAATTCAATGAACAGGGTCTAGTTCCGGTGATTGTGCAGAGCTCTAAGGACAATAGCGTCTTGATGCTTGCTTACATGAATTCCGAAGCCCTTTCGCTAACTTTGGCAACCAAAGAAACACACTTTTTTTCGAGGTCAAGATCAGAAATCTGGCATAAGGGCAAAACGTCTGGAAATGTGCAGAAAGTTCAATCTGTCCTTGTTGACTGCGATGGGGATACCTTGCTTGTAGTTGTTGAAGAATCTGGGGTTGCTTGTCACACCGGCATACGCAGCTGTTTCAACAATTACGAACCATTGGATCTTTCATGATTACAAGGGACCAGTTTGCAGAGTTTGCTCGGGAGTACAGAGTCATTCCGGTAGTGTCTACAATTTTTTCTGGGAGCGAGTCTCCCTTGTCAATCTTTGAAAAACTGGCGGCCGACAAAGCAGGTAGCTTTCTTCTTGAATCCGCAGAGCAGGGAGTTTGGTCACGATACTCGTTTGTGGGAGTAGACAATCTTGGGTATCTCTACTCCACTGCATCTGGACTTAGTTGGACTTCCAGCACCGGGGCGAGCCCTTTTCCAGGAGCCTCGGTCGATGTCTCAACGATGCAAACTTTTGAAGCACTTGCAGCCATTCAGAAAAGCTGGAACGCGGCTCCTGCTTCAGATTTACCCCCCTTAGTGGCAGGACTAGTCGGGCTAATGGGTTGGGATTCGGTTCATCAAATTGAATCATATGGTCCTAGCAAACCTAAAGATTTTCCGGTGCCGGATTTGGCAATGGTAGTTATTCGTGACTTAGTTGTCATAGACCACCAACTGTCTTCGCTGCATCTAGTTTCAAACGTTTACCTCTCAGATGATTCTGACCTTGATTTCGAGTATAAAAGTGCCGTCGGCAGAATTTATGCCATGAAGAAGGGTCTTCTTCAGGATGCGCGTCCATTTCTAGCCGACGTTGAATTCTCATCGGAGCTTGAGTTTTCAAGGCGAACCTCCGACAAGGAGTTTCATGAAATGGTTAATCAGGCAAAGCAACACGTGATTGCCGGTGACGCATTTCAGGTGGTGCTATCGCAGCGGTTCGAAATGCCGGTTCAGGCTGAACCTTTGGATGTTTATCGAATGCTTAGAGCATTGAATCCAAGTCCCTACATGTACCTCTTAAACTTCTTCGACGAGAACGGGGCGTTCTCAGTTGTTGGTTCATCGCCTGAAGCCCTTGTTAGGGTTCAGAACGGAAAAGCCACACTTCACCCAATTGCAGGGTCCCGGCCTAGGGGTGTCACTGTTGAGGAAGATTCTGCCTTAGCGCAAGAGCTAGCCGAAGACACTAAGGAGAGGGCGGAGCATCTGATGCTGGTAGATCTTGCTCGAAATGACCTACTTAAGGTGTGCTATCCCGACAGCGTTTCAGTCACAGAGTTTATGGCTGTTGAAAGGTATTCACACATAATGCATTTGGTTTCAACAGTTGAGGGAACAGTACTACCAGATTCATCAGCTGTCGGTGTAGTCAAAGCTGCATTTCCAGCAGGAACCCTATCAGGAGCACCTAAGCCAAGGGCGCTCGAGATCATCGAAGACATAGAGCCAACAAACCGCGGTTTGTTCGGTGGAGTCGTCGGATACTTCGACTTTGCAGGTAATGCAGATTTGGCTATCGCCATTCGAACAGCTGTTTTGAGAAATGGAATTGCTTATGTTCAAGCTGGCGCCGGAATTGTTCTGGATAGTGATCCAAGTCTCGAGAACCAGGAAACTCTAAATAAGGCCTCGGCACCTCTTCGAGCTGTTCATGCCGCGAACCGAATGAAGAGGTTCTAGAGGTGAATCAGCGCACCGTGATGTTCGCGTGGTTGGCTAGCGCAATACTGTTAGCAATTTTTGCTGGTACACCGTGGAGCTCAGTAGTCCTAAGCCCAGAGGCGGGCGGTCAACTCATCGAAGTGACTGGTTACATGGCCTTTCCTGTTGCCAGTGCACTTATCCTTCTTCAAGGCTCGGCGATTCTTGCCTCTTTCTTTACACCCGTACAGGTAGGAAAGGCATTAGCTGGTGGAGTAGCAATGGTGATGATATGGCACTTCATCACTGTTTCGATGACCTTGGGCCCTAGCATTGGCAGTTCAATTGAGGAGAACATAGAGGCCGCAACGGGAGTCTCTGGAGCGATCGCCCAACAAGATTTAGTCGCTTCAGCTAGCGAGTCCGTTCTTTGGGCTCCTTACCTTCTTGCCGTACTGATCAACATACTGATTCTCGCAACTAAGGCGCTTATGCGCCTGCAGGCATCTCCCTCAAAGGTTCAAACTGAACCCGTTCAGGTAGGAGTGGACCTTTGGGATGCTCAAAAGTAGTGACTCATTTAGTAAACTATTAACAAGAAGGAGAGATTTATGTCTGAAAATACCAACGAACCAGGTCACGGTGACTCAGTAGCCGCCTGGACAACTGTCATTACAATCATTGTCGCTTTCGCACTGGGAACTCTCTTTTTCTGGCTCGATATTGCCCCTTTGGTTTGGGCTTCCGCAGGCTTGGCTCTTGCTGGTCTTGGGGCTGGCATCTACTTGAGAAAAGCTGGCTACGGAGTCGGCGGATCAAAGTCCAAAAGCTAATTGCTTGATTCTCTCTACGCCGGCGCCATAGCCGATGCATCAGCTCGGGAGGCGCTGCTTCCGAAAAAGAATCTTGAAGTACTTGCATTAGCAGCAGCAAATCCTGTTGACGCAATAGGAGCGCTGTCCTCAGGTGACAAAATTCGAGTCATAGCAGAGATTAAGCGAGCCAGCCCGTCACGAGGGAAGCTTTCCGAGATAACTAACGCAGCAGAGTTAGCCAACGTGTATGAGCACGCAGGAGCTGCAGCGATAAGCGTACTTACAGAAGAAAGGTCCTTTTTAGGGTCGCTTGATGATTTGGTATCAGTGAGCTCTAGGGTGAACATCCCGATACTTCGGAAGGATTTCATCGCAAACGAGTACCAGATACTGGAGGCTAGAGCTTTTGGTGCTGACATTGTGCTGCTGATTGCTGCTGGACTGGAAGAGAAAAGGCTTCGCAGCCTGCATGATTTTGCCAAAAGTCTTGGGTTGACGGTGCTGTTGGAGACGCACAACGAACAAGAGGTTCGTCTTGCCGCGGACATCGGAAGCCAATTGGTAGGGATCAACGCTAGAGACTTGACCACCTTTGAAACAGATAGAAATCTGTTCACCAAGTTGGTTGATCTGCTACCAAAGGAATGCGTGAAGGTCGCCGAGTCCGCGGTCAGATCGGCCGAGGATGTTCAAGAGTACGCTTCTGCGGGTGCAGATTGTGTCCTTGTGGGCGAAGCCTTAGTTACTGGAGATGCAGACTCACTCATCCGGGCTTTCTCAAGCATTAGTAAGGTTTAGACTTTGAAAATGGCAAACAACTTGAAAAGTCAGGTCGGTCCCTACTTTGGGGAGTTCGGCGGACGTTTCGTTCCAGAGTCATTGATTGCCGCTCTTGATGAGCTTGACGCCACATACCAAGACGCCAAGAATGACCCAGAGTTCATTAATCAACTTGCACATCTTCATAAGACTTATACGGGCCGTCCTTCCATCATCACGGAGGCCCCAAAATTCGCGGCATCAATCGGTGACATAAAGGTATACCTGAAGCGCGAGGATCTAAACCACACAGGATCGCACAAGATAAATAACGTTCTTGGTCAAGCTCTTCTTGCCAAGAGAATGGGTAAGACGCGCATCATTGCTGAAACCGGCGCAGGGCAACACGGAGTTGCCAGTGCTACAGCGGCCGCCCTTCTTGGACTTGAGTGCGTTGTTTACATGGGAGAAGTCGATACCATTCGTCAGGCTTTGAACGTGGCACGAATGAAACTTTTGGGGGCTGAGGTGGTTCCTGTGAGGACAGGGTCAAGGACGCTCAAAGACGCGATAAATGAAGCCCTCCGAGACTGGGTGGCAAATGTCGAGAACACACATTATCTGCTCGGAACTGTAGCTGGACCACACCCATTTCCGACAATGGTGCGTGACTTCCATTCGGTGATTGGAACAGAAGCAAGATCTCAGATGATTGAGGAGTTTGGTGGACAGCCAGATGTTGTAGTCGCATGCGTTGGAGGAGGTTCTAACGCCATAGGCATTTTCCATGCTTTTCTCGACGATGAAGATGTTCGTCTGGTGGGTATGGAAGCTGCAGGGGATGGTATTGAAACGCTGCGTCACGCTGCCACGCTAAGCATGGGTAGGCCTGGAGTACTTCACGGAGCAAAAAGTTATCTGCTCCAAGATGAGGATGGTCAAACTCTTGAGTCTCACTCGATATCCGCAGGGCTTGACTATCCTGGTGTCGGTCCAGAACATGCCTGGCTAAAGGAAATTGGTCGTACCGAGTATGTGCCAGTCACGGACGCAGAAGCTATGTCGGCGCTAAAGCTCTTGAGTCAAACCGAGGGAATTATTCCCGCGATTGAAACTGCCCACGGATTAGCGGGTATCGCCAAACTTCTTCCGTCTCTAAAACCTGGGGCGAAGATTCTTGTTAACCTAAGTGGTAGAGGCGACAAGGACATGGAAACCGCTGCAAAGTACTTTGGACTCCTCTGATGAGTAGAACAGACGAAACCCTTAGAAGTAATCGCGGTAACGGCGGTTCTTTGATCGGCTATTTTCCGCTTGGCTACCCAAATCTTCAGGATTCAATCGAAGCCGCAGTTGCGATGTGTGAATCTGGCGTAGACGTACTTGAACTAGGCATTCCTTACAGCGATCCAGTAATGGACGGAGTAGTTATTCAAGAGGCCACCGAACAAGCCCTCGCTAGCGGTTTCAAATTGAGGGACACTTTTAGCGCAGTAAAGCAAGTTGCTAGCCGTGTAGAAGCACCGGTTCTTGTAATGACCTACTGGAATCCCGTTTTGCAATACGGAGAAGAAAAGTTCGCCAAGGACTTGGCTGATTCTGGTGCGGCGGGTGCGATAACCCCTGACCTTATTCCAGATGAAGCCGCCAAGTGGATAGTAGCTACAGATCGGCATGGACTCGATCGAGTGTTCCTCGCTACACCAACATCATCCCCCGAGAGGACCGAGAAAGCCGCAAATGAGTCCAAGGGCTTTGTTTACGCAGTTTCCACAATGGGCATAACCGGGGCACGCGATGATTTAGATCAAATGGCTAAGAAAGTCGTGTCTGAAGTTCGCCGCCAATCACCAGAATCCATGACCGCTGTAGGTATTGGCGTGTCGACTTCGAAACAAGTACGAGAAATCAATGGTTATGCGGACGGTGCCATTGTTGGCTCGGCATTTGTAAACGCTTATAAACAAGGGGGACTGGACGGTCTTCGAGAAAAAGTCAGCGAACTAGCTAAAGGAAAGAAAGCCTGAACATGTTGAACCTGTATTTATCAATTCCATCGCCTGACATAAGCTTCATCGAGCTAGGGCCATTCAGGGTTCACTTTTATGCATTATTCATAATCGCTGGGATTATTCTTGCCCTGCTACTTACAGATGCACGCCTGAAATCTCGAGGTGCTGAACCAGGTCTATCTCTCGACATCTCATTGTGGGCAATTCCGTTTGGAATCGTGGGGGGTCGAATCTTTCATGTTGTCACTCATCCAGATGATTACTTCTTCCCAGGGGCTGACCTGTTAGCGGTGTTTAGAGTCTGGGAGGGCGGTCTAGCGATCTACGGAGCTCTGATGTTTGGTGCACTCGGAGCATTTGTTGGTGCCCGCCAGGCTGGAATTCGCTTTACTTCATATCTTGACGCGGTTGCTCCTGGAGTCTTGCTGGCTCAAGCTATCGGGCGTTGGGGAAACTATTTCAACAATGAACTCTTTGGTCTACCGACAGACTTACCGTGGGGCCTAGAAATTGATTCCAATAACCCGGCCTACCCAGCTGGATTACCGGATGGGGTCCTATTCCATCCAACATTTCTGTATGAGTCGATTTGGTCCCTGGCAGGGGTCGCCCTATTGCTCGCAGCAGATAGAAGATTCAATCTTCGCTGGGGCAAGATGCTTGGGCTTTATTTGATTTACTACAGCATCGGAAGAGTCTGGATTGAAGCTATTCGCATAGACCCAAGTGAAATAGTTCTTGGACTAAGGGTCAACATTTGGTCAGCGATTGCCGGAATTGCCATTGGACTTGCCATTTTGGTCATCCAGTCGCAAAGACATCCTGGATTGGAGCCTACGGTTTATCGTCAGGGACGGGGTCCCGCGGTCCAGAGATTGGAGGAGTCTCCTCAGGACGTTGTAGTTGGTTCAGAAGCGCCTCCAAGCCCAAGCGGCTTGAGCAATAAGCTAGACTCTGAGAAGTAGCCCCACAGGGCCCTTGTAGGCATCAAAAGTGCCTGGTTCCAGTTTTTCAAAATAACTGTCATACGGGCCAGCGTTGTCCCTTCAAATTCTTTTTGATTGGAGTGATGCATGCCCGAACTTTCGCCCTTCGAACGATTCGGCAACTTTCCACGCTCTGGTCTCTATAAACCTGAGAACGAAAAGGATGCTTGCGGCCTTGCTATGGTGGCAACTCTTCGCGGTACTCCGGGTTACGACATTATCGAAACAGCACTCAATGCACTTCGAAACTTAGAACACAGAGGTGCAGTCGGGTCCGATGCTGGAACAGGGGACGGGGCGGGAATACTCATTCAACTCCCTGATGAATTCTTCCGCTCGGAAGTTGCGGAACTAAATGGAGTTTCTGATTACGCCGCTGGATTAGTTTTTGAGGATACCGAAGAAACTGTTAGATCTGCAGAAAGATCACAGTTCGAAACACTTGCGGAAAGGGAGAATCTCAAGGTTTTGGCATGGAGAGACGTGCCAACTAGCCCTGAAGTTCTTGGAGAACTTGCACGAGCAGCCATGCCTTTCATAAGTCAGGTTTTCATCGCAAGCGCCAATGGTCAAACAGGCTTAGACCTTGAGCGTTCTCTTTACAGACTAAGGAAACAAAGTGAAAGAGAAATAGGTCTATACCACCCATCTCTTTCATCCAAAACGATCGTCTACAAGGGCATGGTAACGACGCTTCAGCTGGAACCGTTCTTTCCTGACCTCAGCAACAAGTTGATGGTGTCCTCGCTCGCTCTTGTTCATTCAAGATTCTCAACAAACACATTCCCTTCGTGGCCTTTGGCCCATCCATACCGAATGATTGCGCACAATGGCGAAATAAACACCGTTAGAGGAAATCGGAACTGGATGAAGGCCAGGGAAGCCCAACTAAAATCTGACCTTCTTGGGGACATCGAATCACTGAAGCCTATTGTCACTAAAGGTGGCAGTGACAGCGCATCATTCGATGAAGTAGTTGAACTTCTGTACTTAGCCGGTCGTTCATTACCTCACGCCATGATGATGATGATTCCTGAAGCCTGGGAAAAGCATGCTGACATCGACCCTGCCCGAAGGAACTTTTATGAGTACCACTCCATGCTTATGGAAGCTTGGGATGGGCCTGCTGCAGTAATCTTCACCGATGGCTCCTTGGTTGGGGCCACACTAGACAGAAACGGTCTCCGGCCAGGTCGATACATCATTACTGAAGACGGTTTGGTCGTGCTCGCTTCTGAAATTGGAGTTGCCAACATTGAACCATCCAAGATTGTCCGGAAAGGGCGTCTGCAGCCCGGAAAGATGTTCTTGGTTGACACCCTCGCAGGCAGAATCATTGAAGACGATGAGATAAAGGCTGAGATTTCAGCGTTAGAACCTTGGGAAAATTGGCTTTCAGAAAGTCGAATCAACCTGCGAGATCTTCCAGAGCGCGAGCACATAGCCCATACACCGTCTTCGGTGAATAGGAGGCAGCGAACTTTCGGGTATACCGAAGAAGAACTCAAAATCCTCCTCAAGCCGATGGCCCTAGCTGGGACAGAACCGCTGGGGGCAATGGGGTCGGACACCCCGATTGCTGCAATAAGCGATCGCCCACGTTTGCTCTTCGACTATTTCGTACAGCAATTTGCTCAAGTGACGAATCCACCTCTTGACGCAATACGTGAGGAAGTGGTCACCTCTTTATCAACAGGAATAGGACCTGAAAGGAATTTACTTTCTGCCGGACCAGAGCACGCTCATCAAGTCATTCTTGATTTTCCTGCGCTTAGCAACGATGAACTTGCCAAGATAAAGCACATTGATGAAATCCCAGATGGAGGCGAGGCCTTTGTAGTCCAAGGCCTCTATCGCGTAGCAGATGGAGCAGAGGCTCTTGAAGCTCGGCTAGAAAAAATTAATGAGGAGGTTGACGTGGCGATAAACGAAGGAGCAACCTACCTAATCCTCTCCGACCGGAATTCAAACCGTGACATGGCTCCGATTCCATCCCTACTGCTGACCGCATCAGTCCACCACCACTTGATTCGAACTGGACGACGCACGATGGTCGGACTGGTTGTTGAGGCAGGAGATGTGCGAGAGGTTCACCATGTTGCTGCCTTGGTGGGCTACGGTGCTGCCGCAGTCAATCCTTATCTTGCCCTCGAGTCAGTTGAACTCATGGTTCGAGATGGCTCCATAGAGGGGATCCCATTCGAGCAAGCCGCCTCAAACCTAATCAAGTCGTTAGGTAAAGGTGTCTTGAAGATTATGTCCAAGATGGGCATCTCTACCGTTTCCTCGTACAGTGGGGCACAGTGTTTTGAGGCTATCGGCTTGAGCCCAGAGTTGGTTGAGAAGTACTTCACTGGGACAATCTCTCAGCTCGGAGGCATCGGCATCCAAGTGCTTCACGAGGAGATTGCTTCACGCCACTCAAGCGCCTACCCGGTGGAGCGTGCTGTAAACATACACAGAAACCTTGAGGTCGGCGGAGAGTACCAGTGGCGTCGCGAAGGGCCACCACACTTGTTTAACCCTGAGACTGTTTTCAAGCTTCAGCATTCAACGCGGGAGAGAAGATACGACATCTTCAAGCAGTACACCAAGTCCGTTGATGACCAAGCTGAACGCCTAATGACACTTAGGGGACTTTTCAAGTTCAAAGATGGCGCTCGAACTGCAGTGCCAATTGAGGAAGTCGAGCCGGTATCCCAGATCGTCAAAAGATTCTCTACCGGTGCAATGAGCTATGGGTCAATCTCGCAAGAAGCCCACGAGACTCTAGCGATTGCAATGAACAGTCTTGGTGCTAAATCGAATACCGGCGAAGGCGGCGAAGACCTCGAGCGACTTTTGGATCCGGAAAGGCGAAGCGCAATCAAGCAGGTTGCCTCCGGTCGATTTGGCGTGACAAGTATGTACCTGTCAAACGCCGATGACATACAGATCAAGATGGCTCAGGGGGCAAAGCCTGGTGAGGGGGGTCAGCTAGCTGCGAACAAAATTTATCCGTGGATTGCAAAGACCCGCCACTCAACTCCCGGTGTTGGACTTATCTCACCACCTCCACATCACGACATCTATTCGATTGAGGATCTTAAGCAGCTTATTTTTGACCTAAAGCGAGCAAATTCATCCGCTAGGGTTCATGTGAAGTTGGTTAGCCAAGTTGGCATTGGAACCGTGGCTGCAGGTGTTGCAAAGGCTAAGGCAGATGTCATCTTGGTATCTGGACATGACGGTGGAACAGGTGCAAGTCCATTGAACTCGCTGAAGCACGCTGGAACACCTTGGGAACTAGGACTTGCTGAAACGCAACAAACGTTGATGCTAAACGGCCTTCGCGATCGAGTGTCAGTTCAAGTTGATGGACAAATGAAGACCGGCAAGGACGTTGTCGTTGCCGCCCTGCTTGGAGCAGAGGAGTTCGGTTTCGCCACAGCTCCACTGGTGGTATCCGGCTGTGTCTTGATGCGCGTTTGCCATCTCGACACATGCCCTGTTGGTGTTGCAACCCAGAACCCAGTGCTTCGGGAAAGGTTCACTGGAAAGCCTGAATTCGTTGTTAACTTCTTTGAATTCCTCGCGGAAGAAGTTCGCGAGATCCTCGCGAGCCTTGGTTTCCGATCGCTTGACGAAGCAATTGGTCACACCGATCTTCTCGATGTAGATCACGCTATCTCGCACTGGAAAGCTGACGGACTTGATCTCACACCGATCCTTAAAGGCTCTGGACTAGGAATTAATGCTCCAAAGCGACGTTTCACCAGTCAGAACCATGAACTAGACAAGCATTTTGATCACAGACTTATAGCTGCATCTTCTCGCGCACTGGAAGACGCTCAGCCCGTTGTCATAGAGCAGACAATAAATAATACAGATCAAGCGGTAGGAACCATGCTCGGCCATGAGGTGACTAAGCGCTTTGGTGCTGAGGGCTTAGCGGATTCGACCATTCAGGTAGTAATGCGTGGTTCGGCGGGACAGTCGTTCGGTGCGTTCGTGCCAAGAGGGCTAAAACTTGTTCTAGTGGGAGACGCAAATGACTACGTGGGCAAAGGTCTAAGTGGGGGACTAATAGTAGTTCGCCCTGACGAGTCTTCAAGTTTCCCAGCCGAGGAGAACATAATTGCAGGCAACGTAATCGGCTACGGCGCAACTAGTGGATCGATGTTCTTGTCGGGAATGGTTGGCGAGAGATTCTTGGTTCGTAACTCAGGCGCGACTGCGGTTGTCGAGGGCGTTGGCGACCACGCCCTGGAATACATGACAGGCGGGCGAGCCGTCATTCTTGGAACTACCGGTAGAAACCTTGGTGCAGGGATGAGCGGTGGCTACGCCTTCGTATACAAACTTCGCAAGGAGCGTGTAAACCCAGACGCTCTCAAGGCCGACGACATAAGACTTGCCCCAGTGCCTGAAGATCTCGTGAGTGAATTGAAGGGGCTTCTAGAAACTCATGTCAAGGAAACGGGCTCCCTGCTAGGTAAAGCAATTCTCGAAAATTATGAATCCGAGCTTTTGAATTTCACGGTCGTGATGCCAACCGATTTTGCAAGTGTAAGCCAAATACGCACGGCTGCATCCTCCAGAGGAATAGACCCCGATAGCGAAAGTGTTTGGAAAGAGATCTTGGAGGCTACAAATGGCTGATCCAAGAGGTTTCTTAAAGATCACTGAACGACAGACCGCTGAGCGTAGACCTGTACCGATTCGCATCATGGACTGGAAAGAAGTTTACGAACGAAGAAACTCTGAAGTGGTTCAGAATCAAGCAGGGCGCTGTATGGATTGTGGCGTGCCTTTTTGTCACCACGGCTGCCCATTGGGAAACCTTATCCCTGAATGGAATGACGCCGTTTGGCGCAAGGATGGCAAGCGGGCTATCGAGAGACTGCACGCAACCAACAATTTTCCTGAATTCACCGGCCGCCTATGCCCTGCGCCTTGTGAGTCGAGTTGTGTTCTGGCTATTAATCAACCAGCAGTGACAATCAAAGAGATTGAAGTTTCAATCATCGATGATGCATTTGACAATGGCTGGGTACAAGTGCACGCCCCAGAAAGATTGACTGGCAAGACAGTAGCTGTAGTTGGTTCAGGTCCGGCTGGACTTGCAGCAGCCCAGCAGTTAGCTAGGGCTGGCCATACTGTTGCTGTTTTCGAAAAGGATGACCGTGTTGGGGGATTGCTTCGCTACGGAATTCCAGACTTCAAGATGGAGAAGCATCACATTGATCGAAGAATCGCCCAACTAGAAGCTGAAGGCGTCAGATTTAGGGTCGGAGTTGAAATTGGCAAGCAAATAAGTTGGACCGATTTACGACGAAGATACGATGCTGTATTGATAGCGACCGGCGCATCTGTCCCGCGTGATCTCGAAGTGCCAGGAAGGGAGTTGGCCGGTGTTCACTTTGCCATGGAGTATCTGACTCAGGCGAATAGGGTAGTGGCTGCACAATCGGTTCCAAACCAAATAAGCGCTGAAGGTAAGAACGTAATAATTCTTGGTGGTGGCGATACCGGTGCCGATTGCCTCGGAACAGCAACAAGGCAAGGCGCTAAGAGCGTGACGACGCTTGCTATTGGAGTAAAGCCACCGGAGGAACGACCTGCTGGTCAACCGTGGCCCACCTTTCCTACTCTTTACGAAGTCAGTAGCGCTCATGAGGAATTTGGTGACAGAAAGTATCTAGCATCCACTGTTGAAGTTGTTGGCGAGGGCGGTCGCGTCACCGGAGTAAAGGTAGCTGACACCCAGATCGTTGATGGGAAACGCATTCCTACCCCAGGAACTGAACGGGTCATTCCCGCGGACCTTGTTTTGCTTGCCCTCGGGTTTACTGGTCCTGATGTTTCTATGTGCGTAACTGAGACGGGCAAATCCTTAGATGGACGAGGGAACTACAGCCGAGCAGATAACTTCTCAACTGAATTCCAGGATGTTTTTGTCGCTGGCGATGCTGGCAGAGGTCAGTCGCTCATAGTCTGGGCAATAGCCGAAGGTCGAGCTGCTGCGGCTAGCATAGACAAGTTCCTTGAGGGAACTACCGAACTACCATCACCTGTAAAAGCTTCCGACCAACCAATCTCTGTTTACAGCTAGCAATTAAAACAATAAGGAATAGGAACACATGAGACGCGCAAAAATCGTTGCAACCCTAGGGCCTGCGGTATCGAGCTACGAGAACATCAAGGCCATTATCGATGCAGGTGTTGATGTTGCACGAATGAACCTAAGTCACGGCAGTCACGACGTTCACGAAGGAATCTACAAAACTGTGCGAAAAGCTGCTGTAGATGCTGGAAAGTCAGTTGGAATCTTTGTCGACCTACAGGGTCCTAAAATCAGGCTTGCAAGGTTCAAATCAGGTCCGGTGTTTCTTGAAAAAGGTGCCACCTTCAAGATCACAACCGAGGATGTAGAAGGTGACGTATCTATTTGCGGAACCACTTTCAAGGGTTTGCCTGACGACGTAAAGCCAGGAGATGTTCTGCTAATTGATGATGGCAAGGTGCGCCTTCGTGCAACCGAAGTATCTTCAACTACCGTCACCGCAGTGGTGGAAGTCGCGGGCGAGGTCTCTAACAACAAGGGAATCAACCTTCCTGGCGTTGCCGTGAACGTTCCCGCTTTGTCCGAGAAGGACGAAGTTGATCTTCGCTGGGCTTTAAAGATTGGCGTGGACATGATCGCACTTTCTTTCGTTCGAAACGCATCGGACATAGTTCGTGTGCATGAAATCATGAAAGAGGAAGGTCGAGTATTACCTGTCATAGCGAAGGTTGAGAAACCGCAGGCGGTAGAGAACCTCGAAGAGATAATTGACGCCTTCGATGGAATCATGGTTGCCCGTGGGGACTTGGGAGTCGAGCTTCCACTTGAACAGGTACCACTGGTTCAGAAGCGCGCAGTGGAGTTGGCAAGAAGATGGGCAAAGCCAGTCATAGTCGCCACCCAAATGCTCGAGTCGATGATTCACTCAAGTATTCCAACTAGAGCCGAAACAAGTGACGTAGCCAACGCTGTCCTAGATGGAGCCGATGCCCTTATGCTTTCGGGAGAAACCAGTGTGGGAGAGTTTCCTGTTGAAACCGTTGCGACGATGGCCAAGATAATTCAATCGACTGAAGAGAACGGGCTCGATCGGATCCCAGCCCTTGGAACAAAGCCTCACACCCACGCCGGGGCTGTTTCACTTGCGGCGATGGAGATAGCCGAATTGCTTGGTTCCAAGTTTGTCTGCGTCTTTACCGAAAGTGGAGACTCTTTGAAGAGAATCTCCAGGCTGCGTTCTTCAGTGCCGGTACTTACATTCACCCCGAATCAAGACGTAGCAAACAGGCTGGCACTAGTTTGGGGAGCCCAGACATTCCTAGTACCAAAAGTTGACCACACTGATGCCATGTTCAACCAAGTTGATAGCACGGTATTAGCTGAGGGCCTATGCAAGGCAGGCGATGAAGTCGTGGTGGTGGCCGGTACGCCTCCTGGCGTATCTGGCTCAACTAACACGCTCAGAGTTCACAAAGTCGGATCTGGCGCACTCAACTAGACCCCTGCGGTGCCGGAAGTGGGATTTGAACCCACACGTCCTTTCGAACAAAGCATTTTGAGTGCTCCGCGTCTGCCGTTCCGCCATTCCGGCCGGTACCACTCCCAAAGTCTAACGGATTCGTAGCTTCTCTAGTTCGCTCGGTTGGCATAAAGTTGTCGCATGGCAGAGCAAACAACTAAGCGCAGAGTGGTTGTCGCTGAGGATGAGTCACTAATCCGAATGGACATAGTTGAGACGCTTCGAGATCAAGGATTCGATGTCGTCGGTGAGGCCGGGGATGGCAATGCCGCTATTCAACTCGCAACAGAGCTGAAGCCCGACCTCATGGTCATGGACATCAAGATGCCAGATCTAGATGGCCTCTCGGCAGCTGAGAAAATCTCGGAACTTAAGATTCCGGTTGTCTTGCTAACGGCATTTAGCCAACAAGAACTTGTGGCTCGTGCTGCTGAAGTTGGAGCAATGGCGTTCTTAGTAAAGCCATTTACTCCAAATGATCTAATTCCCGCGATTGAGATAGCACTTTCCCGGCATGCTCAGTTGTTGGCATTGGAATCAGAAGTTCTAGATCTCTCAGAAAGACTCGAAACCAGAAAACTTGTTGAGCGAGCCAAGGGGGTTCTCAGTGAAAAGATGAAACTCACTGAACCCGAAGCTTTTAGGTGGATTCAAAAGGCCTCGATGGATAGGCGCTTGAGTATGGCTGAGGTTGCCCGTACGGTGCTTGATCAGCTAGACAAGTAGCTAGTTGTTTCGGATAAGATTGGTGATCCGTACTGTGGAGCATCGCTCACCTTTGTCATTAGAGATCACGACTTCATAGATTGCTAGGGTCTTACCAAGTGAAATAGCTGTGGCTACACCAGTCACCAGGCCTTCGGTTGCCGATTTTGAATGTGATGCCGAGATTTCAATTCCAACCGCATAACCTTCTGGAGCGGCCCAAACATTAGCGGCAAAAGACCCAAGCGTCTCGCCAAGAACCAGGTAGGCACCACCGTGCATTAGCCCTCGAGGTTGGGTGTTTCCCTGAACCGGCATCGTGGCAACAGCTCGCTCGGCGCTCAATTCGGTTATCTGAATACCCATCTTTTCCGCTAGTTCGCCAACTCCTCTTTTTGCCGCTAGAAGTTTTGCGGCGTCACTTAGCTTGGGTTCGGACATGAAGAGGGGCCTTTCAACGGTTCTATTCTGCCAGCGAAGTAGGCTAGCACTCATGACTAACAAGCCTACCCTTCTACTAATTGATGGGCATTCTCTGGCTTTTCGTGCGTTCTACGCTTTGAATCCTTCGAACTTCCGGACACCTGACGGTCAACACACAAACGCAGTTCATGGCTTCATCTCCATGTTGCTGAACCTTTTGGAAGGAGAAAAACCAACCCATTTGGCTGTGGCATTCGACATATCAGGCCCCTCGTTTCGAGCAATTGAATATCCGGAATACAAGGGGAATCGAGGTGAAACACCAGAGGAATTTTACGGTCAGACAGAGCTACTAGAAGAAGCGATGAAAGCGATGAACATCACTACGCTGACCAAAAAAGATTATGAGGCAGACGACATACTGGCATCTTTAGCCGATCAAGCCTCGGAGGCCGGTTACCAGGTGCTGATAGTTTCTGGTGATCGAGACACATTTCAATTGATTTCTGACGACACCACCATTCTTTACCCAATAAAGGGCGTAATGAATCTAGCGCGGATGGATGATGCAGCGGTCGTTGAAAAGTATGGAATCCACGCAAAGCAGTACCCAGACCTTGCTGCTCTAGTAGGCGAAACCAGCGACAACTTGCCTGGAATTCCAGGAGTGGGCCCCAAAACAGCAGCCAAGTGGTTGCAAGCTTACGGCGACCTCGACTCTGTCCTCAGCCAAGCAGATAAGATTCCTGGCAAAGTTGGCGAGTCTTTGAGGGAGCACAGCGCCCTTGCTAAAAGAAATCGCAGGCTGAATCATTTAGTCCGAGATCTTGATCTCGGACTTGATTTCGAGTCTCTTCGCCTTACGTCTGTGGACGAAAACAAGGTTCGGAAGGTCTTTACCAAGATGCACTTTAAAACTTTGACAGAAAGAGTGCTGAGACTTCGCGGTGCAAATGGCTCCCAGACCAACGGACTCAAGAAACCATCGAATCCGAGCAAAACCGAGGAACCGGTAGAGGTAAAAATTTTTGACACCCTGGAGATTCCTTCCGCGGATGTAATCAAACCAGACAAACTTCTAGCTTGGCTTGGCGCCCAAAAACTAGTCGGGCTGGACGTCGAAGAAGCAGGCGATAATCTAACGTTTGCTTTTGCATCGAAGGATGAGCGCTTCACTCTAACCGGATTTGCACCTGAGGAACTCTACAAGTGGCTCGTGGACGGTTCACACAAGAAGGTGTTGTTTGATCTAAAGGGAACTCGAAGAATTCTGCTTGCCCACGGCAGGGACATTTCTGGTGTCGCCGACGATGTCCTTTTGCTGGCCTACCTTTTGAATCCAGTCAGAAGAAATTACTTCGTCGACGACATTGCTTTGGAACAACTTGGTCTTGCTGTGCACAGGGCTGATCCAAATCAATTGATTCCAGAAGTATCAAGGGATAACAGTCTGGATGCCTGGCTATCAATTTGTCTCGCTGAAGTAATGCGGTCCAAAGTATCGGATCAAGGGCAGCTTAGAGTTTACGAGGAAATTGAACTGCCAAGCTCGATAACACTCGCGCAGATGGAAACACAAGGTGTCACCATTGATACGGAGAAACTGGAGAAGCTCTTTGAAAGCCTTAGCGCTGAGGTGTCCCAGGTAGCAGAAGATGCTTACAAGATAATCGGCAAGGAAATAAACCTTGCTTCACCCAAGCAATTGCAAACCGTTTTGTTTGATGAGCTTGGTATGACTGGGACAAAAGCGTTGAAAACTGGTTTTTCTACTAATGCTGCCGCGCTAACAGAGTTATTCGAAGCCAATGGTCACCCGTTTCTCGAAAAACTGTTGGCCCACAGAGACGCAACGAAACTGAAGCAAATGGTTGAAACACTTCTGAAGTCAGTCGAGGACGACTCAAGAATCCACACCACTTATGTTCAAACCGGAACGTCCACTGGACGCCTTAGCTCAGAGAATCCAAACTTGCAAAACATTCCAATCAGAAACCCAAGGGGAGCTCAGATTCGAGACTCATTTGTAGCTGGGGCTGGTTTTGAGACATTACTCACTGCGGACTATTCGCAGATTGAAATGAGGATTATGGCTCATCTATCAGAAGACCCAGGTCTCATCGAAGCATTCAACAACGGGGAGGATCTACATAGATTCGTCGGGTCGCGCATTTTCGGAGTGAAACCAGAGGCTGTCACTCCCGAGATGCGAGCTCAAGTCAAAGCCATGAGTTATGGATTGGTTTATGGACTGAGTGAGTATGGCCTCGCAAAACAGCTAGGGCTTACCAACGCCGAAGCAAAGCAATTGATGAAGGACTATTTCGAAAGATTTGGTGGGGTGCGCCGGTATCTTGCAAAGGTGGTTGAGGACGCAAAGGCAGTGGGCTATACCAGGACTATCAACGGTAGACGCAGACCATTTGATGATTTAACCAGCTCAATCTTCCAGGTTAGAGAGAACGCTAGACGGGCGGCCCTAAATGCACCAATACAGGGAACTGCGGCCGACATCATGAAACTTGCCATGAACGGGGTTCAAGATGAGATGATCGCTCGAAAGCTTCAATCTCGCATGCTACTTCAGGTCCACGACGAATTAGTCTTTGAAGTCGCCCCAGGAGAGCTTGAGGTCCTAAGGGCCCTGGTTGTTGACAAAATGGCCAATGTCGTCAAGTTGTCAGTTCCGCTAGAGGTACAGGTAGGAACAGGGCGTAGCTGGGATGAGGCTGGGCATTAGCCCTTTGTGGAGCCTGGCTTATGGCGCTAGGCTTATAGGGCGCTTCGGCGCATAACCCTTATCCGTTGTTGCGACGGAACCCAATCTTTGAAAAAAGAATTCATTGCGTCGCGACCTGAGTGAAAAACAAATGGAGTATTCATCTCTATGACAACAGAAACAACCGTAAAGGCAGCCAAGCAGGTAGCCGTAAACGACATCGGCTCTGCTGAGGAATTTCTAGCAGCGGTTGAAAAGACCCTAAAATTCTTTAACGATGGTGACCTTATTGAAGGAACCGTTGTAAAGATCGATCGAGACGAAGTCCTACTTGATGTGGGGTACAAAACAGAGGGAGTAATTCCATCACGTGAACTCTCTATCCGTCACGATGCGGACCCATCAGACATTGTCTCTGTTGGCGACAAGATAGAAGCTCTTGTTCTTCAGAAGGAGGACAAAGAGGGTCGACTCATTCTTTCCAAGAAGCGTGCACTGTACGAGCGCGCTTGGGGTGACGTTGAAAAGATCAAGGAAGCTGACGGTACAGTGACTGGAACCGTAATTGAAGTTGTCAAGGGTGGACTTATTGTTGACATCGGTCTTCGAGGATTCTTGCCTGCATCTCTTATTGAACTTCGCCGCGTCCGTGACCTCGGCCCTTACCTAGGCCAGGAAGTTGAAGCCAAAATTTTAGAGCTTGACAAGAACCGCAATAACGTTGTTCTGTCGCGCCGTGCTCTTCTTGAGCAGAGTCAATCAGCATCTCGTTCGACCTTCCTAGCAGATCTAGCTAAGGGTCAGATCCGCACAGGCGTTGTCTCGTCAATCGTAAACTTCGGTGCGTTTATCGACCTTGGTGGTGTTGATGGTCTTGTGCACGTTTCAGAACTTTCATGGAAGCACATCGAACACGCTTCTGAAGTTGTGGAGATAGGACAAGAAGTAACTGTTGAAGTACTTGAGGTAGATCAGGATAGAGAGCGTGTCTCGCTTTCATTGAAGGCTACTCAGGAAGATCCATGGCAGGTATTTGCGCGTACCCACTCAATTGGCCAGTACGCTCCAGGTAAAGTCACAAAGCTTGTACCGTTTGGAGCTTTTGTCCGTGTGGCTGATGGTATTGAGGGTCTTGTACACATCTCCGAGCTTTCAACCAAGCACATCGAGCTTGCGGAGCAAGTAGTGTCAGTTAATCAGGATGTGTTCGTAAAGGTTATAGACATCGACCTAGACCGTCGACGTATCTCGCTATCGCTAAAGCAGGCACTCGAAGAAGTCAACCCAGATGGAACCGACTTCAACCCGGCACTTTACGGAATGTACGCTGAGTATGACGAGAAGGGCCAATACAAATACCCTGATGGTTTCGATGCAGCCACCGGAGAATGGCAGCCAGGCCATGAAGAAGCTCGGGCCAAGTGGGAGAAGGAGTACTCAGAGGCTCACGCTCGATGGGAGGAACACAAGAAGCAGGTTGCGGAAGCCAACAAGCTAGCCGCAACTCTTCCAGACATTCCTGCACCTTCCGCTACATCAAATGAGTCCGACTCAAGTTCAGGCAAAGTTGCTGAAGCGGCAAGCGCGGGAACACTGTCAGACGACGCATCGCTGAACGCACTTCGCGACAAGTTGGCTGACAAAGAGTAGAGATCTTGCTTAGAATCGGGGATTGGCCATTGGCTAGTCCCCGATTTTATTGTTTGTAGGCTTATGGAATGTTCTTAATTGGCCTAACCGGAGGAATAGCATCTGGAAAATCAACCGTTTCCAGGCTGTTAGCCGAACACGGCGCCGATGTTATCGATGCTGACCTTGTGGCTAGAGAAGTAATCGAGCCCGGCACAACTGGTTTCAATTCTGTCGTGGCGAAGTTCGGTTCAGGGATTGTTGAGGGCGATGGTCGGATCTCACGCGAATCCCTCGCTCAAATCGTCTTCGCTGACTCAAAAAAGCGTCTTGAACTCGAAGGAGTTCTCCACCCCTTGATTCAGGCAAGGACATTGGAGCTTATTCAGAACAGCACTAGTGACGTAGTTGTTTACGCCGTTCCTCTTTTAGTCGAAGCAAAGGTTGACTATCCATTTGACCTTGTGGTGACGGTCGAATCGGGAATTGAGAACCAGATAGAAAGACTAATTTCCGACCGGGGATACTCGAGACAGCAAGCGGAAGCCAGAGTTGAAGCCCAAGCTTCTAGTGATGAGAGGCGTGCCAGAGCAGACATCGCACTTGAGAATACTGGCTCAATTGAAGAGCTCATAAGTCAAGTAAGTAATCTCTGGCGCAGAGTGAAAGAACTCTCTGAAGAGAAGGCCTCTCGTGGCTCGAACTAGGTCATTCACACCTTTCCAAGTTGTTAGCGATTACAAGCCTTCTGGCGACCAGCCTGAAGCTATAGAACAGCTCTCGAAGCGAATTCTTGCTGGGGAAAAAGACGTTGTTCTTCTCGGGGCAACAGGAACAGGAAAATCAGCTACAACAGCATGGCTAATCGAGACACTGCAGCGTCCAACACTGGTTATGGCCCACAACAAAACGCTCGCAGCACAGCTGGTGACAGAGTTTCGCCAGATGTTTCCTAACAACGCGGTTGAGTATTTTGTTAGCTACTACGACTATTACCAACCCGAGGCCTATGTCCCTCAAACCGACACATTTATTGAGAAGGACTCGAGCATAAACGAGGAGGTTGAGCGTCTTCGTTATTCAGCAACGATGAGCTTGCTGTCAAGACGGGATGTGATTGTGGTTTCGACTGTCTCCTGTATCTATGGACTCGGAGCACCTAAAGAGTACCTAGATCAGTCAATTCCAATTCAAGTCGGTGAGTCAATTGACCGAGATGACCTAATTAGGAAGTTCGTTTCCATGCAATACAAGCGAAATGATGTTGATTTCTCACGCGGGAACTTTCGAGTAAAAGGGGACACCATTGAGATCATCCCAGTGTACGACGAGTATGCAGTTCGAATCGAGCTTTTTGGGGACGAGATTGAAGCAATCTACAGCTTGCATCCACTAACTGGTGATGTGATCAAGCAATTAGACGCGATCGCTATTTTCCCAGCAAGTCACTATGTGGCTGCGCCTGAGCAAATGGGAAGGGCAATCGAGGCTATCGAGAATGAGCTTGCCGGCAGACTGCGCGAATTTGAGGCTGCTGGAAAGCTCTTAGAGGCACAAAGAATCAAGATGAGAACTAACTTTGACCTCGAAATGATTCGCGAACTTGGTTTCTGCTCCGGTATTGAGAACTACTCCCGACATATTGATGGAAGGGAACAAGGTGAGCCACCCTCATGCTTGCTCGACTACTTCCCTGAAGACTTCTTGACGGTCATAGATGAATCTCACGTCACAGTCCCACAGATTGGTGCCATGTATGAGGGGGATTCCTCCCGAAAGCGAACATTGGTTGAACATGGATTTAGGCTTCCGTCTGCCCTTGATAATCGCCCGTTGAAATGGTCAGAGTTTCAAGAACGTGTTGGGCAAACTGTTTACCTTTCTGCCACTCCTGGAAAGTATGAACTCGCGGCAGCTGACGGAGTAGTTGAGCAGATAATCAGACCAACTGGCCTGGTTGACCCAACCATCATCCTGAAACCCACCAAGGGACAGATTGATGATCTTCTTGAGGAAATTAGAGTTCGTTCGGCAAAGGAAGAACGCGTGTTGGTGACGACATTGACCAAGAAGATGGCCGAAGAGCTAACTGACTACCTCTCTGAAGCCGGAGTGAAAGTACGCTATCTTCACTCCGACGTGGACACACTTAAGCGAGTTGAACTGCTCCGGCAGTTGCGTCAGGGGGTTTTTGATGTGCTGGTGGGTATCAATTTGCTCCGCGAAGGTCTCGATCTCCCTGAAGTTTCCCTAGTTGCCATCCTGGATGCGGACAAAGAGGGCTTCCTTCGGTCCGCCACATCATTGATCCAGACAATAGGTCGAGCCGCAAGAAACGTAAATGGTGAAGTTCACATGTACGGGGACAACCTCACGGACTCTATGAAGAAGGCGATCGACGAGACTAACCGCAGAAGAGCGAAACAAGTTGCTTACAACAAAGAGCGGGGAGTTGATCCACAGCCTCTTCAAAAGGCGATTATTGACATCACGGACCAGATTGAGAGGGAGGAGATCGATACTGCTGAACTCATTGCAGAATTTGGGTCAACTGGCTCCAGGCGCAAACAAGCTGTCCCGCTTAGGTCTACAAGGGGGATTGCGGCTATGGCCGAAGACGAGATCATGGCAGTTGTCATCGACCTTGATGCTCAAATGAAGCACGCTGCGAAAGAGCTTCAATTTGAGCTTGCAGCCAGACTTCGCGATGAGATTGGCGAACTTAAGCACGAACTCCGGCAGATGAAGAAGGCCGGTCACATCTAGGGACTGCCTGATGGCAGGTTAGGCTTGTCTCTGTGAAATCCAAGCCTGTAGAAGCACTCGAATCGTTGGTCGTCAAGGGTGCCCGAGTTCACAACTTGCAAAACATTACGGTTGAAATGCCGAGGAATTCACTCGTTGTGTTTACCGGTTTGTCAGGCTCAGGAAAGTCTTCCCTAGCTTTTGACACGATATTTGCCGAAGGACAACGCCGATACGTCGAATCACTTTCGGCCTATGCAAGACAATTCCTGGGTCAAGTCGACAGGCCCGATGTTGATTTCATAGAAGGACTATCTCCTGCGGTTTCCATAGACCAGAAGTCAACAAATCGAAACCCACGGTCAACCGTTGGAACAATTACTGAGATTCACGACTACTTGAGACTTTTGTGGGCTCGCATCGGCGTTCCTTATTGCTCTGAGTGTGGAGAGCAAATTGTGAAACAAACCCCTCAGCAGATTGTTGATCAGATTCTGGAGAATCCTGAGGGGACGAAGTTCCAGGTACTTGCCGAACTCGTCGATCAGAAGAAAGGCGAATTCGCCGATTTATTCAAAGATCTCATCGCGCAAGGCTACGCTCGAGCAATGGTGGACGGCGAAACCATCTCCTTAGCGGACGCGCAGCCTCTGAAGAAGTCCTACAAACACGACATTGCTGTAGTTGTGGACCGCCTGGCAATAAAGACCGGCATTGCGGGTCGATTGACGGATTCGGTTGAGACTGCCTTGAAATTGGCTGGCGGCAAGGTGACCATTGATTTTGTTGATCGAAAAGGATCAGATTCAAAAAGAAGCTTTTCGGAGCAAATGTCCTGCCCGAATGACCACGCTTTGGCAATCACAGAGATTGAGCCTCGGACCTTTTCCTTCAATGCACCCTTTGGTGCCTGCCAAGAATGTACTGGTCTTGGAACAAAAATGGCCGTTGACGCCGATCTGGTGATTGGTGACCCCGAGTCATCTATCCAAGACGGAGTGATTATTCCATGGTCAACACAGGGAAAGGGGCTGTTTCACTACTTCTCAAGAATGCTGCAGGGGTTAGCAAAAGATCTTGGGTTCTCCCTGAAGACAGCATGGCAAGATTTGCCCGAAGAAGTCCAATACGCGGTGCTTCATGGCAACGATTTTGATGTCCAAGTCCGATGGAAAAACAGATATGGTCGAGAGCTTAGATACACCACAGGGTTCGAAGGTGTTCTCAACTACATAGAGCGTAAGTATTTAGAGTCAGAAAATGACTACGCGCGCGGCAAATGGGCCGGTTTCTTGAGAGAAATTCCATGCCCGGCATGTGAAGGAGCTCGTCTTAGGCCGGAAGTATTAGCGATCAAGGTTTCTGATACATCGATTGCTGAAGTTGCGGCCATGAGTTTAGGTGACTGCGTTGAATTCTTCTCAAAGATCAAGCTCAACAAACGGGACGAGAAGATAGCCGCACAGGTGCTTCGCGAGATTCGAGCTCGTCTGGACTTTCTGATGTCGGTAGGACTCGATTACTTGTCTCTAGAACGAGCTGCAGGATCGCTTTCAGGCGGAGAAGCTCAGCGCATTAGATTAGCCACCCAGATTGGTTCCGGACTTACCGGTGTTTTGTATGTTCTTGACGAACCATCCATTGGCCTTCATCAGCGGGATAATCGTCGCCTAATTGACACTCTCGTAAAGCTTAGGGAACTTGGAAACACCCTCGTTGTAGTAGAACATGACGAAGACACCATCAAGACTTCCGATTGGATTGTTGACATCGGTCCTGGCGCAGGAATCAACGGCGGTACTGTTGTGCACTCAGGCACATACAAAGAGCTGCTGGCGAACAAGTCTTCAATTACAGGGGACTACTTATCAGGACGCAAGACAATTGCAGTCCCTAAGACCAGGAGACCCATAGACCCAAAGCGGAGCCTCGGAGTTGTGGGCGCAAAAGCAAACAATCTAAACAATCTATCCGTGACTTTTCCACTCGGCACATTTATCGCTGTCACTGGCGTGAGCGGTTCGGGAAAGTCAACGCTAGTAAACGACATTCTCTACAACGTTCTCGCAAACTCATTGAACGGGGCAAAGCTCGTTGCGGGAAAGCACACCAGGGTCACTGGACTTAACCACCTAGACAAAGTTGTGCATGTTGACCAGAATCCAATCGGCCGAACCCCTAGATCTAACCCAGCTACCTACACAGGAGTGTTTGATCACATCCGAAAGCTTTTCGCGGAGACCTCCGAGTCGAAGGCGCGAGGATATCAACAGGGCAGATTCTCATTCAACGTTAAGGGGGGTAGATGTGAGGCCTGCAGTGGCGATGGAACCCTGCGCATCGAGATGAACTTCCTGCCAGATGTTTACGTTTCCTGTGAAGTCTGTCACGGAGCCAGGTACAACAGAGAGACCCTTCAAGTCAAGTACAAGGGAAAGTCAATTTCTGAGGTCTTAGAGATGCCTATAGAAGAAGCCGCAAAGTTCTTCGAAGCCATTTCATCCATCTCTAGATACTTAGAAACCCTCGTAGATGTTGGTCTAGGTTATGTGCGACTCGGGCAGTCTGCCACCACTTTGTCTGGTGGTGAAGCTCAGCGTGTGAAGCTTGCAACCGAACTTCAAAGACGTTCGACTGGGCGCACCATCTATGTTCTCGATGAACCCACAACGGGTCTGCATTTCGAGGATGTCAGAAAACTGCTCTTGGTCCTAAACTCCCTTGTTGAAAAAGGTAACACAGTCATTGTGATCGAACACAACCTAGACGTGATCAAGTCAGCCGATTGGCTAATCGATTTAGGTCCAGAGGGTGGTCATCGTGGTGGACAGCTGGTTGCCGAGGGTACGCCGGAACAAGTTGCCAAGAACAAGGCCAGCTTTACTGGAATGTTTCTCAAGGAGATTCTTAAGTAGATGGCCAACGATCTCGCCTTTCGTCCGAAAACATCTGAGATACCGACGAAACCTGGGGTTTATAGGTTCTTTGATGACAAACGCAGAATCCTTTACGTAGGGAAGGCCAAGAACCTTAGGGCTAGATTACAGAGCTATTTCGCACCGGTTGATTCATTGCATGAACGAACCAGGCGCATGGTTCTTAGCGCCGCAGATGTCGATTGGACGATCGTAAAAACGGAGTTTGAAGCCCTCCAGTTGGAGTACACCTGGATTAAGGAATTCAATCCTCCATTTAACGTTCGATTTAAGGATGACAAGTCCTACCCCTATCTGGCAGTGTCTATGTCCGACAAAATGCCGCGAGTGTTCATTACGCGAAATAGAGACCTAAAGGGAGTTAAGTATTTTGGCCCTTATACCCAAGCATGGGCGATCAGGCAAACCTTAGATACTCTGCTTCGCGTCTATCCAATCCGATCCTGTTCGACCGGGGTATACAACGCTGCTAAAAGAGCAAATAGACCTTGCCTTTTGGCCGACATAGGAAAGTGTTCAGCTCCCTGCGTTGGCCGAGTGACCCCAACGGACCATCTGGACATAGCCAAAGAACTTGTTGGATTCATGAATGGCATGGATCCAGAGCAAATTGAAATACTCCAAGATCGTATGGAAGCGGCTTCAGAGGCTCAGAACTATGAACTTGCGGCTCGACTCAGAGACAACATCGGGGCTCTCGAAACTGTCCTTGAGAAAAGCACGGTCGTGTTCAACGACTTGACAGACGCTGATCTCTTCGGTGTTGCCCATGACGATCTAGCGGCTGCAGTGTCTCTTTTCTCGGTACGCGGTGGCCGTATACGAGGAGTTAGATCATGGGTAGTCGACAAGGAATTGGAGCAGTCACTCGAGGACCTGGTTAGGCAGATTGTTCTATTCGCCTACACGGCCGTTGAGGGCGTCGAACCTCCCTCGGTACCTAGGGAAGTTCTTGTTCCAGCCCTGCCTGAGGATTCCTCCGAACTAGAGATGTTTCTGCAGGAAAAACGTCAAGGAACTGTATCCCTCCGTGTGCCAAAGAGAGGCGATAAGAAAGCTCTCGCTGAAACCGCATTGGAGAACGCTGCACATTCGCTAGAACTCTACAAGACTCGTCGAACTGCAGATTTCACAGCTAGGTCAGATGCCCTGAATTCCCTGGCGAAAGCTCTGGGCTTGGAGAATGCACCTCTGAGGATCGAGTGCTACGACGTATCCCACCTGTCAGGCACTGACATAGTCGCCTCCATGGTGGTTTTCGAAGATGGCCTCGCAAAGAAATCTCAGTATCGTCAATTCAACATTGAGTCTGCTTCAGACGATACCGATGCACTTAATCAAGTGCTTACTAGAAGACTTAAGTACTTGCGCGATCCCGAGGCTCTAGATAATCGGAAGTTCAATTACACACCATCGCTGATTGTTGTAGATGGTGGCGCGCCTCAAGTTGCCGCTGCCAAGAAAGCAATTGACGCAAGCGCTGTTCCTACTCTTGCGGTTTGCGGGCTGGCAAAGAGACTGGAGGAAGTCTGGCTGCCGGGCTCAAGCTTCCCGGTTATCTTGCCGCGCGGTTCAGAAGAGCTGTTTCTATTGCAGCGAATTCGGGATGAGTCCCACCGCTTCGCTCTGACGGCGTCAAAGAAACGTCGGTCAAAAACCATTTCGAGCGCACTTATGGACATTCCAGGACTTGGGGAACGAAGGGTCACTGCCTTGCTGAGAAGGTTCGGGTCAGCTAGGCGGCTCAAAGTTGCCACACTAGAAGAAATCTCGGACGTGGCTGGAATAGGTCCAGCCCTGGCGGCGGAGATCCTGAAGGCCATAAAGTAGCTGCCCGTAACGCACTCGGGCGTGTCGCGAATTGGCTAGACTCGACACGGAAGAGGGGAAAGCCAATGCCTGAAACTAGCGGTCATGAACTGCTTATCGTCACTGGCATGTCAGGGGCGGGGCGTTCGACCGTAGGCAACGCCCTAGAAGACCTCGGTTGGTACGTCGTTGATAATCTGCCACCACAGATGTTAGGCCCAATTGCCGATCTGTTTACCATCACAAAGAATCCTGTTCCAAGGCTGGCCGTTGTGATCGATGTTCGAGGTGGTGAGTTCTTCAGCGAACTAGAGAACAACTTGATGTTGTTGGGTGGCAAAGCAATCACCGTTCGAGTGCTCTACCTTGAGGCAAATGATTCGACGCTTGTAAAGCGATTTGAACAGGTTAGAAGACCCCATCCTTTGCAGGGGGACGGGACAATCCTTGACGGGATCGCTGAGGAGCGAAAGAGGCTACTGGCGCTAAGGGAGTCCGCAGATGTTGTTATCGACACTTCAGATCTGAATGTGCACCAGTTATCTACCAAGACTGCCGAGCATTTTTCAGTCGATTCCACTATCAAATTGCAACTAACCGTCATGAGCTTTGGCTACAAGTACGGAATTCCGGCGGACGCAGATAATGTCGCCGACGCTAGATTTTTGCCAAATCCATTTTGGAATGAGGAGCTTCGTCCATTCACGGGTCTTGATGGCCAAGTAAGCGAGTATGTCTTGTCTCAAACAGGAGCCATGGATTTTGTCAATAGCTACCTGAAGGCACTCCAGCCGGTTCTTGAGGGTTACCTCCGCGAGAATAAACACTACGCAACGATAGCCATCGGCTGCACCGGAGGGAAACACCGGTCAGTGGCGATTTCAACAAAACTTGCAGAACTTCTGCAGGCAAGCAATGAATACACGGTCACGGTAAGGCACCGCGACCTTGGTAAGGAGTAACACTTGGCGTTAACGGCCGACATCAAAGACGAGCTAGCAAGAATCGAAGTGCCAAAAAATGGTGTTCGTGCGGCAGAACTCGCAACAATTCTTCGACTCGCCGGTGGTCTCCATTTGGTTTCAGGGAAAGTAGTAATTGAAGTCGAACTGGACTCTGCACAAGTAGCCAGAAGAGTGCGCAAGGATTTGGCAGATTTATTTGGTTGCGACAGCGAACTGGCAGTTATCTCAGCAGGAGGTATCCGAAAGACAAATCGTTATCAAGTAAGAGTGCTGGGGCAAGGAGAGGTTCTCGCCCGTCAAACTGGACTTGTAGACAGTAGGGGAAGACCCGCAAGAGGCCTACCTGCCAATCTGGTGACGGGATCACTGGCTGAAGCTCAAGCCGTCTGGCGTGGTGCATTTCTAGCCCACGGCTCTCTTACTGATCCAGGCAGGTCAGCTGCACTTGAAGTCACTGCGCCAGGCAATGAGGTCGCTATGGCTTTGGTTGGAGTTGCGAGGAGGCTCGGAATCATCGCAAAACCGCGAGAAGTTCGTGGTGTCTTTCGGGTAGTCATTCGGGATGGAGACGCGATTAGCGCCATGCTTACTCAGATAGGTGCTCATGGACAGCTATTGAAATGGGAAGAACTCAGGCTAAGAAGAGAAGTTCGAGCCACTGCTAATCGTTTAGCAAACTTTGATGATGCCAACTTACGAAGATCAGCTCAGGCTGCTGTGGCAGCTGGAGCACGAGTCGAACGCGCTTTAGAGATACTTGGCGATGATGTTCCAAAGCATTTGAAGTACGCCGGTGAGCTAAGACTCAAACACAAGCAGGCAAGCCTGGATGAACTCGGAAGGTTAGCAAATCCTGCCATGACCAAGGATGCCGTTGCTGGTCGAATCCGCAGACTTCTGTCGATGGCCGACAAGAAGGCTGAAGACCTTGGAATAGAAGGCACAGATGCGTTCTTACCTGAAGACCTCGACAACGACTAACCATAGCTAGGTTTAGGCTCATAATTGAAGCTAGACAACACCCAAAGAAGGAAACCATGACAAAGTACGTTCTCCCAGATCTCGAGTATGACTACGCAGCTCTCGAACCGCACATTTCAGGCAGAATCATGCAGCTACATCACGACAAACATCATGCAGCTTACGTCACTGGTGCCAACACGACTCTAGATCTGATGGCCGAGGCTAGGGAGAAGAACGATCTGACCTGGGTAAACAAATTGCAGAAGGATCTGGCGTTTCACCTTGGTGGCCATGTCAACCATTCGATTTTCTGGAAGAACTTGAGTCCAGACGGTGGCGACAAGCCAACTGGTGAGCTTGCGGCCGCGATCGATGAGTATTTCGGTAGCTTTGACGCTTTCAAAGCTCATTTCAACGCGAACGCTATGGGAATCCAGGGTTCTGGTTGGTCTATTCTGGCTTGGGACGTCCTGGGGCAAAGACTCATTATTGAGCAGCTCTATGACCAGCAAGGAAACCTTGTCGCTGCATCTGTTCCGCTTTTGATGCTGGACATGTGGGAGCACGCTTTCTACCTTGACTACCAAAACGTCAAAGGCGACTACGTGGCGGCCTTCTGGAACATTGTTTCCTGGAAGGACGTTCAGGCCCGTTTCGAGGCTGCAAGAGGGCAGACCAAAGGCTTACTGCTAGTCTGATTTAGGCTATTCCACCCAAGGGCGCGTGGATCTGAAACTCAAGAATCCGCGCAATTGCGCCCCAAGGAAAGGCAAGAATATGGCAGTCAAAGTTGGAATCAATGGCTTCGGACGTATTGGGAGAAATTACCTTCGCGCTGAACTGGCCAAAGGAACCGATCTAGAGATAGTTGCCGTAAATGACTTGTCTGACCCAAAGGCGCTGGCCCATTTACTGAAATATGATTCCGTGACAGGCAGGCTGGCTGCCGATGTTCGCGTCGAAGGACAGAACATCCTTGTCGGAGACTACAAGATCAAGGTTCTGGCTGAGCGGGATCCAGCAGCTCTTGGCTGGGGCGACCTTGGTGTAGACATCGTGATCGAGTCAACAGGCCGATTTACTGATGCAAAAGACGCTGTGAAGCACATCGAAGCTGGTGCCAAGAAAGTTCTTATCTCAGCACCTGCTACAGGCGAAGACGCGACCTTTGTTATCGGTGTTAACGAGCACCTTTACGATCCGGCAAATCACCACATCATCTCGAACGCCTCTTGCACGACAAACTGCCTCGCTCCTCTTGCAAAGGTTTTTAACGATGAATTCGGCATTGAGAATGGCCTCATGACAACAGTTCACGCCTACACTGCCGACCAAAATCTTCAGGATGGCCCGCACTCGGACCTTCGTCGAGCAAGGGCTGCTGGCATCAATATCGTTCCTTCTTCAACAGGAGCCGCTAAAGCCATTGGCCTTGTGCTGCCAGAACTAAAGGGAAAGCTCGATGGCTACGCTCTTCGCGTTCCAGTTCCTACCGGTTCGATCACTGATCTGACTCTAGTTTCAAGGAAGAAAACCTCGATTGAAGAGATCAAGGCTGCCTACAAGAAGGCTGCCGAAGGTCCTCTCAAGGGCATCTTGAAGTACACAGAAGACGAAATTGTGTCTTCAGACATAGTGACGGACCCACACTCATCAATTTTCGACGCGGGGCTAGTGAAGGTAATTGACCACACAGTGAAGATCAGTTCCTGGTACGACAACGAGTGGGGATACTCGAACCGACTGGTTGATCTAACTGTCCTGGTAGCAAACAAGCTCTAGAACCTTGCGAAACCTTTCCGACCTGGGCAATTTAGCCGGTAGACGTGTTCTGCTGAGATGCGACTTCAATGTCCCCATGGAAGACGGCTCAATTACAGACGATGGCCGAATTAAGGCAGCTCTTCCCACCATTAAGTTCCTTCTATCTGCGGGAGCAAGTGTCCTAATCTGCTCTCACCTGGGAAGACCCGAAGGAAAAGTCGATCTTAAGTATTCCTTGCGTACAGTCGCTGAAAGGCTCCAGTCTTTACTCGGGGATGCCGTGATGTTTGCCGAAGACACTGTTGGTGCATCTGCGAAGAGTGTTTCTAAGTCTCTAACTTCAGGACAGGTAGCAGTTCTGGAGAACCTTAGGTTTAACGAAGAGGAAACAGCGAAAGACGCTGGAGTAAGAATGGCTTTCGCCGAGAAGCTTGCAGAACTTGCTGATGTCTTCGTAAGTGATGGTTTTGGCGTCGTTCATCGGAAGCAGGCTAGCGTTTTCGAGCTTGCGCAATTGCTTCCAGCTGCTGCAGGTCTGCTTGTTGCAGCCGAAGTCGAAGTTCTAGAGAAACTAGTGAATTCAGGAAACAAACCTTATACGGTCGTGCTGGGTGGATCCAAGGTTTCGGACAAGATTGGCGTCATTGGCTCCTTGCTACCCAAGATTGACAACTTGGTTATCGGCGGTGGAATGCTGTTTACGTTTCTTGCCGCAAAAGGAATGCCGGTTGCTTCTAGCTTGCTAGAAGAGGACCAAATTCCTGTTGTGAAACAGTACCTACAGCAAGCCGAGGAATTTGGCGTAAAAATCGTCCTGCCGACCGACATTCGCATGGCTAGTAAGTTTGCTGCCGATGCAGACATTGAAATCGCTGCTGCAGACTCCCTCGAATCAACAGCGTTTGGAGCAGGCGGAATAGGTCTGGACATTGGACCCGATACCGAGAAAATCTTCGCCGATGTCATTCGTGGTTCAAAGATTTGCTTTTGGAATGGGCCCATGGGTGTGTTCGAATTCGATGCATTCTCGTCGGGGACAAAAGCTGTTGCTCAGGCATTGAGTGAAGTGTCTGGACTTAGCGTTGTTGGAGGTGGAGATTCGGCAGCCGCGATTAGAACCCTTGGGTTCTCGGATGGCGATTTCAGCCACGTATCAACCGGTGGTGGAGCTAGTCTTGAATACTTAGAAGGAAAACTATTACCAGGCCTGGAGGCACTAAAGTGAGCGACCGTAAACCTCTCATCGCAGGAAACTGGAAGATGAACTTGGACCACCAGCAGGCTATCGCGCTGGTTCAAAAGGTTGCTTGGACCTTAAAAGACGTAAATCACGACTATGAGAAGGTCGAAGTATCGGTTTTTCCACCTTTTACTGACCTCCGGAGTGTCCAAACGCTACTCGACGCAGACAAACTTCAACTCGTGCTCGGTGCTCAGGACATATCCCAGCATGAGTCCGGTGCATACACAGGCGAAATAGCTGGTGCCTTTTTGAAGAAGCTAGATGTTCGTTATGTGCTTGTTGGGCACTCTGAAAGACGCCAGTATCACAAGGAAACCGACGAGGTCGTGCAGGCAAAAGTTTCAGCGGCTTTCAAGAACAACTTGATTCCTGTGATATGCGTCGGTGAAACCCTTGAGGAGCTAGAGGAGCAAGGTGCTGCAGCGGTACCAATACGCCAGCTCGAGCAGGCTTTGTCGGGGCATAAAGACATCGGTGAGTTCGTTGTTGCGTATGAGCCAGTTTGGGCAATTGGAACTGGAAAAGTTGCAACTGCTGAGCAGGCAGCTGAAGTTGCCAAGAAGCTACGCGAATCAATCGAAAAGCTTGTATCAGCAGAAGCGGCGGATGCCTCCCGGATTCTCTATGGTGGCTCTGTAAAGAGCGCTAATGTTGCGGGTTTCTTGGCTTCGGAAGAGGTTGACGGGGTACTGGTTGGCGGTGCGAGCCTCGATGTAGCTGAGTTTACGGGGATCTGTAGGTTCCAGAAGCATGTCAGCTTATAATCATTAGGTACTGAAAAAGAACAGGTAACCCAATGGCCGCGATCCAAATAGCCCTCCAAGTCCTTCTAGCTATCACTAGCTTGCTTCTCATACTCATGATCTTGCTTCACAAAGGTCGTGGTGGAGGATTGTCCGACATGTTTGGCGGAGGAGTAACATCCAACGTCGCGTCGTCCGGTGTTGCCGAAAGAAACTTGAATAGGATCACCATAATTTTGGGTCTAGTTTGGGTTTCTGCCGTGATTGGGCTTGGCCTATTCACAAGGTTTGGATTCTAGGAGAACACCTTGGCAAACGGCGGTTCAGCAATCAGAGGTTCCCGTGTTGGCGCGGGGCCAATGGGGGAACAGTACAGAGGGTTCAAGTCCGAACGCGTCCAGCGTAGCTACTACTGCATCAACGGACACGTTCAGGAACCGATGTTCGCAGCTCACATAGACGCAAGTGAGATCCCGGACATGATTGACTGCCCAAACTGCGGAATGCCAGCGGGGCAGGACAAGAAAAACCCACCGGAGACAGCAAAACACGAACCATATAAAACTCACCTTGCTTACGTCAAGGAAAGAAGAACCAGCGACGAAGCCAAGGCTCTTTTGGACGAAGCTCTAACCTCTATCCGAGAAAGGCGAGTGAAACTCGCTCAGGAAGCTGCGAAGCAAGCAAAACTAGCAGCCGCTAAAGCACAGGCAGCAAAAATCGCGGCTGCTAAAGCTGCAGCCGCCAAAGCCGTGAAGCCTAAAGCTGCTCCAAAGGTTGCAAAAGCGGCGAAGCCAGCTGAAAAGAAATCCGTAGCTAAGAATTCAAAATCCAAAGCCGCAACGAGCTCTAAAAAGCCGGCTGCAAAAGTATCCGTGAAGGCAACTGCTAAACCAGCCAGCAAGACAGCAAAGTCAAAGCCAGTAGCGAAACAACCCCCGAAGAAGTTAGTCAAATCTTCAGCGAAGCCAACCATTAAGAAGAGTTCTAAGAAGTAATCTTCGAGCCTGCAGCCTTGTCAAGGTACCACCTGGTACAAGACTTTCCGTTCACTTTAGTTGCAGGTAAATCAACTTTGTCGAATACGGCAGCTACGGCGTCTGACTTCTCTAATCCTGCGACTACAAACCAAACTTCTTCAGAAGACGAAAGCGCTGAATAGCTAAGCGAGATTCTTTCTTTTGGCGGTTTAGGGGAGTTCTCTTCTGCAACCACCCAATTTCCAAAAGTTATACCCGGTGAACCAGGGAAGAGAGAAGCCACGTGGCCATCAGGACCCATCCCAAGAATGACGATGTCAAAGTTCGGATTCAGGGACTCGATCTCGGAGGCAAAGCTTTCAGCCGCACGGCGTAGCTCGCCATCTTTCAGTGATGGCATCTCGTGAATGTTTTCCTGCGGAATTGAAACTTGTGAAATAAAGGCGCGTTGAGCTTGCAAGTAATTCCTGTCTTCGCTTTCTTGGCCCACGAACCTTTCATCTGTCCACCAAATGTGCAGATTTGAAAGATCGGCATCGGACAGTAGTTTGCCAAGGTGCTCTAGGACATTGGTTCCTACGGTTCCGCCGGTGACAACTAGGTTTACGGTTTCCTTGTGCTTTAGAAGCTCCAACACTTGTTTCTTCAAGTCAGAGGCAACTCGTGTTGCTAATGAATTGGCGTCTTCAAAACCATTTACTCGTTCGAGCTTCATGACTTCTCCGTTTCCAGCAACTGGAGTCCTTGGGTGATGACCTTTTCGAAGGCTAAGTCAGCATCTAGGCGTCTAAGGTCCTCAGCAAGGCAATCTCTAAGGGACCGGACTGGAAGTGAAAGCTCCTTGCTTGGATGGTTAGTTTGTGACAACTCGGCAACGTTCGACCTGTCCCTAAGGATCTCAATTTGACTTTCTTTGCGGACAAGCCGAACCAGATATACGCCCTTCACGCCTTGTGATTCTTCACGGTGAACTGTTTTGGTTGAGCAGTTAAGTTGTAGTCGCAGCCAAGCCGCCAAGAGTACGACACTTGGATTGTCCATGTCACCAACGACCTCAACAGATTCAATCGCCTCAAACGGTGGTTGATCCAGCAGAGCAGCCAGTTGGGCGCGCCACAGAGTGAGCCTTGTCCAAGAGAAATCGCTGTCGCCTGACTGGTAGGACGAGGCGAGCTCGTGGAGAAACTCCACTGGTGAAGGTTGGGAAAGTGCATCTGTGATGCGGCGAGTCGCAATTCTGCCGATAGGAGAATCTCCAACCACAGGCGGTGCCTTATTGGGCCACCAGGCTACTACAGGAGCGTCTGGAAGCAGCAGGCCCGTAACCAATGACTGCGGGAAACTAGCTGCCGCTCCAAATGGTTTCAATACGATCACTTCGGAAGCTCCGGCATCCCCACCAACTCGAATTTCAGCGTCCAGCCTTGCTTCCTTGGAATCGCTTGAATCTACTAGAACAATGATTCTTGAGGGATGCTCACGAGAGGCCGCGTTAGCCGCAGAGATTGCTGCTTCAGCGTTTGATGCATCAGTCTCAATGATCAGTGTTAGAACTCGACCCAGAGCTACTGCGCCACCTTCTTCGCGAATAGACACAAGAGATTTTGAGATTTTGCTAACTGTTGTGTTTGGAAGGTTGACTATCAAGGTCTCCTCCAAGTTCTGCCATCAATCGCCATCATCGCTTCAGCGCTCTTTGGGCCCCATGAACCTGGTAGGTAAGTATCAGGCATGCCGTTTGCCTCCCAGAACTCCTCAATGGGGTCGAGGATTTTCCATGAAAGCTCGACTTCCTCATGTCTCGGGAATAGTGGAGGATCACCCAGTAGGACGTCAAGAATTAGCCGTTCGTAGGCTTCGGGGGAGTCTTCTGTAAATGAATGGCCATATCCGAAATCCATGGTCACGTCACGAACCTGCATTCCGGGCCCTGGAACTTTGGAGCCAAACCGAATTGTCACACCTTCATCAGGCTGGACTCTGATCACGACTGCGTTTGGACCGAGAGTCGAGGTCTGACGCTTACTGAACAACTGCTGGGGAGCGGGTTTTAGAACCACAGCAATCTCTGTCACTCTTCGCCCAAGGCGTTTGCCTGCTCTCAGGTAGAAAGGTACGCCGCTCCATCTCGGAGTGTCTATGTCCAGTCTGATGGCTGCAAACGTTTCAGTTTTTGAACTTGCATCGATGCCCTCCTCATCGAGAAAACCTAAGACCTGTTCACCGCCCTGCCAGCCGGAAAGATACTGGCCTCTTGCCGTGTAATTTTCAAGGTCGGCAGGTATTCGGACCGCAGCTAGGACTCGTTCCTTCTCAGCGCGAAGGTCAGAAGCTGCGAAAGTGGCAGGTTCCTCCATCGCGGTTAGCGCCAGCAATTGCAAGAGGTGATTCTGAATCACATCTCGGGCCGCACCAATACCGTCGTAGTAGCCAGCCCTACCGCCAACACCTATGTCTTCTGCCATCGTTATCTGCACGTGGTCGATGTAGTTGCTGTTCCAGATCGGTTCGTACAAGGAGTTGGCGAAACGTAGCGCAAGTATGTTCTGCACCGTTTCTTTACCCAGGTAGTGATCGATTCTGAACACCGAGTCTGGTGGGAAAACCGACTCAACTACCTCGTTGAGTTCCCGTGCCGTCTGTAGGTCAGAGCCAAAAGGTTTCTCAATAACCACTCTTCTAAAACTGTTAGGTTTTGGCTCTGCTAATCCCGACCTAGAGAGTTGCCTGGTGACCTGAGGGAACGACTTTGGCGGTATGGATAGATAGAACGCGTGGTTACCATTGGTTCCACGCTCAGTGTCGAGCTCCTCAATGGTGACTTTGAGCTTGTCAAAAGCGGCATCGTCGTCGAAGTCCCCGGCTACAAACCTGATCCCACTGGCGAGTTGATTCCAAACATCTTCTGACCAGTCTGTGCGCGCGTATTCACGAACTGAATCATGAACGACCTTCTCGAAGTCCTGGGTTTCCCAGTCTCGTCGGGCAAATCCGACGAGCCCAAAACCCGGGGGCAGCAAACCCCTGTTTGCGAGGTCGTAGACTGCGGGCATCAGTTTCTTGCGAGATAGATCCCCAGTGACTCCGAATATGACAAGACCAGATGGGCCGGCGATGCGGTTTAGTCGGTTGTCATCTGGATCCCGCAGGGGATTCACGAAAGCTGTGCTCAATTCTCCCTCTTGCCTAGAATCGACGAAATCGCTTGCAGTCCTTCTCTGACATTCGGCAGTCGTAGGCTTAGCACTTTCAGGCCTCTCGATTCCAGCACCTTTGCGTCTCCTAACGCTTGGGAATCGATCAGCTCCTTGTAGCTAAAGGGTCGCCCTGGAATGTCTAAATCCAACTCTTCGGCCGAGAGAATCTGGAGGAAAAGACCTTGCTTGGGTCCACCCTTGTGATACTGACCAGTTGAGTGCAGGAAGCGAGGACCCCATCCGAAAGTTATCGGTCGGTTCGTGCTAACGGCAAGCAGGTCTCTCAATCCAGAAGCCTCTGCATGCTCTAAACGATTCAAGTAGCACTGAATTGAAAAATAGCTACTAGGAAGTGCCTGGCGGATAAACGAGTCAATCGCCGACTCCAAGGTAGTTCCAGCTAAAGCAAAACCATATGACTTGATTTGTTCCATAACGGGGGATTTCTCGGTTTTCGTTGCTTCGAGCATTGAACGTGCGGCAACTTTTGCTGCTTCAACATCCGGCTGGTCAAAAGGATTTATTCCTAGCAATCTAGAAGCCACTGCAGTGGCAAACTCCCAGAGCAACATCTGTTCACCAAGATCGCCTGAGACCGTCAAATCGAAAGGCGAGGTACTTGCATCTTCACCCAAACCAATCAAAAGCA
Organism: Actinomycetota bacterium; assembly: GCA_046046195.1. Taxonomy (GTDB): domain Bacteria; phylum Actinomycetota; class Actinomycetes; order Actinomycetales; family Microbacteriaceae; genus Rhodoluna. The sequence goes on along the minus strand of JBJOKH010000018.1, from coordinate 21,164 downwards.
AGTCATCGTGGTCCGCAGCTATTTCAGGTGAATGGGATTCAAGAACAACAGGTAACACACCTTTGCCATCTTTTCCTGTTGATTCTGCAATTAGCTGCTCGGCCCAATCGCCAAAGCCGACAATCGAGGTGCCGTTAGGAATCAAGCCAAGCTTGTCCTTGAAACCGCTTGCTGCCGCGGTTCGTGCCAAGGCAGCTCCGAGAATCAATCCTGGATTACTCTCCGAATCTTTCGCTAAAACTCGTTCGGCAGCGATAGCGCTGTGCAGGACTGATTCCATGTCTACACCCGCCAGAACCGACGGTACGACACCGAACGCTGTCAATGCTGAGTAGCGTCCACCAACCGTTGGATCGGCGGTGAAAACTCGGTAGCCATCTCCTAAAGCTTCCGACTCCATTGGCGAACCAGGGTCCGTGACAATCACTATTCGTTCACGTCGGTCTATGCCCGCGGCCTCGAATGCGGCTTCAAAACTTCGCTTCTGAGAATCTGTTTCAACAGTGGAGCCAGACTTTGACGAAACAACTACAACTGTTCTACCAAGCTCCTTGGAAACAACATCGCTAACTTGAGAGGGCTCAGTGGAGTCTAGAACCACTAATTCGGTTCCAAAAGTCTTTGTAATGACTTCAGGTGCGAGAGATGACCCGCCCATTCCACAAAGGACTACACGTGAAACACCTTCTGAGTGCAGGTCATCTCGCAGTTTCAAAAGGTCAGGAATCAAAACTAATGAACTTCTGGCCGCATTTACCCAGCCGAGTCGCTTCTTAGACTCATCCTCTGCGTCCTCACCCCAAAGCGTGAAATCCTTCTGAAAGATTCTTGAAGCAACTTTGTCGTTCACCAACGAGGGGACGTTTTGCAGAACCGCCTCGCTCACACTGGCCTTGTGTACAACTTTGAGGGTCATTTTGAACTTTGCAGTGCTTTTGAAACCGTCTCAACAAGCTCATTCCAGGAAACAACGAACTTGTCAATGCCTTCGGATTCAAGTTGCGCAACAACCTCATCGTATGAAATTCCAAGGTTCTCAATACTTGAAAGAACTTCTCTAGATTCCTCGTATTTAGACGTTATTGAATCAGTGACGACAGTCCCATGATCAAACACAGCCTCCATGGTCTTTTCGGGCATAGTGTTCACCAAGTTTGGCGCGATTAGTTCAGTGACATACAAAGTATCGGGCAACGCGGGGTCTTTTACGCCTGTAGAGGCCATGAGCGGCCGCTGGCGATTAGCTCCTGCCGATTCAAGTTCTTGCCATAGCGGGGAATCAAACTTGATCTGAAAAACTTCATACGCCAGGCGAGCATTTGCTAAGGCTGCCTTCGACTTGAGGTTCTTAGCCTGATCTGTTCCGATCGCTTCCAAACGCTTGTCAATTTCAGTGTCAACTCTTGATACGAAGAAGGACGCTACCGAGTGAATTTTCCTTAGGTCGTGCCCGGCCGACTTTGCTTTCTGAATTCCTAAAATGAATGCATCGATGACCTGGCGATATCTCTCAAGTGAGAAGATAAGCGTCACGTTAACCGAGATTCCGAGTGAGATGACCTCGGTTATTGCTGCTAAACCAGGCAGGGTCGCTGGAATCTTGATCATCACATTCTCGCGGCCAACTCGTTCAAAGAGAAGCTTTGCCTGCTGGACAGTCTTAGCTGTATCCATGGCAAAAGCAGGTTCTACTTCGATAGAGACTCTGCCATCTAAGCCATGAGTTTTGGTATAAACACCACCGAAAACATCACAAGCCGCGCGGACATCATCAGTTGTAGCCTCAAAGATTGCCTCATCCGCGCTAGCCCCTCGAACAGATAGGGCCTTCAACTGCTCGGCGTAGGCGGCACCGTTTGAAAACGCACCGGCGAAAATTGTTGGGTTTGTAGTGACTCCAGATACTGCACGCGATTCAATCAAAGTCTCTAGAGAACCTGAGTTGATTCTTTCGCGCGATAAATCGTCGAGCCAGATGCTTACTCCCGCATCATTCAGTTGGTGAAGTGGTGAGGTCATTTTGATTCCTTCAATAGATTCTGTGCAGCCGCAACTACTGCTTCGGTGGTCATGCCGAACTTTGTGAATAGTGTTTTGTAGTCTGCCGAGGCTCCGAAGTGTTCAATTGAAACGCTCACACCCTCAGGCACGTACTTTGACCACCCTAGAGAAAGGCCAGCTTCTACTGACACTCTGGCCTTTACGCGGCTTGGTAGAACGCTCTCTTTGTAGGCAGCAGATTGCTCCTCGAACCACTCTAGGCAAGGAGCAGACACTACACGGGTGGCTACCCCTGAAGCTTCGAGTTGCAAACGTGCCGCAACAGCAAGCTGCACTTCGGAACCAGTAGCAATAATGATCAACTCTGGGTTTCCATTTGATGCTTCAGCTAAAACATAAGCCCCAAAATCGACATTTTTAGCTGATGCGTAAACCACACCGGTTGAGTCGGGGTTCTCTCGATCGAAAACGGGGATGTTCTGTCTCGTTAACGCAATGCCTGCAGGACCATTTCGCCTTTCTAGAATCTTCTTCCAGCTGTAACCGACTTCATTAGCATCAGCTGGGCGAACTACGTCCAACCCAGGAATTGCCCTTAGCGTGGCTAGTTGCTCAATTGGTTGATGAGTAGGGCCATCCTCACCCAAAGCAACCGAGTCGTGTGTCCAAACAAAAATTGAAGGCACCTTCATAAGGGCAGCAAGCCGAACCGCTGGTCGCATGTAATCGCTGAAGATCAAGAATGTGCCGCCGTAAGACCTTGTTTTACCGTGCAGAGCTATGCCATTGAGAATTGATGCCATAGCGTGCTCGCGAATGCCGAAGTGTAAAACCCTTCCGTATTGATCCCCAGTCCATTCATGAGTCGAGTGTTCGGAAGGAACAAACGATCTTGCGCCCGAGATAGTTGTGTTGTTGGATTCTGCTAGATCCGCAGACCCACCCCAGAGCTCTGGCATTACCTGCGCAAAAGCATTTAGAACTTTTCCAGAGGCGGCACGCGTTGAAACTTCGGTTGCTGCTTCAAACTCTGGCATGGCGCTATTCAATTCGACTGGAGCAAGTCCGCTCTGGACTCGATCAAACAAAGACTTCTTGTCTGGGCTATTTTTTGCCCACTGATCGAAGGACTGTTGCCACGCAGCTTTTGCCGCTGCTGATCTTGAGGCAAGCGATCTCGTGTATTCAATAACTTCGGGTGCGATGTCAAAGTGCTTTGTTTCATCAAAACCAAGAGCCCTCTTGAGCCCGGCAAGTTCTGATTCTCCCAACGCCGAACCATGAATCTTGCCTGTGTTCTGCTTACCAGGGGATGGCCAGCCAATAATTGTTCTTACTGTGATTAGGGACGGGCGATCCGTAACGGACTTGGCTTCTTGAATTGCTGAGTACAGAGCTTCAACGTCCTCGACGTACTCGCCGGTCTTTTTCCAATCAACCACCTGAACGTGCCAGCCATAGGCACGATAGCGATCTTCAAGATTTTCAGTAAATGCGATGTTTACGTCATCTTCGATTGATATCTGGTTGGAGTCGTAGATGACGATTAGGTTGCCGAGCTTCTGGTGCCCAGCCAATGATGACGCTTCAGAGGTGACACCTTCTTGCATGTCACCATCGCCGGCAATGCAATAGATGAAATGGTCGAAAGGGCTTTGACCGGCTGGTGCCTCGGGGTCAAACAGGCCTCTTTCGAATCTCGAGGCATAAGCAAAACCAACTGCTGAGGCAAGTCCTTGCCCAAGGGGTCCGGTTGTAATCTCAACACCCTCGGTGTGTCCGTATTCTGGATGTCCTGGTGTAAGTGAATCCCAAGTGCGCAGCGCCTTTATGTCATCAAGCTCTAGACCAAAACCGCCAAGGTAGAGCTGGTTGTAAAGGGTCAAGGACGAGTGTCCGACGCTAAGGATGAACCGATCGCGGCCAACCCATTTAGTGTCGGTCGGATCGTGCCTCATTACTTTTTGGAAAAGAACATGGGCTACCGGTGCAAGGCTGATTGCAGTCCCTGGGTGGCCGTTTCCAACCTTTTCTACGGCGTCGGCTGCCAAAACTCTGGCTGTATCTACAGCCTTGTTATCTAGTTCGGTCCAGATTAGATCGCTCACTAGCGCGCACTTCCTCACTTATAAAAAGGGTGGATCCGATGGTTTTAAGCTGGCCACATTGCTCAACTAGAGAAGCAGAAAGCTATCTAATTGAGCTCGAAGCCAACTGCTTCCCTCCACTTTACACTCAATGCCCTAAATGCCTTGGGGGGACAAGTTCCGCAAAAGATTGCTTAGACTTGAACCAAATCATGTCTATTGAAGCCCCTGAATTCGCGCCTGCCAGGCCTAGATTTGCCCGCAAATTGAAGGCCTATTTCGAGCTAACCAAACCTAGGGTCATAGAACTTCTCCTGGTTTCTACCGTTCCAACCATGATTCTTGCTCAGCGAGGAATCCCAGACCTCTGGCTGATGATCGCGACCGTTGTCGGTGGGGCATTCAGTGCTGGTAGTGCCAATTCGTTCAACTGCTACATCGACGCCGACATCGACAAAATCATGGGCAGAACCAAAGGCAGGCCTCTGGTCACCGGAGAGCTAACCAAAAGGGAAGCCTTGATCTTTGCTTGGGCCTTGGGAGTTGTTTCTGTTCTCTGGCTTTCGGTGTTTGTGAACTTCCTAGCGGCTGCGTTGTCGCTGGCAGCAATTCTTTTTTATGTTTTGGTTTACACACTGCTTCTGAAGCGTAGGACTCCGCAAAACATCGTTTGGGGTGGGGCTGCCGGATCTATGCCGGTGCTCATCGGTTGGGCGGCGGTAACAGGTGATTTGACCGCTGCAGCCTGGGTGCTTTTTCTAATCATTTTCCTTTGGACACCGCCTCACTATTGGCCGCTGTCGCTTCGATACAAGCAGGACTACTCAAACGCAGGCGTCCCGATGCTCCCCGTTGTTCGAAACAATACAACTGTTGGTGTTCAGATCATTCTTTACGCGTGGGCTCTTGTAGCTTCGACGTTGCTACTGATTCCAGTTGCAAACATGGGCCTTATCTACACGGTCACAGCTACCGTTCTTGGGGCCCTTTTTGTAGTTGAGTCATACCGCCTGTACCGACAGTCGTTATCTGGTGAAATCGAGAATCCAATGAGGTTATTCCATGGATCGATTAGCTATTTGACGCTTTTGTTTATCGCAATAGCAGTCGACCCACTACTTTATTTTGATTTCCTCTAAGCGGGCAAGCGACTCGTCTCGCTCTTTGGAGTGCTCCAGTATTGGCTCTGGGTAGCCATTTGATAATCCATCAATCAGCAGCCAAGGTTCGTGAACCTCGGGACCTTTCAAGTGAGCAAGTTCAGGAATGTATTTCCTTACGTAATCGCCGTTTGGATCGAACTTATATCCCTGGAGAACCGGATTGAACACGCGATAGTAGGGGGAGGCATCCGTGCCGCAACCTGCTGTCCACTGCCAGCCATGGGAGTTTGACGCGGGATCGAAATCAGAAAGGTGTTCCTCGAACCACTTAGCGCCGTGCTGCCACTCGAGGTGTAAATCTTTCACCAGGAAAGAAGCAACAATCATTCGCACCCGGTTATGCATCCAACCCTTGGCAAGAAGTTGACGCATTCCTGCATCAACCATTGGGAAACCTGTTTTACCTTGCTTCCAGAGCTCTAGTTTCTGCTCGGCCTGCTTGCCTGTGTCGTAGCGCATGTTCTTGAAACGTGGCTCATAGTAGTCATCTAGAGTGTGGGGATTTCTATACAGAACGTCAGCGTAGAACTCACGCCAGGCTATTTCCTTGCGAAACACCGTTTCACCGTCTGAATCACCAAGGGTGGCCAACAGCGTTCTTGGGTGAATTTCACCGTGCGCAAGCGCATGCGACAGATGCGAGGTGCCTGACAGGTCAGCACGATTGCGGTTCTCTGAGTAATTTGAAAGTGCACGCTTCTTGAAGCGCTTGAAAGTTTCTAGAGCAAATTGCTCTCCGGCCTTTACAGAAAACGGGGCCGTCTTCGTTGGCGCGGGAATCTTGCTCGTGCCCTTACGCGCTTGCCAACTAAAGCCTTGAATAAGTTTCGCCGGAGACTGCCAACCAAGCTGGAACCAAGCTTTATAGAAAGGCGTGTACACCCTATACGCCGAGCCGTCGGTTGGTTTGGCAACGGTCCCTGGCTTCACCGCGTAGTAGGAATCTTCCAGCAGTAAGGAAATGCCAGCGGCTGCAAGTTTTGACTCGAGAACTCTTTGCTCTGCAATTCCCTCAGGGTCAAAACTCTCCGTGGCATGTACGAATTTCACACCCTTCGCCTTCGCAAATTTCACGAATTCGTTTGGGTCGGAAGAGTTGATGATTTCCAGTGCGTCGCCGATGCTTTGATCTAATGCCTTTAGGGATTCGGATAATGAGTGTTGGCGTATTCCGCTCATAGATTCAAATTCCGTTTGATTCAGCCAGAATGCCGGAATGACCACCGCATCCCCATCAAGTTTTGAAGCTTGTGCACAACCATTTAGTGCGAGATTGTCCTGCAACCTGCGGTCGCGTCTAAACCAGAAAATTCTGGCCATCTAGCGAACTCCAGCCCTTTGGTACTTGGACCGCAAGGCAAGTAGCTGGAAGGTAAGAAGCGAAATGATAAGTGCGGCTCCAAGCATGTGAGCACCAGCAAGAAGTGCTGGGACACCTAGGTTTGCTTGAACAACTCCAAGAATTGCTTGAGCTACGGACACGATAAACAAAAGTCCAAGTGACTTCACTGCGGGATTTTTGGTTGCATGTTTTCCAAGCTTTGTCCAGGTGAATGTGAGGGCAATCGCTATCAACGCGGTCATGATGTAAGCGGGGTAGGAGTGGTAATGCTGCCAAACCTCAAGGTCGAATCCGTTTCTCGGTGTATTTGCGTCACCAGCATGCGGGCCAGCACCGGTGACAACAATTCCGACCAGAACGGTGATCCAACCAACAACAAAGATCGGCCAGGCTAAGCGCACGGCCGTGTAACTAAGCGGGGCATGTATCGGGGAATACACTCGCCAAACCAGAACGGAAGCGAATGAGATCAGAACACCCGAGACCAGGAAATGTGCACCAACGACCCAGGAATTTAGTCCCGTAAGAACTGTGAGGCCACCCAGAAGAGCCTGTGCGATGATTCCAAGCCCCAGCAGAAGGGATGGCCAAGTCAGGCCTTTTCGGTGAGCCTTTAGGGTTCGTCTAACCACGATGAAGGTAAGCAACGCAATGATGATCAAAACGAAAGTGAGAAGTCGGTTTCCAAACTCGATTACTCCATGCCAACCCATTTCTGGGACAGTCACGAATGAATCTTCGGTGCATTTAGGCCAAGTTGGGCATCCGAGCCCTGAACCAGTAAGACGCACAAGACCCCCGGTCACAACAATCAAAATCTGGCTCGCGAGGGACGCCCATGTGTAAGCCTTGAGGCGTTCGGGTGAAAATACCTTGCGGATCAGCTTCATCGAGGTTCGTGCCCTTTCCAGAGGCTTTAGGTGGGTTCAAAGTTGGTAAACTCGGGTTCTAGTACAAGTTTCGCATGAAATCAGAGCGGGAATTCCCCAGCTTGGAAGCGGGTTGCACTATCTACACATCTACTTTGAGGGGCTCCGATTGACTGAGAACATCATTGAACGACCTGAACTGGACAGCCTAGGTACCTATGAGTACGGCTGGTCGGATGGCAATGACGCTGGCGCCACTGCTAAACGCGGAATCAGCGAGGAAGTCGTTCGCGACATCTCAAACCTAAAGTCAGAACCTCAGTGGATGCTAGACCGCAGACTCAAGGGCTACGAATATTTCCTTAAAAAGCCGATGCCGGCATGGGGATCAGACCTTTCGGGAATCGACTTCGACAACATCAAGTACTTTGTGAGGTCAACAGAAAAACAGGCCCAAACCTGGGAAGACCTGCCTGAAGAGATTAAGAACACCTACGAGAAACTTGGAATCCCAGAGGCAGAGCGTCAGCGCCTGGTCGCTGGTGTTGCCGCTCAATATGAGTCTGAAGTGGTCTACCACCAGATCAATGAGGAGCTTGAGAAGAAGGGTGTTCTATTCCTTGACACCGATACTGCTCTCAGGGAACACCCAGAGATTTTCAAGGAGTATTTCGGAACAGTAATTCCGGCCGGCGACAATAAGTTTGCAGCACTGAACACCGCTGTTTGGTCAGGAGGTTCGTTCGTATACGTTCCGAAGGGCGTCCACGTTGAGATTCCGTTGCAGGCCTATTTCCGAATCAACACCGAGAACATGGGGCAGTTCGAAAGAACGTTGATCATCGCAGATGAGGACTCCTATGTGCATTACATCGAAGGCTGCACAGCGCCGGTTTACAAGTCTGACTCTTTACACTCAGCTGTAGTTGAGATCATCGTGAAAAAGGGCGCAAGAGTGCGCTACACAACTATTCAGAACTGGTCGAACAACGTGTACAACCTTGTGACCAAGCGTGCAATCGCTCACGAAGGGGCAACCATGGAGTGGATCGATGGCAACATCGGCTCCAAGGTCACAATGAAGTATCCATCGGTGATTCTTGCTGGTGAACACGCCAGGGGAGAAACACTTTCGGTCGCATTCGCAGGTGAAGGCCAGCACCAGGATGCGGGCGCCAAGATGATCCACCTAGCTCCATACACCTCGTCTTCAATTGTTTCAAAGTCGATTGCACGCGGCGGCGGAAGAACTTCCTACCGTGGAGAGATCCGGGTTAACCCGGGTGCACACCACAGCGCAAACACCGTTCGCTGTGATGCGCTGTTGGTCGACACTATCTCGCGTTCAGACACCTACCCTGCGGTAGATGTGCGGGAAGATGATGTCTCTATGGGTCACGAAGCAACAGTCTCGAGAGTCAGCGAAGAGCAGCTTTTCTATCTACAGTCACGCGGAATGCCAGAAGATGAAGCTATGGCGATGATTGTTCGCGGGTTTATCGAACCAATCGCCAAAGAGCTCCCGATGGAATATGCACTCGAGCTAAACAAGCTGATCGAGATGCAGATGGAAGGGGCTGTCGGCTAGTGCAGGAATCCACCACGACAGCCCAGCATGGTCTGTCAGAGCACAGTCATGGCTTCGGCGTTCCCATTCAAACAAGATCGGAACGACTTCGATCTCAGAAACTTTCAGACTTCGCAGAAATTTCAACACGTGAGGAGCAGTGGCGCTACATCACCGCCGAACAGCTCGGAGGTTTAGATCGCGAGTCTTTAGATGAATACTCAGGTGATATCGAGGCAAAGCTCGCAGACGGCGTAGAGGCTTCCTGGATTGAGTCGACAAACTCACTTTTCGGTTCAGCCGGAATTCCAGAAGATCGAGTTGCTGCAGCAGGCTGGGAAGCAGCAAAGGCTGCATACCTAGTGACTATCCCGGGAACCGTCACCGGAGCGGCACAGAGCACCATCACGATTTCTTCTCACAATCCAGACCCAGCAGCGCTCCACATAATCGTTCAGGCAAAGCGCGGTGCAGACGCCGTTGTGGTTATCGACCATCGAGGCGATGCAACTTTGTCTGAAAACATTGAGTTTCTCGTTGAGGACCAAGCAAAGCTCACTGTGGTGAGCATTCAGGACTGGAATGAAGGTTCGATTCACAACGGTGCGCAGTATGCATTGCTTGGCAAGGACGCCACATTCAAGCACGTGTGCGTGACTCTAGGTGGCGCAGTAGTCCGCATGACCCCATCTGCATACTTCGGATCGTCAGGGGGAGACGCTGCACTGTACGGACTTTACTTTGCAGATGCCGGTCAGTACCTAGAGCACCGAATCTTTGTCGACCACGCAACTCCTAACTGCAAATCAAGAGTCACTTATAAGGGTGCTCTTCAAGGCGCTAAGGCCCATACTGTTTGGGTTGGCGACGTTTTGATTCGTGCTGCAGCCGAGGGCACGGACACATACGAATTGAACCGAAATCTTCTTCTCACTGATGGCGCGCGTGCTGATTCCGTTCCAAACCTTGAGATCGAGACCGGTCAGATTCAAGGAGCAGGTCACGCCAGCGCATCTGGACGATTTGACGACGAGCAACTGTTCTACCTTCAGGCCCGCGGTCTTCCTGAGCTTGAAGCGCGACGTCTTGTTGTCAGAGGCTTCCTCATGGAAGTCGTTCAACAGATTGGTGTTCCTGAGATTGAAGAAAGACTTGCCTCATCGATCGAAGCTGAACTTGAAAGGAGCGCCAACTAATGGCAATCAAGATTTGTAGTGTTGACGACATAAAGCCCGGCAAGGCGCTTCGCATCAAGATTGGTGACGACGCAATAGCTTTAGTTCACACAAAGTCAGGTTCCTTCAAAGCCATTGCAGACAAGTGCTCGCACGGTGAAATTTCGCTAAGTGAGGGATTTGTTGACGACGAAACAATCGAGTGTTGGGCTCACGGCGCCAAGTTCTCACTGGAGACCGGAGCGCCTCTAAGTCTTCCGGCTTATGAACCAGTTGCGGTTTATGAGGTGCTGGTAGAAAACGGTGAAGTGTTTATCGAATATGACAAGGACATGGAGTAAGCAAGATGGCGACACTAGAAATTAAGAACCTGCACGTATCGGTTGAGACCGAGCAGGGTACTAAGGAGATTCTTCGTGGAGTCGACCTTGTCATAAAAAGCGGAGAAACTCACGCTGTAATGGGGCCGAACGGTTCAGGCAAGTCAACTCTCGCTTACTCAATCGCGGGGCACCCAAAATACGAAGTGACCCAGGGCGAAATTCTTCTTGACGGTGAGAACGTCTTGGAGATGTCAGTTGATGAAAGAGCTCGTGCTGGACTCTTCCTTGCGATGCAGTATCCGGTTGAGATTCCAGGAGTCAGTGTTTCAAACTTCTTAAGAACGGCAAAGACAGCGGTTGACGGCAAGGCACCAGCTCTTCGCGGCTGGGTTTCTGATGTTAGAACCGCCATGGACAATCTAAAGATGGATCCCGCATTTACCGAGAGAAACGTCAACGAAGGATTCTCTGGTGGAGAAAAGAAACGCCACGAAATCCTACAGATGGAGCTTTTGAAGCCAAAGATGGCTGTGTTAGATGAGACCGACTCCGGTCTAGACGTTGACGCCCTAAGGGTTGTGGCCGAAGGAGTTAACCGCATCAAGGCTGAGAACAACATGGGAGTGCTACTGATTACCCACTACACCCGTATCCTCAAATACATCAAGCCAGACTTTGTCCACGTATTTGTAGCCGGCAAGATTGCCGAACAGGGTGGGCCAGAGTTAGCAGACAGGCTTGAGTCTGAAGGTTACGACAGGTACGTTAACGCCTAAGATGCCAAGACAACTAGAACCAGTCCTGTACGACAAGGTTGAAGACGCCTTGAAGGATGTGATCGACCCGGAAATCGGTGTGAACATCGTTGACCTGGGTCTTATCTATGGACTTGAGATGGCAGACGAGGATGACTCCCTGCTTATAAACATGACACTTACTAGTGCTGGTTGCCCGTTGACTGATGTACTTGAAGAACAAACAGCAGAAGCCTTGGACGGCGTGGTTGAGGCCTTCAGGATCAACTGGGTATGGATGCCGCCATGGGGTCCAGAGCGAATCACCGAAGATGGGCGCGAGCAAATGCGCGCCATCGGTTTCTCTATTTAGTAGCTAGATACTTCCAAGCAAGTGGCAATGCGAAAGCTGCCAATGCAATCTTGATTGCGTCGCCAACCAAGAATGGGACGAATCCAGCCAGCAATACAGCTGTTAAATCGCTGGCTAAGTTCAAGTTGGAAAGTGCGAAAGCCAACCATGGCAAGCCAAATGCATAAATCACCAAGTTGCCAACTAGGAAGCTTGCGATTACCCCGCGGATTTTCTTGTGCCAACCCATCTGGGCAAGCCAACCAACAATCGCAGCTGCCGCGATAAACCCGACTAAATATCCAAAAGTTGTTCCAAAAGTTATCCCAGATACTGCTCCAGTGAACACTGGGAGTCCGACGGCGCCAAGTGTGAAATACGTCACCATCGAGATTGCACCTCTTGAGGCCCCAAGAACCGCGCCAACAAGCAACACGGCAAATGTTTGACCAGTTATTGGTACTGGCCACATCGGAATCGCTATCTGGGCCGCTATTGCGGTCAAAACTGCTCCGCCAAGGACAAGAGCTACATCACTAACCAAGGACCTTGGAATTACGACGTCGATTAGAGATTCTCTTGTGGATACCTGCATAGACATAAGCGGTCCTTTGTTTGATGGATCTAGCTGTTATTGACGATTGTAGACTAAAGCTTTTGGAGACATACCACCCGCGAAGGACCAGCTCTTGCTCAGTGTGAAAGACCTGGATATCACTATTGGTGCACGAACGCTAATGAGCGGCGTGAACTTCAGGGTCGCAGCAGGGGACAAAATTGGGCTCGTTGGGCGAAATGGCGCAGGTAAAACTACCCTCACAAAGATTCTCGCTGGTGACGGTCAGCCAACAGCTGGAAAAGTTGAGCGAATTGGCGAAATTGGATACTTGCCGCAAGATCCAAGATCAGGGGACCCCGAGGAACTGGCTAGAGACCGAATCCTTAATGCCCGTGGACTTGGTGAACTGCTCCACGCCATAGCAAAGGCCACTGAAGGCATGTCCAGTACGGACCCTGCTATAGCAGAGAAGTCGATGTCTAAGTACGCGAAGCTGGAAGAAAGATTCCAAGCGGCCGGAGGGTATGCGGCTGAAGCTCAAGCCGCAGCGATTGCCAGCAATCTTGGTATCGAAGAGCGTATTCTGACCCAACCACTCAAGACCCTATCTGGTGGACAACGCCGACGAATTGAGCTTGCGAGAATCCTGTACTCGAATGCGGAAACGATGCTTCTCGATGAACCAACCAACCACCTTGACGCAGATTCGGTGGTCTGGCTCAGGGATTTTCTTAAGAGCTACCAGGGCGGATTGATTGTCATTAGTCACGACATCGACTTGGTAGAGACAACTGTTAACAGGGTTTTTTACCTAGATGCCAACCGTCAAGTGATCGACATCTACAACATGGGCTGGAAGTCATATCTAAAGCAACGCGAAGCTGATGAAGAAAGGCGTAAGCGCGAGAGATCCAACGCCGAAAAGAAAGCGGCAGCGCTAAACCTTCAGGCAGCCAAGTTTGGTGCCAAGGCAACCAAAGCCGTTGCGGCTCAACAAATGGCACGTAGAGCGCAGAAACTACTGGCGGATCTAGATGAAGTTGGGCAATCCGATCGGGTCGCAAAGATCCGGTTTCCGGATCCAGCCCCATGCGGAAAAACCCCGCTAATGGCATCGGGTCTGAGTAAGAGTTATGGATCGCTTGAAATCTTCACTGCAGTTGACTTGGCGATAGATAGAGGTTCAAAAGTGGTGATAATCGGCCTCAATGGTGCTGGAAAGACCACTCTGCTACGAATTCTTGCCGGAGTAGACAAGCCCGACACCGGGCAAATCGAACCTGGACACGGCTTGAAGATTGGCTACTACGCGCAGGAACACGAGACGCTCGATGTGAACAGAACTGTTCTGGAGAACATGCAGCGTGCCGCACCTCAGCTTGGTGATGTCGATGCCAGAAAGGTGCTCGGGTCTTTTCTATTCAGTGGTGATGACGTAAACAAAAAAGCAGCTGTGCTTAGTGGAGGCGAGAAGACCCGCCTTGCTCTAGCTTCGCTGGTGGTGTCTTCCGCAAACGTTTTGTTGCTTGACGAGCCAACCAACAACCTTGATCCCGCCTCGAGAACTGAGATCTTGAATGCCCTGGCAAGTTTCACCGGGGCAGTTGTCTTGGTATCTCACGATGAAGGTGCTGTGATGGCCCTCAATCCTGAGCGCGTGCTGATTCTTCCAGACGGCACTGAAGACCATTGGTCAGATCAGTACGCAGAACTGATTTCGCTTAGCTAATTGCCTGAGTCCAGAATCTGATCCTCTATATCAGCGTCGGTGGTTTTCTGCTTTCGTTTAGACTTCGGGACGTATGACGGATCGGACTCCATTCTTCGGAATTCGCGTTCTTGCTTGATTGCCCAGTAGAGCGCGAAGAATCCCATGAGTGCGAACAGCACCCACTGCACCGCGTAGCTGAGGTGATTTCCTTCGTCAAGTACAGGTTTACTTAGCGGTTGCGGTAGAGGACTCTCACTGGGTTTCTCTTCAATTAGCCGGAGATAAAACCTCTGCTCGATATCGAATCCGAGAATTTGTTCAAGTGATTCCAGATGAATGCTTGTGGCATATCCTTCCGGTGATTCGCGATTTGGAGTTTGTTCTCCAAGTTTCACGCGTGCAATCAATGATTTTTCCACGGCCGATGGGGTCATGATGGTGGCTGGTTGCAATTGTGAATCGGCTGGTATCCAACCTCGCTCGACAAGAACCTTTTTCCCGTTTGATAGCTCGAAAGGAACAAGTTGCAGAAACCCAGGCTGTCCAGCAATTGGCCTGTTTCGAACCAAGAGTTCAGATTCAGTAAGGTACTTTCCCTGTAAATCAATTGGTGACCATTCGATTTCGATTACTTGCTCTTGGTTCAGATCTGAGAGCGAGGCATAGGGGAGTGCTGTGTTGTCATAGTTTTCGACCATGCGTTGAATCTTGCTTACCGCTTGATCTCTTCGGTCTAGTTGCCAGTCAGCCAGAAAGAAACAAGAAACCGCGAATGCTAAAGCCAGCAAGAACCAAGCGAGCCAGCGCAACCAGGTCTTAGCGAACAGACTCATGAGCTGGGCCTAACTTCCAGTAGGAACTGGCGGTCCATCAAGTAATTGCGTAGAAATTCCAAATGCTCATCGCAGGCTAACCAGGACTTGGTTCGGTTGTTTACATGTATTCGAGGATTTGCCCAAATCAAGGATTGAGTGGCAGGTTTGGTGCAGCCAGCGCGTGAGCACTTGATTGGCGCAACCGAAGGATTCAACACTTGCTAAGGCTTCGGGAAATCTTTACCCAGGTCTACAGTGATGGGCTTGGCAACAACGGTCACGGCTGCGAGGGATCCAGACTTTGGACCTTGGGCATTGGCTAATACAACCGCGAAGTACGGGAGGAAAATAGCCCCGGCAAAGCAAAGCCACATAAGCCAGCCCTCGACGAAGATAGCGGCGACAATACAAACCACTCTTATGGTCATCGCTATCAAGTACTTGACCATGCGCGTGTTGCGTTCGGATTCGGGAGATTCCGCGACGGTTGTGATGCTTTGGGCTTTATCCAAGGTCACCTTCTGAGTTGAAAATGGAACAATTCAAGGCTACGGCTAGACTTCATTTAGTTCAAACCAGCACACGCACCAGCTATTCCCGAAAGGCCCAGGTCCGAGATTGACTAATTCGCGAGTGGTCCTCATCACAGGTGGAAACCGAGGAATTGGCTATGCCATAGCACAGGAGTTCATCAGTGGCGGGCATAAAGTTGCGGTCACAGTCCGTTCTGGTTCTGGTCCTGAGGGTGCGCTTTCGGTTAAGGCTGATGTTTTAGATCCGCAGTCCCTTGATGCTGCAATTGCTCAGGTCGAGTCCGAACTGGGGACTGTCGAAGTATTGGTTGCAAATGCTGGTATTACCAAGGACACGCTTCTTCTTCGAATGAGCGATGAAGATTTTGAGGAAGTTATAAACACAAATCTGAATGGTGTCTTCAGGGTCCTAAAGCGCGCGACTAAATCCATGATCAAAAATCGCTTTGGCAGAGTAATTCTCATAGGTAGCGTCGTAGGCTTGCTTGGTTCACCGGGACAGATCAATTACTCGGCGTCTAAATCTGCACTGGTCGGTATGGCTAGATCGCTTAGCCGAGAACTGGGAGGGCGGGGAATCACAGCCAACGTGGTGGCTCCTGGCTTTATTGACACCGACATGACCTCTGAGCTGACTGAGGCACAGCAGAAGGACTATCTTTCAAGGATTCCTGCAGGGCGTTTTGCAAGCCCCGCCGAAGTTGCCAAAGTGGTTTCATGGCTGGCAAGCGACGATGCTTCCTATATCACTGGCGCAGTGATTCCAGTCGATGGCGGACTAGGAATGGGGCACTAGATTCAGTGAATCAGTGCCAAAATGTACTAACTGGACAAGACAGGAAGCAAAGCAATGGGAATTCTAGACGGCAAGAAAATACTGATCACTGGAGTCCTAACCGAAGCCTCAATCGCATTTTCTGTTGCCAAGCTGGCGCAAGAACAAGGAGCAGAAATTGTTTTGTCTTCTTTTGGAAGGATGCTTCCGATCACCACAAAAATCGCAGAGCGTCTTCCAAAACCCGCACCAGTTATTGAATTGGATGCGACCAGCGAAGAGGACCTAGCTGCACTTTCGGGTCGAATCAGGGAGCACTTCGACTCCATAGATGGAATTGTTCACGCGATCGCTTTCGCACCTCAAACAGCTCTTGGTGGAAACTTCCTAGAGACTCCTTGGTCGGACGTCTCGACTGCGGTTGAGGTATCGGCATACTCCCTGAAGTCGATAACAATGGCGGCCAAACCAGTTCTGGCGAATCCTTCGTCGGTTGTCGGATTAACGTTTGATGCAACCGTCTCCTGGCCTGTTTATGACTGGATGGGTGTGGCAAAGGCTGCGTTTGAATCTACTTCAAGATATCTGGCTAGGTACCTTGGTAAAGACGGAATTCGCGTAAACCTGATTTCCGCAGGTCCTCTCAGAACAACCGCGGCTAAAGGCATTCCTGGCTTTGCGACTATGGAAGAACTGTGGACAGATCGCGCCCCTTTGGGTTGGGATCTGACCAATACTGAAACTGCCGCAAGAGGAATCATCGCATTGCTGTCAGATTGGTTCCCAGCGACAACGGGAGAACTTATACACGTTGACGGTGGACTTCACTCAACTGGCGCGTAGTTTCAGGCTTTCAATTACTGACAGCAAAGAATTCTCTTCAACGATTAAGTCTGCGTAGGGCCGAAGGACCGGCTTCGGACGAAAAGCCACTGCAAAGCTTGCGGCTTGGAGCATAAGAATATCGTTGGCCCCGTCACCAATTGCCACGGTTTGTTGATTCGGCACTCCAAAATCAATGGACCACTCTTCTAGTGCGGTGGCCTTCGCTTTCGCGTCAATTATTTTGCCAACAAGCCGGCCGGTGAGTTTTGAATCTTCAATCTCAAGGACATTTCCTGACCAGTAATCCAGTCCCAAAGACTCAGCGATTGGATCAAGGACCTGACTGAAGCCGCCACTTACGGCTCCGATTCGACCCCCAACCTCATGCACATACGCAATCAATTCTTTGGCACCTGGAGTGACTTCGATTCTTTGCGATACATCGTCCAGGACGTCAACGGATAAGCCAGCTAGTAGAGAAACCCTTCTTCTAAGAGATTGTTCAAAATCGAGTTCCCCGGCCATGGCGCTTTCGGTAATTGCCTCTACCTCTGCACCAGCACCGGCTTGATGGGCAAGAAGTTCGATTACCTCTTGTTGAATCAAGGTTGAATCGACGTCCATCACTACTAGGACGCTCATCTCAGATCACCCGATCGTCCTTCACTGGCCCAGTTATTGACAGGGCTTATTGATCGACGAATGGAGGGCATAAGAAAGATGCTAGGGGATAAAGCATTGGAGTAATTCAAGGCTCGGGTAGTCAAATCGATATGGCTGATGCGGAAATCGAGGCAAAGAGTTAGGGGCCTGAAGCACCTTCACCCTTTAAGCTGAAACCATGAGTTTGGTTCTTGATTTCAATAACGTGACAATAGTTCGCGAAAACAAACCAATCCTTAACAATGTGGACTGGCAGGTTCATTCGAACCAGCGATGGGTAATCGTTGGGCCTAATGGTGCTGGAAAAACCACTCTTTTGAGGGTTGCGGCGGCTCAGATTCACCCAAGCACCGGAACTGCCAAACTTTTGGGCGCCACCCTCGGTGAAGTCAACGTATTTGACCTAAGAACCCGTATCGGATTTGCATCCAGCGCCATGAGTTCGCATATTCCAAATTCTGAGTCCGTGCTTGACGCCGTGATGACGGCCAGCTACGGGATCACTGGCCGCTGGAACGAAAAATATGAAGACGTTGATGAGCGCCGTGCCAGGCGTGTTCTTAGCGAGTGGCAACTGGACCAGCTAGCCCAGCGCCCCTTTGGAACCCTCAGCGATGGTGAGAAAAAGCGGGCGCAGATCGCTAGATCGGTTATGCCAGATCCAGAACTATTGTTGCTGGACGAACCGGTAGCAAGCCTCGACATGGCAGCTAGGGAACATACAATTCAGGTACTTGGAAGCTACGCACAGGCTCCAAGCGCACCTGCCATCATCATGGTGACCCATCACATTGAGGAAATACCTGAGGGATTCACTCATGCCTTGATTTTGTCTCAGGGGCAGGTGTACGCAGCCGGTGAGATTGCTACGACCTTGACGACGGAAAAGATTTCGGGTGCCTTTGGATTCGGCCTCGAAGTGACCGCCGAAAACGGCAGATTCCGTGTCAAGGCCAAGGGATAGCCCTAGATTTAGGCCCTCGGCCTCTGGTATAGTTGGGAAGTTGCCAACAGAGGCAAAACACCATTTCAAGGAAGTAAGAAGAACATGAAGTCTGAAATTCACCCAAAGTACGAGGCCGTAATTTTCCGCGACCTAGCATCAGGGGAAAGCTTTCTGACCCGTTCCACTCTTACAAGCAACAAGACCTTGAAGTGGGAAGACGGCCAAGAGTACCCAGTATTCGACGTTGAAATCTCATCTGCTTCTCACCCGTTCTACACAGGCAAGCAGAGAATCATGGACGCTGCCGGCCGCGTTGAAAGATTCAACGCTCGCTACAAGAACTTCGGAGCTTAGAGCTTCACTGGCCATCCGCGCTGGACTGTAAATTCTGGCGAGCTTCCTCTTCTAAATTTCTCGTATGAGGCGTCCTGAGCGGCGCTCCACTCAATTTGCGCATCATGAAGAGACATCGCATCAGCTGGAAGCTTGCCGGAGTGCTTGAGTGCAATCGCTTGCGCCACTCGACCTGCTGCAATAGCGTCAGCAGTTGCATTATGTGCCGCATCTAGGGTGACGCCGTAAATCTTGCTTGCTACCTCAAGCGTTCTCTTTCCTGAACGATAGGTGTCGACAAACTTATCGAGGACAAGCGGGTCAATTATGGGTTTTGGATTATCCAGTGGCTGAAGATCGTATCTAAGCGCTTCATAGTGCAAGATCGTAAAGTCAAATGGCGCGTTGTATGCAACTACGGGAGTGCCAAGGCTTAGAAAGCTACGAAGGGTTTCGAGAATCTCAGAAACTACCTCCTTGGCAGGTCGTCCGTTTTCCCTAGCTTTTTCAGTTGTGACACCATGGACATTTGATGCCGCTTGAGGAATCTCTATGCCGGGATTGGCTAGCCACTCGATGTTTTTGCCAACTACAAGTCCGTCCTGATCGATTTCCAAAACACAGGCAGTGACTACTCGCGATTCTCTAAGATCCAAGCCTGTTGTTTCTAGATCAAACACCGCTAGCTTCTTCGCCCACTCCGGACGGTCATTGAAGTCAAGGCTTATCTGGTCATTCACATTCAAAGGCTAATGCAGTATGTCCTGGATTCAGGGAGCGGCTGTTGGTTTAGTTGAAAGTATGCAATCTAGACTTGAGCCGTGGAATCAAGACGGCTTTCCGAACTAGCGCGCTCTAGGGGAGTTCGGCATTCGATCAGTGTCAACGGAGTGACAACCGTCTACTACGAATATCCATCGAGCGATCCAACCACCGCGACACTTGTAATGGTCCATGGCTACCGAGGAAACCATCGAGGCTTAGAGGCTATCGCCGCGGGTCTTTCTAATTTTCGAGTAATCATTCCCGACCTTCCTGGATTCGGAGAATCAGCAGCTTTAAGTTCTGAACACTCCGTCTCTAACTACGCAGTGTGGCTGCATCAATTTGTCACACAGCTAGGACTAGAGAAATCTCTCAATCTGATTGGACATAGCTTTGGCACTCTAGTGGTTGGAACTTACGCCACAATGTACCCCGTACGCTCGCTGTCGCTAGTGAACCCTGTTTCGTCACCTGCGCTACAGGGTCCCAGGGCTCTATTGACGAAGCTTGCTCAGCTCTATTACAGAGTTGCCAATGTTCTTCCAACTAAAGCTGGGGATTGGCTACTCAGAAACAAGCTAGCTGTATTGGTCATGAGCTCGGTCATGGCAAAAACCAGAGATAGGTCTCTACGAGGCTGGATACACAAACAGCACCTGGACAATTTCAGCGACTTTGCAACAGTTTCCGTTGCTACCGAAGGTTATGAAGCGTCCATTTCAACTGACTTATCCAAACTTGCGGCGTCAATCGTTGCTCCAGTTCTAGTTGTAGCGGCAACCTTGGATGACATTACTTCCATTGAAGCTCAGCGTGTGGCCTTTGAGCTATACCCAAGGGGAAGCTTCCAAGAAATTCAAGGTGTTGGCCATCTGGTCCATTACGAAGCCCCGGGTCAGGCAGCAAACTTTATCTCGAACTTCCTGGATGGTCTGAGTTGAAACTCGTATTCGACTGCAGGTACATAAGAACCGATCACCACGACGGGATTTCGAGATTCTCAAGCGAACTCTTCGCCGCGCTGTCTAAGAGGATAGAGGTCACAGCCCTTATATCGACTCCAGATCAGCTTCGCTGGCTACCACAGGGCACTAACTATCTCTTAGGTTCAGATCCAACCAACGGGTTTACCGAGCTATTTGTGGCGAATCAACTCAATCGCTTTGGGGCCACCCACGTTTTCTCGCCGATGCAGACCATGGGTGCCTTTGGACGAAAGTACAAACTGATCCTTACATTGCACGACCTCATTTACTACAAACATCCGGAGCCTCCTTCTAACCTGCCACTGCCTGTGCGTATTGCCTGGCGGATCTACCACATGAATTTCTGGGCGGCCAGGCTGCTTCTAAACAGAGCTGACGCCGTGGTCACCGTTTCAGAAACCAGTAAGCAGCTAATTCTTCAAAATAGGCTGACCAAACGTCGTGTGACAGTTGTCTACAACTCATCAAGTAGCGATTTTGATATTCACTCCGGCGACAGCAGGCTATCGGAGTCAGGCCGAAAGACATTGGTCTACATGGGTTCATTCATGGGATACAAAAATGTCGAATGCTTAGTGAAAGGCATGAAGGAGCTTCCAGGTTTTGAACTTCTACTGCTCAGCAAAATCTCGAACAAACG
>JBJOKH010000037.1:0-2531 GCA_046046195.1 Actinomycetota bacterium | reverse complement strand
GACCAAGCACTTGCCCTGCTAAAACCAAGAATGTCTGGTGTCAGGTCTGACTATGACCGAGTTCTGAAGCAGCGCAATGCTTTGCTGAAAAGCGCAAGACAAACCTCGAAGCCCGACCTTTCAACCCTAGATATTTGGGACGAGCAGTTGGTTGCGCTCGGTTCTGAAATCATCGCCGCCCGAATTGAGCTTGTTTCTGCTCTTCTCCCCCTAGTCGCAAACTTTTACCAGGAGCTCTCCAGTAGCGTTGAGCAAGTCGAAATGAGGATCGAAAGCTCTATCGCATCCGAGGATGAAGACGCTCCTCTTCCCCTAGAGACCGCGAACCTGAATGAAATTCAAAAAATTTTCCACGAGAAGCTCGCCTCTAACAGAGACAGGGAGTTGGAACGTGGAATCACCCTGTTTGGTCCACACCGGGATGAGCTACTGATACTCAAAGACCAACTGCCGGCTAGAACCCAGAGTTCACAGGGCGAGGCATGGTCCATCGCCCTTGGGCTAAAGCTCGCATTGGGTGAATTACTAAGAACAGATTCAAGCACCGGAGATCCGATTTTGATCCTGGACGATGTGTTCGCTGTTTTGGATGCCGGCCGCAGAGAGCGCCTGGTCAAGTTTGTCTCCAACTACGAGCAAGTGATTATTACCTCGGCCGATAAGCAGAGTGCACCGAACCTCAGTTGGTCCACCCAGCTGGAAGTCATGCAAGGGGGCTTAGTTGAACCTCAACTTTGACCTTGCAGACAAATTCTTCAAAACCTACCTGCACAAAACCGCGGGCATAATCACAAAAGATCAGAAGCGTCGAAACGAAAAAGCCAAGGGTTCCAAACCCTTTGATAAAGGTCGCGACCCAGTGCTTGCGAAGGATTCGATGGATGGTTTGATTTCCAGCTTCAGCTGGAGTGATCATCTAGACAAGGCAGAACTATTCACCAACTGGGAAAACGTGGTTGGAAAAGACAGCGCTGACGCTTCCAATCCCGAGGATTTTCAGGATGGGGTTCTGAGCGTGAAGTGCCGCTCAACAGCCTGGGCTACTCAGCTGAGGCTTTTGGAAAAAGACATTTTGAGGCGCATAAACGCCGATTTCCCGAACCTCGGCGTCACAGAAATCAAATTTTTCGGGCCCAATGCACCGTCTTGGAAAAAAGGATCCAGATCTGTCCCCGGTAGGGGTCCTCGCGACACATACGGCTAATGCCTTAAAGCCAGGTTTTTTCCGCCCTGAAAGGTAGAATTTAGGGGTTAGTCAACCCGAATATCAGCCGCCTCCAGGGGACGCATTTCATCGGAACTAACCCAAACGGAAAGTAACTGAAAATGTCTGAACCACAAAAGAATTATGACGCCGGCGCTATCCAGGTTCTAGAGGGACTAGAAGCTGTTAGAAAACGCCCCGGTATGTACATCGGATCTACGGGTCCAAGAGGTCTTCACCACCTGGTCTACGAAATCGTTGATAACTCCGTAGACGAAGCACTAGCCGGCCACTGCGACAACATCGATGTTGTAATCACAGCCAAGGGCCACATCAGAGTCAGCGACAATGGCCGCGGAATCCCGGTTGACATGCACCCGGTTGAGAAAAAGCCTGCAGTTGAAGTTGTTCTAACCGTTCTCCACGCAGGTGGAAAGTTCGGCGGCGGCGGATATGCAGTATCCGGTGGTCTGCACGGTGTTGGAGCTTCGGTTGTAAATGCTCTTTCCAGCACTCTAAACGTCGAGGTCCACCGTGAGGGCCACATCTGGCGCCAGAGCTACACCATCGGTGTCCCTGATGCCCCACTTGCCAAGGGCGAGAAGACTGACCGCACCGGAACCACGATTGAGTTCGTCCCAAGCCCAGAAATCTTCGAGACCGTCGAGTTTGACTACGAGACTCTGCGCCAGCGATTCCAGCAGATGTGCTTTCTTAACAAGGGCCTAAGAATCTCAGTCAAGGATGAGCGCAATGGTCAGAACGACACCTACCACTACGAAAAGGGCCTAAGCGACTACGTCGAGTACTTGAACTCAGCCAAAAAGGTTGACGTTGTGCACGACGAGATCATCTCGATCGAGACTGAGAACGACGAGAAGAACATGTCGGTCGAAATCGCGATGCAGTGGACCACTGGTTACAACGAAGGTGTTCACACTTACGCCAACACCATCAACACCCACGAGGGTGGAACTCACGAAGAGGGTTTCCGCGCAGCGCTAACTGGACTATTGAACAAGTACGCCCGTGAGAAGAACCTACTCAAGGAAAAGGACGACAACCTAACCGGTGACGATGTCCGTGAGGGTCTAACGGCTGTTATTTCGGTGAAGCTCACCGAACCACAGTTCGAGGGACAGACCAAAACCAAGCTCGGTAACACCGAAGCCAAGGCATTTGTTCAGCGCGTTGTAAACGATCAGCTTGGCGACTGGTTTGAGCGCAACCCAAACCAGGCAAAAGAGGTAGTTCGCAAGGCAATTCAGGCTGCCAGCGCAAGAATGGCAGCCCGTAAGGCTCGCGAAGCAACTCGACGTAAGGGATT
>JBJOKH010000035.1:0-3387 GCA_046046195.1 Actinomycetota bacterium | reverse complement strand
TATAGATCAGGTTGGCGGCCGCCACCGGGTTCAACCTGGAGAAGCGGTCCATGAACTTGGCATCAGGGCCAATAGTGATTCTTGGCTTGTTGTTCTCAATCGCATCAACCATCTGCTTGGCCGCAACGTCAGCAGGGGTTGTTTTGGTTTGTGGCATATCAGCGGCGTTGGCAGGAATTGCCATGCCGGAATTCTGGGCGATGTTGGTTGCTACTGCTCCCGGGAACACAATCGTCACACCAACCGGGGTTCCCATGAGTTCCGAGCGAAGACCCTCAGTGAGGAGCTTGATGGCAGCCTTGGATGCTCCATAAACGCTTTGACCAGGAACCGGTGCATAGGCACCCATCGAAGAAACATTCAATAGGTGTGCTTCTGGCCTCTTCATGAGCCCTGGCAAGAAAGCCTTAATCAAAGTCAGCGGACCATCAAAGTTCACCTTCATCACATGCATCGCATCTTCAATTGAAAGCTCGTTTACTTTCACAAACTTCTGGATGATGCCAGCATTATTTACAAGCGCATCAGCTGGTCCTAGGTCTGCTTCGACCTTGCCAGGCAGCGCTGCCACTTGCGCGCTATCGGTAATGTCAAATGCGTAGGTGGCGACTTTGCCGCCCAGGTCTTCAGCTAGTTTCTTTGTTTCAGCCAGTGTCTCAGCTCGCATATCAACCGCTGCCACTTTTGCTCCGCGGCGAACCAGTTCGAGAGTCAGCTCTCTACCCATGCCAGAGCCAGCACCGGTCACAACAACTACTTTTCCAGCAACTTTCATTGTCTTACTTTCTGAATTGAGTGTTTATGGAACCCAATTAACTTTTAGGCTACTCCCGGGCAACTCAATTGTCATATGAAAAAAACAGCACTGTTAGCGCAGTGCAGAACCGAAGAACTCAGCCAGCAGCCTGGCATAGCGGCCGCCCTCGGTCAGCATGCCCTCGGTGTGATCAGCCCCAACAAAGGTTTCTAGCTTGACGTTTACCCCGACGCTCTTGGCGTATTCATAGAAATCAACCGATGATTGGTAATCAAGTCTTTGGTCTTTATCGCCATGCAGAATCAACATTGGCCGCTCACCCGCTGCCTCAATGCCTTGCTTGACAGAAGTTTCAGTCAGATTCACACCATGGAACAGCTGAGCTGCTGCGAGTGCTAATTGCCATAAGAAGCCAGGGAAGCCCTGGTATTCAACCTCTCTGGTGGCAGCAGCATTGAAATCAAAAATGGTTCCCTCCATGGCAAATGCCGAAACCAAATCTGTCTTAGCAGGAAGCATGGAGGTTGTTACTGCACCACCTGAAACACCAAACATTCCAAGTGATTCAGGGGCTACAGACTTTTCATTGACAACCCACTCAGCCACCTTGGCAAAGTCAGAAGACTCCTCTTGACCGGCGGAGTGACGACCATCGGTGCAGGTTGATTCGCCGGTGTCGCGCATGTCAACCAGCAAGACATTAAAGCCGTTTTTGACAAGCATTCCGGCTGGAAGAAGAGTGTTGAAGTCTCTTCGAGAAGTTCCGATGCCGTGGGTAACAATTACTGTCTTGCCATTACCGCTCTCGGGCGTGATCCACCAAGCAGCCAGATTGATTGAATCTGAAACGGGAATGGTCTCGGCAGTGTATGGAACTCCTTCCATAAACCACTCACTCAGATCTGTGCCGACCCACTTTTCCCAACCGGGACCTGGGAAGGGGCCGTTACCAGAATCAGGAGTAAAGAACTCTTCTGGCTTATTGGCTAAATCATCGTCGTTGATTTTGCACGGAACCACGGTTCCGGATGTGTAGACATAGTTACCAACCGCCAGTGCTCCACCGGCCAACAGGACAACCAAGACACCGGCAATGATGCCCAGCCACTTACCTTTGCTCATGAAAGGAGAGTACTCCAGGTAATACGCTCTAGCTAGGCCAAACAGGGGGTCACTTGCGTTTCTACGTCGATGAAACATTTCAGCTCTTTGACGACGAGAATCGAAAGCCTTTTTATGCCCTTGCTGCTATTGGGATTCCTTATGAGGAGGAAGAACCGATCAGAGAGTTTCTCAAGGCCAAAGGACACGGAGAACCCATCCACGGAACTGAGCTGCTCCGAAGTGAATCTGGGCATAAAGAACTACTGGAGATTTCAAAGAGGATTTCCCAGCAGTGTGTGGAGCTTGTAACCTCCTGCCCCGTTCACACCAATGACCGAAACGGTGAAAAGGCCAGAGAAAAGCTAATCAAGGCACTTTCTCGCCACATCATTCAGCACTACCCCCAAACCAAACACATCCTGTTTGAGAAAAGACTTGCCGGCTACACCTCTGAAGAAGATGCCAGGACATTCAAAGAGGTAGAGAAAGAACTCAAAGTCAGCGGGATAGATCTAGAGCAGGTTCCCAAAACCTCTGAACCTCTTTTATGGGCGGCTGATCTCTTGGCATCCAGCTATCGCCAAATGATGACAAGAGCGGTTGATCGCTTCTTTGATGCATGGCAAGCAGAGGTTGTTGTTCCTTAAACTACTCTTTGAGCAGCGCCTTCAATCGAACAATCTCTAGTTTCAGAGCTCTAATTTCTTCGGGCGTGACAACACCATCAGCACTGATTTCATCAACGTTTTGACCAACCAGATCTAATCCCTCTGGAGCCTTTTCCTTAGCCTTAGCTTCTTCTCTTGCCTCATCCATAGCATTGAGAACAATCCCAATTAACAGATTTAAGACAGTGAAAACGATTATGAAGACATAGGAGAGCAGGAATGGAATAGCTAGTCCGTTCACAGCAATTGCTTCTTCCAAGTAAATGGGGAAGTTTTCAAGTGTTAAGAGAATCACCAAGCTCATCACCGATGCCCCAATGGTTCCCCAGGCAACTGGCAAAGCAGCACCAAACAGATAGGTGCCAATCATGCCGTAGAGGAACAAAAGCAAGCAGATCAGGGCAAACATGCTCAGAAGTGGCCGCATCGACTTCACAATCGATGCACTCAAGATTCTCACCTCTGGCAAGAACCTAAAGATTCTGATCAATCTAAAAATACGCAGCAAACGGAGAATGGTGGTTTGGCCGGCAAAGATTGGAGTGGCGGCAATAATCAAAAAGTCAAAGATATTCCAACCGCTTCTGAAGAACATCCATGGCTTCTTGCCATAGGAAATCATTCGAACAATCAGCTCAACCACAAAGATGCCAAGGCAGACATAGTCCAGCGTCAGAACGAGCTGTCGGGTTTCTGGATCAATGTTGGGGAAAGTCAATATGGCCAAACAGACCGCATTCACCACAATCACCAGAGCAATCAGCATCTCAAAGGTGTCGCTATGAATCACCCTGGCTATCGGCTTAATCCGATAGTCAGCCAGCTTCTGAACCTGGCCATAAACCTTTACATAGTCTT